>DATJIF010000001.1:0-2551 GCA_035493475.1 Actinospica sp.
CGCAGGTGGAAGACCGGGACCTGCCCGTAGGGGTTGGGCATCGGCCACAACGAGACGGGCGCCGCATCGTTGTCCGGGTCGGACCCGGAGCCCGGGTAGTCGTTGTCGTTGTCCAGGTCGGGGTCGAGGAACGGCTTGAACTCCTTCGCCGTCTTCTGCCGATCACCCGGCGCGGAGATCCACTTTTCGATGCGGTCCGGGTAGAACAGGTTCATGCGCATGCGCGGCTTCTTCTCGCCCGCGAGCTGCATCTGCCACATCTGCGCGAAGAACAACTTACGGCGCGGGTTCTCCGGGTCGTAGAACATGCGGCAGTTGCGCGGGTCCGCATAGGTGATGTTCACCCCCGGCACGACCGTCGCCGGCCCCGAGCCGGTGACGTCGCGGTCGTCGGACAGCTCGTCGGCCATCTCCTGCCGCTCGGACGGCCACACGATGACGTAGGCGTCGCCGTCCCGCAGGGCCTTGCGGTTCCACTCGCGGTAGCGGGTGTCGAGCTCGTTGGCCTCGACGACCTGCTGCACGAGCGCCGTGGCCGCATCGGTGGCCGCCGAGTCGGTGACCGAGCCCGCCGTGGCCGTGATCGAGGAGATCAACAACCTGTCGTTGACGGCGTCGATGACCGGCGAGCAGAAGTTCGGGTCGTACTCGATGTCCGCCTGCCGCAGCGTGCGACCCTCGCGCGAGAGCATGTTCTGCTCCCACAGGTTGACCGAGTCGTACTCCTCGGCATGCTGGTAGCCGTCCAGCGCGGCCGTGATCTCGGTGAGCGCCAGGTCGAGGTCGTCGCGCGGGAGGTCGTCCAGGCTCGTGCCGAACAGGGTCGAGTCCGGTGGCAGTTGGTACTCGCCATCGAGCGGCATCAGCGGCTTCCCTTACCGGTAGGAGAACTGGGTGACGGTGGAGCGGCCGCGCTGCGCCGGCCCGGCGTTGAACAAGATCCCGACCATGTGTTCGCCGCCCGCGGCCGCCGAGTCCAGGACGTCCTCGTGCAGCAGGTTCGGGTACGCCGACTGCTGGGCCTCGAGCTGCGGCAGCGGCTTGGCGTGCACGATCGCGCACCCGGCGCGCTGGTAGAGGCCGAGGAAGCGGCGGATGCGTACGGACTTCGGCTCGTGCTGGGTGAAGGTGCGCACGGGGACGGGCATGTCGTGGAACTCGACGTGCCACAGGTCGCCGCCCTGGTTGGCTTCGGCCATCAGGTAGTCGACGCCGTACTCCTCGATCAGGTCCAGGGCCTTGCGTCGCCGGGGCGCGCCGGTCAGGCGCACGCCGATGGATTCGAGGACGTAGATCCGCTTCTGTGCGAGGGACAGTCCCAGGATCGTGATGCCGGTCTCATCCGAGGTGGGCTTGGCGGTGACGGCGCCGTCGATGAACATTGCGACCCGGTCGTAGGCGGGCAGGCGCCCGTATTTGATGTCGCCGGGCTGCCACCATCCGCCGAGGCTGACGGGCTGGTTCTCGAAGTTGAGCTTGTAGCTGGCGGTGTTGCGGATCGAGCGGAGGTAGGCGAGCGACCAGCGTTCGGGCCATAGGGAGCGTTCGGTGCCGTCTGGGCCGGTGGTGATCGCGTTGTAGTAGTGGATGCGGATGTTCTCTTCGCGCGGCCACTGGGGCGGTTGCGGGTCGGTGGCTTGGCGTACGAGGTCGTGGACGATGCTGCCCTGCATGGTGGTGGTGCCGACGAACGCGACGACGGCGTTGAGGTTCATCGGCAGCACGGCCTGGAGCACAGACTTGAGCCGCTGGTCCTTCTGGTACGGCGAGTAGTTCGCCTCATCGGGCTCGATGTCGTCGAACAGGATCATGTCCGGGCGCTGGCTGCCGATCTTCGCGCCGAGCGTGGAGGAGTCGATGCCCTTCGCGGTGAACGCGACACCCGACTTGGCGATGTACATGTCCTGCCGGTCCGCCACCGTCACCCCGCCGCGCGTGGCCGGGGCGACCAGGTCCGGGTAGTCCTCGCGCAGGAGCCGGTTCGTGCTGAGCTCGAGCTTGAAGCTCATGAGGTGCTGCTGCGCCTGGGTGCCGGCGTCGGCGAACGCGGCGATGTACCGGCGGTGGCCGTGTGCGAGCGCCCACAACGGCAGGATCATGAACGCCCACGTGGACTTGCCGGAGCCGCGCGGCGCTACCCACGCGGTACGTTCCTGCGCCTCGCCGTGCTGGTCCCGGCACATGGTCAGTGCCCACTCGCACAGGTCGAGATGGAACCGGGACATGCTGACGTGCTCGCGGGTCTCCTTCGACGCCAGGTGGTGCGGCAGGTACAGGATCGAGAACAGCAGCGGGTCGTAGCGGGTCAGGAGCCTGCGGCATTCGGGGATCGCGAGCTGGTCGAGGTCGAGCGCGGCGAGGTAGGCGTCCAGGTCGAAACCCGGCGCCTGGCGCTGCTGCTCGGCCATGACGGTCACTCGCCGCTGCTGTCCTGCTTGATGCGGGCGGAGCGTTCGGCGGCGCGCGCCTTGGCCTGCTCGATCAGCGCGATCACGGCGGTGTCGACTTCGGAGGTTTCCCGGCTGACGGAGATCGCCTGCTTCGGGTACAT
>DATJIF010000002.1:0-27643 GCA_035493475.1 Actinospica sp.
GCGGGCTCGGCGTAGGCGCCCTTGACCAGGCGGATGCGCGAGCCGTGGTAGGCCAGGTCGCGGCAGTCCTGCTCGGTGCGGTGCAGCATGCTCTGGAGTACGGAGCCGACCCACGGGAAGTCCTCCCGGAGCACCTTGAGCACGCGCAGGGTGGAGTCGATGGTGGTGTGGTCCTCCATGTCGAGGGTCACCGTGGTCCCGGCGGCGGCCGCGGCCTCGCACACGGCGCGGGCGTTGTCCAGGGCCAGCTGCTCGCCGCCGGGCAGGGCTTGGCCGAGCGCGGAGAGCTTGACCGAGACCTCGGCGACGTCGGCGAGCCCCTCGGCGGAGAGCCGGGCGAGCAGCGCGACGTAGGAGTCCCGGATGCCGGCGGCCTGGGCGGCGTCGGTGGTGTCCTCGCCGAGGTGGTCGAGCGTGGCGTACAGGCCCTGGGCCTTGAGCGCGCGCACCGCGGCGATCGCGGCGGCCTGGTCCTCGCCGGCCACGAAGCGCTCGACGACCTTGCGGGTGACGGGGATCGAGGTCACGGCCCGGCGCGCCAGCGGGCTGCGCGAGGCCTTGAGCAACACGGAAGAGAGCACTGCGGCCACTGACTGCCTCCGGAGCGGGTACGGGTCGTTCGCGCCTACCGTAAGGAGCCCGCGCGCCCCCCAGCGAGAGACAGGCGTCGCCATCGCCGGACCTTTTCTCAGACAATCGTATGATGAGCCGGATGAAAGGGCCGTCCCGGCGCGGCCGGAGGGTACCCGGCGGGAGGAATCGGCGTGATGGGACCGGATCTGCAGGACCTGGTCGACGAGGCGGCCAGGATCACCGAGATGGCGGTCACCCTGGAGGACCGGGAATTCAACCTGGTGGCCTTCGGGGCGCATCGCACCGTGGGCGACGCGGTGCGCCAGGAGTCGATCCTCACCCGGCGCTCCACCGACGAGGTCCGACGCTACTACGAGTCCTTCGGCATCGCCCGGGCGGCCGGCCCGGTGCACATCCCCGCCGATCCCGAACGCCGGCTGCTCGGCCGCGTCTGCGTGCCGGTGCGCTGGCAGTCCGTCACCTACGGCTACCTGTGGCTGCTGGAGGACCGCGCCGTCGACCCGGCGGTGCTGCCGGAGCTGCTCAACCTGGCCGGGCGCGCCGGGGCCGAGTTGGCCAGGCACTCCCGCTGGCGCGACGACCTCGGGTGGAAGGTCGGCGAGCTGCTCTCGACGTTCCCGGAGACGCGGTCGAAGGCGGCCGGGGAGATCGCCGAGTCCTGGTCCAGGGACGAGGCCACGCCGGTGGCCGCGGTGGTGCTGCGGCCCCTCGACAGCTCCTACGCCCCGGTCAACGCCTGGCGGCTGCCGCGCACGGTGCTCGTGGGCACCGGGGAGCACGCCTCGACGTTCATCGTCCCGCTCGGCGCCGCCGGGGATCTGACGGCGGCTCGGACGGTGGCCCGCACCGCCCTGGCGGCGCTGGGACCCGAGCACCGCTCGGTCGCCGGGATCGGCGGCCCGGTGGACTCGCTCGCCCAGGCCCGCGCGTCCTGGCTGCAGGCGCGGATCGCGGCCAGGGTCGCCGCCTTCCGCCGCGAGCCGTCGGCCGACCAGCTGGAGTGGCCCGAGCTCGGCGTGCACAGGCTGCTCGGGGCCGCCCCGGACGCGCAGCTGCGCGAGGCCCTGGCCCAGCCCGGTATCGACCGGCTGCTCGGCGAGGGTGGCGACGAGCTCGTCCGCACCGCGCGCGTCTACCTGGACGAGGCCGGCAGCGCCCAGCGCACCGCGCAAGCCCTCGGTA
This sequence comes from Actinospica sp., assembly GCA_035493475.1. Taxonomy (GTDB): domain Bacteria; phylum Actinomycetota; class Actinomycetes; order Streptomycetales; family Catenulisporaceae; genus Actinospica. Next base: position 1,777 of record DATJIF010000002.1, read on the forward strand.
TCCACCGGCAGACGCTCTACCACCGGCTCGAGCGGATCGAGCGGCTCACCGGCCTGGACCTCGACTCCGGCCGCGACCGTCTCGCCCTGCACCTCGCGCTCGTACTCCTGCCGCATCTGGACTGACCGCCTACGCCTGCGCCCGGGTGTCAGAGGGTTGGTGGACGATGGAGGCATGCGAACGGTCCCGTCGATCCTGCACATCGACATGGACGCCTTCTTCGCGGCGGTGGAGCAGCGGCACAAGCCGAGCCTGCGCGGCAAACCCGTCGTGGTCGGCGGTGTCGGTCTGCGCGGGGTCGTGTCCACGGCCAGCTACGAGGCCCGCGCCTTCGGCGTCGGCTCGGCCATGCCGACGGCGTTGGCACGGCGCCGCTGCCCGAACGCCGCGTACCTCTTCCCCCGCTTCGGCGCGTACCACGAGATCAGCCTGGTCGTGATGGGCATACTGCGGGAGTTCTCGTCGCTGGTGGAGCCGGTGAGCATGGACGAGGCCTTCGTCGACCTCGACGCGATGGCGGAGCGTCCGCCGAGTGACGCCGACGAGGTGCGGGCGCACGCGCGCAGGCTCAGCGAACTGGTCAAGGAGCGCACCGGGCTGACGGCGTCGGTCGGCGCGGGCACCTCGAAGCTGGTGGCGAAGGTCGCCTCGGACGCGGAGAAGCCGCACGGCTGCGTCGTCGTGCCGGGAGGATCCGAGCAGCAGTGGCTCGACCCGCTGCCGGTGCGCAAGCTCTGGGGCGTCGGCCCCGCGACCGCCGACCGGCTGCTCAAGCTCGGCGCCACCACGGTCGAGCAGCTGCGCGCGCTCAGCGAGGCCGAACTGATCGCCCTGCTCGGCAACGCGTGGGGCGGCCAGCTCTACCGGCTCTCCCGCGGCTGGGACGACCGCGACGTCAGCTCGGAACGCGAGACCAAGTCGGTCAGCGTGGAGGACACGTACCCGCACGACCTGATGGACCGCCCGGCGATCCGCGCCGCGATCACCGAACTCGCCGAACGCGTCGTACGCCGGCTGAAGGAGAGCGGCCACACCGGACGCACCGTCACCGTCAAGGCCCGCGGCCACGACTTCACGACCGTGACACGCTCCGAGACCTTCCCCGCCCCCACCGACGACCCCCGCCTGCTCATCCCGGCCGCTCTCCGCCTCGTCGAGGGCGCCGCCGACGCCGCCACCGGCCAGATGCACGGCATCCGCCTGCTCGGCGTCGGCATCTCCGGCCTCGCCGAATACGCCCAGGGCGACCTCATCGCCGAACTGGAGGGCCTCGCCGAGGCGGAAGACGACGCCGCGGACGCCGCAGGCACCGAGGACGAGTACGAGTCCGCCGACATCGACTCGAAGACGACGACTGCGACGGCGACGGCGACGGCCGCCGCGGCCGGGGAAGTCCCCTCGGTCACTGCAGTCCCCGCGGTCACCGTCTACGGCCCGGTCCCCGTCGCCCCCGAGGCCAGGCGCTGGCTCGCCGGGAAGGACGTGCGGCACAGCGAACGCGGCCCCGGCTGGGTGCAGGGCGCCGGGCTCGGCCGCGTGACCATCCGCTTCGAGGGCCCGGACACCCCGGCGGGCCGGATCGGCACCTTCTCCGTCGACGATCCCGCACTGGAACCGGTCGACTCCGCCGACGTGGCCCGCGCGGCGCTGCCCGCCCGGCCCGCCGCCCACTAGGCTGGTGCCGGTTCGTGAAGGAAAGGACGTGCTGGCCGTGGCAGCAGAGCGCACTCAACCGGGGACGTCGGCGCGCACCGGCGTGGTGTGGGAGGTCCTGGTCGGCGGGCTGACCCGACTCGCCGAGCGGTCCGAGACCGAGACGCTGGACGTCGTCGACCTCGGCGGCGGCACCGGCGGATTCGCCGTCCCGCTGGCCCGGCTCGGCCACCGCGTCACCGTCGTGGACCCGAGCCCCGACGCACTCGCCTCGCTGGAGCGCCGCGCGGCCGAGGAAGGGGTCTCCGACCTGGTCCGCGCCGTGCAGGGCGACCTCGGCACGGTCTTCGACGCCGTGGCCAAGGAGAGCGCCGACGCAGTGCTCTGCCACGGCGTGCTCGAGGTGGCCGACGACCCGGTCGAGGGGATGGGCGCCGCGGCCCGGGTGCTGCGGCCCGGCGGCCTGGCCAGCGTGCTCGCCGCGAGCCGGGACGGCCTCGTCGTCGCCCGCGCCCTGAACGGCAACATCACCGGCGCCCTCGCCGCGCTGCACGGCCCCGCGCCGCGCCGCTTCACCGAACCCGCGCTCGTCGAACTGGTCGTCGCCGCAGGTCTCGAGGTGGTCTCCCAGCACGGCGTGCTACTGTTCGCGGACCTCGTGCCCACGGCCGCCGCCGACGATCCGGACCTGATCGAACTGGAGGTGGCCGCCGCCTCCCGCCCCGAGTTCCGGGCGCTGGCGACCCGGCTGCACGTGCTCGCGGCCCGCCCGGAACACTGACGTTCCGGAGTGGTCCGAGTACGAGTGGGGGATATACACGGGTATCCCGTTCCGCAGCGGGCCACAGCTGCCTATTCTGGAGATGGGCACCGGTGGAGCCCGGGCGTGATGGCGCCCTGACCCCGCACGGTGTCGTGGAAAGACTTCGAGGAGGAATCCGTGCCACTGTCCGAGCACGAGCAGCGGCTTCTTGAGCAGCTGGAGCGGGCCCTCCAGGACGAGGACCCGAAGTTCGCCTCCGCGCTGCAGGGCGCCAGGCTGCGCGCGAGGCTCAGGCTGCGCCTGCTGCTCGCGGCCGTCGGCATGCTGCTCGGCCTGGCCGCACTGGTCTACGGCCTCGTCGCCACCAAGCACATCCCGGCCCTGGAGATCGCGGGCGGCGCCGTCCTCGTCGGCTGCGCCTGGATCGCCTGGACCTGCTGGCGCCGGATGCCCGCCCCCGGCGAGATCGTCCCCGCCGCCAAGATCAAGCAGGCCCGCCGCGCCTCCTCCGGCCAACGCGGCACCTTCATGCAGCGCATGGAGCTCCGCTGGCAACACCGCCGCGAACGCGACGGCTTCTAGCCCCACACCCCCGCCCCGCCCGAAGACTTCGCGGCGGGGCGGTAGTCGGTGGCCAGTGGTCGGCTCGCGGCTCCGCGTTCGCCCCTACCTACGCCGCCGACACTCCGCTTCGCTCCGCATCGGCGGCTACGTTCGGGGCGATTACTCACCCCGCCCACCCGCCCTACTCAACCAGCCTGCGGCGGGCGGCACGCTCCCTCGTACCTCGGTCGCTCAACCGCCCACCTACGGCGCTGCGCACGGCATGGCAGGGCCCTGCTTCTCGTTCGGCGGCTTGCGGGAGGCGGGCAACGAAACGCCAGGACCACAACGCCGCAGGCTCGCGGACGTAGTGACCGAGGTACGAGGGAGCGTAGGTAGCGTGCCGAAGGCAGAGGGACGGGTGGGCGGGCTAAGTAGTAAGTAATCGGCCCGGACGTAGGCGTGGTGCGGAGCGAGGAACGAGCACAGCACCACGCCGGAGGTAGGGCCGACGACTTACCCCAGCCCTCAGTGCCGCTTCTTGTGCCAGGGGAGGCGGAGCTGGTCCAGGGAGGAGCTGGGGAGGACGGCGGCGCGGAGGCGGGCGGCGCGGCCGGCGGCGGTGCCTAGGGCGGTGCGGACTCGGGTTACGTCGGCGGGGAGGGTGCGGGCCTCGTCGGGGGCGATGTGGGGGTCGGGGGAGTAGACGGCGCGCTCGACGAGGGTGGTGACGCGGCCGACGGCGGCTTCGCTTTCGGGGTCGAAGTCGGCGGCGGTCGCCAGTCTGTCGGCGAGTTGGCGGGGGGTGTCGCTCTCGGGCCAGCCGTAGCCCAGGTCCCTGGCGTACTCGCGCAGGTCCTCCCAGGCGGCGAAGGCCAGTTCGCGGCGGGCGGCCGTGGTGACGGCGGAGGGGGCTACCAGGGTTGCCGTGCCGCCACCGCCGCCGCTCGAGCCGTTTCCGTTGCCGGCCAGGAGGGGGTCGGTCGGGTCGGTGCCGCGTTGGCCGGGGAGTTTGGGTTTGCGGGTGCCGCTGGCGGCGGCGCGGAGCAGTTTTCTGCGCTTCCTTCGGCGTCGCAGGCGGGCGATGCCGGGTACGGCGGCGAGCAGGATCAGCAGGAGCAGCAGCAGTTTCACGGCCATCTGGACCGGGTTGCCGCTCAGGAACAGGGACTTGAAGGTTCTGGGGATCACGCCGAACGGGCCCCAGGAGGCGAAGGGCCGCTGCGTGGCAGTGCTGCCCGCGGACTGGCCGCCGCAGACGGTGGCTTCGCCCGCGTCGGCGACGTGGTGCAGGTTCGGCGCGGTGCCGTTGTTGCACTTGCTGGCGGACGAGGTGCCGGTCGGGACGGTGGCTGCGGAGGTGGGGGCGGTCGCGCCGGTGGACGTGGTGGCCTGGGACTGCGGGGCCATCCACGGCTGGGCGGACGCGCGGCCGGTGGAGATGATGCTCGGGGTGGGCTCGAACTGCACCCAGCCGATGCCGTCGAAGTACAGCAGCGGCCAGGCGTGCGCGTCGTGCGTCGTCACCTGGAAGCTGCCGTCCTGCTGCTGCGCGCCCGGTGTGTAGCCGATCGCGACGACGGCGGGGATGCCGAGCGCGCGGGCCATCGCGGCCATCGTGGCGGCGAACTGCTGGCAGAAGCCCTGCTTCGTCTGCAGGAAGCTCTCGATCGCCGAGACTCCGGTACCGCTGATCTTCGGCGTCAGCGTGTACTTGAAGTTGTCGATGAAGTACTGCTGCAGCGCGATCGCCTGCTGATACGGCGTCACCTCGCCCGCGGTGATCTGCTCGGCCTTCGTCGTGAGCAGGCTCTTCACGTTGCCGGGCAGCGCGAGGTACTGCTTGGAGAGGGCGTCGTTGCCGACCGTCGCGTTCTGCAGCTGCGCCGCGGTCGGGGTGACCTGCGTGCCGACCGTCGAGTAGCGCACGCCCTGCCGCGACTTGTTGTCGCTGTCGTTGACGTAGACGGTGAGCGTGTTCTGGTCGATCTGCACGTCCGGCAGCCCGGCCGCTTCGGTCGTCGCGTACGGCGAGGGGGCGGTGCTGAAGGCGAAGTTGCCGTCGACGTCCACGGACACGTGCACCGTCGCGCGCGCGACGCCCGGGTTCGTCAGGCCGGGCACGGCGACCGAGCCGGAGGTGCCCGGGACCGCGGAGCTCGACGGGTCCCACTCGGTGCCGTTGAACTGGGTCAGCACCTCCTGCTGGAAGTACTCGCGCGTCGCGGCGGACGAGTCGGTGCGGTACGAGAAGAGCGCCTTCGCCGTGGGGTTCTGCAGGTCCCGGGCGATGTCCACGGTCTGGTTCAGGTAGATCGTGCCGTTGCCGTCGCCGCTTCCACCGCCGCCCGCGTTGATGTGGAAGAGCGTCGGGGTGGCCGGGATCAGCAGCGGCACGAACAGCGCCGCCATGATGGCCCACGTCGAGATCTGCCGGGTGAGCCCGGAGTTCGTGGCGCCCGCGATGGACGTGCGGCCGTTGCGCTGGTGCACGGCGCGGCCCCACTGGCCGAGCCGCTCGTGGCCGTCCGTGCCGACGAGCGCCAGGTATCCGGCGGCGGCGCAGGCGAAGGCGAGCCAGCTGAAGCCGCCGGGCTGCCGGGTGGCCGGGATCAGGTAGACGGCGAGGATCGGCGCGCCCGCGATCACCGGGCGGCGGCAGGTCACCGAGATGACGTCGATGACGAAGGCGAATCCGGCCCCGCACACGGCGATCAGCACGGTGATGTTCGGGGTGTCCTGGGCGGGGACCGAGTACTGCTGCAGCTCCAGCCCGCCCTGGTTGACCCGGTCGGCCAGCTCCTTGAGCGCGGCCGGACCGGGGACGATCCCGTCGATCGCCGCGTTGTGCGCGAACATCACGGTCAGCAGCGCGACCACGACGACCAGCTGGGCGAGCACGATGAGCGGCCGCGGCACGTTGACCATGCGCAGGCCGATGCCCACGCCCGCGATCACGAGGGCGGTCAGCAGCAGCACGAAGAACCACGTGCCCGAGTGGATGAGCCGGGTCAGCCCGACCGCGGAGGCCATCGTCGCGAAGACCGCGGCCATCGGGAGCTGCCAGGAGCGCGAGGAGCTGAGTGCGGAGGGCATCAGGCGACCGCCCCGTTCGAGGTCTGCGGACCCGCGGGGATCGGGGGCGCCGGCGGGGCGCTGGGCGCGGGCACGTGCCGCTCCTCGAAGCCGTGGTGTCCGGCGATGTGCCAGAGTTCGGCGAAGTCGTCCGTGGCCTTCGCGGGCACGACCTGCCAGCCGCCGGCCCGCAGGATCCGCGCCGACTCCTTGTGCGTGCGCCGGTCCAGCGGCCGCGAGCTCGGCCCGGACCACGTCCCGGTGTCCAGCAGGAACGCGACGCCGCCGGCCGAGCCGGGACGGGCCCGCGCGAGTTCCGCCGCGTCGCCGGGGCCGAGTTCGCCGAGGAACGCGATCACCAGCTGGTCGCTGCCCACGAGCGTCGCGGCCCCGGACCACTCGTCCAGGTTCAGCGCCGCGACGTTGACCGGTTTGACGATGGCCAGCGCGTCGAGCACGGTGTCCTGGTCCTCCGCCGGGATCAGCCCGGCGCCGACCCCGGTCGACAGCCGCACGTGGTAGCCCTGGTTCAGCAGGTGCACCGCCGTGCTCGCCGCCGCCGAGACCGCCCACTCGTAGGACGCCGCCGGGCCGGTGCCGCGGTGCGCGATCGCCCGGCTGTCCACCAGGATCGTGCACTGGCTGTGCCAGGTGCGCTCCTCCCGGCGGACCATCAGCTCGCCGTGGTGCGCCGTCGCCCGCCAGTGGATCCGGCGCAGGTCGTCGCCGTGCCGGTACTCGCGCACGCCGATGTCCTCCTCGCCCGCGGCCGCCGCGTACGCCGCGTGGCCCTCGCCGCGGCCCGACCACAGCGCGCCGAACGTCCCGGCGGCCAGCGGCTGCACCTTCGGCACCACGGTGAGCGTGTGCTGCGCGGTGAACGAGCGGCTGAGCTCGAACAGGCCCAGCGGGTCGGCGCTGCGCAGGGTCAGCGGGCCTATCTCGAAGCGGCCGCGGTTCTCGGACCGGATCCGGTAGGCGACGCGGCGGTGCCCGCTCGGCTCGATCCGGCGCAGGATGAAGCGCGGCCGGCTGCCCAGCGTGTACGGCAGCCGGTCCTCGACCAGCAGCGTGCTGCTCGGCAGCCGCGCCGCGTTCTGCAGCCGCAGGTGCACCTGCGCCGCCGCGCCCACCGGCACCCGGGCCGGCTGCAGGACTCTGCGACAGGAGATCCGGTACCGGGAGGAGCCGGTGATGACCGCGGCGACGATCGGCAGCGCGGCCAGCAGCACGCCGATCCGCAGCAGCGGCTGGTAGTCCAGCAGCACCGCCGCCAGCATCGACGTCAGCCCCGCGGTCAGGAAGGCCCGGCCCCGCACGGTCAGCCCGGTGGAGAAGGTGTGCAGAGTCTTCCTGACGTTCACGAGCGGCGCTGACCCCCCGCGGCGAGTCCGACCGGGACCCGCTCCAGCAGGTCGGCGACGATCTGCTGGGCGTCCCGGCGGCCGATCCTGGCCTCGGCGGTGGGGATCAGCCGGTGCGCGAGGACGGGGACGGCCAGGTGCTTGATGTCGTCCGGCAGCACGAAGCCGCGGCCGGTGAGCACGGCGTGCGCCCGGGCCGCGCGGATCAGGTGCAGCGAGGCCCGCGGGGAGGCGCCGAGCCGCAGGTCCGGGTGGTCGCGGGTGGCCCCGACCAGGTTGATGACGTAGTGCTTGACCTCCTCCGAGACGTACACCCCGCGCACCGTCTCGATCAGCTTGACCACGTCCGCGGTGCCGGCGACCGGCTGCAGGTCGTCCACCGGGTTGGTCTGGGTGTGCCCCTCCAGCATCCGCAGTTCGGCGGCCGGGCCCGGGTAGCCCATCGCCACCCGCGCCATGAAGCGGTCGCGCTGCGCCTCGGGCAGCGGGTAGGTGCCCTCCATCTCGACCGGGTTCTGCGTCGCGATGACCATGAACGGCGGCTCGAGCTGGTACGTGGTGCCGTCCACCGTCACCTGGTGCTCGGCCATGCACTCCAGCAGCGAGGACTGGGTCTTCGGCGAGGCGCGGTTGATCTCGTCCCCCACCACCAGGTTCGCGAAGATCGCGCCCGGCTTGAACTCGAACTCGCCGCGGTGCTGGTCGTAGACCGTCACGCCGGTCACGTCGGAGGGCAGCAGGTCCGGGGTGAACTGGATCCGCCGCACGGTGCAGTCGAGGGTGCGCGCGAGGGCCTTGGCCAGCAGCGTCTTGCCGACGCCGGGCACGTCCTCGATCAGCAGGTGGCCCTCGGCGAGCAGCACGGTCAGCGCGAGGCGGACCACCTCGGCCTTGCCCTCGACGACGGTCTCGATCCGCTCCTGGATCCTGTGCGCGGTCCCGGCCAACCACTCGACCTGGGTACGGTCGAGTGCCTGCGGTCCCTGCTGCCCGACGGTGCCTGGCAACGGACCCTCCCCTCGGTGTGCGTAACGCGTCCCCTCCGGCGGGAAGGGTGTCAACGGACATAGTGCACGACGCGGGCGCACTGTGCGCAAGGTCTGGAGCGTTTTGCGGTGCCGCCGTGCCCACGCGGGGACATGGTCGGATCATCCGCCGGACATCCTCCGTACGGCCCAGCGGGCGCGTAGTGGAGTAGAGTGGGGGAAAGTGGGGCCTGTCGGGTTCCATCGGATTCTGACGGTGGCCGCGGGCGCGGGCACCGGGCGGTCGGGAGGTGCGCCGTGTTCCTCGGCACCTTCCAGCCGCGGCTGGACGACAAGGCGAGGCTGATCCTGCCCGCGCGGCTGCGCGAGGAGGCGGCCCGGGTGGACGAAACGGAGCGGCTGGTGATCACCAAGGGGCAGGAGCGCTGTCTCACGGTGTGGCCCGCCGTCCGCTTCGCGGAGCTCGCCGAGCGCATCAGGGCGCTGCCCGCGGCCAACGGCCTGGTCTCGCCCCGGGCGGTGCGCGACCACCTGCGGGTGCTCTACGCGGGCGCGAGCGAGCAGACCATGGACAAGCAGGGCCGGGTGAGCGTTCCCGGCCACCTGCGCGATTACGCCGGGCTCGACCGCGAGGTCGCCGTCGTCGGCGCGGACACCCATTTCGAGATCTGGGACTCCGCGGCCTGGGGACGCTACCTCGAGGAGAAGGAGCCCGCCTTCGCCGACCTGACCGGGGAGGTGCTGGCCGAGCTCTCGGGCTCGGGCTTCTAGGAACAGCGCCGCGAGCACGACCGGCACACGCACCACCGACCCGCCGTCGTGGCCGACGGCCCCGAAGCTCCCCGCGGTTGGCACACCTTCCCCGGTGCCAACCGCACGCGAGCCGCGACGCGGCTCCCAGCACTTGAGAGCTGACGGGCCATCGGCCACGACGGTTTTTTCCCGGGCGGACGGGCCGGCCTCAGCGCACCGGGACGGCGAACTGCGTGTCCGGCCCGGTGCCGTCCGACGGCCGCTTCGGGACCAGCAGCATCCGCACCGGCCCGGCCGCCTCGCGCCGGTGCTCGATCGCCCAGGCGCGCAGCTCCTGCAACGCCAACTCGGCCTGCGTGCTGCTGGCCCAGGTGCCGGGCGCCTGCTGCCGCACGAACATCTCCTCGTGCGCGGGATCGGTGCGCAGCTCGTAGTCCGGGAACCGCGCGGCGGACTGCTCGGCGGTCTCCTCGGTCACCGGCCAGCACCACTCCACCGGCCCGTCGCTGTCCCCGCTGACCTCCCCGTGGAAGATCATGAACGGCGCCCCGGCGATCCCGTCCGGCCGCGGCAGGTCCGCGCCCATCAGCGGACGGATGAACAGCTCCCTGCTCCTGGTGATCAGATCGTCCTGGTGGATCCGGCGGATCAGGCTCAGCACCCTGCGCTCCGGGACCTCGCGGACTTCGATCTCGTACATCGCGGACCTCTTCCCCTGCAGTTGGTTCACGAGGATTCCGGCGAGCTCGCCGCGTGCCGCGTGCTCGAGCTCGGCCGCCGTCCAGTGCGCGCGGACCTCCTCGGCGGCGGCCTCCGGCGGCAGCGCGAGGATCTCCCGGATCCGGGCCAGCGGCACGCCGATCCGGCGCAGCGCGGAGACCAGCCGAGCCCGCTCCAGCTGCCCGGCCGCGTACCAGCGGTAGCCGGTGGACTCGTCCACCCGCGCCGGAACCAGCAGGCCGAGCTCGTCGTACAGGCGCAGCGCCTTCGGCGACAGGCGGGAGGCCTGCGCGAACTCCCCGATGCTGACCAGGCTCATGACGGCTCCCTCGTGCCGGACGGGTGCCCGGCGCGATCCACTGTGCGGCTTCCCCAAGGGTGAAGGTCAACGGCGCCGTCGACAAGCGTGCGCGGCCGTGCTAAAAACTTCACTGCCCGAGCATGTGAGCGCTCCCAAGTCTTCCGGCCGACAGCTTGCCGTCGACCCGGCGGGCGCGCACTGCTCACCACCCGCACCCTCTGGAGCCGCAATGACGCGTCGTCCGCACGCCCATCCGCTCGGCATACGCCGAAATCGGAGTGGGAGCGCTTCCAAGTCGAGTCCCGCATCCCGGGGCACGCGGCTGCTGGCCGCGCTCGCGCTCGCCGTCGCCGGGACCTTCGCGACCGAGGCCCCGGCCCACGCCACCACGACCACGCCGACGGTGACCAACCCCGGCTTCGAGTCCAACGGCGCCGGCACCGCGACCCCGACCGGATGGACCGCCTCCGGCACCACCGCCGCCTCGTACACCGAATCCGGCGGCCACTCCGGCTCGTACCGGCTGACCCACTACTCGGCCTCGGCCTACACCGTGGACACGTACCAGGAGATCACGAACATCACCCCCGGCTACTACACGCTCGGGGTCTGGGTCCGCTCGGACGACACCGGCGGCAGCAACTGGATCACGATGTCGAGCTGCGGGAGTTCGACCCCGAAGACGTACGTCCCGGTGGACGAGGACGGGAACTGGCTGCACATCGTGACGTACGTCTACGTCACCGGGAACACGTGCTACATCGACTTCCACTCGGCGTCGGCGGCCGGGATCTGGACCAACTACGACGACGTCACCTTCACCTACGGCTCGGCGCCCGTGGCCGTGCGCGGCGGCGACGTGTCCAGCCTCTACCGCGGCCAGCAGGACGGCGGCGTCTACTACACGAGCTCCGGCACCAAGGAGAACGCGCTCCAGATCCTCTCCGGCGCGGGCATGAACTACGTCCGGCTGCGCGTGTGGGTCAACCCCGAGGACGGCTTCGACAACGAGACGCAGCTGCTCGCGATGGCCAAGCAGGCCTACAGCACGTACGGCCAGCCGATCCTGCTCGACCTCCACTACTCCGACACCTGGGCCGACCCGGGCCACCAGACCGTGCCCGCCGCCTGGGCCTCGGACAGCCTGAGCGCGCTAGAGACGCAGGTCTACAACTACTCCAAGCAGGTGGTCGCCGACCTCGTCGCGCAGGGCACCCCGCCCGCGATGGTCCAGGTGGGCAACGAGATCAACGCGGGCATGCTCTGGCCCGACGGCTCCACCTCCAGCTGGTCCCAGCTCGCCGCACTGCTCAAGGAGGGCATCGCGGGGGTCAAGGCGGCCGACTCGTCCGCCAAGATCATGCTGCACCTCTCCTCGTCCGACGACCTCGCGACCCTGGAGACCTGGTACACCAACGCCGTCAACGACGGAGTCTCCTTCGACGTCATCGGCATCTCGTACTACGACTACTGGCACGGCCGCCTCGACGTGCTGCAGACCGACCTCAACGGCCTCGCCGCCAAGTACGGCAAGCAGGTCGCCGTCGCCGAGACCGCCTACCCCTGGACCCTCACCTCCGGCGACTCCACCACCCCGTCCTTCGACACCTCCAGCGAACTCGACCCCGGCTACGCCGCCAGCGAGTACGGCCAGATGTCGAACTTCCGCGACGTCCTGTCCATCGTCCAAGCCGTCCCCAACGGCCTAGGCCTCGGCGCCTTCTACTGGGAGCCGACCTGGACCTACGTCTCCGGCAACGGCTGGGACCCGACCGACTCCACCTCCCAGGACGCCTGGGAGAACCAGGCCATGTTCAATTACTCCGACACCGGCCTGTCCGTGATCAACGACTTCGCGGCGCGGTGAGTGAGCGAGGGACCTGATCTGATGTGACGTCGTGTGGCCCGCCGGAATCCGGCGGGCCACACGACGTGCGCTGATCAGGACTGGAGCTAGCCGAACGACGAACCGCAGCTTTACGCGTCCAGCCTCAGGACCTTGACTGCTCCCGCCGGGACCTCGTCTTGTGGGGTGTGGGGGTGGGAGGTGAGGAGGTCTTGGCCTGCTGCGGGGAGGGGGACCGGGGTGTCGGCGTGGTTGATGGCGAAGAGGTAGCGGGTGCCGTCGGGGGAGTGGCGGTGGACCAGTTCCAGGGTGGCGGGGGTGGTGGTGTCGAAGGGGACGGCGGCGTCTTGGGCGGCGTTGCGGAGGATTTCGCGGAGGGTGGCGGGGTCGGGGGCGGTGGAGACGTACCAGACGGTGCCGTCCTCGACCTGGTGGCGGGTTACGGCGGGGCCGCCTGCTGCGGGGCCTTGGGTGAAGCTGTGTACTGTCTCGGCGCCGTGGAGGGTGATTTCTTCGGACCAGATGGTGCCGTGGGCGTCCTCACCTGCGTCCAGGGCGGGGTGTTCGTCGGCGCGTAGGGGGAGGAATTCGCCGACGGTGAGGCCAAGGAGGTCGCGGAGGACGCCGGGGTAGCCGCCCAGGTGCACGGCGTCGTCCTCGTCGACGATGCCGGAGAAGTAGCTCACGACGAGGGTGCCGCCGCCGGTGACGTAGTCGCGCAGGTTCTTGGCCCACTGCTCGCGGCAGAGGTACATCTGCGGGACGACGATGAGCTTGTAGCCGGACAGGTCGGAGCCGGGGTGGGCGAAGTCGACCTGGACGTGGGCGCGCCAGAGCTGCTCGTAGTAGGCGAGTTGGCGTTCCTTGAAGTTCAGGTCCACGGAGGGGCGGAAGGTCTGCTCCAGCGCCCACCAGGATTCCCAGTCCCAGAGTACGGCGGTGTCGGAGGCGACCTTGGTGCCTTCGATCTCTTGGAGGGACTTGAGGTTGGCGCCTAGTTCTACTACCTCGCGCCAGATCCGGGTGTCGGTGCCGCCGTGCGGGAGCATCGCGGAGTGGAACTTCTCGCCGCCGCCGCGGGAGGCGCGCCATTGGAAGAACAGGGCTCCGTCGGCGCCGCGTGCGACGTGCGACAGGGTATTGCGACGCATCTCGCCGGGGCGCTTGGCTATGTTGCGGGGCTGCCAGCTGACGGCGCCGGTCGAGTGCTCCATCACGATCCAGGGCTCGCCGCGGCGCATGGAGCGGGAGAAATCTGCGGTGAGGGCGAGCTCGATCTGGTTGTCGGGGGCTTCGGCGGTGAGGTAGTGGTTGTTGGCCGCCACGTCGACTTCGCGGGCCCAGGTCCAGAAGTCGAGGGCCTTGCAGTTGATGAGTTGGAAGTTTGTGGTGACCGGGATTTCGGGGCGGGCTGCGGCTGCTAGGGCTGCCTTGATGACGTCGCGCTGCTCGGTGTAGAGCTCCAGCGTGGTGTCCGAGGTGAAGCGGTTGAAGTCGAGGCGGTGCACGGGGTTCACGTCCGCCATCGGGGTGCGCTTGGGGGTGTCGATCTGCTCCCACGCGGTGTACGTCTGGCCCCAGAACGTCGCGGTCCACGCCTCGTTCAGCGCGTCGAGGGTGCGGTACTTGGCGCGCAGCCAGTCGCGGAAGGCTGCCGCCGAGACCTCGCAGTAGCAGGCGCCGGTGGGTGAGCCGTATTCGTTGTGCACGTGCCACATCGTTACCGACGGGTGGGCGGCATAGCGCTCGGCCAGCACGGTGGCGATGCGGACGCAGGCTTCGCGGTACTCGGGGGAGTGCGGGCAGTAGGTCTGGCGGGAGGAGCCGCCGAGGACCAGGCCGTCGTCCATCACGGGGCGCACATGGGGGTATTTGGCGAGGAACCAGTTCGGGGGCGCGGCGGTGGGGGTGGCGAGGTCGACGTCCACGCCGGCGTCGGCGAGTAGCGGGATCACCTTGTCCAGCAGCGAGAAGTCGTACACGCCGGGTTCCGGTTCGAGCAGGCCCCAGGCGAAGATGCCGAGGCTGACCAGGTTGACCCCGGCCTCGCGCATCAGCCGGGCGTCCTCGGCCCAGACCTCCTCGGGCCACTGCTCCGGGTTGTAGTCCGCGCCGTACGCGAGCGGTCGGACGCGGCGGACGTGGTCTGTCATGGGCGGGTTCCTCGCTGGACACAGGGACGGGGCTACGGGCGGCGCCAAGCCTGCGCCGAGCACTCCGTGAGCGCTCCCAGGATATGTCGCCTGGGAGCGCTCACGAAATGGTTACAGAACGGTAGCTCACCGGTGCGGCGCTGGGCTACCACTTGACATCACGGGATTCTGTCACGAATCTGGGAGCGTTCACAACAGCCTCCGCGCCGTGCGGCCCGTGTTACAACGGAGATTCCCCCGGCGTAGTCCCCCCTACCTCCCTCGACAGGAGTGGACGATGAAGTTCCCTCGCTCCGCCAAGGCCGCGGCCTGCGCCTTCGCGGCCGCCGCGCTTGTGGCGGGCTGCTCCTCCAGCGGCTCCACGACGTCCTCCTCGACGGCGTCCTCGAACCAGAAGGTGACACTCACGTTCTGGTCCTGGGTGCCGAACATGCAGAAGATCGTGAACGTGTGGAACGCCTCCCACCCGAACATACAGATCAAGTTCACGGAGGCCGCGGGCGGCGACGCGGAGCTCTCGAAGCTCCTGACGGCGGGCAAGGCCAAGGACATGCCGGACATCGCGCAGATCGAGTACCAGTCGCTGCCGACGATGGTCTCGAACAACTACCTGGCCGACATCTCCTCGTACGACAACAACCTCAAGAGCGACTACCCGGCGGGCCTGTGGAGCCAGGTGAACCTGGGCACCAGCGCGCTGTACGGCGTGCCGCAGGACGCGGCGCCGCTGGCGTTCTTCTACCGCACCGACATCTTCAAGAAGTACAACCTCGCCGTGCCGACGACGTGGGCCCAGTACGCGACCGAGGCCGCCGCGCTGCACAAGGCGAACCCGAGCATCTACATGGGTGACACGGTCGCCACCGACGCGGGCCTGTTCGCCGGTCTGTCGCAGCAGGCGGGCGCGCAGTGGTGGTCCGCCTCCGGCAGCTCCTGGTCGGTCGGCATCGACTCGGCCGCCTCGCAGAAGGTCGCCTCGTACTGGGGCAACCTGGTGCAGACCGGCGCGGTCGACTCGCAGACGGCGTGGACTGCGAGCTGGGACAAGTCCTTCTCCTCCGGTGAGTACGCGAGCTGGATCTCGGCCGTGTGGGCGCCGGGCGACCTGTCCTCCTCGGCCGCGAACACCTCCGGCCAGTGGGCGATGGCGGAGCTGCCGCAGTGGACCGCCGGCCAGCACGTGTCCGGCGCGTGGGGCGGCTCGGCCACCTCGGTGACCGCCGACTCGAAGTACCCGCAGCAGGCCGCGCAGTTCATCGCCTGGCTCAACCAGAGCGCGCAGGGCACCTCGCTGCTGGCGAGCGACGGCGCGGTCTACCCGGCCTCGCTCGCCGCCGAGTCCAGCTCCACGCTGCCCGCGCAGACCTTCATGAACCAGTCCGACTTCTACACGCTGGCCAAGCAGTACTCCTCGCAGGTCGTCGCGGCGACCTGGGGCCCGAACGTGCCGGTCGCGTACAGCAAGTTCAGCGACGCCTTCGCCAGCACGGTCAAGACCTCGGCCGGCTACCTCGCGGGGCTGACCGCGATGCAGACCGCCGTGGTCGCGGACATGAAGAGCGCCGGGTTCACGGTCTCCGGCTCATGACGACCGCCACCTCCGTACACGAGCCCGCCGCGTCCCTCACCGGGGCGCGGCGGGTCCGCCCGCGCCGGGGACGGGGCTTCCGCCCGGCCCCGCGGCACACCCCGTACACCTTCGTCGCGCCCGCGGTGCTGCTGTTCGTCGCCGTGTTCCTGGTGCCGCTCGGCTACACGATCTACCTGAGCACGCAGAAGACGCAGGTGATCGGGCGCGGGCTCGGTCCCGGTGCGCGGCAGCAGGTCGCGGCCGGATTCGCCAACTACAGCACCGTGTTCGGCGACGGCGAGTTCTGGCAGAGCGTGCTGCGCGCGGTCATCTACGGCTGCATCCTGATCCCGATCATGCTGGGCCTGGCCACGCTGTTCGCGCTGATCCTGGACGCGCAGCGGGTGCGCTTCCAGCGGTTCGGCCGGCTCGCGATCTTCCTGCCCTACGCGGTGCCCACCCTGATCGGCTCGATGATCTGGGGCATGATGTACCTGCCCGCGTTCTCGCCGATCAACTCGACGCTGCAGGCGCTGTTCGGGGTGCAGGGGATCAACTTCTTCGGGCAGCGCATCGTGTTCCTGTCCGTGGCCAACATCGGCGTGTGGGGCGGCACGGGCTTCAACATGATGGTGCTCTACACGTCGCTGCGCTCGCTGCCGCAGGAGGCGTACGAGGCGGCCCGGCTGGACGGCGCGAACGAGCGGCAGATCGCCCTGAAGATCAAGCTGCCGATGATCCGCCCGGCCGTGATCATGACCGCGATCTTCTCCACGATCGCCACGCTGCAGGTGTTCAACGAGCCGTACGCGATGCACCAGATCTCCTACGGCGGCGTCTCGACGACGTGGACCCCGCTGATGACCGTGTACCGGGACACCTACACGGCGAACAACATCTACCTCGGTGCCGCCGAGTCGATCGTCATCGCGGTGATGATGTTCGTGCTCTCGGCCGCCGTGCTGCGGATCACCAACCGCCAGATCTTCGGAGGCGAGGCCCGATGAGCGCGGGATTTCTCACCACGGCCGCGCAGGGCATGGCGCCGGCCAAGCGCGGGCGCCGTACTTCGGTCGTGCCGACCGGCGTGCTGGTGCTCGGCATCGTCTACGCGCTGCTGCCGATCATCTGGGTGCTGATCGCGTCGACGAAGACGAACACGCAGCTCGACTCGTACGCCGCGTTCCGGCCGGGCGGCTCGTTCTGGTCGAACCTGCAGGCGCTGAACTCGTACCAGGGCGGCGTGTTCTGGACCTGGATGCTGAACACGGCGCTGTACGCGGGCGGCGGCGCGATCCTGTCCGCGGTCGTCTCGGCGTTCGCAGGGTACGGATTCTCGAAGTACCGCTTCCGGGCCAAGAACTTCCTGTTCACGATGATCCTGGTCGGGATGCTGGTGCCTGCGGTGGTGCTGGCGATCCCGCAGTACCTGCTCGTGGCGAAGATCGGTCTGGCCGACACGTACTGGGCGGTGCTGATCCCCTCGATCATCTCGCCGTACGGCATCTACCTCGCGCGGCTCTACGCCGGTGCCTCGGTCCCGGACGAGATCCTGGAGGCGGCGCGGATGGACGGATCGGGGGAGTGGCGCACCTTCTTCCGCATCGCCATCCCGATGATGTCGCCCGGCCTGGTGACGATCTTCCTGTTCCAGTTCGTGGCCATCTGGAACAACTTCCTGCTGCCCTGGCTGATGCTGAGCAGCGAGAACAAGTACCCGCTGACCGTCGGACTGTTCACGCTGCTGGACGCGGGCACCTCGCAGCCCGCGCTCTACACCCTGGTCCTGCTCGGCGCGCTGCTGTCGATCCTGCCGCTCATCCTGCTGTTCTTCCTGCTGCAGCGTTTCTGGCGGGTCGATCTCGGCGCCGGATCGGTAAAGTGAGCCGGAAAGCCGGCCCGTCGAGGATGGGGGAACGGGGAGTGGTCGTGGACAACGGACGCAGGCGCCCGACGATCGAGGACGTGGCCGCCGCGGCCGGGGTGTCGCGCGGCACGGTCTCGCGCGTGCTCAACGGCGGTGTGAACGTGTCCCCGACCGCGCTCGCCGCCGTCAACAAGGCGATCAAGCAGACCGGGTACGTGGTCAACACGCACGCCCGATCGCTGGTGACGCAGCGTTCGGGCTCGGTGGCGTTCATCCTGTCCGAGCCGCAGGAGAAGTTCTTCGAGGACCCGAACTTCCAGGTCCTGCTGCGCGGCTGCACCCAGGCGCTGGCCGAGCACGACATGCCGCTGCTGCTGTCCATCGCGGACAGCGAGCAGGACGTCGAGCGCGTGGTCCGCTTCATCTCCAGCGGCCACATCGACGGCGCGCTGCTGGTCTCCACGCACGCGGGCAACCCGGTGTTCGGCCGGCTCGCCTCGCTCGGCATCCCGACCGTGGCCTGCGGCCTGCCGATCGGCTACGAGCGCGAGCTGGCGTACGTGGCGGTGAACGACGTCGAGGGCGCGCGGCTGGCCACGACGCACCTGGCCCGGCTCGCCCGGCGCCGGATCGCCACCGTGACCGGGCCGCTCGACCTGTCCGGCGGCCGGGAGCGGCTCAAGGGCTACCGGGAGGGGCTCGAGGAGTCCGGCCTGACCTTCGACCAGAACCTCGTCGCGCACGGCGACTACACCCGGATCTCCGGCCAGCTGGCGATGGAGCGGCTGCTCAAGCAGAACCCGGACCTGGACGCGGTGTTCGTCGCCTCCGACCTGATGGCGCTCGGCGCGATGGACGCGCTGGACCGGGCCGGGCGCGCGGTGCCCGGCGACGTGGCGCTGGTCGGCTTCGACGACTCGCCGTCCGCGAGCGCGGCCCGCCCCGCGCTGACCACCGTCCGGCAGCCGTGGAAGCGGATCTGCGAGGAGATGGTCCGGCTGCTGCTCGCGCTGCTCGACGGCCAGGATCCGGCGGCGGTCATCCTGCCGGGCCAGCTCGTCGTGCGGGAGACGGCCTGACCGGGCTTGTATCATCCTGCCGATGAACGAGCCGATGAACGAGCTGCATATCCCGGTGATGCTCACCGAGTGCGTCGAGGCCCTCGACGCGGCCGACGGCGTGCCGGACGCGGTGCTCGTGGACTGCACGCTCGGTCTCGGCGGGCACAGCGAGGCGCTGCTGGCCCGGTATCCGCAGGCCCGGCTGCTGGGCCTGGACCGCGACCCCGAGGCGCTGCGGCGTTCCCGGGAGCGGCTGGCTCCGTTCGGCGACCGCTTCGAGGCGGTCAAGGCCGTGTACGACGAGCTGCCCGACGTGCTGGCGGACCGGGGGATCAGGCGGATCCACGGCGTGCTGTTCGACCTCGGCGTCTCCTCGATGCAGCTGGACATGCGCGAGCGCGGGTTCGCGTACGCGTATGACGCCCCGTTGGACATGCGGATGGACCAGACCGCGCAGCTGACCGCGCACGATGTCGTGAACACCTACTCGGTCGAGGACCTGACGCGGATCCTGCGCGACTACGGCGAGGAGCGGTTCGCCCGCCGGGTGGCCCAGGCGATCTCGGCGCGGCGGGCCCGGTCCACGATCGACCGGACCGGCGAGCTCGCGGACCTGGTGCGCGACGCGATCCCGGCGGCCACCCGGCGCACCGGCGGCCACCCGGCCAAGCGCGCGTTCCAGGCGCTGCGGATCGAGGTGAACGGCGAGCTCGAGGTGCTCGGCCGGGCGATTCCGCGCGCGGTGGACGCGCTGGCCGTGGGCGGGCGTATCGCGGTGCTGTCGTACCACTCGCTGGAGGACCGCTGGGTCAAGCGGGTGCTGGCGGCCGGCGCCGAGTCCACCGCGCCGCGCGGCCTGCCGATCGCGCCGCCGGGGACGGAGCCGATCCTGCAGCTGCTGACACGCGGGGCGCAGGAACCGACCGAGGAGGAGCTCGCGGTCAACCCGCGCGCCGCGTCGGCCAAGTTCCGGGCGGCCGAACGGGTGCGTACGGGATCGGTGCGGGCCCGGCTGGCGGCCTGACCGGCGGCTCACGTTCCGTCACATCTCAGACTGGTGCGCAATACTGGCCGTCATGGCCGACCGACCCGCGAAGCGCACCCCGAGACCAGGAGCCGGACCCCGGCTGGCCGTGATCGAGGGCTTCGCCGGGCGCCGATCCGCGATCCCCTTCGCGCTGCTCGTGCTCGGCGTGCTGGCCGCCGGGCTGGTCGCGCTGCTGATGCTGAACACGGCGATGGACAACAACTCCGTGCAGATGCAGCAGGCGCAGAAGAAGCAGGCCGAGCTGACGGACCGTGAGCAGCAGCTCTCCCAGCAGCTCGCCGGGCTCTCCGCGCCGTCCAGCCTCGCGTCGCAGGCCGCGGCGCAGGGCCTGGTGCCGAACCCGCAGCCCGCGTTCCTGAACCCGACCACCGGCGTCGTGCTCGGCACCGCGTCCCCGGCGCCCACGCCCTCGCCGACACCGACCCCCACGCCGACCGGCACCCCGACCGCGTCCGGCACGCCGACGTCGAGCGCGAGCTCCTCGGCGAGCTCGTCGGCCACGTCCAGCAGCACGGCCGGTACCTCCGCAAGCCCGAGCACCAGCGGGAGCCCGCGATGACCCAGCCGCCGCAACCGCCGCGCCCCGCCCGATCGCGCGCCACCGCGCCGCTGCGGCTGGGCCGTCCGAAGCACCGGCTGCGGGCCGGGATGTTCGCCCTCGCGTTCGTCTTCTCGCTCTACGGCGGACGGCTCGTGCAGCTGCAGGTGACCGACGCCGGGGGCTACGCCGCGAAGGCCGCCGCCGACCGGACCGCCGACGTCACCCTCTACGCGACGCGCGGTTCGATACTGGACGCCTCCGGCCAGCCGATCGCCGAGTCCGTGGACGCGGTGGACGTCATCGCCGACCCGCTGCTGATCGCGCAGCAGAAGGGCGACCCGACGGTCTACGCCTCGAAGCTCGCCGCCTACCTCGGCAACCCGCCCGGCAGCGTGGACGTCTCCGCGCTGCGCAGCAAGCTGGCGAAGTCGAGTTCGCAGTACGCGGTGCTCGCCAAGCAGGTCACGCCGACCGTGTGGAAGCAGATCAAGGCGCTGAACCTGGTCGGCATCACCGGCAACCAGGACCCGAAGGTCGTCTACCCGCAGGGCGCGATCGCCCCCAACGTGGTCGGCCTGGTCAACTCGCAGGGCGAGGGCAGCTCCGGGCTCGAATCCGAGTACAACTCGCTGCTCTCCGGCACCGACGGGAAGATCTCATACCAGGCCGCGTACGGCTACGAGATCCCGACCACCGGCATCAACGAGCAGGCCGCCGTCAACGGCACGTCGGTCGAGACCACGATCGACAGCAAGATCCAGTACGCGGCGCAGCAGGCGATCAACGACGAGGTCGCGAAGACCAAGGCGGCGCTCGGCACGGTCGTGGTGATGGACCCGCGCAGCGGCGCGGTCCTGGCGATGGCCACCTCGCAGACCTACGACCCTAACAATCCGGGAACGGCGACCAGCGAGCAGTTGGGCAACGACGCCCTCTCCGACGTGTTCGAACCCGGTTCCGTGGCCAAGGTCATCACCATGTCGGCGGAGATCCAACAGGGCGTCACGAATCCGGGTACGAAGGTCGTGGTGCCGCCGACGCTGAACACCGGCGACGGCTACGTCGTGCACGACGACACCTCGCACGGCACCGAGCACCTGACGCTGAACGGCATTCTGGCCGAGTCCAGCAACATCGGCACGGACCTGACATCCCTGCAACTCGCGCCGAACAACATGGCCGAGCGGAACGCCATACTGTACGACTACTTCTCGGCCTTCGGTCTCGGCCGGCAATCCGGACTGGGCCTTCCCGGTGAATCGCCCGGCATCCTCGCGTCCGCCGCGGACTGGAACCATTCGCAGCAGTACACGGTCGCGTTCGGCCAGGGCCTTTCGGTGAACGCGGTGCAGGCCACCAGCGTCTACGCGACGATCGCGAACGAGGGTGTGCGCGTCACCCCGACGCTGGTCAAGGGATATGTGGACGGCGCCGGCAAATTCACCGCGGCGGCCACCCCGGCGCGCACCCAGGTGGTCTCGGCGTCCACCGCGAAACAGGTATCCGAAATGATGGAATCCGTCGTCTCGGACGCCGGTACCGGTACGTCCGCGCAGATCCCGGGCTATCGGGTGGCCGGCAAGACCGGTACCGCGAACCGCTACGTGGCCAGCTGCGGCGGTTACTGCGGATACACCGCGTCCTTCATCGGATACGCACCCGCGGACAATCCCCAGTTGGTGATAGGGGTCTACGTGGAGGGCCCGCAGGGCGGCAACTACTTCGGCGGTTCGGTCTCCGCGCCGGTGTTCCAGAAAGTGATGTCTTTCGCATTGCAGGAGCAGGGCGTGCCGCCGACCGGCACCAAATCCCCCGGTTTGCCGATCACCTGGTGACGGCCCGGTAGGAACGGCAAAACTCCCGTTGCGGCACGCGGCCGCGGCGCGGGGCGTGGCACGCGTCGGGCTCATAAAGCGGTAGCCTGCCGACGTGCCCAAGCCGCCCAGTCCCGAAACCCCCCGAGAGTCGAAGACCGATCCGCGTCCGCGGGCCGTCCCGGCTCGTCCGCTCGGTGAACTCGTCGAGGGGATCGACCAGGTGCGGATCCTGGGACCCGAGGCGAACCGCGCGCTGAACGTGCACGGCTTCACGATGGACTCGCGCGCCGTGCGGCCCGGCGACCTGTACGCGGCCGTGCCCGGCGCCTCCGTGCACGGGGCCCAGTTCGCCTCCGACGCGGCCCGGCTCGGCGCCGTCGCCGTGCTCACCGACGAGCAGGGGGCCAAGACCGCCGTCGACTCCGGGCTGCCGCTGGTGATCGTGCCCGAGGTGCGGCCGGTGCTCGGCCGGATCGGCGCCGCGCTGTACGGCCACCCGGCCGCCGCGATGACGATGCTCGGCATCACCGGCACCAACGGCAAGACGACGACGAGCTTCCTGATGGAGGGCGGGCTGCGCTCGGCGGGCCTGCACAGCGGCGTCATCGGCACCACCGGCACCCGGATCGGCGAGCTCGCCGTCAAGTCCGCGCGCACCACGCCCGAGGCCCCCGACCTGCAGGCGCTGCTCGAGGCGATGCGGCGCGAGTCGGTCGACGCGGTGGCGATGGAGGTGTCCAGCCACGCGCTGGCGTACGGCCGCACCGCCGGGATCCGCTATCGTGTCACTGCGTTTACGAACCTGACGCAGGATCACCTGGACTTCCACGCCGACTTCGAGGACTACTTCGAGGCCAAGGCGAAGCTGTTCACCCCCGCGTACACCGAACTCGCCGTCGTGAACACCGACGACCCGTACGGCAGGCGGATCGCCGAGCGCGCCGCGTCCCTCGGCGTGCCGGTGTGGACAATCTCACCCTCCGGCGCCGCCGACGCCGACTGGCGCGCCGAGAACGCGGACCTCGGACCGGACGGTTCCAGCTTCGACCTCGTCGGCCCGGACGGCGTGCGCCGCCGCGCCGGGGTGCGGCTGCCCGGCGACTTCAACGTCGCCAACGCCTTGACGGCCGTGGTCAGCCTGATCGGCGCCGGAGTCGACCCCGACGCGGCCGTCGCCGGAGTGGCCGCGGTGGCGGGCGTGCCGGGCCGGATCCAGCCGATCGACGGCGGGCAGGACTTCCTCGCCATCGTCGACTACGCGCACACCCCCGACGCCATCAGTACCCTGCTCGCCTCGCTGCGCCCGGTGACCCGGGGCGCCCTGCGGATTGTCGTAGGCTGCGGGGGCGACCGCGACCGGGCCAAGCGGCCCCTGATGGGCGCGGCCGCCGCCCGGGGCGCCGACGAAGTCGTCCTGACCAACGACAACCCCCGTTCCGAGGACCCGCTGCGGATCCTCGAGGCCGCCGAGGCCGGGGCGCGGGACGCGGTGGCCGCGGGCGCGCACGCCGCCGTCGAGGTCTGCCCGGACCGCGCCGAGGCGATCGCCCGCGCGGTCGGGCGCAGCGAACCCGGGGACACCGTGGTGGTGGCCGGGAAGGGACACGAACAAGGTCAGGAGATCGCCGGAGTGATCCATCCCTTCGACGACGCGGCGGTCCTGCGCGCCGCGATCCAGCAGTACCTGAGCACCGAGCGTGAGGTTCGCGGGTGATCGCGCTCACGCTCGGCGAGATCGCCGGGATCGTGGACGGCGAACTGGCGGCGGGCACCGATCCCGCGGCCGCCGTCTCCGGGGCGGCGTTCCTCGACTCCCGCAAGCCCGTGCCCGGCGGCCTGTTCGCCGCGTTCGACGGCGCCAACGCGGACGGGCATGACTTCGCGGCGGCGGCGATCGAGGCCGGTGCGGCCGCGATGCTCGGCAGCCGGGACGTCGGCGTGCCCGCGGTGATCGTGCCGGACGTCGAGGCCGCGCTCGGTCGGCTGGCCCACGAGCTGCTGCGGCGGCTGCCGGAGACCACCGTGATCGCGCTGACCGGCTCCTCCGGCAAGACCTCCACGAAAGACCTGCTCGGCCAGGTGCTCGCGACGCACGCGCCGACCGTGTTCACCGAGGGCTCGTTCAACAACGAGATCGGCCTGCCGCTCACCGTGCTGCGCGCCGACGAGACCACCCGCTTCCTGCTGCTGGAGATGGGCGCGCGCGGCGTCGGCCACATCAAGCAGCTGTGCGAGCTCGCCCCGCCGAGGGTCGGCCTCGTGCTGAACATCGGCACCGCGCACGTCGGCGAGTTCGGCTCCAAGGAGATAACAGCCATCGCGAAGGGCGAGCTCATCGAGGCGCTGCCGAAGGAGGGCATCGCCGTGCTCAACGCCGACGACGACTACGTCGCGGGCATGGCGACCCGCTCGGACGCCCCGGTGATCTGGTTCGGTGACAAGCCGTCGGCCCGGGTGCACGCCGACGACGTGCAGATCGACGAGAACAGCTGCGCGAGCTTCACGCTGCGCGCGGACGGCGTCGAGGCGCGTACCGCGCTGAGCTTCGTCGGCGAGCACCAGGTCTCCAACGCCCTGGCCGCCGCCGCCGTCTGTATCGGTGTGGGGATGTCCGTGCCGGAGATCGCCGCCGGGATCGACGCGGCCCGCCCGCTGAGCGGCGGCCGGATGACCGTGACGCACCGCGCGGACGGCGTCGTCGTGATCGACGACGCGTACAACGCCAACCCCGAGTCGATGCGCGCCGGGCTCAAGGCCCTGGTCACGCTCGCCCGCTCGCGCCCCGAGGGCCGGTCCTGGGCGGTGCTCGGGCAGATGGCCGAGCTCGGCGAGAGCGCGGCCGAGGCGCACGACGCGCTCGGCCGGCTGGCCGTGCGGCTGCGGGTGGACCGGGTGCTGGCCGTCGGCCCCGAGGCCCGGATGATCCACGCCGGCGCCCTGCACGAAGGCTCCGGAGGACAGGAGTCCGCGACCGTGGCCGATCCGGACGAGGCGATCGCCGTGCTGCGCGAACAGCTGCGCCCCGGCGACGTGGTCCTGGTGAAGGCCTCCAACTCCGTCGGCCTGCGGCGGGTGGCCCGTGCCCTGCTGGAGGACGCACGATGATGAGAGCGGTTCTGTACGCCAGCGTGATCGCGCTGGTGTGCTCGCTGATCGGTACCCCGATGGCGGTCAAGTTCTTCGCCAGGCGCGGGTACGGCCAGGAGATCCGCGAGGACGGCCCGCAGACCCACCAGGTCAAGCGCGGCACGCCCACCATGGGCGGCACCGTGATCGTGCTCTCCACGCTCTTCGCGTACTTCGTCACCAAGCTGGCCACCGGCAAGTGGCCGACGGACTCGGCGCTGCTGGTGCTGTTCCTGATGACCGGCCTCGGCGCGGTCGGCTTCGTGGACGACTTCATCAAGATCTTCCGGCAGCGCTCGCTCGGCCTGCGCGCGAAGGCGAAGCTGGTCGGCCAGTCGATCGTGACGGTCGCGTTCGCGGTGCTGGTGCTGCACTTCCCGAACTCGATGGGCCTGACCCCGGCGAGCGACCACATCTCGTTCCTCTACGACATCGGCTGGCTCGGCCTGGGCCCGGTGCTGTTCGTGATCTTCGCCTACCTGGTCATCGCGGGCTGGTCCAACGCCGTGAACCTGACCGACGGTCTGGACGGTCTCGCGACCGGCGCGTCGGTGATGGCGTTCTCCGCGTACGTGGTGATCGGCGTTTGGCAGTACGGGCAGAGCTGCGGGGCCTCGCCCGGGCAGGGCTGTTACGAGGTGCGCGACCCGCTGGACCTCGCGATCGTCGCGGCGTCGCTG
>DATJIF010000003.1:0-18659 GCA_035493475.1 Actinospica sp.
AGCGCAACCAGGAGCGCTACCGCTTCCTGCGCTGGGGCCAGACCGCCTTCGACGAGTTCAAGGTCGTCCCGCCCGGCACCGGCATCGTGCACCAGGTGAACATCGAGCACCTGGCCCGGGTCGTGATGCCGCGCGGCGGCCAGGCCTACCCGGACACCGTGGTCGGCACCGACTCGCACACCACGATGGTCAACGGCCTCGGCGTGCTCGGCTGGGGCGTCGGCGGCATCGAGGCGGAGGCGGCGCTGCTCGGCCAGCCCGTCAGCATGCTGATCCCGCGGGTGGTCGGCTTCAAGCTGACCGGCGAGCTGCCCGCCGGGGCCACCGCCACCGACCTGGTGCTCACCATCACCGAGATGCTGCGCAAGCACGGCGTCGTCGGCAAGTTCGTCGAGTTCTACGGCGAGGGCGTCACCTCGGTGCCGCTGGCCAACCGCGCCACCATCGGCAACATGTCGCCGGAGTTCGGCTCCACCTGCGCCATCTTCCCGATCGACCGGGAGACGGTGAACTACCTCAAGCTCACCGGCCGCACCGAGCAGCAGCTCGCGCTGGTCGAGGCGTACGCCAAGGAGCAGGGCCTCTGGCACGACCCGTCGCACGAGCCGAAGTACTCCGAGTACGTCGAGCTCGACCTCGGCACGGTCGTCCCCTCGATCGCCGGCCCGAAGCGCCCGCAGGACCGGGTGATCCTGGCCGAGGCCAAGTCCCGCTTCCGCACCGCCGTGCGCGACTACGTCTCCGTCTCGGACGAGTCCGGCATCGAGTCCTTCCCGGCCTCCGACGCCCCGGCCGTCTCGAACGGGATCTCCAAGCCCACCACGGTGACCGCGCCCGACGGCACCGAGTTCGAGATCGACCACGGCTCGGTCGTGATCGCCTCGATCACCTCGTGCACCAACACCTCGAACCCGTCGGTGATGCTCGGCGCGGCGCTGCTGGCCAAGAACGCGGTCGAGAAGGGCCTTACTGCAAAGCCGTGGGTCAAGACCACGCTGGCGCCCGGCTCGCAGGTCGTCACCGACTACTACGAGCGCTCGGGCCTGACGCCGTACCTGAACAAGCTCGGCTTCAACCTGGTCGGCTACGGCTGCACCACCTGCATCGGCAACTCCGGCCCGCTGCCCGAGCACGTCTCGGCCGCGGTCAACGCCGCCGACCTGGCCGCCGTCTCGGTGCTGTCCGGCAACCGCAACTTCGAGGGCCGGATCAACCCGGACGTGAAGATGAACTACCTCGCCTCGCCGCCGCTGGTCATCGCGTACGCCATCGCGGGCACGATGGACTTCGACTTCGAGAACGACGCCCTGGGCCAGGACGCGGAGGGCAACGACGTGTTCCTCAGGGACATCTGGCCCGCCCCGGCCGAGGTCCAGGAGGTCATCAACTCCTCGATCTCCGCCGAGATGTTCGCCAAGGGCTACTCGGACGTGTTCGCGGGCGACGAGCGCTGGCAGTCGCTGCCGACGCCGACCGGCAACGTCTTCGAGTGGGACGCCGACTCGACGTACGTGCGCAAGCCCCCGTACTTCGAGAACATGCCCGCCACCCCGGCGCCGGTCGCCGACATCAGCGGCGCGCGCGTGCTGGCCAAGCTGGGCGACTCGGTGACCACGGACCACATCTCCCCGGCCGGTTCCATCAAGGCCGACTCGCCCGCGGGCAAGTACCTGGCCGAGCACGGCGTGGAGCGGCGCGACTTCAACTCCTACGGTTCCCGGCGTGGCAACCACGAGGTGATGATCCGCGGCACCTTCGCCAACATCCGGCTGCGCAACCAGCTGCTGGACGGGGTCGAGGGCGGGTTCACCAAGAACCTGCTGACCGGCGAGCAGAGCACCATCTTCGACGCCTCGGCGGCCTACCTCGAGGCGGGCGTGCCGCTGGTCGTGTTGGCGGGCAAGGAGTACGGCTCCGGCTCGTCCCGCGACTGGGCGGCCAAGGGCACCGCGCTGCTCGGCGTGAAGGCCGTCATCGCCGAGTCCTACGAGCGGATCCACCGCAGCAACCTGATCGGCATGGGCGTGCTGCCGCTGCAGTTCCCGGCGGGCAAGAACGCCGCCTCGCTCGGCCTGACCGGCGAGGAGGAGTTCACCATCACCGGCGTCACGGCGCTCAACGAGGGCAGCACGCCGAAGACGGTGAAGGTCAAGGCCGGCGACGTGGAGTTCGACGCGGTCGTGCGCATCGACACTCCCGGAGAGGCCGACTACTACCGCAACGGCGGCATCATGCAGTACGTGCTGCGCAACCTGCTGCGCGGCTAGTCGACAGCTGGTGCGTGGGCCGTTCGCGGCCCACGCACTTAGCGTGTCTTTATCCGTCCGCGCGTATCACTGACTACGTGACGAGCAACGCGGACCGTTCCCTGATCGCGCATCTGCTGCGGCGCACCGGATTCGGCGCCAGCGGGCCGGAGATCGACGCGGCGTACGCGGCGGGCTACGACGCCACCGTGGACGGCCTGTTCGCGGCCGCGACGGACCCCGGTGTGACCGCCACCCCGCCGCCGAGCCTCCCGGCGGCCATCGACCGCTCCGCCGACGCGGACCTGGTCCTCTGGTGGCTCGCCCGGATGACGGCGGCGCACAACCCGTGGCCGGAGAAGCGCACGTACTTCTGGCACGGCCACTTCGCGACCTCCCTGCAGAAGGTGCATTACGCGTCGCTGATGCTGAAGCAGAACCAGACGATGCGTGCGCTCGGCGGGGGCGACTTCCGCACGCTGTTCCGCACGATGCTGACCGATCCGGCGATGATGCTCTGGCTGGACGCCGAGGGCAGCACGGCCAAGGCGCCCAACGAGAATCTCGCGCGCGAGTCGATGGAACTGTTCAGCCTCGGCGTCGGCCACTACACGGAGACGGACGTACGCCAGGCCGCGCTCGCTCTGACCGGCTGGCGGTTGAATCGGGTGAGCGGCGAGGCCACGTTCGTCGAGCGGAACCACGCCCCCGGACCCGAGACGATCCTCGGCAAGACCGCGTCCTTCGACATCGACTCGTTCACCGATCTGGTGCTCGCGCAGTCCGCCGGCCCCGAATTCGTTGTGGCGCGCCACTGGTTCCGGCTGGGCTCGGCGGCGTCGATTCCCGCGTCCACGCAGCGGAACCTGCTCGCCGCGTACGGCGCGGGCCGCGATCTCGGCGCCCTGGCCCACGCCCTCGTCACCGACCCGGGATTCACTGGGGCCACCGCGCGCTACGCCCTGGTGAAGCAGCCCGTGGAGTACGTCGTCGGCGCACTCAGGGCCCTGAAGATCACCCCGGCGCCCAAGGACGTGCCGATCCTGCGCGCCGTCCTCACCGGGCTCGGGCAGCTGCCGTTCTACCCGCCGAACGTCGGCGGCTGGCCTTCGGGGCAGCTCTGGCTGACCACGGCGGCAGCTCAGGCCCGGATCGACTTCGCGCGGTGGGCGGCGGCCGCGGCGGGGGACCTGTCCACGGTCGCCGACGCGTCCACGGGGTCGCGGATCGACGCCGTGGCCTATCTGCTGGGCGTGGACTCCTTCTCGTCGCGCACCGTCGCCGCGCTCTCCGACGTCGTCGGCAGCCCGCCCGGCCTCGTCGCGCTCGCCCTCCTCAGCCCCGAATACCAGGTGAATTGAGGCCGCCATGGACACCGTCACCCGCCGCAAGTTCCTGCTCGCCTCTGGCGTGGTCGGCGCCGGCGCGCTGGCCGCCGGGGCAGGGGCCCTGACCTGGCACGACCTGCACCGCGCCGCGCAGTCCGACCCGCTGCCCGCCGGGTCCGGCATCCTCGTGCTGCTGACGATGTACGGCGGCAACGACGGGCTGAACACGGTGGTCCCGGCCGCCGACCCGGTCTACCAGAGCTCGCGGCCCGGCCTGGCCTACTCCGAGTCCGAGGTGCTCGACCTCGGCGACGGCCTCGGCCTGAACCCGTCGATGACCGGCATGCACCAGCTCTGGCAGGACGGCAAGCTCGCCATCGTGCGCGGCGTCGGATATCCGAACCCGAACCACAGCCATTTCGTCTCGATGGACATCTGGCAGACGGCCTCGCCGACGGACCCGCAGAACTCCGGCTGGCTCGGCCGCTGGCTGGACGCGCAGCCGGACGACCGACTGCGTGCTCTGCGGGCCGTCTCGCTCGGCGGGACGCTGCCGCCGCTGCTGGCGGGTACTGAGACGGCCGGATCCTCCTTGCCACTCGGGCAATTCCGGCTGCCTCAGGGCGAATCGGGCACGGCGTTGCGCGCGCTCGGCGACCCCTCGAGCCAGGACTGCCCGTACGCCGCGTACGCTGCCAGGGACACCGGCGACCTGTTCACCGTCGTGGCGGCCTTCGGGCCCGTGCTGCCGGCGCAGAAGGGTTCGAACAAGGGCGGCGAACTCGCGCAGCAGCTCGACATTGTTGCCTCGTGCATCGAATCCTCCGTGCCAACCCAGGTATACGCGGTCAGCCTCGGCGGATTCGACACGCACTCGGCCGAGAAGGGGACGCAGAGCACCCTGCTCGGTGAGGTCAGCTCGGCGATCGCGGCGTTCCAGCAACGAATCTCGGCGGGAAAACGCGCGGCGGACGTCGTGCTGGCCGGGTACACCGAGTTCGGGCGCCGGGTGACCGCCAACGCGAACGAGGGGACCGACCACGGCACCGCGGGCCCGGTCTTCGTGGTGGGGGACTCGGTCAAGGGCGGCTTCGTCGGCGAGCAGCCCTCGCTCACCGACCTCGACCAGGGCGATCTCAAGTTCGGCACCGACTTCCGCTCGGTCTACGCCACCCTGCTCGCGGACGTGCTGCGGGCCGATCCGACCCGGGCGCTCGGGGGAGCGTTCCCCCTGTTACCCCTGCGCTGATGGGCCATTCGAGTACACTCCCCGGTTAACGGTTTGGTCACGGGATTGTGCGGGTTCTGATCTTCACATCAAGATCGACGATCTTGTCCTTAGCCGATCTAAATTGTTGCGCGGCCCTACATGAATTCCGTGTTACGGCCGGTCACCGCGCTGTGGCCGGTCCCGCTCGCGCATCCGCCCTGTCTGAAACATGACAACGTTGCCATTCTATGAGACGTAGAAGTCGATCATCGATTCTTGATCATCGTTTCCGAGCCGTTATAGAAGGGCCCCGACCCCGTCGAACGACCCCTTCCCAAAGCCCGGCCCGCGCAATACGTTGCGGGTCACAACATTCCACGTCCCGCCACGGGACGGCCGCACCACATCCCCGCCTCCCGGCTCCACTCCGCACCGTCGCGACAGCCGCGCCGGTATCCGAGAAGGGAACAGCGCAATGATGCGCAAGCAAATCCTCGCCGCCGCGGTCGTCGTCACCGCGGCCGCCACCGCCTTGGCCGGCTGTTCGAGCTCGAAGAGCAGCGGCAGCAGCGGCTCGAGCGGCGCCGCCGCGTCGAACAACAAGGTCGGCATTCTGCTCCCGGACACCGCCTCCTCGCCCCGCTGGGTCTCGGCGGACCCGAAGGAGCTGCAGTCGCAGTGCGCCAAGTACAACCTCGACTGCAAGGTCTACAACGCCAACGGCTCCGCCTCCACCCAGGAGCAGCAGAACCAGCAGCTGATCAGCTGGGGTGCCGGCGTGATCATGCTGGTCGACCTCGACTCCGCCTCCGGCGCCTCGATCGAGAAGCTGGACAAGTCCAAGGGCGTCGTGCCGATCGACTACGACCGGCTGACCCAGGGCGGCGGCGCGTCCTACTACGTGTCCTTCGACAACGTGGCGGTCGGCAAGGACCAGGGCACCGCCCTGACCCAGTGCCCGCAGGTCAAGGGCAAGACCGGCATCGGCTACACCGAGATCGACGGCGCGGCCACCGACAACAACGCGACGCTGTTCGCCCAGGGCTACAACTCGGTGCTGAGCACGACGAGCGGCTGGACCAAGCTCGACGACGGCAACGGCAACTGGGACGCCAGCACCGCGCAGAGCGTCTTCCAGAACCAGCTCGGCAAGTACGGCAGCAAGATCAACGCCGTCATGGTCGCCAACGACACGATGGCCCAGTCGGTCATCAACGTGCTGCAGCAGCAGAACCTGGCGGGCAAGGTCGCCGTCTCCGGTCAGGACGCCACCCCCGGCGGTCTGGACAACGTGATGGCCGGCACCCAGTGCTTCACCATCTACAAGCCGGTCGCCGGTGAGGCGGACGTCGCGGTCAAGCTGGCCTCGCAGATCCTGGCCGGCCAGAAGCCGACCGCCCCGGCCACGGTGACCGACCCGTCCAACGGCAGCAAGGTCCCGGCCTACCTGGCCACGCCGACCGTGATCACCCAGGCGAACGTCGGCCTGCCGGTGAAGGACGGCTACGAGACCGCCGCCTCCGTGTGCGACACCAACGCCACCACCAAGGCGAACTGCGCGAAGTTCGGCGTCAGCTGAACCTCGGCCGCTGAGAACCGGTAAACCCGGATCTTCCCGTCCCCGGCAGGCTCCCGCCTGGGTCCGCCGGGGACGGGAATCAGGCACAGACAGACCCAGAGCGAGGAGTACACCGTGAGCGTGGACGCCGGTCCCCGCGGCGCGAGCGAGCCGATCCTGCGGCTGCGCGGCATTCAGAAGTCCTTCGGCCCGGTGCACGTCCTCAAGGGCGTGGACTTCGAGGCCCGATCCGGAGAAGTGACCGCGCTGGTCGGCGACAACGGCGCCGGTAAGTCCACGCTGGTCAAGTGCATCGGTGGCACGTACGCCATCGACGACGGCGAGTACCTCTACGACGGCGACCACGTGCGCGTGCACGGCCCGCGCGACGCGTCCGCCCTCGGCATCGAGATCGTCTACCAGGACCTCGCCCTGTGCGACAACCTGGACATCGTCCAGAACATGTTCCTCGGCCGCGAGGAGGTGACCGGCGCCGCCCGCGTCCTCGACGAGGCCAAGATGGAGCTGATGGCCGGGCGCACCCTCGCCTCGCTGTCCGTGCGCACCGTGAAGTCGGTGCGGCAGAAGGTCTCCAGCCTCTCCGGCGGCCAGCGGCAGACGGTCGCGATCGCCAAGGCCGTGCTGTGGAACTCGAAGCTGGTCATCCTGGACGAGCCGACCGCCGCGCTCGGCGTGGCGCAGACCGCGCAGGTCCTCGACCTGGTGCGCCGCCTCGCCGACCAGGGCCTGGCCGTCGTGCTGATCTCGCACAACATGAACGACGTGCTGCAGGTCGCGGACAGCATCGCCGCGCTCTACCTCGGACAGATGGCCGCGCAGGTGCGCCGTTCCGAGGTGACGCACACCCAGATCGTCGAACTGATCACGGCCGGGCGCTCCGGCGACCTCGGCCTCACCTCGTCGGCGGCGGCCGCCGAGGGGAACGGAGCACGCGCATGAGCACCATCGGGAACGACAGGCTGAGCCAGCCGCTGAACGCGGGCGAGGAACAGCCCTTCCAGGCCCGCTCGCTCAACCCGCGCGAATACGCACTCGACTACGTGCAGCGGCTGCGCGGCGGCGAGATGGGCGCGATTCCCGGCCTACTGGGCCTGGTCGTGCTGGTGATCCTCTTCTCCATCCTGCAGAGCGGATTCCTGTCCGCCTACAACGTGGAGAACATGGTCATCGACGGCGCGCCGACCATCATCATGGCGATGGGCCTGGTCTTCGTGCTGCTGCTCGGCGAGATCGACCTGTCCGCGGGCACCGCCTCCGGCGCCACCGCGGTGCTGGCGGCCGTGCTGCTGGTGCGGCACCAGATGAACTGGATCGTCGCGGTCATCGCGGCCGGCCTGGTCGGCGCGATCATCGGCGGCTTCATCGGCTGGCTGCGCGCGAAGGTCGGCATCCCGTCCTTCGTCATCACCCTGGCGGCGTTCCTGTCCTTCCAGGGCGTGACCGTCATCCTGATCGGCGGCGGCGGTTCGATCCTGGTCTCCGACCACACGCTGCTGGCCCTGGAGAGCGCGAGCATCTCCGACTACATGCCGATCTGGGGCGGCTGGCTGCTGCTGGCGATCGTCGTGCTCGGCTACGCGGCGGTGAAGTTCCGCACGCTGGCCAAGCGCCGCGCCTCGGGCCTGAGCACCGAACCGAACCAGATCGCGCTGGTCAAGGTGGTCGCGCTGGCCGCGCTCGGCGCGGTGTTCGTGTACTACATGGGCATCAACCGCATCGTCACGCACACCTTCCTGACCGCCGGTCAGACCTCCGAGGGCGTGCCGTGGATCGTGCCGCTGCTGCTGGTCCTGCTGTTCGCGCTGAGCTTCCTGCTCGGGCGCACCCGCTACGGCCGGCACGTCTACGCGGTCGGCGGCAACGACGAGGCGGCCCGCCGCGCCGGCATCCGGGTGGACCTGGTGCGCATCTCCGTGTTCGTCATGTGCTCCTTCCTCGCCGCGCTCGCCGGCCTGGTGCAGATGTCGGCCCAGGCGGGTGTGAACTCGGCCCAGGGCGGCGGCAACACCCTGCTGCTCGCGGTCGGCGCGGCCGTCATCGGCGGCACGAGCCTGTTCGGCGGACGCGGCCGGGTGATCGACGCGATCATCGGCGGCGCCGTGGTCGAGGTCATCTCGTACGGCATGAGCGACCTGATCTCCGGTTCGAACGGCCCCGGCTGGCAGCTGATCATCACCGGCATCGTGCTGCTGGTCGCCGCCGGATTCGACGCGGTCTCCCGGAGGGCGGGCATCAGCAGGCAGTAGGCACGAGCGCGTAGCGCAGGAGCGAGGAGCAGCCGAGCCGCCGCGGACGGGCGCCGACCGAGAAGGAACGGACAAGCACGATGACTGCTGCCGGCACGGCGGGGTCGACGCAGGACGAGGTTCGCAGGCACAACGTCTCGACGCTCTTGCGCTACGTCCATGTGCACGGCCCCACCTCGCGCACCGAGCTGACCAGCGTGATGCAGCTCAACCGGTCGACGATCGGCGCGCTCACGGCGGACCTCACCCAGGTGGGCCTCGTCCGCGAGGAGGTCCCGGCCCGCGCCAGGGCGGCCGGGACCGGCGCGGGCAGGCCCTCGCTGGTCGTCTGCCCGAGGCCGGAGAAGGTGTACGTCTTCGCCTACGACATCGGCGTGGACTACCTGATCGCCGCGCGGGTCGGCCTCGGCGGCTCGATCCTGGACCGCAGGGAGCTGCACCGGCTGCGCGGCGACTACGCCCTGGAGGACGTGACCGCGCACCTCGGCCGGTTCACCGCCGAGATGCTGGGCCGCGCGGAGCCCGGATCGGTCTGCGTCGGGGTCGGCGTGGCCATCGCCGCGCTGGTCCGCGAGGCCGACGGCCAGGTCCGCTACGCCCCCAACCTCGGCTGGGTGGACGCGCCGCTGGGCACGGCGCTGGCCGACATGCTCGGCGAGTACGGAATCAGGGCCCGCATCGCCGTGGGCAACGACGGTGACCTGGGCGCCCTCGCCGAGCACGTGCGGGGCGCGGCCGCCGGTTCCTCGGACGCTGTCTATCTCACCGGAGAGGTCGGCGTCGGCGCGGGCATCATCGTCAGCGGCGAACCGCTGCGCGGCTACGGCGGCTACGGCGGCGAGATAGGCCACACGGTCGTCAACCCGGCCGGACGGCTCTGCCGCTGCGGGGCCCGCGGCTGCTGGGAGACCGAGATAGGCGAGAAGGCCATCCTCGACGCGGCCGGCCACCCCGACGGCCCCCGCTCCACCGTCTCCGCGGTGGTGGCGGCCGCCGCCGAGGGCGATCACCGCGCGATCGCTGCCATGCGCCACGTCGGCGAATGGCTCAGCATCGGCGTCGGGAACCTGGTGAACATCTTCAACCCCGAAGTCGTCATCTTCGGCGGCCTGCTCCGCGACGTCTTCCCGGCCGTGGAGCAGCAGTTGCGCACCACGCTGCTGACCACCGGCCTGGCCGCCCCCCGCGAGCAGGTCCGCCTCGTCACCCCCGGCCTGGGCGCCGATTCAACGCTCGTAGGCGCGGCCGAACGCGCCTTCGCCCCGCTGCTCTTCGACCCCATCGAAGTCATCAGCGGCCTGACGTCGGTCGCCGTCGACTAGAACAGCTCGATCAGTTCGCTGAGTGACGTGATCGCGGGGACTCCGGCCGAGGCGCGGCCGTCGCGGTTCAGCCATCGACCCTGGTAGCCGAGGTCGATGGCTGCGGCCACTAGATCGGGGTGGTCGTCGACGAAGAGGCAAGCGGCCGGGGGCAGGCCCAGCGCGTCGGAAGCGTGGCGGTACATGCGCGGGTCGGGCTTGCGGCAGCCGAGGACCGCGCTGATGGCGTAGGCCTCGAAGTAGTCGTGGATGCCCAGGTCGTCGTGCAGCTGCGTGAGGTTGGGCCACGCGTCGGAGACCACTGCCATGCGTACGCCCCGGGCTTGCAGGGCCTTGAGCGTCGCGGGCACGTCGTCGAAGAGTTCGAGGACGACGTTGGTGGGGACCGGCTGCGTGAGCTCCGACAACAAATCCGCGGTGGCCTGGATGCCGAGGCTCTCCAGCATGGCCGCGTGGTAGAGGTCGTAGTCGGGGGTGGATTCGGCCGCGGCCATGAACTGTTCGCCCACCTCGATGGCTGCGGCGAACTGCTCCGCAGTGATGGACGGGTAGTGGCGCAGCAGCGTGGGTTCGAAGTCGGCGCGCGGATTCCAGCGGCCGCCGATGGGTTGCATCAGCACGCCGCCGGAGTCGAGCAGCACCGCGGACGGGGCGGAGATCGTGGGCATCGGAACATGGTGGCAGACGCCCGTCTTCCGTGATCAGCCCTGCACGTAGTCGATCAGGTTCTGCCGGTCGAACTCGAGCTGGTCGATGGTGCTCTTGACCATGTCGCCGATGCTGACGATGCCGACGAGGCGGCCGCCGTCGACGACGGGCAGGTGCCGGATGCGGCGCTGGGTCATGGTGGTGCTGAGCACGTCGACCGGGTCGTCGAGGGTGCAGGTGGAGACCTGCCAGCTGGCGATGTCCGCGACCGGGCCGTCCAGGACGGCGTCGCCGCGGTCGTTCAGCCGGCGGACGATGTCGCGTTCGGAGACGATGCCGCCGACGGTGACGCCGTCGTTCGAGACGACGACGGCACCGATGTTGTGCTCGGCCAGCAGCGCGAGCAGGGCGCGGCAGGTGGCGTCGGGGTGGACGGTGACGACCGCCGCCCCCTTGTTCTTGAGGACGTCTTTCACTCTCATGGCTGGCTTCCCTCGCCGTTGAAGGACACCTTGCACCTTCCACCTTGGCGGACAAAACGGGTGATCGCCAGCCGTGACGTCGCTCTTCAGCGGTTCGCCTTGTTGAGCAGGTTGAAACC
This sequence comes from Actinospica sp., assembly GCA_035493475.1. GTDB lineage: Bacteria > Actinomycetota > Actinomycetes > Streptomycetales > Catenulisporaceae > Actinospica. The sequence continues at coordinate 11,181 of DATJIF010000003.1, forward strand.
GAGGATCAGCCGGTAGACGCCGAAGATCATCGGTCCGTACGCGACGAAGTACACGCCGCCGCCGGACGCCGCCTGGTAGGTGATGACCGTGATCAGGATCCCGGCGACGAGCCAGATCGCGCCGAAGGCGACGGAGCGCTTTCCCTTGGCGCGCCAGATCCGGCGCTGCTGGTCGGTGACGGTCTGGTACGGGGCGGGGCCGTTGGAGTAAGGGGTCTGCTCGGACATGGCGGGTCTCCTCTTCGGGGGCGGGTGCTGGTCAGGCGATCGGGCGGTTGTGCGCGCGGGCGGAGTCGAGCAGCCGGTCGACGAAGGGGTCGCGGCCGCCCTGCCGCGCCTGTCGGCTGAGCGGGACGGAGATCTTGGCGCCGTCGGTGGCCTCGACGCGGTAGCCGAGCACCTTGCCCGCGCCGCTGTCCGAGCGCCGGTCGTGGATCGTGGCGACGCGCACGACGTCGTGCCAGGCGAGTGCGCGGCAGTTGGAGCGGCGTGCGTGCACGACGCCCTCGGCGTAGAGGTAGTAGGACTGGCGGCCGGTGACCAGGGCGCGGATGCCGACGGCCAGGCCGATCACTATGCCGACGACCACGGCGCGGTACACGGCGTGCATGAATCCGTACGAGGCCGAGAGCGGGTCCTCGTTGCTGACCACAGGCCAGAGCGCGAGGGCGACGACCAGGCAGGTCCCGGCGATGCCCCAGCCGGCGAGGAGCGTCTGCCGGGCGGACGCTCCGTGCCGGACGTCGACGAGATGCCCGAGCCCGCGGGACTCGGCCGCGGCGCGCACCTCGACCGGCGCGTTCTCCGTGGTCAGCCCGGGTCCGCCGGGCGGGTTCGCAGCGTGGAATGTCATGCCCCGGAAGGTAGCGAGCGGCCCCGGGGACCGGTCCCACCTGCGGGTCCGCGCCGCCGGCGGCTGACGTCGCGTCAGGTATCACTTGGGTAACGGAGCGCAGCCCCCGGGAGGTCGTTTCCCGGCTGTGACGGCGGTCTCATTTGTTGGGTGAGGCGCGTAATACGCGGCGTGCACGGGCCTGATCGGAGGCCACGCGACCCGGGAACGCGGGGTCGAGGGGCGGCGGATTTCAGTAACGCTCCGTGCTGGTGGCGCGCTACCTGCGACGCAGAATCGTTATCGCGCGCAACAAATTTGGCGGGTGGTCATTTCTTCATCCGTGGATCAAGGACATACGTTGCCTCCAACAACATTTTTGGGAAACTCGCCGAGCCCGAAGACGGGTCCCGGCGCCTGAGAAAGGACCACGCGCAATGATGCGTAAGGCCGTCGTGAGTGCCGCCGTCGGCGCCGCAGCCCTCGCTTTGGGTGTCGCCGGGTGCTCTTCCTCCTCGAGCTCGAACGCCTCGAGCCCGCAGTCCAGCTCCACCACTGTGCAGGTCGGCATCATCCTGCCGGACACCGTCTCCTCCGCCCGCTACGTGAACGCGGACGCCCCCGCCCTGACGCAGGAGTGCCAGACCAAGGCGCTCAACTGCGACATCCAGAACGCGCAGGGCTCCACCTCCACCCAGCAGGCGCTCGCCGACAAGATGATCAACACCGAGCACGTGCAGGTGCTGATCCTCGACCCGCTGAACCCGACCGTGGGCGCGGCGATCGAGAAGGAGGCGCACGCCGCGGGCGTGAAGACCATCGACTACGACCGGCTCGACACCGGCGCGTCGCCCGACTACTACGTGTCCTACAACAACACCGAGGTCGGCACGCTGCAGGGCCAGGCCCTCGTCGCCGCGGTGAAGGCGAAGGGCATCACCAGCCCGGACGTCGCGATCCTGGACGGCTCCACCACCGACCACAACGCCGTCCTGTTCAACCAGGGCTACATGTCCGTCATCAGCCCCCTGGTGAAGTCCGGCTCCTGGAAGGAGTCCGGCGAGCAGTGGGTCGCCAACTGGGACAACCCGACCGCCGGCACCGACTTCATGTCGATGTACAACAAGGACCACAACATCAACGTGGTCATGGTCGCCAACGACGGCATGGCCAACGCCGTCATCCAGGACCTGAAGAACCTGGGCCTGGCGGGCAAGGTCGTCGTCTCCGGCCAGGACGCCTCCGCGGCCGGCCTGCAGAACATCCTCGCGGGCAGCCAGTCCTTCTCGATCTACAAGGCCGCGAAGGGCGAGGCGGTCCCGGCCGTCGACCTGGCCTCGCAGATCATCAACGGCAAGGTCACCGACACCTTCACCTCGGTCACCGACCCGACCGACAACAGCAAGGTCAAGTCGATCCTCGGCACGCCGGTCGTGATCACGAAGTCGAACGTTGACGCCCCGATCAAGGGCGGCGACGACAAGGTCTCCGACGTGTGCACCTCGGCCTACGCCGCCGCCTGCTCCGCGGCCGGGCTCTCGTAGGTCCCCCGCCTTCCCGGTTCCGCGTGCCGCGCCGCACCGCGGTGCGCGGATCCGGGGGTACAGCCCTGACACCACCAGCAGCACGCAGGAGAGCTGAAATGAGCGACCCAGTCCTTCGACTGCGGGGGATCACCAAGTCCTTCGGGCCCGTCGAGGTCCTCAAGGGCGTCGACTTCGAGGCGCACGCGGGCGAGGTCACCGCCCTCGTCGGCGACAACGGCGCGGGCAAGTCCACGCTGGTCAAGTGCATCGGCGGCACCTACTCCATCGACGGCGGCGAGTACCTGTTCGAGGGGAAGCCGGTCACGGTCAGGGGCCCGCGCGACGCGTCGGCGCTCGGCATCGAGATCGTCTACCAGGACCTCGCGCTCTGCGACAACCTGGACATCGTCCAGAACATGTTCCTGGGCCGGGAGAAGCTCAACAGCCGCTCCCGCACGCTGGACGAGGCGGAGATGGAGCACCAGGCGGGCAGCGCGCTGGCCTCGCTCTCCGTGCGCACCGTGAAGTCCGTGCGGCAGAAGGTCTCCAGCCTCTCCGGCGGCCAGCGGCAGACCGTCGCGATCGCCAAGACCGTGCTGTGGAACTCCAAGGTCGTCATCCTCGACGAGCCGACCGCCGCGCTCGGCGTGGCGCAGACCGCGCAGGTCCTCGACCTGGTGCGCCGCCTCGCCGACCAGGGCATGGCCGTCATCCTCATCTCGCACAACATGCTCGACGTGCTCAAGGTCTCCGACCGGGTCGCCGCGCTCTACCTCGGCGGGATGGCCGCGCAGGTCAAGACCTCCGAGGTGAACCAGACCCAGATCGTCGAGCTGATCACGGCGGGCCGCTCCGGCTCGCTCGGCCTGAACCCGGAAGGAGCGGCCGCATGAGCGCCGACACCAACGCTGTCACCCGCGACGCCGTGGCCGAGCACGAGGCCGCCAACCCGGCCGCGAACGTCACGGCCCTGATTCCGCAGACCCTCGGCGGCACCTTCCGCTCCTACGTGCGCGGCGTGCGCAGCGGCGAGACCGGCTCGGTGCCCGCGGTCGTCGGCGCGCTCGTGCTGATGGTCATCTTCGGCGTGGCGCAGGGCAACTTCCTGTCCAGCAGCAACATCGTCGCGATCGTGCAGCAGTCGGCGCCGACCACGATCATGGCCATGGGCCTGGTCTTCGTGCTGCTGCTGGGCGAGATCGACCTGTCCGCGGGCGTCGTCGGCTCCACGGCCGCCGCGTTCGGCGCGGTGCTCTCGGTCAAGCACGGCATGCCCTGGTACGTCGCGATCCTCGGCTCGGCGGTCTTCGGCGGCGTGGTCGGCCTGTTCCTCGGCTGGCTGCGCGCGAAGCTGAACATCCCGTCGTTCGTGGTCACGCTCTCCGCCTTCATCGCGTTTCAGGGCGTGCAGATCCTGGTCATCAACTCGAAGAGCAACGGCGTCCAGGTCAGCGACCAGACGCTGCACGACCTGTACTTCGGCCGCATCTCGCCGGCCGCCGGCTGGATCCTGCTGTTCGCCGCCCTCGCCCTGTACGTGCTGGTCAAGGTGGTGCAGAACGCCGCGCGCCGCCGCAAGGGCCTGGCCGTCGTGCCGGTCACCGTGCTCGGCCTGCGCGCGCTGGCCATCGCCGTGTTCGGCGGCGGGTTCGTCTACCTGATGAACATCGACCAGTCCGTCGCCTGGCAGCAGCGCGAGGGCATCCACCAGTGGGGCGTGCCGTGGTCCTCGGTGATCATCCTCGGCCTGCTCGTGGTGCTCGGCTTCACGCTCACCAAGACCCGCTACGGCCGGCACGTGTTCGCGGTCGGCGGCAACGAGGAGGCGGCCCGCCGCGCCGGCATCAGAGTGCTGTCGATCCGCACGTCGGTCTTCGTGCTCTGCTCGGCGCTGGCGGCCCTGTCCGGCCTGATCCTGGCCGGCCAGCTCGGCGGCGTGAGCACCGGCGACGGCGCGGGCAACACCCTGCTGCTGGCCGTCGCGGCCGCGGTCATCGGCGGCACCTCGCTGATGGGCGGACGCGGCCGGATCGTGGACGCGATCCTCGGCGGCGTGGTGCTCGCCATCCTGCAGAACGGCATCTCCGACCTGCTGCAGGGCAACAACGCCTCGGCCTACGAGCTGATCATCGAGGGCGCCGTGCTGCTGCTGGCCGCCGCCGTCGACTCGGTCTCCCGCCGGACCCGCCGCTGACCGGACCCTTACATGCCCGCGCGGCATAGTATGTCTCCACTCAATCGGGTCGGGAATGCGAGGATTTCCATGGCTGCCGGACCGGGTGGTTCGACGCAGGACGAGGTGCGCAGGCACAACGTCTCGACCCTGCTGCGCTACGTCCATGTGCACGGGCCGACCTCGCGCGCCGAGCTGACCAGCGCGATGCAGCTGAACCGCTCGACCATCGGCACGCTGACGGCCGACCTCGCGGGCGCCGGGCTGGTCCGCGAGGAGCTGCCCGCGCGCACCGCGGGCGCCGGGGCGGGCCGGCCGTCCCTGGTCGTCTGGCCGCGTCCGGAGCAGGTCTACGTGCTCGCCTTCGACATCGGCGTGGACTACCTGATCGCGGCCCGGGTCGGCCTCGGCGGCTCGATCCTGGACCGCCGCGAGCTCTACCGGCCGCGCGGCGACTACGCCATGGACGACGTCGTCACCCACCTGTGCCGGTTCACCACCGAGATGTCCGCGCGGGCCGAGGCCGGCTCCGTGTGCGTCGGGGTCGGCGCGGCCATCGCGGGCGTGGTGCGCGAGTCGGACGGCATGGTCCGCTTCGCCCCGAACCTCGGCTGGACGGACCAGCCGCTCGGCGAGGCGCTCGCCGAGGGCCTCGGCCGGCTCGGCGTGCGCGCGCAGGTCGCGGTCGGCAACGACTCGGACCTCGGCGCGCTGGCCGAGCACGTGCGCGGGGCCGCCGCGGGCGCCACCGACGCCGTCTACCTGACCGGCGAGGTCGGCGTCGGCGCGGGCATCATCGTGGGCGGCGAGCCGCTGCGCGGGCACGGCGGCTACGGCGGCGAGCTCGGCCACATGGTGGTCAACCCGGCCGGCCGGCTGTGCCGCTGCGGCGCGCGCGGCTGCTGGGAGACCGAGATCGGCGAGAAGGCCATCCTGGACGCGGCCGGGCACCCCGACGGCCCGCGCTCCACGGTCCCGGCCGTGGTCGCGGCGGCCGCCGGGGGAGACCCGCGGGCGCTCGCCGCGCTGCGGCACGTCGGCGAGTGGCTGGCCATCGGCGTCGGAAACCTGGTGAACATCTTCAACCCCGAGGTGGTCATCTTCGGCGGCCTGCTGCGCGACCTGTTCCCCGCGGTCGAGCAGCAGCTGCGCGGCACGCTGCGCACCGTCGGCCTGTCCGCCCCGCGCGAGCAGGTCCGGCTCACCGCGCCCGGCCTCGGCGCCGACTCCACCCTGGTCGGCGCGGCCGAACGGGCCTTCGGGCCGCTGCTGTTCGACCCGCCCGGCACGCTGGCCACGCTCGTCTGAGTTATCGCTCAATCACCCGTAATACCCCCATTCGTTTACCCGGGTCCGCGTCGGTGAAGATGATGTGGAGGAGTACGCCCTGTGCCGGGGGGCACGACCGCTCGCCGCATAGACTCGAATCGCTCGCCGATCGCGTGGCGCCTCTGCCCTTGCGTACGGCCCGGGCGGGTAATACCCCCGGATATGTAAGGGTCGGTGGTTGAGCCGACCACGGGAACGGTGAAGGAGACGGCGTTGGCACGCTTGATGGATTCCGTAAGGCAGCCGCGCGACCTCGACCGGCTCAGCCGTGCCGAACTGGACAAGCTGGCCGCGGAGATCCGCGAGTTCCTCATCGAGAACGTCTCGCGTACCGGCGGACACCTCGGGCCCAACCTCGGCGTGGTCGAGCTGACGATCGCGCTGCACCGGGTCTTCGACTCCCCGCGCGACGCCCTGATCTGGGACGTCGGCCACCAGGCGTACGTGCACAAGCTGCTGACCGGCCGTCAGGACTTCTCCACCCTGCGCAACGCCGGCGGCCTGTCCGGCTACCCGTGCCGCGCCGAGTCCGAGCACGACATCGTGGAGAACTCGCACGCCTCGACCGCCCTGAGCTACGCGGACGGCGTGGCCAAGGCCTTCCGGCTGCAGGGCCTGACGGACCGCCGCGTCGTCGGCGTCATCGGCGACGGCGCGCTGACCGGCGGCATGGCCTGGGAGGCGCTGAACAACATCGCGGGCGGCGACCTGCCGGTGGTGGTCGTCGTCAACGACAACGAGCGCTCCTACGCCCCGACGATCGGCGGCCTCGCGAACCACCTCGGCACGCTGCGCACCACGCAGGGCTACGAGCGCTTCCTGGACTGGGGCAAGAACACCCTGGCCCGCACCCCGTACGTGGGCGGCGCGATCTACGAGACGCTGCACGGGATGAAGAAGGGCATCAAGGACATCGTCGCCCCGCAGGGGATGTTCGAGGACCTCGGCCTGAAGTACATCGGCCCGATCGACGGCCACGACGTGGACGCGGTCGAGTCGGCGCTGCGCCGCGCCAAGGCCTTCGGCGGCCCGGTGATCGTGCACGTGCTCACCCGCAAGGGCGAGGGCTACGAGCCGGCCCGCGCCGACGACGTGATGCAGCTGCACCAGGTCAACCCGCAGACCAACCCGGAGACCGGGCTGCCGTTCCAGGTCAAGGGCACCTCGTGGACCGACGTGTTCGCCGAGGAGATGCTGAAGATCGGCAACGAGCGTCCGGACGTGGTGGGCATCACCGCCGCGATGCTGATCCCGGTCGGCCTGCACAAGTTCGCCCAGCAGTACCCGGACCGGATCTACGACGTGGGCATCGCCGAGCAGCACGCGGTCACCTCGGCCGCGGCCAGCGCCGAGCCGGCCAGCGGGCCGGTCGCGATGATCAGCAGGTCGGCCTCGCCGGTCGGCTTGGCCGCGCGGCGCAGGATGTCCACGCCGTCCACCCGGTCCACCGCCTCGATCTCCGGACCGACCGAGCCCTTCGAGAAGCGCACCACGGTCGGCCCGTCCTCGATCTCGGTCGCCTCCCGCACCAGGGCGCGCACCTGGGCGGCGTCGCGCGGCACGGCCACCCGGATGCCCGGCACGACCTGCAGGATCGACAGGTCCCACACGCCGTGGTG
>DATJIF010000004.1:0-8802 GCA_035493475.1 Actinospica sp.
GGAAACCTGTCGACGGCACGGCGCCCGCCTCCCGGCTGCCGCCCTGCAGTTCCCCTTGCGTCACCCGGCCGTCGTGTCGGTCGTCGCCGGCCTGCGAACGGCAAGCGAGGTGGACTCGGCCGTGCGGCTGCTTTCCGAGCCGGTGCCGGAGGCGGCGTGGGCGGAGCTTGCCACCTGATCGGTGCCCTGGGTGCCTCGCATCCCAATGCCGCTGTCTTAGCGTCAGGCACATAGGTAGCTGACGCGGTAACGGTGGCAGCCTCAGGGACGGCCGACTGACCGCCCGCTACGGCGCGCTACACCGCCAGCGAAATCGCCGTCCACGACACGGCCGGCAATTCGATGATGAGCTGGGTGCCGTCGACCCGCACGCTGGCGTTGGCCGCGAGCCGGACCCGTTCGGGTTGCTCGAGCGTGTTCTTCGCGTCCAGTTCGGCATCCGCCAGGGTAAGCGCCTCGAGCAGTTCGGCGCCGCCGAAGTCGGCGAGGTCGATGGTCACGGTCGCGGCCCCCTCCTGATCGCGGTTGACGAGGAACACCGCGGCGCGCCCGGCCGCGGCGTCGTACGTCGCGACGGCGTCGACCAGCGGCACCTGGCCGTAGCGCCCTGTCTCGTAGCTCCCCACGTCGATCGCGAGCCCGACGATCTGACCCCGCGCGAGGCGCGCCGTGGTCGCGAAGGGAAAGAAGGTCGTCTGCCGCCAGGCCGGGCCGCCCGGCTCGGTCATGATCGGCGCGATCACGTTGACCAGCTGGGCGAGGGATGCCGCGGTGACGCGGTCGGCGTGCCGCAGCAGCGAGATGAGCAGGCCGCCGACGACGACCGCGTCCAGCACCGAGTAGTGGTCCTCGAGCAGGCGCGGTGCGACCGGCCACGAGCGGATGTCGGTGATCTGATCTTCCTTGTGGTAGCGCGTCTGGTACCAGACGTTCCACTCGTCGAAGGAGATGTTGATGGTCTTCTCTTTGCGGAGCTTGGCCTTCACGGCGTCTGCGGTCGCGATCACGGACTCGATGAAGAAGTCCATGTCGACGGCCGAGGCGAGGAAGCTGCCGGTGTCGCCGTCGTGCTCCTGGTAGTAGGCGTGGCAGGAGATGAACTCGACGTCGTCGTAGCAGTGCTCGAGCACCACCCGCTCCCACTCGCCGAAGGTCGGCATTTGCGCGCCCGAGGAGCCGCAGACGACGAGCTGCACCGAGGGATCGAGCTGCTTCATCGCCTTCGCGGTCTGCGAGGCGATCTTGCCGTAGTCCTCCGCCGAGCGGTGACCGAGCTGCCATGGCCCGTCCATCTCGTTGCCGAGGCACCACACCGTGATGCCGTACGGCTCGTCGCGGCCGTTCGCGCGTCGCGCGTCCGACCATGCGCTGCCGCCGGCGATGTTGGCGTACTCAAGGACGTCGAGCGCCTCGAGCACGCCCCGGGTGCCGAGGTTCACGGCATACATCAGCTCGGCCCCCACGAGCTCAGTCCATCTCGCGAATTCGTCGAGCCCGATCTCGTTGGTTTCGGTCGAGTGCCAGGCGAGGTCGAGACGGGTCGGACGATGCTCGCGGGCACCGATCGAGTCCTCCCAGCGGAAGCCAGAGACGAAGTTGCCGCCGGGGTAGCGGATCGTCGTTACCCCCAGCTCGCGTACGAGGGCGAGCACGTCCTGGCGGAACCCGTCGGCGTCGGCGCTCGGGTGGCCGGGTTCGTACAGCCCGTCGTAGACGCAGCGGCCGAGGTGCTCGACAAAGGAGCCGAACAGACGCTGGTTGACGGGGCCGACGACGAAGCGTGGGTCGACGGCGAGGCGGGCGGAGGTCATGTCGGCCTTTCGTGGGAGCGGAAGGTTGATGCTTGGCATGGCACCCGCGGGCGCTCACCGGCCGGCGAGCGACCCGCCGATGCCGCCGACGCTGAAGAAACGGTTGAGCACGGCGAAGATGACGATCGGGGGCACCATCATCACCACCGCGACTGCCATCACCGGACCCCAGTTGGTCTGGTTCTGCTGGAAGAAGGTTTCAAGGCCGATGGGCAGGGTGTAGTTCTGGTCAGAGCGGAGGAACACCACCGCCACGAGGTAGTCGTTCCAGGCGAGCAGGAATGAGAAGATCGCCGTCGACAGGATGCCCGGAAGCGAATTCCGGAGCACAACCCGGGTGAAGCTACCGAAGACGGAGCAGCCCTCTATCCACGCCGCTTCCTCGAGCGTTATCGGGATGGTGTCGAAGTACGCGGCCATCATCCAGATCGCGACCGACATCGTCGCGCCGACGTAGATGACGACGATTCCCCCGAGCGTGTCGACTAGGCCGAGCTGCGCGAAGAGGACGAACAGCGGGATGACCGCGGTGATGACCGGCAGCGACTGGATCACGAAAAGGGCGAGCGAGAACCCGACGATGAGACGGCCGCGACCTCGGGAGAGGACGTAGCCGGCCGGCGCGGCGATTACGACGGCCACCACGACTGTGGCCAGGGTTACCAGGAGGCTGTTGCCGATCCAGGAGGCGATGTTCGTCTGGGTGAAGACCGTAATGTAGTTCTCCCAGGTCGGCCCGGTCGCCGCGTCGCCGAGCGATGGCTGCACCGACAGGGCTACTACCGCCACCAACGGCACTAGGACCACGACGGCGATCACCGCGAGAGCGGTGAACCGCCACCAGCGGCCGCTCTTCCGCGCCCGTTTCCTTGGCGAGGCTGAGATTGGTGTGAGAGTCGTAGTGTGCGCGCTCATTCGATTCTCGCCTTTCGGATCTGGCGATAGAGGGTGACGCTCACGGCCACGAGCACGATCGTCATCAGGAACGCGATCGCGATGCCCGGGCCGGTCTGGAAGTTCTGGAACACGGTCGTGTAGGCGAGGACGACGAGGGTCTGGGTGGAGTTCACCGGCCCGCCCCCGGTCAGCAGGAAAATCGTCGGGAAGTCGTTGACGCAAAAGATGGTCATCAGGATCCAGCTGATGTAGGTGGGTCGCGCGATCATCGGCAGGGTCACCAGCCGGAACGTCTGCCAACCGGATGCGCCGTCGACGCGGGACGCCTCGTAGACGTTCGCGTCGACCGACGTGAGCGCCGATGCCATCATCATCATCATGAACGGGAAGCTGACCCACACCTTGAAGATGCAGACGGTTACCTGGGCGAGCGTGGGGTCGGCCAGGAAGAGGACGTCGCCGAAGCCGAGGTGCTTCGCTAGCTGCGGTAGAGGACTCTGGGGGGTGGCGACGAGCCAGTTCCAGGATGTGGACGAGACCACGATCGGCACGACCCACGGCAGGAGCAGCAGCACCTTGAGGACACCGCCGGCCGGCACACCGGGCCGTAGCAGCAGCGCGAGCCCGAGCCCGACCGCCCAGCTGCCGAACACGCCGACGAGGGTGAACACGACCGTGAACTCGGCGGCGTGCCAGAAGCTCGGCGAGGTGAGGATGGTGGTGTAGTTGTGTAGCCACACGAAGCTGCCGGCGTCCGTCAGGTCTCCGTTGCGCAGGGACTGCTGACCGGCGTAAAGCAGCGGATACAGGTTCAGCAGCAGCAGGAGCAGGATCGACGGCACCGCGAACAGTGCGAACGTCATCCCGCGGGGCGTGAGGTGGCGGCGCGGCCGACGTTGCGGCCGGCCCGGTCCCGCGACGGCGATTCCGCGACGGGCCCTGCGCACCGATTCCATCAGGGAGTCGGTGGTCATCGGTCACTTCATCTGCGAGGTGAGCGTGTTCTGCAGCGTGGTGAGCGCTTGCTTCGGCGTCGCCTGCAAAGACAGGACGCTCTGCGCGAAGGTGGTCATCGCCGGCGTGCTGTCAACCAGGGAGACGTTCGCGAACAGCGCGTCGCCACCGGGAGCGGCCCAAGTCTTGCTGACCGGAAGCCATTTCTCGACCGCCGCGACCGCGTTGGGATTGGAGCGGAACTCCGGAGTCGCCGCGATCGACTTGAGCACCGGAAGGCCGACACCGGTCTGCTTGGTCCAGAGCGGTGCCATGTTCCGGTAGTAGTAGGCCAAGAACGCCTCGGAGCCCTGCTGGCTCGGGGTGTTGCGGTACATCATGATGTTGTTCGGGAAGTAGAGGGCTCCCTTGCCGCCCTGTGCGCCCGTAATCGGGTCGGCGACTACCATGTCGGATTGCACAGCGCCGCCGAGGGCATCGTCGAGTCCTGGGCCCTCGTATCCCATGCCGAACTTGCCGGCCTTCCACTGCGACTGTGCGTTCGTGGTGGAGTAGCTCACGCTGCCGGGGTCCATGTATCCCTTGCGGACGAGCTCAACCACGAAATCCAGGGCCTCGATATTGGCCGGGGTCACGCAGTCTGGTTTTTGCTCGCCATCGAACAGTCCGCCGCCGTTGTTGATCAGCAGCCCGACGAGTACCTGGAAGCCGTTGCCCTGTGCGCCCGAGGCGATGCCAAAGCCGTACACCCCGGTCTTCTTGAGCGCTTGGCAGGCACTGAGATAGGACTGCCAGTCTGTCGGCGGGTTCACGCCGGCCTTTTCCAGCAGCGACTTCCGGTACCACAACACCCGCATGTCGAGGTTGTAGGGGAGGGCGACGTACCCCTTGTCGGTCTTCATGGCACTGAGGACACCCGGCAGGAAGTCGTCGTAGAGCCCGTTCTTCTTCCAGGACTCTAGAAGTGCGTCCGCGTAGGCGATGTAGTTCTTGACCGCGAACTGGAACGCCTGGGTACCGCTGCCGCTGCTCACCGCCGGTCCCGTCTTCGACACGATCGCGGTGGCGAAGGTGGTGGTGAAGTTCGCCCACTGGACCGCCTGGTAGCTAGCGGCAGGCAAGTGAGCGGAGGGCTTGTAGGCGAGTGTGATCTTCTGGTCGAGCGGCGAGAAGGCCGTCCCTCCCCAGGGCATGTTCCAGAACTTGATCGTCTCGGAACTTCCGTCGCCGCCCGACGAGCAGCCGGCCAGCGTGGCCAGCACTGCGGCCCCGCCTGCGCCCGCGAGCAGGCTCCGCCGCGAGATGGTCCCGAGGGTTCTGCCTTCAGCCATTTGTTTCTCCTCCTTTAGCCGGAATCACCGGCGGCTTTCATCGTCGAACACCTGGAGTGATCGGCCGGAGCATCTCGTGACCCGCGATTTTTGCGCAAAACTTAGGTCGAGTGCGCCCGTTTGAGTGATGGTAAGACGACTGTGAGGCGAGGACAAGGGTGTAAATCTAGGAATCTTTGCGCAACTATCCGCCTCCAGCTACGCTGTTGGTCATGGCTGGGGATGTGCGGGCGCGCGGCAAGCCGACGCTGTCCGATGTGGCTTCGGTAGCGGGAACGAGCATCCCGACGGTCTCGAAGGTCCTGCGCGGCGGCACTGATGTCTCCCCCGCCACCCGGGGTCGCGTCATGGATGCGATTCGAGCGGTCGGCTACGCGCGCGGGCTCAAGGGCACGGCGGACAACGAACCAGCCGCTTTGATCGATTTGGTCGTCAACCACGTCAACGGAACCTGGGCGAACGGCGTCTTGACCGGTGTCGAGAGCGCCGCCACTGTCGCCAATGTCGATGTCGTCATCTCGATTGCCCGTGAGGACGGTGACTGGGTGTCCCGACTCCTCCGCCGGCCGTCCCGGGGCGCGATAGTCGTGTTGGTCGACCCTACGTCGAGCCAGTTCTCCGCGCTTGAGGCAGCGGGGATCCCGGTTGTGCTCGTCACGCCTATGAGCGAGCCGCGGGCTGCGGTCCCCCGCGTGGGAGTGACTAACTGGGACGGCGGGCGGACCGCGGCCGAGCACCTCCTCAGCCTCGGCCACCGTCGCTTCGGGATCGTGGCGGGCGAACGGCCCCACCTCTACAGCCGGGCTCGCGTCGACGGGTTCCGCTCCGCACTGGATGCGGTCGGCGGCGTCCAGTGCACGGTGGTGCACGGCGACTGGGATCGTGGCGTCGCGGCTCGGGCCGCGTCAGCGTTGCTGGAGCGGGCGGATCGGCCGACGGCGGTCTTTGCCTGCTCGGACGTGATGGCGGTCGGTGTTTACGACGCAGCGTCCAACCTCGGGCTCCGCGTTCCCCGTGACCTGAGCGTAGTCGGTTTCGATGATGTCCCCGAAGCGCAGTGGGCAGTTCCGGCGCTGACCACGGTCCGCCAGCCGATCGCAGAAATGGGCGCCGTCGCCGTCCGGCTTCTCATGCAGGTACCGGAACTCGGGGTGATGTCGGATGCGCGCGACATCAAACGGGTCGATCTCTCCACCGCCCTCGTTGTCCGGGACTCGACGGGCCCGCCGCCTCTCTCCTGACGACCGGCCGGCCGGTTGTCCGGTGCCGTTGAGACCGGGCGGGGGAGAGGGATTGAAGGGGAACGCCGTCAGGATGAGCGACATGTCGCTCAGTGAGGAAAGTCAAGAAGTGACAGCAGCACAACCCCTGCGCGTCGCCATGATCGGCACCGGCTTCATGGGCGCCGCCCACAGCCAGGCCTGGCGGGTCGCTCCGCGGTTCTTCGATTTGCCGCTCGCCCCCGAGATGTCCGTGATCGTCGGGCGGGATGCCGCCAAGACACAGGCCGCAGCCGGGCAGCTCGGCTGGGCCGGGGCCTCGGCCGACTGGCGTGAAGTCGTCCACCGCGGCGACGTCGACCTCATCGACATCTGTTCGCCTGGCGAAAGCCACGCCGAGATCGCGATCGCGGCGCTCACCGCGGGCAAGCACGTGTTGTGCGAGAAGCCGCTCGCCAACACGGTCGAGCAGGCGCGCGAGATGGCCGAGGCTGCCCGCGCCGCCGCCGATCGAGGTGTCTACTCGATGGTCGGGTTCTCGTACCGCCGCGTGCCCGCGCTCAGCTTCGCGCGCCAGCTTGTGCGCTCGGGCCGCATCGGCGAGGTGCGCCAGGTGCGCGCCGCCTACCTGCAGGACTGGCTCGTCGACGAGAACGGCCCCATGACCTGGCGCCTCGACAAGAAGCTGGCAGGCTCGGGCTCGCTCGGCGACATCGGCGCGCACGCGGTCGATGCTGTGCAGTTCATCACCGGCCAGGCGGTCGAGCAAGTCTCAGGCTACCTGCGCACCTTCGTGGCCGAGCGCCCGCTGCTCGGCGAGACGATCGGACTGTCGGGCACCGCCTCAAGCGAGCGCGGCCGGGTCACGGTCGATGACGCCGCGTGGTTCACGGGGCTGCTCTCGGGTGGCGCGGTCGCGAGCTTCGAGGCGACGCGGTACGCTGCCGGCCGCAAGAACGGGCTCAAGATCGAGATCTTCGGCTCGCGGGGCTCGGTCGTCTTCGACCTGGAGAAGATGAACGAACTCGAGTTCTACGACGGCACGGATGCCGCGGGCGAGCAGGGCTTCCGCCGCATCTTCGTCACCGAGCCGGAGCATCCCTACGCCGCGGCGTGGTGGCCCACGGGACACGGCCTGGGGTACGAGCATCCGTTCTCGCACCAGGTCCGCGACCTCGTGTTCGACATCGCGGAAGGCCGGCAGCCCGAGCCGTCGTTCGACGACGGGCTTCAAGTGCAGCAGGTGCTCCACGCGGTCGAGCGTTCGGCGGCCGGCAACGGGATCTGGACCAGCATCTTTTAAGCATCCGGCGCGGCATTCGACGCCGCGTTCAGCGTGAAGAAGGAGAACACGATTGACTAGCCGCAACGCCCTCATCGTCCGCGGAGGCTGGGACGGCCACCAGCCCGTGGAGACGACCGATTTCTTCATCCCATTCCTCAAGGAGCACGGCTTTGAGGTGCGGATCGAGGAGGGCACGTCGGTCTACACCGCTGCCGACTACCTCGACACTGTCGACCTGATCGTGCAGGTGAACACGATGAACACCATTGAGAAGGAAGAATTCGCGGGCCTGCAGCGGGCCGTGCTGAACGGCACGGGCATGGCGGGTTGGCACGGCGGCATCGCCGACTCGTACCGCAACACGGCCGACTACTTGCATATGATCGGCGGCCAGTTCGCCCACCACGCCGGCATCGAGCCATCGCTGCGGACGGGCGAGCAGTCCGACAACTACATCCCTTACACCGTGCACATCACGGAGCTTGGGAAGACACATCCGATCACCGCCGGCATTGAGGACTTCGACCTGGTCACCGAGCAGTACTGGGTGCTGTCGGACGAGTACAACGACGTGCTGGCGACCACGACGCAGACGGTACGCCCGTGGGACGCCTGGAACCGCCCGGTCACCGCCCCGGCGATCTGGACGCGCCAGTGGGGCAAGGGCCGCATCTTCGTCTCGGCACCCGGCCACAAGCTCGACATCGTCCAGGAGCCGCACGTGCGCACCATTATCGAACGCGGCATGCTCTGGGCCGCGCGGGGCGCGGAATGAGCGCGCCGCTGGGCGTAGGCATCGTCGGCGTCGGGGTCATCAGCAAGGAGTACTTCGCGAGTCTCGAGCGCCTTCCCAACCTGAAGCTGGTGGCGGTCGCCGACATCAATGAGGCGCGGACCGCTGAGGTCGCGGCTGAGCGCGGCGCCGACGCTCGCTCGGTCGACAGGCTGCTGGCCTCGGACGACGTGGAGGCCGTGATTAACCTGACGATCCCGGCCGCGCACGTCGAGGTCGGCCTGCGCGCGCTCGCCGCGGGCAAGCACGTCTTCGCCGAGAAGCCGCTCGGGCTCACCACTGCCGAGGCTCGGCCGCTGATCGAGGCGCAAGTCGGCGGCCTCAGGGTCGGGAGCGCGCCCGACACGGTGCTCGGCACGGGCATCCAGACCGCGCGCCGCGTCATCGACGACGGGAGGATCGGCGAGGTACTCGGCGCGTCGGTGCACTGGTCCGCGCCGGGGCACGAGCGTTGGCATCCGGCTCCCGGTTTCTACTACCAGCCGGGCGGCGGGCCGCTCTACGACATGGG
>DATJIF010000005.1:0-6373 GCA_035493475.1 Actinospica sp.
GATGAGCGCGGAAGACCTCGAGAAGTACGAGACCGAGATGGAGCTGCAGCTCTACCGGGAGTACCGCGACGTGGTCGGCCTGTTCCGGTACGTGGTGGAGACCGAGCGGCGGTTCTATCTCACCAACCAGGTCGAGCTCGAGCCGAAGACCAGCGACGGCGAGATCTACTTCGAGGTGACCATGGCGGACGCCTGGGTCTGGGACATGTACCGGCCCGCGCGCTTCGTGAAGAACGTCAAGGTGGTCACGTTCAAGGACGTCAACGTCGAGGAGCTGGCCAAGCCGGACCTCGAGGTCCCCACCGACTGAGCCGGGCACGAGGGCACCTTCACATACGCCCTGTTTCTAACCTTTCACTGAGATACCGGACATAGTGCCCGCACTGTGCCGCACCCTGGAATCCGAAGCATCCACGGATCACAGGGGAGGGCACCTTGACCAGCCGCAACGCACGGATCGGCCGCCTCGGCGAGCAGGCGGCCGAACGCCATCTCGCGGAGCAGGGCTACCGCGTCCTCGACCGCAACTGGCGCAGCCCGGAGCCGCGGCAGCGCGGTGAGCTCGACCTCGTGCTGCGGGACCGGCGCACGCTGGTCGTCTGCGAGGTCAAGACGCGCACCGGCCGCACGCTCGCCCACCCGGCCGAGGCGGTCACGCCCGAGAAGGCGGCCCGGCTGCGTCGGCTGGCCGTGCTCTGGCTGCGCGCGCACTCCTCCGGCAGCCGCTCCAGAGCCGCACCCGACCTGCGCATCGACGTCGTCGCCGTCCGCCTCGACCCGCGCGAGCCGCACGCGCTCGTCGCGATCGAGCACCTGCGGGCGGTGGTCTGATGGCGAGCTACGGCCGCGCCTCGGCGGTCGCGCTGCACGGCCTGTCCGGCGTCATGGTGCAGGCCGAGGCCGTGGTCACCGCCGGGCTCTCCCGCTTCAGCCTGATCGGCCTGCCGGACACCGGCCTGTCCGAGTCCCGCGACCGGGTGCGCGCCGCGGTCTTGAACAGCTCGATCCCGTGGCCGCAGACCTCGCTGACCGTCTCGCTGGCCCCCGCCTCGATCCGCAAGCAGGGCAGCGGCTTCGACCTGGCCATCGCCATCGCCGTGCTCCGCGCCGACGGCAAGGTGCGCCCGGCCGGGCTGAGCGAGACCGTCTTCATCGCCGAACTCGGCCTCGACGGCTCCCTGCGCCCCGTCCGCGGCGTGCTGCCCTCCGTCCTCGCCGCCGCGCGGGCCGGATACGCCTCGGTCTGCGTCGCCGAGGACAACCTCGTCGAGGCCGAGCAGGTCACCGGCGTCGAATGCCTCGGCGTCCGCACCCTGCGCCAGGCCGTAGCCCACGCCAACGGCGAGCCGATCCCCGACGAGCCGTCACAGGTCGTGCCGAGCTTGCTGAAGTCCGCGTCCGCCCCGCCTTCGGTGGTCGCGGTCGGCGATCCTGCGAGCTCCCACGGGCCCGACATGTCCGACGTCCTCGGCCAGTTCGAAGCCCGTCTCGCCTTGGAGGTGAGCGCGACCGGCGGCCACCACCTCTTCCTCTGCGGCGCCCCCGGCTCCGGCAAGACCATGCTGGCCGAACGTCTCCCCGGCCTGCTGCCCCCGCTCGACGAACGCGCGGCGCTCGAGGTGACGGCCGTGCACTCGCTCGCGGGCACGCTCCATCCGGCGAAACCCCTGGTCACCGAGCCGCCGTTCTGCGCTGTTCATCATTCGGCGACCGTCCCGGCCCTGGTCGGCGGCGGCTCGGCCGTGATCCGCCCGGGCGCCGTCTCCCGCGCGCATCGTGGAGTTCTGTTCCTCGACGAGGCTCCAGAGTTCGGACGCGTCGCGTTGGATGCTCTTCGGGAGCCGATCGAGTCGCGCGAAGTGATCATTGCCCGAAATTGCGGCGTCGCGACGTTTCCCGCCGACTTCCTGCTCGTGGCCGCGGCGAATCCGTGTCCGTGCGGGCTGGCGATGTCGGCGCACGGCGCGTGTACCTGCAGCCCGCGCAGCCGCAGCGCGTACCTCGGGCGAATATCGGGGCCGTTGCTGGACCGGATCGACCTGCGTGTGGACGTGTCACCGGTCGGTCCGGCGGAGCTGCTCTCGGCCGCGGCGGGCGGGCTGGCGAGCGAGAGCACGGCGCAGGTGGCGGAGCGGGTCCGGCAGGCGCGGGACCGGGCGGCGCGGCGGCTGCGGGAGACGCCGTGGCGGCTGAACGCGCAGGTCCCGGCACGGTTTCTGCGCTCGCGCTGGCCGCTCGGCTCCGACTCGCTCGAGGGCGCGGAGCAGGCGCTGGAGTGCGGCGTGCTCACGGCGCGCGGGCTCGACCGGGTGCTGCGCGTGGCGTGGACCCTGGCCGACCTCGCCGGGCGGGACCGTCCGGGCCGGACCGAGATCGACACCGCCCTCAGTTTCCGGCTGTCCACGACCTTCTACACGGGAGCACTCGCATGATCGACCACACCGACGAGCGCACGGTCCGGCTGATGCTCAGCCGGCTGATCGAGCCGGAGGACCAGCTGTTCACCGACCTGCGCGAATACGCCGCGCCCGGCGAGCTGCTCCGCGCGATCCTCGAACCCGGAGTGTCGCCTCCGGAGCGCTGGCCGCCCGGCCTCGCGGCGCGGCTCGACTACCGCCGCCCCGGGATCGCGTTGCGTATTCCGCACGCCGATCCGGTCGCCGACATGGCCGCCGGGGGCGCGGTCGGGGCGCGGTTCGTGATCCCCGGCGACGCGGACTGGCCGACCGCGCTGGACGACCTCGGCACGCGCGCGCCGTTCGGGGTCTGGATCATCGGGCATTTCGATATCGGCGCGCCCGCGGTGTCGGTCGTCGGGGCGCGCAGGTGCACCGGCTACGGACGTCACGCCGCCGGGCTGCTGGCCGCTGACCTGGCGCGGGCGAACGCGACCATCGTGTCCGGCGCGGCGCTGGGGATCGACGGCATGGCGCATCGGGGTGCGCTCCAGGTCGGCGGCGCGACCGCGGCGGTGCTCGCCTGCGGGATCGACCGCACCTATCCGGCGTCGCATCACACGCTGATCCAGACGATCGGGCAGCGCGGGGCGATCCTCGCCGAACTGCCGCCGGGGACGCGTCCGACGCGTTTCCGATTCCTCGCCCGGAATCGGCTGATCGCGGCCCTCGGGGCGGGGACCGTGGTCGTCGAGGCGGCGGAGCGCAGCGGGTCGCTGGTCACGGCGCGGCTGGCCGCCGAGCTCGGCCGGGCGGTGTTCGCCGTGCCGGGGCCGGTGACCGCGCTCGAATCCACCGGCACCAACCGGCTGCTGTGCGACGGCGCGATCCCGGCGGTGGACGGGCGGCAGGTGCTCGCCGAGCTCGGCATCGAGGCGCCCGCGCCCCCGCCCGCTCCGACTCCGGCCCCCGCGGCGGCGCGGGCCGAGCGGTCCGACACCCCGTCAGCCGAGGCGGACTTGGCGGCGCGGCTGGATCCGCGGGCGGTGCTGGTGCGCGAGGCGTTGCCCGGGGCGAGCTCCGGGCGTGCCGCGAAGGTGCTCACCCTGGCCGCGGAGACCGGACTGGCTCCGGGCGAGGTCCTGGCCCTGCTTGGGCAGCTCGCGGCCATCGGAAAGGCCGTCAGGACCGGGGGCGGGTGGGCGATGGCGCGTTGACCCGTGAACGCCCGCGCGGTGACGCGGTAGCGGGATCAGATCACCGGATCGTGTGGAAGACGGCGTCGGTTACCGGGCGTGCTGAGGCGTGTGCGATATGTTCATGGCCAGTCGGTATACCTTCCGGAACCACCCGTGGCCGCTCGCGTAGAGGTTCAGTAGATCAGGGCTCGACATGTCCAGGAACAGCCAGCAGCGCGGGAGCGCCGTGGCGCAGGCCGAACCCGGCCGCACGCTCACGACCTCGATCGGCGGCGGGGCGCCTGACGCGGTGATGGGCGCCGCGGCGATGGCCGAGCTGTGGGCGAAGTTCAAGGCCACCGGCGATCCGCGGCTGCGCGAGCAGCTGATCCTGCACTACTCGCCGCTGGTCAAGTACGTGGCCGGGCGCGTCTCGGTCGGACTCGTCGGGTCCATGGAGCACGCCGACTTCGTCTCCTACGGCATCTTCGGCCTGATCGACGCGATCGAGCGCTACGACCCGGAGCGGGCGATCAAGTTCGAGACGTACGCGATCAACCGGATCCGCGGCGCCATCATCGACGAGCTGCGCGCGCTGGACTGGATCCCGCGCTCGCTGCGGCAGAAGGCCCGGGAGATCGAGCAGGCCGTGGTGCGCCTCGAGCACAAGCTGGGGCGCACCCCCTCGGAGCGGCAGATCGCGGCCGAGCTCGGCATGAAGCTCGGCGAGCTGCACCAGATCTTCTCCCGGCTCTCGCTGGTCAACGTCATCGCGCTGGACGAGGTGCTCACCCTGTCCACCGGGGACGGCGGCCGGCTGAGCCTGATGGAGACGCTGGAGGACGTCTCGGCGGAGAACCCGGTCGAGGTCGCGGAGAACCGGGAGACCCGGCACCTGCTGGCCCGGGCCGTGAACACGCTGCCCGACCGAGAGAAGACCGTGGTCACCCTCTACTACTTCGAGGGCATGACGCTCGGCGAGATCGGCGGCGTGCTCGGGGTCACCGAGAGCCGGGTCTGCCAGATCCACGCGAAGGCCGTGCTCACGCTGCGCACCCGGCTGGCCGAACTTCGGTGACGCGGGACGGCACGCACCGAGCATCACGGGCTGAACTTCGCGGATGCGGTCCCGCGCGGGCCAAGCGTCGTCTACGCTGAGCTTTGTGCCGAGGATCAAAGCAGCGACCGTCGCCGAGCATCGCAGCATGCAGCGCGCGGCCCTGTTGGACGCGGCCAGGGACCTGCTCGCCCAGGGCGGGATCTCGGCCGTGACCTTCTCCGCCATGGCGGAGCGGGCCGGTCTCGCGCGCTCCTCGGTCTACGAGTACTTCAAGACCAAAGGGGACGTGGTCGAGGCGCTGGCCGTCGAGGACTTCCCGGCGGCGGTGAACGACATCAGGGGTGTGATGCTCGCGCAGCCCACCCCGGAGCGGCAGATCGCCGCCTACGTGCGCCGGCAGCTGGAGCTCGTCTCCCAGCCCGGCCATCGCAACCTGCTGGCTCTCTCGGCGCTGGAGCTCGACGGCTCCGCCCGGGACCGGATAAGGAGCGCGCACAGCCTGCTGGTCGACCTGGTCGTCGGCGCGCTGCGCCGGCTCGGGCACTCCGACGCCCGCGCCACCGCCGCCGCGCTGCAGGGCGCGATCGACGGCGCCGCCAAGCGCATCGACGCCGGTGCCGACCCGAACGCGACCATCGAGGCGACGCTCACGCTGATCCTCTTCGGGGTGCGCGGAGCCCGCCGCCGCCTGTCCTGAACGCCGAAACGGGCATATCCGTACCGTCTGAACCCGGTTTCGGCGCCTAGGACCCGTCCGCCCGTGCACGGTGGACGTATGCGACTTCTGATCACCCTGGCGACGGTGCTGACCTCGGCGTTCGCGGCCCTCTGCGCGAGCGGTGCGGCAGCCGAGGAACCGACCTGCGCTCCCTCGAAGACGACGTCCGCGTGGACCTGGCCGCTCAGCGAGCCCATCGCCGGCGCGCCGCCGCCGGGAGCACCGCACGACCCGGCGATACGTGCCGGCCCGACCATCCTTCGGCCCTTCGAACCGCCGCCGCATCGGTGGGACGCCGGGCATCGGGGCGTCGACCTCGCGGGCGACGTGGCGGAGCCGGTGCGCGCGGCCGGGCCTGGGGTGGTGCTCTACGCGGGGCAGTTGTTCGGCCGGGGCGTGGTGGTGATCGGGCACGGCGTACTTCGAACCAGCTACGAGCCGGTCGAGGCACAGCTTCCGGTCGGCGCCGCGGTCACGCTCGGCGAGCAGGTCGGGACGCTCGACGCCGGGCACTGCCGGTCCGGAGCCTGCCTGCACTGGGGCCTGCTCACCGGGCACGGGCACGCGACCACCTACTACGACCCGCTGCTGCTGCTCGGCTGCGGACGGGTCCGTCTCGAACCGGTCATAGCCGCTCCGCGGAGCCGTTAGAATGACTCCGCAGTACAAACCAGAACCCAGGTCCTCCGCTCCCCGGCCTTCCACGACCGGAGTGCGCGCGGACCGAATTCGCGTGTCCATGGCCGAGTCCGCCTCCGGGCGGGCCCGACAGGTGGCCGCACGGTTCCGCCCCGACCCGCCGGACGCGGGTACGGCGCGGTGCGGCCGTCCGCCCGGACACCAGGGCGATCGTCCCGAGCCCCCCGCGGGCCCGAGACCTCGCGGACAAACCGGAAACGAACTACGAGGAGGACACGGCAATGGCCGTCGTCACCATGCGCCAGCTCCTGGAGAGCGGCGTCCACTTCGGACACCAGACCCGTCGCTGGAACCCGAAGATGAAGCGCTTCATCCTCACCGA
>DATJIF010000006.1:0-3071 GCA_035493475.1 Actinospica sp.
CGCCCTCACCGCCGAGGGCATCGCCTTGGAGTCCGAGGGCCTGCGAGTCGCCGTCCCCTCCGTCAAGGGCCTGCCCGGCCGCAAGGTCACCGTCGCCTACGGCGCCAACATCGACACCTGCCCCGTCCGGGCCTGGCTCGCCTGGAAGGCCGCCGCGGGCATCACCACCGGCCCGGCATTCGTGTCCATCGACCAGTGGGGCAACCTCGGCACCCGCCACCTGACCGCCGCCTCCTGCCGGCAGATCATCTCCGGCAACGCCGAACGCGCCGGCGTAGCCGTCCACCTGACCGGGCACTCCATGCGCGCCGGATTCATCACCACCAGTCGCAAGGCCGGCAAGCGCGAGGAGAAGATCCGCGCCCAGTCCGGCCACGCCGAGAACTCCCCCGTCTTCTGGCGCTACATCCGCGACGCCGACGCCTGGACCGACGCCGCCTCGGAGGGAATCGGCCTGTAAAGAGCAGCCATAGCCGCAAACAACAGGCCGAGGGCATCGGCCTGTGACGGCAGGGGACGCCGTATGCGCTAACCTGTCGCTTGCGGCAGCACGCGCCTGCCAGACTCCCCGCCAGGAAAACTCCCACGCCCCCGGCTGGTGGACAAGGGTCACCGACTCGCGCGGCACCTCCCTGAGCACTTCACCTTGCTACGGCATGGGCGTGGGCATGTCGTGGAGGGAACGTCGTGACCATGGACCGGAAGCGCAAGGCGGACATCCGTGCGGAGCAGCAGCGTACGGGCCGCCGTTACACCCAGGTCGCCCGCGACACGGCATCAACGGCAGAGCCCACCGGTGGCACCTTCCTGCTCGGCGAACTGCTGGCTGAATGCGCCACCCTCCCACCCGCCTCCATCGATTGGGCCTACGACAGGGAGCTCGCGCCGACGGTGTTCAAGTCGCACCTGATCAGAGGACTGGTCAGCTTCAGCACTGTGCTGGAACTCGCGGGCGCCCTCGCGCAGGAAGGACGGGGCGCCCGCCTGGCAGTGGAGTCGCTGCGCTCCATGGAGCGGACGGTCGTTGTGTGCAACGGGCAGCGTCGGTTCACGCTTGCGCTGGACAGGCTCGATGAGCTCTGTCGGAAGCCGGGGTGCGACCGGACACCGATCAACTGGACCATCGTGTGGTGCCGCGACCACCTTGTGGAATGCGGTGCCGCCGCCCTGACTTCCATGGCAAGCGACTGGGGATACGCCCTCAACGAGGACCTCGACCGGGACAATCCGACTCGTTTGGGAGGGAACCCGGAAGTCGATCCCCTCATCAAGGCGGCCGTGGCCTGCGGCGTCGTCGAACCGGTCATCACGACATTCCTGCACGCATGTTTCGAAGACCCTAATGTTCTCGATGACGACTTCTATGACCCGTCGGTTGCTCTCGATATGCGGCACGCGATGGATCGTGAACGGCTTCGGCTTGACCGTGTTGCAGAGATCGAAGGGCGCCGTATCCGAATGGAGGCTGGCGCGTGCGCGACCTGCGGGGGCGGCTTCCCCCTGGGGGTGCCCCTCGGCGTCCCGCCGCAGTTCTGCTCCAAGGACTGCACCCCGCCGCCGCCTCCGGTCGAGCCCCTGGTGCTTGCCCCCCTCTGGTAACCAGGTGTGACCTATGCCGGCCTGCGAGGAAAACGGCCGTAAACGCTCGTGCTGCCCAGCCGATGGAAGGCTAGGTAGCACGTCATCCTGTCTACCCCCGGCTGCTACGGCTGCGGATCCTCGCCCGCACCGGCTGCTGCGACTGCGGCTGCCAACTGCTCCTGGGCGCGATCTCGTTCGACCTTGGCGGTACGCGCTTCCTCGCGCGCCTGGTCCACGACGCCCCGCAGCTCCTCCACCTTGCCCTCAAGCGCGCGGACCCGCTCCGAGGCCCGCGTAATCTCCTCCCGCATCATCTGCGTCACCTGCTCGGTGGCGTCCCGCTGCGCCTGGACCCGCGTATCGGCGTCCGCTTGCGCCCGCCGTGCGTCCTCCACGGCTACCCGGATGCTCTCGGCGTCAGCGGCGGCCTGCCGGGCGGCCTCCTCCCGCACCTTCGCCGTCTCGGCCTCGGCCCTGGTGGCCGCAACCCGCACCTCGTCGGCCGCCGACTCCGCGACGGACACCCGCTCCTCGGCGAGACGGGTGACCTCGCCGACGCGGTCCTCGGCAGCGTCCCGCGCCTGCCGGATCTCCTCGGCGGCCTCCCGCCCGATCCGCTCCACCTCCGCCTGCGCGGCCTCGACCTGCCCGCACGCCTCCCGCCGCACATCGGCCACCAGCTCGTCGGCGACAGCTTGCGTCTGCCGGATCTCCTCGGCCGACTCGGCGCGGATCCGCTCGACCTCCGCCGCGGTGTCGGCGCGGAGCTGATCGACCCGTGCCTCGAACTGGGTGCGGGCGGCGTCCAGCTCGTCCACGGCCAGCCCGGCGGCCTCATTCGCCGCATCCTTCGCGTCCTCGGCCGCCGTGGCGGCGGCTTCCGCGGCGAGGCGACGACTCCGCTCGCTGCTGGCCGCCTGCCGGGCGTCGGCAATCTGCGCGGCGGCCTCGGCGGTGACCGCGACCGCCTGCGCCTCGGCCGCCTCCGGGTCGGTGATCGTGGACAGCTGCTCCACGTAACGGGCCAGGTCACCGGTGAGACGCTGCATCGCCGCCATGACATCACCGCGCAGATCCACGGCGGTCTTCAACGCGAGCTCCACCGGCCGGTCGGACTCGCCGTCGGGTGCGGTGGTACCGGTCGTACGCCGCTTCGCGCGGAACGCGTTGAGGGCGTTGTGGTCTGGGTCTTCGCAGTACTTCGGCGCCGGGCCCCGGACTCCCAGCGGCTTCGGCTTGGGGGCTCGGGTGCAGTCGCGGAATGCGCACTGTGGCTGCTCGGGGGTGCTGGCGGTGGGCTCAGTCAAGGCGTCTCCTCAGATCGCGCGGATCCTATCGCATCTCATTGCATTGCATAACTCATTGCATTGCACAGTTGAAATGCAATGTATATGGCGTCGAGCAAATTCGCCGGGCCCCTGGGTGGCGGCCGGAACGGCTCCGTGGCGTCACTCCTTGACCGCATAATGAGGTCGCTGGATTCCTCAACC
>DATJIF010000007.1:0-15342 GCA_035493475.1 Actinospica sp.
CGGGACGTCCGCGGCGACCGAGGCGTCCCAGCGTTTGCGCAGGTTCTCGGCGTGCTTGGAGTCGATCATCAGGTGCACCGCGCGCAGCTCCACCGGACGCAGCGACCGGGCGTAGCGCAGGGCCTTGACCACGGCCAGGTCGACCGAGTCCACCAGGACCAGGACGGTGTTGCGGGTCAGCGTCGGCACGCTCGCGCTGGCCGGCGCGCCCGCCAGCGCGGCAGCCTCGCGGCGGTACCGCTCGTTCAGCTTGATCAGCGCGAACACGCCGATCGGGAAGATCACCACGACGATCCAGGCGCCCTCGGTGAACTTGAAGATCGCGAAGACCAGGACCACCAGGGTCGAGGCGATGCAGGCGGCGCCGTTGATGACCAGCTTGGCCGTTCTGTTGCCTTCGTTCCGGGTGTAGTGGTACTTGAACATGCCGGCCGAGGCCATCACGAAGCCGGTGAACACCCCGATCGCGTAGAGCGCGACCAGCCGGGTCAGGTTGCCGTCCATCACGATGATCAGCGCCAGCGACAGCGCGGTCAGCACGATGATGCCGTTGGAGTACGCCAGCCGGTGCCCGCGCTGGGTGAACTGGCGCGGCAGGAAGGAGTCGGCGGCGACGAACGAGGTCAGGAACGGGAAGCCGCTGAACGAGGTGTTGCCGCCGGTGTAGAGGATCAGCGCGGTCGAGATCTGCACCAGGATGAACAGGAAGTTGCCGAAGCCGCTGTGCCCCCAGATCAGGTGGGTCAGCTGCGCCAGCACCGTCGGGCTGCCGCCCGAGTAGGGCATCGTCTGCGCCTGCCAGGCCAGGATCGACACGCCGAGCACCAGCGAGCCGAGCGCCGCGACCGTGTACGTCAGGGTGATCCGGGCGTTCTTGGCCACCGGCTTCTTGAACACCGACACGCCGTTGGAGATCGCCTCGAGGCCGGTCAGCGAGGAACCGCCGTTGGCGAAGCCGCGCAGCATCGCGGAGATGGCGGCGAAGGAGAGCAGGAACTGCGTGTGCGTGCCCAGCTGGACGACGCCGCCGTAGCTGGTGTCGTGCAGGTTGTTCGCGTGGCTCAGGTTGCCGGTGACCAGCTCGCCGAGGCCGACGAGCAGCGTGACGCCGACCAGGAACAGGTAGATGTAGGCGGGCGTGGCGAAGACCCGTCCGGCCTCCTTGATGCCGCGCAGGTTCATGAAGGCCATCAGCAGGATGATGCCGACCGAGATCCACAGCGTGATGCTGGTGATGTCGATGCTGAAGCTCAGCGCGAGCAGCGAGGCGATGGCGTCGGTGCCGGAGGAGACCTGCACCGCCACGGTCACGATGTAGTCGATCAGCAGCGCGACCGCCGCGATCTGGGCGACCTTCGGGCCGAACTGCTCGCGGGCGACCACGTAGGAGCCGCCCGCCTTGGTGTACACGCTCAGCACGTCGCGGTAGCACAGCAGCAGCAGGAACGCGAGGGCCAGGATCACCCCGGTGATGGGCATGATCAGCATGAACGCCAGCGTGCCGAAGTACGGCAGCAGCTGGGTGAGCATCTGCTCCGAGCCGTAGGCCGAGGAGGAGATCATGTCGATGCCCATGGTGCCCAGGGCGATCTTCTTGCTCAGCCGCTCCGTGCTCAGTGCCTCGGTGACCAGCGGCTTGCCCAGGATCGTGCGTTTGACCCGGTAGCCGAGGCTCTCCGGGATGTCCACCGCAGCGGCGGAGAGCGCGCTGGGTTGCGAAGACGCGTCGGTCGTCGCCGCCTCGGGTGCAGTCCCCGTAGTCGAGGTGCTCATGTCTACCGGTCGCCTCTACTCAATCTACTCAATGTGCATACGCCGCTAACGCGGTTCTGATGCCCTCGCCAAGAATCGTTCCTACCACTGAGCAGGAACGTTCATCCACTTGTCGGATCAACGGCGGAGTGAGAGTTGTGCGAGAAGAATTGAGTTAGGCCAATTGAGTTATAAGAACGTTACATCCGGTGGCGTCCGGTCAGCCGCCCACGGTCCAGGTGTCGCCCCCGGCCAGCAGCGCGCCGAGATCCGGCTCCTGGGCGCCGTACCCGGCCGCCGTGAGCTGGTCCGCCATCAGATCGTCGTACACCGGTCGGCGCACGCTGCGGAACACGCCGATCGGGGTCGGCGAGAGCGTCGCCGGGTCCTGCAGCCGGGCCAGCGCGAAGGCGTACGCCGGGTCCTCGGCGGCCACGTCGTGCGTCACGGCCGGGCGCGGGTCGTCGGCGTCCGCCACGGTCAGCCCGCGCCGCTCGCCGTCCCAGACCACCTTGCGCCCGCCGTAGACCAGCGGGGCGTCCGGCTCGAGCCGCAGCAGGTGCGACTCGCGCTCGCCGGGCGCCTTGAGGTGCTCGAAGGCGTTGTCGTTGAAGATGTTGCAGTTCTGGTAGATCTCCACCAGCGCGGTGCCCGGGTGCTGCGCGGCCGCGGTCAGCACCGAGGTCAGGTGCTTGCGGTCGGAGTCGATGGTGCGGGCCACGAAGGTGGCCTCGGCGCCGAGCGCCAGCGAGACCGGGTTGAACGGGGCGTCCAGCGAGCCGTACGGCGTGGACTTCGTCACCTTGCCCGGCTCCGAGGTCGGCGAGTACTGGCCCTTGGTGAGCCCGTAGATCCGGTTGTTGAACAGCAGGATCTTCAGGTTCACGTTCCGGCGCAGCGCGTGGATCAGGTGGTTGCCGCCGATCGAGAGCGCGTCGCCGTCACCGGTGATCACCCACACCGACAGGTCCGGCCGGGCCGCCGCCAGGCCGGTGGCGATCGCCGGGGCGCGGCCGTGGATCGAGTGCATGCCGTAGGTGTTGAGGTAGTACGGGAACCGCGAGGAGCAGCCGATGCCCGAGACGAACACGATCTTCTCGCGGTTCAGGTTCAGGCTCGGCAGGAAGCTCTGCACGGCGGCCAGCACCGCGTAGTCCCCGCAGCCCGGACACCAGCGGACCTCCTGGTCGGACTTGAAGTCCTTCGCCGACAGCGCGCCCGCCGAAACGGTGACGTCCAGCATTACTCCGCAACCCCCAGCATCGACTCGATTTCCCCCGCCAGCTCGGTCGAGGTGAAGGGCAGGCCGCGGACCTTGTTGTAGCCGACCGCGTCCACCAGGTAGCGCGCCCGGACGAGCAGGGCGAGCTGACCGAGGTTCATCTCCGGGATCAGCACCCGGTCGTACCGCCCCAGCAGCTCGCCGAGGTTCGGCGGGAACGGGTTCAGGTGCCGCAGGTGGGCGTGCGCGACGGCGCCGCCGCGTTCGCGCACCAGGCGGCAGGCGGCCTGCACCGGGCCGTAGGTCGAGCCCCAGCCGAGCACCAGCAGCCGCGCCGAGCCGGACGGGTCGTCGGCCTCCAGCGGCGCGATGGTCTTGGCGATCCCCGCCACCTTGGCCGCGCGGGTGCGCACCATGTGGTCGTGGTTCGCCGGGTCGTAGGAGATCTCGCCGGTGACGTCGGCCTTCTCCAGACCGCCGATCCGGTGCTCGAGTCCCGGGGTGCCGGGCACCGCCCAGGGCCGGGCGAGGGTCTCCGGGTCGCGCTGGTAGGGCAGGAAGACCTCGTCGTCCGGGTAGTCCTCCGGCCGGGCGAACCGGGCCGCGTCGCGCAGGTCGGGCAGCTCCGCGGTCTCCGGGATCCGCCACGGCTCCGAGCCGTTGGCCAGGTAGCCGTCGGAGAGCAGGAAGACCGGGGTGCGGTAGGCCAGCGCGATCCGCACCGCCTCCACCGCCGCGTCGAAGCAGTCGGCCGGGGAGCGCGGGGCCACGATCGGCACCGGCGACTCGCCGTTGCGGCCGAACATCGCCTGCAGCAGGTCGGCCTGCTCGGTCTTCGTCGGCAGCCCGGTGGACGGGCCGCCGCGCTGGATGTCGCAGATGACCAGCGGCAGCTCCAGCGACACGGCCAGGCCGATCGCCTCGGACTTCAGGGCCACGCCCGGGCCCGAGGTGGTGGTCACGCCGAGCGAACCGCCGTAGGCCGCGCCGAGCGCCGCGCCGACCGCCGCGATCTCGTCCTCGGCCTGGAAGGTGCGCACGCCGAAGGCCTTGTGCCGGGCCAGCTCGTGCAGGATGTCCGAGGCCGGGGTGATCGGGTAAGAGCCGAGGAACAGCGGCAGCCCGCTGCGCTGCGAGCCGGCGATCAGGCCGTACGCCAGCGCCCGGTTGCCGGAGATGTTCCGGTACCGGCCCGGCGGCAGCGCGGCCGGGGCCACCTCGTAGGAGACCTCGAACTCCTCCGTGGTCTCCCCGTAGTTCCAGCCCGCCTGGAAGGCCGCCCGGTTCGCCGCCACTATCGCCGGGTTCTTGGCGAACTTCTGCTCCAGGAACTTCAGCGTCTGCTCGACCGGCCGGTGGTAGAGCCAGCACAGCAGGCCGAGGGCGTACATGTTCTTCGCCCGCTCGGCCTCCTTGCGGCTGAGCGGGTGGCCGTCCAGCGCGCGGACGGTCTGCGAGGTCAGCGCGACCTTGTGCACCCGGAAGCCGTCGAGGGCGCCGTCCTCGAGCGGGTTCTTGTCGTAGCCCACCTTCTTCAGCGCCCGCTCGGTGAACTCGTCCGTGTTCACGATCACGGTTCCGCCGCGCGGCACGGCGGGCAGGTTCACCTTCAGCGCCGCCGGGTTCATCGCGACCAGCACGTCCGGGGCGTCGCCCGGAGTGAGGATGTCGTGGTCCGCGAAGTGCAGCTGGAAGGCCGATACGCCCGGCAGGGTTCCGGCGGGGGCCCGGATCTCGGCCGGGAAGTCGGGCAGGGTGGACAGGTCGTTGCCGTGCAGCGCGGTCTCCTGCGTGAACCGGTCCCCGGTGAGCTGCATCCCGTCGCCGGAGTCGCCGGCGATGCGGATCACCACCCTGCTCAGCCGCCGCACGCCCTTGGCCGAAGCCCCTTCGATCACCGTCACAGTGTGCACACCCGCCTGCCCGGTCAGCGTTACGAACGATTCACGTCGTGTGAGTACCACTCTACGCCTGAGCTCATGTCAGAGCCGGTTGCGTAGGGTCTTGTCGCTCGGCCGGTACGCTTGTGCGACGAGCGGGACCCCAACGAGCATGACGGCCTAGGAGCGGAGCGCGGAATGAGTCCTACGACCTATTACTCCGCGTATTCGATCGTCGGTATTCTGTTCCTACTGGGCGTACTCTTCGTGGCCGCCGCGCTCACCGCCAACCGGCTGCTGTCCCCGCTGCGGCCCACGCGGGAGAAGCTGCTGACCTACGAGAGCGGCGTGGACCCGGTCGGGGAGGGCTGGGCGCACACCCACGTCCGCTACTACGTGTACGCCTACCTGTACGTCATCTTCGCCGTGGACTCGGTGTACCTGTTCCCGTGGGCCACGGTGTTCGCCGCACCGGGCTTCCGCGGCGCCACGCTGGCGGAGATGTTCGTGTTCATCGGATTCCTCGCGGTGGGGATTCTCTACGCCTATAAGAAGGGCGTGCTGACGTGGCTGGAGCAGTAGACCTCGGCATCCCCGCGGTGCCGACGGCCGGGTCCGAGGCCGACACGCGGCGCTTCGGATCAGCCTTCGAGCTCGCGCCCAAACCGGTGAAACTCGTCCTGAACTGGGGCCGGAAGTACTCGCTCTGGGTGTTCAACTTCGGCCTGGCCTGCTGCGCGATCGAGTTCATCGCCAGCTCGATGGCCCGGCACGACTTCATCCGGCTCGGCGTCATCCCCTTCGCCCCCGGACCGCGGCAGGCCGACCTGATGGTCGTCTCCGGCACGGTCAGCGACAAGATGGCCCCGGCCGTCAAGCGCCTCTACGAGCAGATGCCCGAGCCGAAGTACGTGATCTCCTTCGGCTCCTGCGCCAACTGCGGCGGGCCGTACTGGGACTCCTACTGCGTGACCAAGGGCGTCGACCAGCTGATTCCGGTGGACGTCTACGTGCCCGGCTGCCCGCCGCGTCCCGAGGCGCTGCTGCAGGGGATCGTGAAGCTGCAGGAGCGCATCGCGCGGGAGGGGACGTCGGGCAAGCCGCCGAAGCTGCCGAAGCCGGTCAAGCCGGTCAAGGAGAAGAAGCCCAAGCCGACGCCGCTGCCTCCGACTCCGGTCGTCGAGGCTCCGACTCCGGTCGTGGAGGCTCCGACGCAGGTCATCGAGGCTCCGACACCCGTGGTCGAGGCCGAGCCGGTGCGGAAGACCGTCGAGCCGCCGACCGAGGTGATCGTTCCGCCGGTCGCGCCCGCTCCGGAGCCGCCGCGGGTCGTCGCGCCGCCGGTCGCGCCCGCGCCCGGGCAGGACGCGCCGACGCACGAGCTTCCGGTGGTGCCCGCGGAGGAGGAGGTCCCGGCCGTGGAGCGCACCGCCGAGCTGCCGCCGATCCGGAACAGGCCGCCGCGGCGACGCTACTTCCGGGAGCTGCGCAAGGCGCGGGACCACGGCATGGAACTGTTCGACAAGGCCGTCGAGGACCAGGCCTGGGAGCACGAAGATGACCGCTGAGGACCTGTCCGTGATCGCGGCGGCCCTGGGCCCGGACGTCGAGGTGGCCGAGCAGTTCGGCCGGGTGCTGGCCACGGTGCCGCCGTCCGGCTGGGTCGCCGCGCTGACCGCAGCGCGGGACGGGCTCGGCGCCGACTTCCTGGACTGGCTGACCGGCGTGGACGAGCTGGAGGCCGGGTACCTGGTGGCCGCGTTCGTGGTGGCCACCGAGGACCGCGGGCCCGCCGGGCTCGGCAAGGCGCAGGGCGTCATCCTGCGCACGCGGGTGCCCAAGGACGCGGAGCAGGGCGCGCGGCTGGACAGCGCGGTCGGCGTCTACCGGGGCGCGGCGTGGCACGAGCGGGAGACCTTCGAGATGTTCGGCATCGAGTTCGCCGGGCACGAGGGGCTCAGGCCGCTGCTGCTGCCGGACGGCTTCGAGGGGCATCCGCTGCGCAAGGACTTCGTGCTCGCCTCCCGCGTGGCCAAGGCCTGGCCGGGCGCCAAGGAGCCGGGCGAGTCCGAGCACACCGCCGCGTCGCCCGGCCGTCGCAGGATGCTGCCGCCGGGTGTGCCGGGGGACGAGTGGCTCAAGCCGCACCGGCCCGAGACCGCGGCCGAGTCGCGGCCGGAGTCGGCCGCCGAGTCCGGGGAGGGGGGCGAATGAGCTCGCTGACCTGGTGGCTCGAGGTCGGGCTGCGGATCGTCGTGATCTTCCTCGCGTTCATGGTCGTGCCGCTGGTCGTGGGCCAGATGGAGCACAAGGCCATGGCGCACATGCAGGGCCGGCTCGGTCCGATGGAGGCGGGCGGCTTCCACGGCTGGGCGCAGCTGGTCGCGGACGGCGTGAAGTTCGCGCAGAAGGAGGCGGTCGTCCCGAAGGCGGCCGACCGGCGCGTCTTCCAGCTCGCCCCGGCCGTCGCGCTGATCCCGTACCTGCTGGCGCTGGTCGTCATCCCGATCGGGCCCGGCACGCAGGTGGGCGTGGACCTCGATCTGGGCCTGTTCTTCGCGCTCGCCGTCATGGGCGTCGCCGTGATCGGGCCGCTGATGGCCGGCTGGGGCAGCGCGAACAAGTACTCGCTGCTCGGCGGCCTGCGCTCGGCCGCGCAGCTGATGGCCTACGAGCTGCCGATGCTGCTGTCGGCGGTGTCCGTCGCGATGGCCGCCGGGACGCTCTCGCTGCCCGGGATCATGGACGTCTGGCACTGGTACTGGATCCCCTGGCAGCTGATCGGCGGATTCGTGTTCTTCACCGCCGGCCTCGCCGAGCTGCAGCGGCCGCCGTTCGACATGCCGGTGGCCGACTCGGAGATCATCTTCGGCGCGTACACCGAGTACACCGGACTGCGCTTCGCCCTGTTCCTGCTCGCCGAGTACGCCGGGATCGTGGTGCTCTGCCTGCTGACCGCGGTGCTCTTCCTCGGCGGCTGGCACGGCCCGTTCGCGGACCAGCACCTCGGCTGGCTGTGGACCGCGATCAAAACCTTCCTGCTGGCCTTCGTGGTCATCTGGCTGCGCGTGAGCTACCCCCGGCTGCGCGCCGACCAGCTGCAGAAGCTGGCCTGGACGGTGCTCATCCCGCTGTCCCTGGCCCAGCTCGCGCTTACCGGGGTCGTGAGGGTGCTGTGACGAACGAGAAGAAGAACCTGCCGGGCGCCGGTCTGGTGCAGGGCCTGGCGACCACGTTCAAGAACATGGTCACGCCCGCGCACACCCGGCAGTACCCGGATGTGGCGCCCGAGCTCGCGCCGCGCACCCGCGGCGTGATCGCGCTGATCGAGGAGAACTGCACCTCCTGCATGCTCTGCGCGCGCGAGTGCCCGGACTGGTGCATCTACATCGACTCGCACAAGGAGACGATCCCGGCCCCGCCCTCCGGTGGACGCGAGCGCAGCCGCAACGTGCTGGACCGCTTCGCCATCGACTTCTCGCTCTGCATGTACTGCGGGATCTGCATCGAGGTCTGCCCCTTCGACGCGCTCGAGTGGTCGCCGGAGTTCGAGTACGCCGAGTACGACCTGCGCGACCTGCTGCACGAGAAGGAGCGGCTCGGGGCCTGGGTCGAGTCGGTCCCGCCGCCGGTCGCCCTCGACGACGCGGCCGAGGAGCCGAAGGAGATCGCCCTCGCGCAGAAGGCGGCGGCGAAGAAGCAGGCGGCGCTGGACGCGGAGCAGCAGGGGAGCGCCGGTGACGCATAGCTTCCTGTCGCCGACCGGTGTCGAGATCGCGTTCGTGCTCGTCGGGCTGGTCACGCTCGGCTCCGGGCTGCTCGTGGTCACGGTGAAGAACCTGGTCTACGCGGCGCTCTGGCTGCTCGTGTGCATGGGCTCGATCGCCGTCGAGTACCTGCTGCTGTCCGCCGAACTGCTGGCCTGGATCCAGGTGCTGATCTACGCGGGCGCGGTCATCGTGCTGTTCCTGTTCGGCCTGATGCTCACCCGCGCGCCGATCGGCCCGACCGAGGAACTCAACGTGCGCAACCGCTGGCCCGCCCTGGTCGTCGGGCTCGGCGCCGCGGGCACCCTGGTCACGGTGGTCGTCCAGGCGTATCAGCGCACGTGGTTCGACCCGCGCGGCGCCGTTCCGCTCGGCAGCGGCCGGGCGCTCGGCGGCCAGCTGTTCAAGTACTGGGTGCTGCCCTTCGAGGTGCTGTCCGTGCTGCTGCTCGCCGCGCTGGTCGGCGCGATCGTCCTGTCCCGGCGCGGCGGGGACCCCGAGGAGGCCGAGGCCTGAGATGCACGCCGTCTACCCACTCGTGCTCGGCGCGCTGCTGTTCGCCATCGGCCTGTACGGGGTCCTGGCCCGCCGCAACGCGATCGCCGTGCTCATGGCGATCGAACTGCTGCTGAACGCCGTCACACTCAACCTGGTCAGCTTCAGCGCGATACTGCGCGACCAGTACGGCATGGGGCAGATCTTCACGCTGTTCATCATCACGATCGCGGCCGCCGAGACCGGCCTGGGCCTGGCGATCGTGCTGCTGCTCTACCGGCAGCGGGCCAGCTCGGACCTCGGCGAACAGCGGGAGCTCGCGGAGCCGGTGGAATCCATCACGACTGACGAGCTCGAGGTCGCCAGCTGATGAACCTGCTCGCTCTTCTCGCCGCGCTGCTGCCTGCCTTCGGCGCCGCCGTCACCGCCGCCGGGGGCCGCGACCTGCGGCACGTGAAGTTCTGGTCCACCGCGCCGGTCGCCGCCGCGTTCGCGCTCGTGCTGATCGTGGCGCTCGACCACGGCAGCGGCGGACCGGCGATCCACACGTACTCGATCGGTACCGCGGGCGGATTCCACGTCGAGATCGGCACGCGGATCACCGGCCTTTCCGCGCTCGTCGCGATCCTGGTCGCGGGCGTCGCGCTGTGCGTGCAGGTGTTCTCGACGACCTATCTCGGCGGCGAGCCGCGCTATCCCTCGTACGCCGCGCTGATCTCGCTGTTCACGACCGCGATGCTCACGGTGGTCTACTCGGCCGACCTGATCGTGCTGCTGGTCGGCTGGGAGATCATGGGCGTCTGCTCGTACTTCCTGATCGGGCACTACTGGGAGAAGCCGGAGGCGCGCGCCGCCTCGATCAAGGCGTTCCTGATGACGAAGGCGGGCGACGTCCCGTTCCTGTTCGGCATCATCGCGCTCGGCGTGCAGGCGCACTCCTTCCAGATCGCCGACGTGCTCCGCGCGGCCGAGCTCGGCGTCTACGACCACCCCGGCCTGATCGGTCTGCTGCTGCTGTGCGGCGTGCTCGGCAAGAGTGCGCAGTTCCCGCTGCACTCCTGGCTGCCGGACGCGATGGCCGGTCCGACCCCGATCAGCGCCCTGATCCACGCGGCCACGATGGTCGCCGCGGGCATCTACGTCGTCGCGCTGCTCTACCCGGTCTTCGTCCTCTGCGGCTGGCTGCTGATCGTGATGGCGGTCGTCGCGGCGATCACGATGTGCGGCGCGGCGCTGTGCGCGTTCGCGCAGACCGACATCAAGAAGATCCTCGCGTACTCGACCGTCAGCCAGCTCGCGTACATGCTCGGCGGACTCGCGGTCGGCGGACGCACGCAGTCGATCTACCTGCTGCTGGTGCACGGCGCGTTCAAGGGTCTGCTCTTTCTCGCCGCGGGCGTCGTCATCCACCGCGTCGGCTCGAACGAGCTGAGCGCGATGGGCGGGCTGCGCTACCGGATGCCGATCACGTACTCGACGATGACGGTCGGCCTGCTCGCGCTCGCGGGCATCCCGCCGTTCTCCGGCTTCTTCGGCAAGGAGGGCGTGCTCGGCGCGGCGTACGACGCGACCGGCGAGTTCGCGGCGCCCGGGAAGATCGTGCTGATCTTCGGGCTGATCACGGCCGGACTCACCGCCGCGTACTCGCTGCGGATGTGGCTCGGCATGTTCCACGGGCCCTTCCCGGACGCGCCGCACGAGCACGAGGCCAAGGTGGAGGCGCCGCAGCCGGAGCTGATCCCGCTGGTGCTGCTCGCGGTCCCGGCCGCGCTGCTCGGCGCCGTCGTGCTGTTCGGCACCGGCTTCTCGACCGCGCTCGGCGGCTGGTACGGCGAGCAGGGCGCCGCGGGGCCGGATCTGTGGCCCGGCGGCCTGACCACGCTGATCTCGCTGCTGTTCGTGCTCGGATTCAGCGCGCTGGTCTACCTCGCCTGGCGCCGGGACGAGCAGGCGGACCCGGCCGTGGCGCTGCTCGGCCCGGCCCGCGGCCTGCTGCTGAACGGCTTCTACTTCGACCGCCTGCTCGACGCCGCGCTGGTCCGCCCGAGCCGCGCCGCCGCCCGGCTCGTCGGCTTCCTGGACAGCGAAGTGATCGACGCGTACGTGCGCGGATCCGGCACCGGCGCGCGCGGGCTCGGCACGCTGCTGCGGCGATTGCAGACCGGAAGCGTCCAGTTCTATCTGACCTGCCTGTTCCTCGGAGTGGTGATCATGGCCGCCGTCTACGCGTACGTAGGGACGGTGAGCTGAGTGTCCGCGATCCTGCTCCTGCTGCTCGCGATCCCGGCCGCCGGGCTGCTCGCGCTCTACGCCGCGCCGCGTGAGCTCGCCTCCCGGATCGGCGCCGCGACGGGCGTCGTCACCTTCGCGGTGTCGCTGCTCCTGCTGCCGCTGTTCGACTACTCGGCGGGCACGTCGTTCCAGGGCCAGCTCGACTGGAACTGGATCCAGGCGCTGGACCTGCGTTTCCACCTCGGTGTCGACGGCGTCTCGCTGCCGCTGCTCCTGCTGACGACGCTGCTGACCGCCCTGTGTCTGCTCTACTCGGTCCGCACGACGACCCGGGACGGCCGGGGACGCGCGTTCACCGCGCTGCTGCTGACGCTCGAGATCGGCATGGTCGGCACGTTCGTCTCGCTCGACCTGCTGCTGTTCTTCATCTTCTTCGAGCTCGTACTCATCCCGATGTACGGCCTGATCTCGCACTGGGGCTCCGACGACGCGCACGGCGGCGGCACGAAGCAGCAGTCGGCGACGAAGTTCATCCTGTACACGCTGCTCGGCTCGGCGCTGATGCTGCTCGGGTTCCTGGTCATCCACTCCAAGACCGGCACCTTCGACATGGTCGCGTTGCAGCAGCGGCACGGCCTCGGCATCACGGCCGGTGCGCAGGGCCTGGCCTTCGTGCTCGTCGGTCTCGGCTTCGCGATCAAGACGCCGATGTGGCCGCTGCACACGTGGCTCCCGGACGCGCACACCTCGGCCCCGACCGTCGGTTCGGTGCTGCTGGCCGGTGTGCTGCTGAAGATGGGCACGTACGGCTTCATCCGGATCGGCGTCGGCGAGATCCCGCAGGGCCTGCACCGGTACGCCGTGGCGCTGGCCGCGTTCGGCGTCGTCGGGATCGTCTACGGCTCGCTCGCCTGCCTCGCCCAACTGCGCGCGGACGGCGACCTGAAGCGGCTGATCGCCTACTCGTCCGTCGGCCACATGGGCTTCACGCTGCTCGGCATCGCGTCCATGACGCAGGTCGGCATCGACGGCGCGCTGTTCGCCTCGGTCGCGCACGGCCTGATCACCGGCCTGCTGTTCTTCCTCGTCGGCGGGTTCAAGGAGCGCTACGGCACGACGGACCTGTACGCGATCGGCCGCGGACTCTACGGCCGCTCGCGTCGCTACGGCGCGCTGCTCGCCTTCGCCGCCGTCGCCTCGCTCGGGCTGCCCGGCCTGGCCGGATTCTGGGGTGAGCTGTACGTCCTCGTCGGCGCGGCGAAGCCCGCGGCTGGGCTCAACGTCACCGCGTTCCACCTCTATATGGCGATCGCGGGCGTCGGCATGGTGCTGACGGCGGCCTACCTGCTGCTCGTCGTGCGCCGCGTGTGCATGGGCACGGTCACCGACCCGGCGAACGAGGCCGTCCTCGCCGGCGACCGGGACCTGACCGCGCGCGAGTGGATCGCCTGGCTCCCGCTCGCCGCGCTCACCCTGCTCGCCGGTCTGTGGCCCGCGGTCGTCCTGGCCGCCGCCGACCCGGCCGTCCACACGATCGTCCTGGGAGCCCGCCGATGAACCAGAGCATCGACTACGCGGCGATCATGCCGGTGCTGATCGTCGCGCTCGGCGCCCTCGGCGTGCTGATCACGGACCTGTTCACCCGCGCCGAGCGCAAGGGCGACCTGGCCTGGCTCGCGGTGATCGTGACGGTCATCGCGCTGTTCGCCGAACTCGGCCTGTGGATCGGCCACGCGGCGACCCGGCCGCGGCTGACGTTCTGCACGACGGCGAACCACGCGACCGTGCTCGGCTGCTCGTACTCCGCCGACCGCTTCACGATCACCATCCAGACGCTGCTGATCGGCGGAACCCTCCTCACGGTCCTGATGGCGCCGCGCCGCTTCAACGTGCCGTTCGGG
The DNA here is from genome assembly GCA_035493475.1 of Actinospica sp. Classification (GTDB taxonomy): domain Bacteria; phylum Actinomycetota; class Actinomycetes; order Streptomycetales; family Catenulisporaceae; genus Actinospica. The sequence continues at coordinate 13,250 of DATJIF010000007.1, forward strand.
GAGTACCACTTCCTGATCCTCTGCTCGCTCACCGGCGCGCTGGTGATGGCCGGTGCGCGCGACTTCATCACGATGACCGTGGGCCTGGAGACGCTGTCGCTGCCCGCCTACGCGCTCGTCGGCTTCGGCCGCAAGCGCGGGGGCGAGGCCACCGGCGCCGAGGCCGCGCTCAAGTTCTTCCTGATGTCGGTGGCGTCCACGGCTGTCATGCTGTTCGGCATCTCGCTGGTGTACGGCGCGACCGGCTCCGTCTACTTCGCCAACGTGCAGGCCACGCTGCACTTGACCGGGTACCACGCGTCGATCCTGGCGACCGGCATGGTGCTCACGCTCGCGGGCTTCGCGTTCAAGGTGTCGGCGGTGCCCTTCCACTTCTGGACCCCCGAGGTCTACGTGGGCGCGCCGGTTCCGGTCGCCGCGTACCTGTCGGTCGTGTCCAAGACCGCGGGCTTCGCCGGACTGATCCTCACCCTCGAGATCGCTTTCCGCACCGAAATCCACAACCTGGGGACACTGATCGCGATCCTCGCCGCGGTCACCATGACCCTCGGCAACGTCGTCGCGCTGCGGCAGCGGTCCGCGGTCCGGCTGCTGGCCTGGTCCACGATCGGGCAGGCGGGCTACGTGCTCGTGCCGCTGGCCGTCACCAGGTGGAACGGCGTGGACATCGGCCGCGTGGCCGTCGGCGGCGCGTGGAACCTCGGCCCCGCCGTCACCGCGTCGGTCGCGTACCTGGTGTTCTACGCCGCGATGAACCTCGGCGCGTTCGGCGTCGTCAGCGCGCTCGGCGGCACGCTGCCGGGCGGCGGCGAACTGGCCGACTACCGCTCGCTGAGCAGCCGTCAGCCGCGCGCCGCGTGGCCGCTCGGGCTGTTCCTGCTCTGCCTGGCCGGACTGCCGCCGGGCCTGATGGGCCTGTTCGCCAAGGTCGCCGTGTTCCGCGCGGTGATCTCCGGCGGGCTGACCTGGCTGGCCGTGATCATGGCGGTCAACGTCGTCATCGCGCTGTTCTACTACCTGCGCTGGGCCGCCGCGCTCTTCGCCCCGGCGACCGAGCAGCGCTCCGGACTGTCCCGGTCGATCCCGCTCGGCCCGCGCATCGCGGTCGGGCTCGCGCTGGTCATCACGGTGTTCTTCTCGCTCTACCCCGCCCCCGCCTTCCGGTAGGGCGAGGTTTAGAGTAGCCGGCATGGCCAGCACGATGCCCGGAATGCCAGGGATGCCGTCGCCGGATACCCTTCCGCCGCCGGGGATCTCGTCGTACCTCACGTGGCATCCGGAGCCGTTCTTCCTGGCCGTCTCGATCGTGGTGACCGGGCTGTACCTGTTCGGGGTGCTGCGGCTGCGGCAGCGCGGGGACGCCTGGCAGATCAGCCGCACGGCGAGCTTCCTCGTCGGCATGCTGGTCTTCCTCGGCATCACGTGCAGCGGCCTCGACGAGTACGGCATGTACCTGTTCAGCGCGCACATGGTGCAGCACATGATGCTCTCCATGGTCGACCCGCTGTTCCTGCTGCTCGGTGCGCCGATCACGCTCGCGCTGCGGGTGCTGCGCCCGGCCGGACCGAACCGCACCGGCCCGCGCGAGGTCATCCTGGCCGTGCTGCACAGCCGGTTCGCGAAGGTCGTCTCCTCGCCGCTGTTCACGCTGCCGCTGTTCGTCGTGAGCCTGTACGGGCTCTACTTCACCTCGCTGTTCGACTTCCTGATGCGCAGCCGCGTGGGCCACGACGCGATGCTGGTGCACTTCCTGTTCGTCGGCCTGCTGTTCTTCTGGCCGGTGATGGGGGTGGACCCGGCGCCGCACCGCTCGCCGTTCGTGATCCGGATCCTCGAACTGTTCGCGGTCATGCCGTTCCACGCGTTCTTCGGCATCGCGATCATGATGTCGAATTCGCTGTTCGAGACCGCGTTCGCGAATCCGCCCGCGTCCTGGGGGCTGACCGCGCTCTCCGACCAGAACACCGCGGGCTCGATCGCCTGGGCCTTCGGCGAGGCGCCCACGATCATCGTGCTGCTGGTCCTGTTCGTGCAGTGGGCGCGCTCCGACCAGCGCGAGGCGAAGCGTAAGGACCGCAAGGCGGACCGTGACG
>DATJIF010000008.1:0-97926 GCA_035493475.1 Actinospica sp.
CTCTGGGACGACTTCACGGCGTATCAGGACGTGCTCAACCGGGCCTCGGAGATCCGCGGCCGCCGGGTCAAGCCGCGGCCGGAGGAGCTCGCCGCGATCAGCAAACTGCTGCGCGGCGAGTCGATCACCCTGTCCACCAACTCCGTCGCCCTGTCCGAACGCACCCTGCTCGGCCCGGCGACCGTCTCGGTCACCGCCACCCTGGCCCAGACCCTGGACCGGATGAACACCGAGTACCAGCTCGCCGCCGACTTCATCGCGCAGGCCGAACAGGCCTGGAACCGGCTGTTCGCGGCGGCCGACCCGGTGCAGGAGCGTCTCAAGGCCCTGGTCGCCGTGGCCCGGGAGATGGGCGACCGCTCGGTGGCCACGGCCGTGGCCGGGCTCGGCGACGGCTACGCGGCGCTGCGCCGGGAGGTGTTCGCCGACCCGCTGGGCCTGTCCGCGGCCGGCTCCACCTTCCCCGGCCGCCTGGCCGAGATCGACCGGCAGATCGGGGAACTGGCCGAGACCGCCGCGCACCAGGCCGACCTGCGCGCCGACTACGCCCGCGGCACCGAGCACCTGCGCCGGCTGATCGAGCGGATCGACGAGGTGGAGGCGGCCCAGCGCTCCGCCGCCGCCGCGGTGCGCGACAAGATCCTGATCGAGACGCTGCCCGCCTTCACCCGGCAGGCCCCGGCCCTGCGGGCCCGCATCGGCTCCCTCGACGTCCTGCGCGACCAGGGCCACTGGCCCCGGCTCACCGCCGAGGCCGAGATCCTCGGCGACGCCCTCGACGCGGCGCTGGCCGAGGCCACCCGGATCTGGCAGCTGATCGCCGGCCTGCTGGAACGGCGCGAGGAACTGCGCGGCCGGCTCTCGGCCTACCGGGTCCGGGCCGCGCGCAAGGGAGCTGCGGAGAGCCAGCCCCTCGAGGCGTACTATCAAACCGCGCGCGAGCTGCTGTGGAGCAGGCCCTGCGATCTCGCCGCGGCGACCAGGGCACTGTCGGTGTATCAGAAGGCGGTGCTGGCCCTCGACGGTCCGGTCCGCCCTGGGGAGGGGGCACAGTGAAGGGGAGGATGCAAAGATGGTCGACATGAGGTGTACCCGGCCCGGCTGTGGTGGAACGCTCCTCGACGGCTACTGCGACACCTGCGGCCTGGCCGCCAAGTCCGCCGCGCCGGCGGCCGCGCCGCCGGTCCCGGCCCCGTCCGCGCCGGTGCAGCTGTGCGCGCGCCTCGGCTGCGACGGCACCGTCGTCGACGGCTACTGCGACACCTGCGGCATGTCCGCGGCGAAGGCCACGGCCCCGGCCGCCGTGCCCGCGCAGGCCAACGGCGGCCGGGAGACCTCCGCCCGCACCGCGTCCTCGGTCTCCGCCCGCGGCTCCTCGCGCACCTCGACCGGACGAACCCGCGGCTCGGCCATCTCGGCGCGCGCCCTGACCGGCCGTACCGCCTCGAACCGGGGCTCGCGCTCCACCGGCCGCGGCGGCCTGGGCCTGGGCATCGTGGAGATCCCCAGCGTCGAGTACCGCGATCCGAGCGAAGCCGTGCTCACCGACCCCGAGGTGCCCGAGCACAAGCGCTACTGCTCGCACTGCGGCAAGGCGGTCGGCCGTGGCCGCAACGGCCATCCCGGCCGGACCAAGGGCTTCTGCGCCCAGTGCCGCAACGGCTACGACTTCGAACCCAAGCTCGGCCCCGGCGATCTGGTGGCCGGCCAGTACGAGGTGCTCGGCTGCATCGCGCACGGTGGCCTGGGCTGGATCTACCTGGCCCGGGACAACAACGTCTCAGGGCGCTGGGTCGCGCTCAAGGGCCTGCTGGACACCGGGGACGAGGCGGCGCTCGCCGCCGCGGTGGCCGAACGCCAGTTCCTGGCCGAGGTCGAGCACCCCAACATCGTCAAGATCTACAACTTCGTGCAGCACTCCACCGGCGACTACATCGTCATGGAGTACGTCGGCGGCAAGTCGCTCAAGCAGATCGCGCTGGACTACAAGGAGGCGAACGCCGGGCAGTCACTGCCGCTGCCGCAGGTGCTCGCCTTCGCCATCGAGATCCTGCCAGCGTTCGGCTACCTGCACGCGATCGGCCTGCTCTACAACGACTTCAAGCCGGACAACATCATCCAGTCCGAGGAGCAGCTCAAGCTGATCGACCTCGGCGCGGTGATGGCCTTCGACGACCAGGAGTCGGACATCTACAGCACCGAGGGCTACAAGGCCCCGGAACTGGAGGCGGACGGGCCGAGCGTCGAGTCCGACCTCTACACCGTCGGCCGGATGCTGGCCGTGCTGGCCTTCGACTTCAAGGGCTACCAGCGCGACTTCGCCTACAAGCTGCCGAACCGCGAGTCCACCCCGATCCTGCACCGCTTCGAGTCCTTCGACCGGGCGCTGCGCCGGGCCACGCACGCCAAGCGGGAGCGCCGCTTCTCCTCGGCCGCCGAGATGGCCACGCAGCTGACCGGCGTGCTGCGCGAGGTCGTGGCGCTGGACCGCGGCGAGCAGCAGCCGGCCGTGTCCACGCTGTTCACCACCGAGCGCTACTCGGCCGGGACCGAGGGCGTGACCCAGGCGGACGCGCCGACCAGCGCGCAGCTGGCCGCCGCCCTCCCGCTGCCGCTGCCCGACCCGGCCGACCCCAACTTCGGCTATCTCAACACCCTGGGCGGCCGCGCGGACCAGATCATCAGGATCCTGGGAGAGCTGCGCAACCCGACCCCCGAGGTGCACTACCGCGTGGTGCGGGCCGCGATCGAGGTGGGCAACTTCGACGAGGCGCAGCGCCGGCTCGGCAAGCTGGCCGCCGCGGACGCCTTCGACTGGCGGGTCGGCTGGTACCAGGGCCTGATCGCGCTGTGCCGCGGCAACGGGCTCGAGGCGCGGGCCAAGTTCGAGGAGTGCTACGCGGAGCTGCCCGGCGAGCTCGCCCCCAAGCTGGGCATCGCGATCGCCGCCGAGCAGGCCGGGCAGCTGTCCGACGCGCTGCGCTACTACCAGCTGGTCTGGAGCGTGGACCGGTCCTACGTGACCGCCGCGTTCGCGCTGGCCCGGCTGCGGATCGGCGCCAAGGACCACGCGGGCGCGGTGGAGGTGCTCGGCCAGATCCCGGAGATCGCCATCCAGCGCACCGCGGCCGAGATCGCGGCCGTGCGCGCGCGGCTCGACTCCCCGGGCTTCGCAGCGTGGGCCGACCCGGCCGAGCTGGCCAGGCTCGGCGAGCGGGTGGACGCGCTCGGCCTGGACGGCGAGGCGCAGGAGTCGCTGCGCTGCGAGGTGCTCGGCGGCGCGCTGACCTGGCGGCTGCAGGACTCGGCCACCGTCGCCGACCGCACGCTGTTCGGCGCCGCGCTGACCGAGGACGGGCTGCGCGGGGCACTGGAGCGCTCGTACCGCACGCGGGCGCGGATGGCGCAGAGCCGGGCCGGCCGGATCGCGATGGTGGACCTCGCGAACCAGGTCCGCCCGCGCACGTGGGTGTAGTCGTCATGACAGATCGTGAATAAGGACGTGGACGTGACAGAGTCCGAACAGCCGACCGCGGCCGGCCTCGACGAGACCCTCTCGGAGACGGTCGAGTCGCCGATCGCCGAGACCGAGCCGGCCTGGCCGAGCTGCTCGTCCTGCGGGGCGGAGGTGGCGCCGGAGGACGGGTACTGCGAGCAGTGCGGGGCCGACCTGCTGGTGCGCCGCTCGGATCCGGTGGCGCCCGCGGGCGGGCCGTGCCGCAACGCCGAGTGCCCGGGGGAGTCCTTCACCGACGGGTACTGCGACGTGTGCGGCGCCCCGGCTCCGGACCCGCGCGACCACTACGAGCGGGACCTCGGCGCGGTCGCCGGGGTGACCGACCGCGGCCTGCGGCACTCCCGCAACGAGGACGACATGTCCCTCGCGGTGATCGGCGGCGGCGCGGCGCTGACCACCGTCGCCGTGGTCTGCGACGGGGTGTCCACCTCCTACAAGCCGGAGACCGCCTCGGCCGCCGCCGCGTACACCGCGCGCGAGCACCTGGTGCTGGCGCTGCGCCGCGGCGAGGACCCGCAGCAGGCCACCCTCGGCGCCTTCGAGCAGGCGCACAAGGCCGTGGTCGCGCTGCCCGCCGACCCCACCGACCTGGGCAACGGCCGGGCCAGCACCATGGTCTCGGTCGTCGCCGGGGACCGCGGGATCACCGTCGGCTGGGTCGGCGACGCGCGGGTCTACTGGCTCGACCGCAACCCCGAGGACTCGCTCGTGCTGACCCTGGACGACTCCTGGGCCGGGCGGATGATCGCGGACGGCACCCTCACCGAGGAGGAGGCCTTCAAGTCCCCGCTCGCGCACACCATCCTGCGCTGGCTCGGCCCCGGCGCCCCCGAGGAGCCCGCCAACCTGCGGGTCTTCCTGCCGGACGGCCCCGGCCTGGTCCTCGCGTGCAGCGACGGCCTGTGGAACTACGTCCCGGACGCGGCCGACCTGGCCCGGCTGGCGGCCGGCGGCTTCGGCGGGCTGCTGCCGACCGCGAACGCCATGGCGAACGTCGCGCTCGAGGGCGGCGGCCACGACAACATCACCGCCGTGCTCGTGCCCTGGCCCCCGACGGCGCCCGCGCCGGGGGGCGACAACACCGCCGAGATCGAGGGGATCTCTTCGTGAGCGAGCTTGCGAGCGAACCATTGAACACAGGGGGCGCGCACACGTGCGCCAGCGAGGATGGGATGGCATGAGCGCGCAGCCGCAGTTCTCCGTCAACGTCTACCAGAACGAGTATCTGGCCGAGGGCGCGTCCGAGGTCAACGCGATCGTCTCGGTGCAGTCCGCGGCGGCCTACGGCGGCGGCGCGGCGAACACCCGCGCCGCGCAGGTGATCATGGTCGACTGCTCCGGTTCGATGGACTACCCGCCGGCCAAGATGGCCGCCGCCCGGCAGGCCACCGAGGCGGCGATCGACGCGATCCGGGACGGCGTGCCCTTCGCGGTGGTCGCGGGCACCCACGTGGCCCGGATGGTCTTCCCCGGCACCGAGTACCTGGTGCCCGCGGACGCCTCCTCGCGCGCCGCGGCCAAGGCCGCCGTGGCCCGGCTGACCGCGGGCGGCGGCACCGCGATGGGCCAGTGGCTGGCGCTGGCCGACCGGCTGTTCACCGGGCACGACCAGGCGATCCGGCACGCGATCCTGCTCACCGACGGCAAGGACGAGCACGAGGAGCCCTCGGACCTCGCCGCCGCGCTGTCGCGCTGCGAGGGCCGGTTCACCTGCGACTGCCGCGGCATCGGCACCGACTGGGTGGTCGCCGAGCTGCGCCGGGTCTCCACCGCGCTGCTCGGCACCGTGGACATCGTGGCGGACCCGAGCCGGCTGTCCGCGGACTTCCAGCAGATCATCGAGCACGCGATGGGCAAGGCGGTCGGCGACGTCCGGCTGCGGGTCTGGGCCCCGCAGGGCGCGCAGATCAAGTTCGTCAAGCAGGTCGCGCCGCAGATCGTGGATCTCAGCGCCCGTCGCGCCCCGGGCCCGAACCCGCTGACCGGCGACTACCCGACCGGCGCGTGGGGCGCGGAGTCCCGCGACTACCAGGTCTGCGTGCAGGTGCGGCCCGGCTCGGTCGGCGACGAGATGCTGGCCGCGCGGATCAGCCTGGTCTCGGTGGACGGCGCCAACCAGGCCACCACGCTCGGCCAGGGCCTGGTGAAGGCGACCTGGTCCGACGACATCGCGCAGACCGGCCGGATCGACCGCACCGTGGCCGACTACACCGGCCAGACCGAGCTCGCCGACGCGATCCGCGAGGGCCTCGAGGCGCGCAAGAACGGCGACCTGGACACCGCGACCGCCCGCCTCGGCCGCGCCGTGAAGCTCGCGGCGGAGTCCGGCAACGACGAGACCGCGCTGCTGCTGTCCAAGGTCGTGGACGTGGACGACCCGGCCACCGGCACCGTGCGGCTGAAGTCGCGGGTCTCGGACGCCGACGAGATGACCCTGGACACCCGCTCCACCCGCACCGCGCGGGTGGGCAAGAACCGCAACAACAGCTGAGAGGTCGAACACGCGGATGGGCAAGAACCGCAACTGTGACGACCACGGCAACTAAGTCCGCTACGCACACAGGGGAGTGAGCCGCGATGGCGAGATGTCCGGCCGGGCACGAGTCCGAGGCCAGCGACTACTGCGACACCTGCGGACTGGTGATCGGGGCCGAGTCCGCCGGGTCAGCCGCCGCGGCGGCGCCGACGACCGCGGCCCCGGCACCGGCGGTGGCCGCGCCGGGCGGGGCCGGCGGCCGCTGCCCGGTCTGCCAGGCCGAGCGCAACGGCCGCTTCTGCGAGGAGTGCGGCTACGACTTCGACCTGGCCGAGGCCATGCCGCACATCACGATGACCCCGGGCGTGCTCCCGGTCGAACCGGAGCCCGAGCCCGAGCCCGAGCAGCGGCAGCAGGGCGGCGCCGAGCCGGGCCTCGACTTGGACGCCGAGCTCGCCCGCGCCGAGGCCGAGGCGTCCGGCGACGGCGTGACCCCGGCCGCTCCCGAGCCGTCCCCGGAGCCCGAGGCCACCACGGGTCCCGAGCCCGAACCTGTGGCCCCCATGCCCGAGCCGGAGCCGGTCGTCGGCCTCGGCTCGGTGCTGACGGCCTCGACCGCGCTGACCGTCGAGCTCTCCCTCGTGGTCAACGCGGACCGGGACTACTACAAGGCGCAGATCGAGCGCGGCGACATCATCGAGTCCGAATTCCCGTTCCCGAAGTATCCGCACGAGCGGCGCTTCACCTTCGACCAGAGCCCGGTCCGGATCGGCCGCGCCTCGGCCAGCCGGGGCATCGCGCCGGAGATCGACCTGACCGGCCCGCCGCTCGACCCGGCCGTCTCGCACCTGCACGCGCAGCTGCTGCGGCACGACGAGGGCTGGGTCGTGGTGGACCTCGGCTCGGCCAACGGCACCCGGCTCAACGACGCCGAGGAGCCGCTGGAGGCCGAGACCGAGATCCCGGTGCGTCCCGGCGACCGGATCCACCTCGGCGTCTGGACCACCATCACCGTCCAGTAGCGCGGCGGACGCGGCGGGGTCGGTCGTGTTTGAAAACCATCGTCGGGTCCGCGGCGCCTGCCACGCACGCTCGCGGCGTTGCAGGAGCGGTTACAGACGACCGAGTATGCGCCCGCCCCTGCGCCTTGCGAGCGCACGCGTCAGGCACCGCGGCCTGATCCGACGCTGCTTTTCAAACACTCCCTACGCGACGAGGTCCCGCCGCGCCTCCGAGGCGCGCACCGGACCGAGCGTGCGGCGCGCCGCGGCCAGCCGCCGCATGCCCTCGCGCAGCATCTCAGGCGTCTGCGAGTAGGGCAGCCGCAGGAAGCGCTCGTACGTCCCCGGATCGGCCCCGAAGCGCGGCCCGCTCTGCAGCACCAGGCCGTGCGTGCCCGCGCGGTAGACCAGCGACGTGGACTCCTCGCCCTCCGCGAGCTGCACCCACAGGCTCAGCCCGCCCGGCGGCCTGCGCCACGTCCAGTCCGGCGTCAGTTCGCGCAGCGCGGCCTCCAGTGCCGCGCGCCCGACCCGCGCCTCCGCCCGCCGCTCCTCGTCCACGCCCATGCCCTCGCTGAGCACCGCGACCGCGATCAGCTGGTCGATCACCGGCGACGCGAGGTCCAGTGAGGCGCGGGCCGCCGCGAGTTCGTGCACGACGCGGCTCGGCGCCCGCAGCCAGCCGACGCGGATGCCGCCCCAGTACGACTTGCCGAGCGAGCCGCACACCAGCAGCCGTTCCGCGTCGGCGGGGGAGACCCCGGCCGCGAACGGCGGCGGCACCGGCACGTCCAGCGCGATGTCGGTGATCGTCTCGTCGGCCAGCAGCCAGGCGCCGGCCCGCCGTGCCGCGCGCGCCAGCGGTCCGGCGTGCTCCGGCGGCATCAGCATCCCGGTCGGGTTGTGGAAGTGCGGGATCGAATACACCAGGCGCGGGGAGAGCCGGGAGGCCGCCTGCGCCATCGGGATCCGGCCGGTCGCCGCGTCCTCCCAGCCGGTCGTCTCGTCCAGCGGCACCGGGTAGAGCCGGGCGCGCGAGGCGGTGAACGAGTCGATCACGTTCGCGTACGTCGGACCCTCGAGCACCACCCGGTCGCCCTGCCGCACGAGCAGCCTGGCCACCAGGGTGATCGCGCCCTGCGCCCCCGACGTCACCAGGATCTGCCCCGGCTCGGTCGGCAGCCCGCGCGCCGTGTACCGCTGCGCGATCGCCTCGCGCAGCTCCGGCAGTCCATATGGCCGGAAGGCGTTGCCGGAGACCAGGTGCAGCCGTTCCGCGGCCCACGCGGTGGCCGCGCGCAGTTCGGCGGTCGGCGCCGAGGGGCCCGCGCAGCTCAGGTCGATCAGGTCCGGGTCGTCGGAGTCCTGGAACCCGCCGGTCGGCCGGGCCAGCAGCCGCTCCGGCAGCGCGGTGAACGTGCCGGAACCGCGCCGCGCCGCCGCGTAGCCCTGCTCGACCAGCAGCGCGTACGCGGCCGTGATCGTCGTGCGGCTGACCTGCAACGTCTCGCTCAGCGGGCGCTCCGCGGGCAGCCGGGCGCCGACCGCGATCCGGCCGTCCAGCACCAGTGCCCTGATCCGCTCGGCCAGCGCCGTCCGGGCCGGCTGCCGACCCGTGTCGCCGACCACCCGCCACGGTCCGAGCAGCCGGGCCAACTGCTGCGGGCCCAGTGCCGACGCCGCCCCGTCCATCAGTCCACTTCCCTCGAATTGGCTATCGCTGAGCAGTCCACTTCTCCGCCAGCATGGCAGAGTCAACCCGAGCAGACAAGGACGGGCCGCCGCGATGGTCAGCACGCTCACCCCCACCCGCCCCGCCGCCCGCGCCGACGTGCCCGCGGTCGAGATCTGGCCGCGCACGCGCCCCGCCGCCCGGCTCACCCAGCTCGCGCTCGGCCTCGGGCTCTACGGGCTGAGCGAGGCCATGATGATCGCGCCCGGAGTCGGCGTGGACCCGTGGGACGTCTTCCACACCGGGCTCGCGCGCATCTCCGGGATCGCCGTCGGCACGGTGCTGATCGTCGTCGGCGCCCTCGTGCTGCTGCTGTGGATCCCGCTGCGGCAGCGGCCCGGCATCGGCACGGTCGCCAACGTCGTCGTCATCGGCGGCATGGTCGACCTCGTCCTGCCGATCGTCCCGGCCACGCACGCGCTCTGGCTGCGCTGGGCCGTGTTCGTCGCAGGGGTCGTACTCAACGCCGTCGCCACCGGCCTCTACATCGGCGCGGGACTCGGCGCCGGCCCGCGCGACGGACTGACCACCGCCCTCGCCGCACGCGGCCACTCCATCCGCGTCGTGCGCACCGGCATCGAACTCTCGGTGCTCGCCGTCGGTTGGCTGCTCGGCGGAAACGTCGGCCTAGGCACGATCGTGTACGCCGTCGCGATTGGCCCACTCGTGCACATCACTATCCCTGCACTGCGATTCTCGAAGACGAACTAGTTGTGTCCGTAACTAGTTTCGATCGCACCTAGGTGCTACGTTATTTTCGCAGGTGGGAGCCGTAAGGTCTCAAAAGGAGAACCGAAAGGCGAAGGATCGGCGTAGCCTGTCACTCTTCTGAATTAAAGTCACAAAGGAAGGTCGAAATTCGGCCATAGCTTTTCCGCCGTGACTACGCGACCACTCCCACGAACCCCCAATCTGGCTCTCCGTCGCGCGCGCCAGGCGATGCGGCTGAGCCAAGCCCAGTTCGCGGACGCCGTCCGCGCCGCCGGCAACGCCATGGGGGCGCCGAACCACTGCACCAAGCGGCTCGTGCAGAAGTGGGAGACCGGGGAACACGCCGCCTGCCGGCCCGACTATCTCCGGGTCCTGCAGGCGGTCACCGGACTGTCCGCGCGCGAACTCGGCTTCCGGGTGCAGACCGACGAGTCCGGCCTGTCCATCGCGCAGGACGCCGTCGTCACCCGCGCCGACGAGGACCGCGGCCCGGTCCGCGCCGCCGCGTTCGCCCTGTCCGGCCTCACCGAGTACGGGGCGAACGGCACCATCGAGGGCTCGATGGACCGGCTCAGGCACGCGCTCGAACATCCCTCCACCGTCGACTCCCGCACCGCCGAGCTCGTAGACAGCTCCACCGCCCGGCTCTTCGACCTGCACCACCACAGCCCGGCCCGGCTGCTCGCGCCCACCGTCGACCGGCACCTGAGCACCGTCACCGCGCTGCTCACCGCCGCCCGACACGAGGCCGTGCGCCGCAGCCTGATGATGTCCGCCGGACGCACCGCCGCGCTCGCCGGCTGGCTCGCCTTCGACCGCGGCGACACCGCCTCCGCGCACCGCTACTGGGACACCTCGATCAGCGCCGCCGAGGGCACCGTGGACGCGCCGCTGCTCGCCGGCAGCCTGACCTGCCTGTCCTACTCCGCCGCCCGCCGCGGCGACCCCGGCACCGCCTGGCAGCTCGCGCACACGGCCAGCCGGCACACCCCGGACGACCCGCGCGCCACCGCGTGGGCCACCACCCGGGCCGCGCTGCACGCCGCCGAGCTCGGCGAGTTCGACGCCGCCCGCACCGCCTTCGAGCGCGCCCTCGAGCTCGCCGCCGACCTGCCGGGCCCGCGCCCCGGCGACGGCGGCCAGCCGTGGACCCGCTTCTTCGACCAGGCCCGGCTCTACTCCTCCGTGGCCCACGCCGCCGCCCTGATCCGCGACCCGCGCGCCGCCGACTACGGCTCCCAGGCCGTCTCCGTCCTCGGCGCCGCCCGGGTCAAGTCCCGCGCCGTCATCCTCGCCGAGTGCGCCATCGTCGCCGCCCTGATCGGCGAACTCGACCTCTGCCTCGAATACGGTGCGGACGCCGCCAACCTGACCCGCGAGATGGGCGTCTCGGTGGCCTCGGACATCCTCTACGCCGTCATCCCGATCGTGCTGCCCTACTCCGACACCCGCGCCATCCGCCAACTGCTCCCGCAGCTCACCCGGCTGCTGCACCCCGTGGACCGCGAGGACCTCGACGAGGAGGCGGAGTACGACGAGGGTGAGGGCGAGGAGTGAAGCGGTACGGCAATGCGCTGGGCAGGGGACCCAGACCGTCGAGCGCTTTGTATGTTGCATACCCCACGTTGATACATTACATTTGCGCTATGAGCGCCACGCAGATCGACCTCGACGACGAAGCTCTCGCCGCTGCGATGCGTGAGCTGGGCACGACCACCAAGAAGGACACGGTGAACGCCGCGCTCCGTGAGGTGGCCAACCGCTCTCGCCGCATGGCGGCATTCCGTCGACTCGCGGCCCGGTCTACCAACGAGCACGACGCGGATGAGTACTTCGCGCGCCGTGAGGCCGCCAAGGGCAACCGGTGACGGCGACATTTCTGCTCGACGCGTCCGCGTACTGGCGGTTGATGCGTGACCAGAGCCTCGGCGCGGTGTGGGCGGGTGCAATCGACGAGGGCGAACTTGCGATGTGCGAGCCGACGCGTGCAGAGATCCTTTACTCTGCGCGCAGCGCCGAGGACCGCGACCAGATGAGTTCCGACCTCGACGCTCTTTGCGAACATGTCGCGGTTCCCAAGACGGCGTGGCAGTGGCTTGAGACAGCTCAGTACCGGCTCACGCTCGTTGGTGCCCATCGGTCAGCTGGGGTGGTGGACCTGCTCGTGTGCGCTACCGCGGCCGCCCGTGGGCTGACGGTGTTGCACGATGATCGCGACTTCGAGGCCGTGTCACGGGTGCTGCCCGACGTCGGGCAGCACCGCATCACTGCTGAGCCGTGACCGTCAGCCGCGCAGCGCGGCCATCCAGTCCTCGATCTCGGCGACCGTGCGGGGCAGGGCGGCGGAGAGGTTCTCGTTGCCGTCGGCGGTGACCAGGATGTCGTCCTCGATCCGCACGCCGATGCCCCGGTACTGCTCGGGCACGGTCAGGTCGTCGAGCTGGAAGTACAGGCCCGGCTCGACGGTCAGCACCATGCCGGGCACGAGCTCGGCGTCCACGTAGTCCTCGGTGCGGGCGTCGGCGCAGTCGTGCACGTCGAGGCCGAGCATGTGGCCCGTGCCGTGCAGCGTGTAGCGGCGCTGGAGGCCGAGTTCGAGCACGCGCTCGACCGGGCCCTCCAGCAGGCCCCATTCCACCAGCCGCTCGGCCAGCACGCGCTGCGAGGCCGCGTGGAAGTCGCGGAAGTGGGCGCCGGGCCGGACCGCCGCGATGCCCGCGTCCTGGGCGTCGAGCACGGCCTCGTAGATCTTCCGCTGCAGCTCGTCGAACTCGCCGCTGATCGGCAGCGTGCGGGTCACGTCGGCCGTGTACAGCGTGTCGGTCTCCACGCCCGCGTCGAGCAGCAGCAGTTCGCCCTCGCGCACGGCGCCGTCGTTGCGCACCCAGTGCAGCGTGGTCGCGTGCGGACCGGCGGCGCAGATCGAGCCGTAGCCCACGTCGTTGCCCTCGACCCGGGCGCGCCTGAAGAACGTGCCCTCGATCCAGCGCTCAGAGGTCGCAACGGCCTGACTCAGCTCGCGCACCACGTCGGTGAAGCCCTGCGTGGTCGCGGCGCACGCGCGGCGCAACTGCTCGGTCTCCCACTCGTCCTTCACCAGGCGCATGCCGTGCAGGAAGACCTTCAGCTGCTCGTCGAGCTCGGCACCCGCCTGTTCCTCGCGCCCGGCCGTCAGGTCGACCACCGCGTCCAGTTCCGCGTCGTGGCCGCGCAGAATCCGGGTGACCACGCTCTGGTCTGCCGTGATCGCCTCGGCGAGCCGCTCGGCGACCTGGCGCGAGTCCGCGGTGTCCAGGCCCAGGATCGCCGCCGCCTCCGTCAGGGAGTTGCGACGCCCGACCCACAGTTCGCCGTAGCCGCTGAGCCAGAACTCGCCGTCCTCGCGGTTCGAGCGCGGCAGCAGGTAGACCGACGCCTCGTGCCCGCCGTCCGCGTTCGGCTCGAGGATCAGCACGCTGTTCTCGGTCTGGTCCCCGGTCAGGTAGACGTAGTCGCAGCTGGCGCGGAACGGGTAGTCGGTGTCGTTCGAGCGGACCTTCAGGTTGCCGGACGGGATCACCAGCCGCTCGCCCGGGAACCCGGCCGACAGCGCCTTGCGCCGCTTCGCCGCGTACGGGGACTGCGCGGACGGTTCCAGTCCGTCCCGCTCGGTGTCCGCCCAGCCGGAGCGCATGCTCGCGGCCAGCTCGTCGCTGATCTCGCCGTACAGGCCGTTCTTGCGGCCCGTGATCGGCTTCGTCTCTTCCGCGTCCGCCGCCTGCTCGACCTGGTCCGTCACTACCCACGCCCTTCCTCGACCGTTACGGGGCACAGCGTAGCCGGTCGCGGGCGCCCCCACTAGAGCCGGGTTCAGAGCGGTCCGAACAGCCAGTTGCCGACGTCCGCCGGGTCGGTCGAGGCGTAGAAGGCCTGCGCGGCCGCCGCGATCTCCGGACGGCTGAGCACCCCGTCGTCGTCCGAGTCGAGCAGGTCGAAGGCCTCGACGGTGTCCTGCGCGCCGACCCCGTACGAGTGCATCCACTTGGTGAACTCGGTCAGGTCGATCACGCCGTTCCGGTCCGCGTCCACCATGTCGAAGATGAGGTCCACCGGGTCGTGCGCGGGCGGCTGCCGTTCCTCCAGCATCAGCCGCTCGCAGCCCTTCATGAACTGGTCCAGCGAGATCCGGCCCTCGCCGTCGCTGTCCATCAGCCCGCGCAGCTGCTCCCAGAGCTTGAGGTACGCGGCGTGCACCCGCTCGTACTCCGGCGTGCCGGGAAGATGCCCGAACGCCGCGCACAGCCGCAGGGTGACCAGGTCGTAGTCCCGCTGCGAGAGATAGCCGTTGCCGTCGGTGTCGAGCAGCGCGAACCGCAGCTGGAGCTTGCGGCGCTGGAGTGCGGTGAGCATGGATCCATTGCAACGCGCCGGGACCCGGGGCGCATCCCGGGACCCGGCGCGATGGTGGAACGTCAGCCGCTGTAGGAGTCGAAGATCTTCGTGAAGTCGAGCGCGCTCTGCGAGATCTCCGAGCAGGCCGGCAGCCCGGACGCCGAACCGGAGCACGGCTGGTCCCGGTCCACCGACCAGAAGGCGAGCCGGCCGAGGTGCGCCGAGTCGGCCCAGCTGACCAGAGCCTGCGCGTCGGACTCGGAGAAGACCTCCGCCGAGTTGTCGTTCTGGCCGATCATCGGGGTCACGCCGATGTTCGCGTACGTGTCGCCGGACCAGTCCGCCTTCGCCTGGGTCAGCGTGTTCTCGGCGGCCGAGATCGCCTCCTGGCCCATGTCGCCGGTGAACGAGGAGCCGTAGTCCATCGCCATCACGTTGATCAGGTCGATCCGCGCCCCGTCCTGCTTCGCGAGGTTCAGGAACGCCACGCCGTCCGCCGCCAGCCCGCTCGGCAGCACCGGCAGCGTCACCGACACGACGAGGCCCGGATTCGCCGCCTCCAGCGCCTTGATCGCCTGGAAGCGCAGATCGTTGTCACTCGTGTAGTCCAGCGGCGCGCCCTCGATGTCGAAGTCGATGTGCGTCACACCCAGATGGGTGATCACCGACTGGTACGCCGCCTGCAGGCTGGACTCGGTCGTGCACGCCATCGCGAGCTCCGTGCCGCCCGCGCCGCCGAAGGAGACGATCGGGGTGGCCCCGTCCGCCTTCGCGGTGGCGATGTCCGAGTCCATCGTCGGGTCGTTCGTCACCGGCAGCGTGTCGCCCCAGATCGGCGAGCAGCCGGAGCTGATCACGAACGCCGCGGTGTACGACTTGAGCCCGGCCTTCGCGGCCGAGTACAGCATGGGCTCCTGGTTGTTCGACATGTCCACGTACGGCGCGACCTTGCCGACCGAGCCGCCGCCCACCGTCCCGGTCCCGGTGGGTGTCGGGCTGGCCGAGGCGGTGGGCGAGCTGCTCGCGGTCGGCGTGCCCGTGGACGTCGGTGTCGGGCTGCCGGTCGAGGTGGTACCGGCAGTCAGCGACACGTCGTCCGCGTAATACGTGGGCTGCGCATACCAGCCGTGGAGATAGAGCGTCAGCGAGGTCTGCGACGCCCCTGTCGTGACCTGCATCGAGAGCTGCTGCCAACTCGTCGCGGACGGCGTCCAGGTGTCGGTGCCGCCGGTCGTGCCGAGATAGACGTAGGAGCCCTCGACGTACGCGGAGAGGGTGTAGGTGGTGTTCGCCGTCACGCTGACGGTCTGCGTGCACTGGGCGTCGTCCGAGGAGCTGGGCGTCCCCGCGAGCGCGTGCGAGCCGGAGTGCGCCGGGCTCGAGACGATCGAGGCGGTGCCGGAGTCGCAGGTCCAGCCAGACAGGCTGCCGGATTCGAACCCGGAGTTGCTCACCAGGTTCGTGCCCGCCGCGGAGGCCGCGCCGGTGGAGAGGTAGAGCGCCGCGGGCACCACGAGGGCCGCGGCCGCCGCGCCCACCGCGAGCCGGTAGGAGCGGGGCGTGCGTGCGGAGCGGGATCGGTCGGTGGACCCGCGGTGGGATCCGTGCTGCCGGGATTCAGGTCGCATGGGTGGGTCAGCACTCCTTCGTGCCGAGGGGACGTGGGTGATGGTGGTCTAGTCCTCTGCATATGGTCTAGTCCAATGAACCCATGCTGGCAAGATGTTCCGCGCGTTCCGGTTTGCGATCTTCGTCCGGGGATGTTGACCTTGACTGGGACCGGAGCGGCGAAGGGTTTGGGCGGATGACCGAGTCGGACGCGGACGAGGTGAGCACCGGCGAGTTCGCCCGGCTCAGCCGACTCTCGCCCAAGGCGCTGCGCCTCTACGACCACGCCGGGGTGCTCGAGCCCGTCCGCGTCGACCCCGTCACCGGCTCCCGGCACTACGCGCGCGGCCAGGTCGAGCGCGCGTACCTCGTCTCCGCGCTGCGCCAGGTGGGCATCCCGCTCGCCGAGATCAAGTCCGCACTCGGCGACGAAGGCACCCTCGGCGCCGACCTCATCGCCGCCTTCTGGGCCGAAGCCGAGGCCGAACACGCCGCCCGCAGACGCCTCGTCGGCTCCCTCATCGAACGCCTGCGCGGCAACGACGACGCGCCCTCCATGGCCTACGCCGTCTCCACCAGGTCTCTTCCGGACCGCAGCGTACTGACCCAGACGAGGCACCTGCACATCGACGAGCAGACCGCCCTGCGCGAGGAGTTCGTAGGCACCCTGAGAGACGCCGGCGTCAAGCCCCTCCCCGGTGCCGTAGGTGCCCCCTTCATCATCTACTACGGCGACGTCAGCGCCGACAGCGACGGCCCCATCGAATGGTGCTGGCCCGTAGCCGACGAGCACGCCCAAGACCTCGCCCACCGCTTCCCCGACCTGACCCTCCGCACTGACCCAGCCCACCAAGAGGCCTACGTCCACTACGGCGCCACCACCCTCCTCCACGCCGCCCGCATCGTCCTCGCCGCCCAAAGCCTCCTAGCCTGGGCCCGCGACCAAGACCGCCAGACCGTCGGCCCCCTCCGCCTCGTCTACCTGGAGGCCGACGGCGAGGGCACCATCCCCGACTGCGACGTCTCGGTCCCGCTGAAGTAGGGGGCCGCGGGAACACCACGGCGCGCGGCGCTGTTGGCGGCCTCAGTTGGGATGTGGACGTTCGAGAGACGAGGTTGGTCATGCGGGCGATGGTTCTTCGCGAGTTCGGGGGCGCGCTGGTTCCGGAGGAGTGGGAAATGCCGCGGGCCGGTGCGGGGGAGGTGCTGGTGCGGGTCGAGGCAAGTGGCGTGAATCCGCTGGATGCGAAGATCCGGGCGGGGCGGGCGGCCCATGCTCGGAGCGTGCTGCCTGCGGTGCTCGGGCTCGATCTGGCGGGGGTGGTGGAGCAGGTCGGGGCGGGGGTGAGTGCGTTCGCTCCTGGGGACGAGGTGTTCGGGCTGACGGGCGGGGTCGGCGACTTGCAGGGGTCGCTCGCCGAGTTCGCGGCGGTGGACGCGCGGCTGCTCGCTCGCAAGCCGCGTGCGCTCGACATGCGCTCGGCCGCCGCGTTGCCGCTTGTCGCGATCACCGCGTGGGAGGGGCTGGTGGACCGTGCGGACGTGCAGCCGGGTCACAGAGTGCTGATTCATGGCGGTGCGGGCGGGATCGGGCATGTCGCCGTGCAGATTGCCCGGGCGCGGGGGGCCGAGGTGTACGCGACGGGGTCCGGGGCCAGCCTCGAGATCATCCGCGGGTTCGGGGCCACGCCGATCGACTACACCGCGAGCGACGTTGAGGCCTATCTGGCGGAGCACACCGGCGGCGAGGGGTTCGACGTCGTGTTCGACACCGTCGGCGGCGCGACGCTGGACGCCTCGTTCGCCGCCGTGCGCACCTACACCGGACACGTCGTCAGTGCCCTCGGCTGGGGATCGCACAGCCTCGCACCGCTCTCGTTCCGCGGCGCCACGTACTCCGGAGTCTTCACGCTGCTGCCGATGCTGACCGGCAAGGGGCGCGAGCACCACGGCGAGATCCTGACGGCAGTGGCTGAACTGGCGGACGCGGGGCGGCTGCGGCCGTTGCTGGACGATCAGGTGTACGCGTTGGCCGACGTCGCAGCAGCGCACGCCGCGGTGGAATCGGGTGCGCGTAAGGGGAAAGTCGTGATCAGTGTCCGGGGCTGAGCGGGCGCTAGAGTCTCGGGCATGAGTTTTCGGGGGGAGTTCGATGAGGCCCTGGTCGCGGCGGATCGGGTGTTCGCGGACGTGCCACGTGCTGGACGGCTGGACGGGTGCACGTCTTGCTACTCGGAGGAGGAGCTGATCCTGCTGGATGGTGGCGGCGATCCGGCGGAGGTCGGTGACGATCTCGTGCGCCGGTTTGCCGAGGAGGGCATCGACCATTGGGACGAGGGGGAGTACCAGGCTGCGTGGCGGCGGCTTGCGGCGCGGATCTTTCGGCTGCTGGAGTCTGTGGAGGTGACCGTCGATCCGGGGCTGCTGCTGCGCGGGCTCGGGTATTCGTGCAATGACATCGGGACGTGGCCGGAGCGCGAGCGTGAGGCTGCGTTGCGGGTGTTGGGGGCCGCGCTTGATCTATGGCTGGTTGACGGGCGGGATCCGGACGCGGTTGTGGAGCTGCTGGGGGCGCTGGCTCACGTGTACGACGACATCGGGCCTTGGTTCGCGCGGATCGACGCTGTTGCGGCTTCGGGGGAGGCGGCTGAGGCCGGGCTGGTGCGGTTGGCGGCCAGTTGGGCGGTTGACGTCTCGTGGGGCGATGAGCCGGTCTGGTGGTGGTATCCGGGCGACCCGCTCGGCCTCGCGCGGGACTGGCTGTGCTCGGATTCGGTGCAGGCGCGGCTGATCGCGTTCCTGGAGCGGAATCCGGCGTGCAAGAACGCGGCGGACGCGCTCGCGGCGACTCGTGCCCTCGCGGCCGGCGAACACAGTCCGTGGCTGTACCCCGACACGTGGCCGCCCCGAGCCGCCGGCCGGAAACTACGACTGGTCTGACCTCCGACGACCCTACGGCAGCGCCAGCTCGAACCAGACGCTCTTGCCGCCGCTGGTGCGCCGGGTACCCCACCGTTGTGACAGGGCCTTGACGAGGTGGAGGCCGCGGCCGCCGTCGTCGTCGTGGTCGGCGGCGCGTAGTTGCGGGGTCTCGTCGGAGGTGTCGTAGACCTCGCACAGCAGCGAGTTGTCGCGCAGCAGCCGGACGCTGATGGGGCCGTTGGTGTAGAGGAGCGCGTTGGTGACCAGCTCGCTGGCCAGCAGTTCCGCGGTCTCCTCGAGCTGGCTCAGGCCCCACTCGTTGAGGGTGCTGCGCACGTTCTTCCTCGCGCGGGCCACGGCGGGAAGCTCGGGCTCGACGGTCCACTGGGCGCTCGCGGTGTCCGGGATGCCGCGGACGCGGGCGATCACCAGCGCCGCGTCGTCCATGGTGCGGTCGCCGCGCAGGCCCGCGATGACGGTGTCGGCGATGGCTTCCAGCGGCAGCGTCGCGTCCTTGATCTCGCGGACGAGGTCCTGCATGCCGTCGTCGATGTCGCGGCCGGGGGCGCGGCTCTCGACGAGTCCGTCGGTGCACAGCACGAGCAGGCTGTCGTCCTCGAACTCGATGTCCTTGCTCTCGAACGTGTGCCCGCCGACGCCGAGCGGGACGCCCGGCGGCAGGTCGATGATCGTGGTCTCGCCGTCGGGGGTGACCATGAGCGGCGGGATGTGGCCGGCGCGGGCGATGCGGCAGATGCGGGTCGCCGGGTCGTAGACGGCGACCAGGCAGGTGGCGAACAGTATCTCGCCGTCGCCGAGGCCGTCCGCGAGTTCGTCGAGATTGCGGAGCACCTCGGCGGGCTGCAGGTCGAGGGCCGCCAGGGTTCGGGTCGCGGTGCGCAGTTGGCCCATGACGGCCGCGGCGCGGATTCCGTGGCCCATGACGTCGCCCACGACCATGGCGACGCGGCCGCCGCGCAGGCCGATGACGTCGTACCAGTCGCCGCCGACGCCGGTCAGGTCGCTGGCGGGGAGGTAGCGGTGCGCCACGTCCACGCCGGTGTGGTCGCCGGAGTCGGCCGGGAGCAGGGCTCGCTGGAGCATCAGCGCGGTGTTGCGCTCGTGGCTGTAGAGCCGGGCGTTGTCCACGCAGAGGGCAGCGCGGGCCGCGAACTCCTCGCCGAGCACGGCCTCGCCGCCGGAGAAGGGCCTGCGGTCCGAGCCGCGGGCGAACATCGCGATGCCGAGCACGGCGCCGCGCGCGACCAGCGGGACGACGAGCATGCAGTTGCCCACGAGCAGCGGCGCGGGGGAGGGCTCGCGGTTCGGCCACAGCTTCTGCGCCGCGGCGAGGTCCAGCGAGCTCAGCGTGCGCGGACGGCCGGTCCGCAGCACCTGGCCGAAGACGGTGTTCGGTCCGTGCACCACGGTCTCGTCCACCGGGAGGATCTGCTCCAGTGCCGGATCCTGCGCCCGCGAGGCGACGCGGCGCACCCGGATCTCGTCGCCCTCGATCCACGGCGGCGGCAGCTCGAACTCGTCCACGACCGATTCCATCAGCACCACGGAGGCGGTGTCGGCGAAGCGGGGGACGGCGACGTTGAGCAGTTCCTCGGCGGTGTGCGCCATGTCCAGCGTGGTGCCGATCATGGTGTTCGCCTCGGTGAGCAGCTGCACCCGGCGCATCATGGCGACCGAGGCGGCGTGCTCCTGGAACTGGCCGATCGCGGCGAGCGCCGCCTCCGCGGTGCCGAGCGGCGCCGGACGGGCGGCGGGCACGGACTGCCCGACCCGGTCGGTGACGACGATGAGGGCGCCGGGGCGGCCCCGCCGGTCCTGGATCGGCTGCCAGCCGCACTCCACCGGATGCACCAGGCCGTCGGCGTCGAGCAGGGGCAGCGAACCGGACCAGCTGCGCCCGGCCAGCACGGTGCCGAGCAGCTCGTCCAGCGAGGCGCGGTCTTCCGGCCGGACCATCAGGGTACGCATACGCCGACCGCAGGCCCGACCCGCCGAGAGCCCGAAGAGCGCCTGGGCGCCGCGGCTCCAGCTGGTGATCCTGCCGTCCGTGCCGACGGTCAGTGTCGCCGGCCAGGGCCGCTGCGGGGCAGCGGGGGTCTGTTCACCCCCGAACGCCCTGCTCCAGGGTGTTGCCCCCATTTCGAGCTCACTCTCGTTCGTCCAGGTGGGCGGTCGGAAGTATATCGTCCTGTCAGGGCCGTGAATCAAGGGAGGGCGCCGAATTGGCGCACGACCGCGTACGGGCGGTGATCGGCCTAGGCCACGTGCTTGCCATACCCGCTGTGCACACCGTCCATCCGCCGTTCACGGGGGCGCACGGGAGCGTATGTCGGTGCGAGCGGGAGTGAACACGTCGTCCCCGCGCCGCCGGAATCGGGCGATACGGGGACGACGTGGCTGATTCGGCCGGTCCGCAAGGGATCCGGTCAGGCCTCGGCGGCCGGGACCTCGGTCTCCGCGGCGGCCGGTTCGGCAGGCGTTGGCGTCGCGGCGCCCACCAGCGCCGGTTCACTCGATGACGTACTGAGCGTGTCGCTCGGGTAGACGACCTCGTCGTGGATCGCGAGGTCGCCGGTCTCGAGTTGTTCGTCCGTCAGCCGGAGTTTGACGAACAGTCCGACGAACTTGAGGATCAGGAACGTGCACAGCGCGGTCCAGCCGATCACGGTGAGCGCCGCGCCCGCCTGCACCTCCAGCTGCTTCCAGGTGTGCGATCCGTAGAGCAGGCCGGTCACCGAGAACGGCGAGGTCTTGGCGTCGCCGCCCAGGTAGACGAGCACGTTCGGGTCGGCGAACACGCCCACCAGCAGTCCGCCGCAGAGCCCTGCGATACCGTGCGTGTAGACGACGCCGAGGGTGTCGTCCACCTTCTTGAAGAACCACTTCTTGGACAGCTTGTACCAGCTGAGCCACACGACCGCCGAGGTGATCACGCCGAGGCAGATCGCGCCGAGTCCGTTGACGTAGCCGGCCGCCGGGGTGATGGTGACCAGGCCGACGATCATGCCGTTGATCGAGCCGAGCAGCGTCGGCTTCTTCGACGGGCTGAAGAACATGTCCATCAGCAGCCAGGTCAGCAGCGCGACGGCGGTGCAGATGTTCGTGTTGACCACGGCCAGCGCCGCGTCCGCGCCCGCGAAGTACGGGTCGCCGCCGTTGAACCCGTTCCAGCCCAGCCAGAGGATTCCGGCGCCGGTCGCGCACAGCAGCAGGTTGTTCGGGGCGCCGTGCTCGCGGTCCTTCTTCAGCCGCGGCCCGATCACCGCCGCCGCCACGAAGCCCGCGGTGCCCGCCGACAGGTGGATCACGTAGCCGCCGGAGTAGTCCACCGCGCCCATGCCCGCCCAGAATCCGCCGCCCCACAGCATGAACGCGTCCACCGTGTAGACGATCGAGGTCCACAGCGGCACGACGATCAGCCACGCCTTGAAGCTCATCCGGCCGATCACCGAACCGAGCCAGAGCAGCGGGGTGATCGCGGCGAACACGAACTGGAAGTAGAACAGCGCCGATTCGGAGAAATTGAAGTGCGGCATCAGTCCGGTCAGCAGTGGAATCGAGGCCTGAGACTCCTGCCCGGCCCCGAGCGCCGTCTTCGGCATGCCGACGAACCCGCTCGTCGACCCGGCCACCGTGGTCTTGATCCATGGACTGCCGAATCCCATGTTGAACGCCCACAGCGCCCACACGAGCAGCACCAGGGAGAACGCGCTGAAGGCCATCAGCATCGTGTTGACGGCCCATTTCTTCTGGACCAGGCCGCCGTAGAGCACCGCCAGGCCCGGCAGGCTCATCAGGCCGACGAGGGTGGCCGCGGTCAGCTGCCAGGCGGCGTCCCCCGAGGAGTAGCCGGTCGCGGGGTACGGGATGTAGTCGAGGTGCACGGTGCGCTCCGTTCGTCAAAGCAAGGTGAACGTGCATGTGCGTGATTGCGCGCACCGTGTCAGCGCCCGGTGACACCTCGATGGCGGATCCGTTTCGCGAATGCTACGAATTCCGCATGTGCACAGGTGATCGGGGTGAATCAGCCCTCGGATTCAGCCTGCGCGAACAGCGAGCCGACCCAGTCGGCGAAGTAGACGGAGTACGACACGTTCGGCACGTCGCCCCCGGCCTCGTAGCCGCCGATCACGCCGACGACCGTGCCGAGGTCCGTGTTCGAGTCCACGTCCTGCAGGAACGGCCCGCCGCTGGTGCCGCCCGGATAGTTGTCGCAGTCGAACTGCAGCTGCGGGGTGACCAGCGACGGGTCGCTGAACTCCGAGGTGTAGTTCGTGCAGTTCACCGGCTCCTCGGTGGACTCCGGGTAGCCGATGACCCGGGTCAGGTTGGTGTAGCTCGGGCTCAGGCCGAGTTCGTCCCCGCCCACCACGTCCTGGATCTTCGTGCCGGAGCCCTCCTCGTGCACGACCAGGAAGGCCACGTCGTAGTTCGGGTCGCTGCTCGAGGCCCACTGCGGCGGCACGACCACCGCGGACGGGATCCACACGCCGTACGGGTCCTGGCCGTCGTGGTAGCCGGGCACGAAGGCGATGTCGGTGTAGACGCCCGAGGAGTCGTAGACGCAGTGCGCCGCGGTCACCACGATGTCGCCCTCGGGGCTGTTGACCACGCTGCCGGTGCAGTAGTGCCCCTGGCCGGAGATGGAGCCGTCCGAGGTGCTGAACATCGCCCCGACCTGGGCCACGCCGTCGAACGCGGTGCCGGTGAGCGGGCTGGACACCGCCATCGGGGCGGCGGACGCGGCGCTGAACTCAGCCTGCTGGTTCCCGACGCCGGAGCTCGAGCCTATGCCGTTGGCGGTCGGGTTCGGCAGCACGGTGCCGCGGCCGAACGCGGACGCGGCCGAGCCGGAGGCCTGCGGAGCCGTCGCCGCCGCGGTGCTGGCCAGCCGGGAGGCCCAGTAGGAGCCGGCGGCGGACGCGTCGGCCGAGGGGATCGGGATCACCCCGCCGCCGGAGCCGGCGACCGAGCCCCGGTGGCCGACGGTGGGCCACAGGACCCCGGCGCCGACGGCGATCACCCCGGCACCCGCGACCGCGAGCCCGACGGTGCGCCGCCGCGCCCGCTCCCGTCCTGCTCGAACCATGGATTCCCGATCCCGCCGCTGAGGCATCAGACCACAATGATCTCCCAAACACGGGTGCCCGCGCCAGAGCACGGGCACCCGAGGCTTAACCGAATCTTAGATGTCCCTGGCCGCCCGGATCGACTCGCGCAGCGAGCCCATCGTGGCGAGCACCGCCGAGGGCTCGTAGCCGCAGTGCGCCATGCAGTTGGCGCAGCGCGGGTCCTTGCCCCGGCCGAACTTGTCCCAGTCGGTCGTCTCGATCAGCTCCTTGTAGGTCGAGACGTAGCCGTCGTTGAGCAGGTAGCAGGGCCGCTGCCAGCCGAAGAGCGAGTAGGACGGGATGCCCCAGGGGGTGCACTCGAAGTCCTTCTTGCCCTCCAGGAAGTCCAGGAACAGCGCCGAGTGGTTGAACCGCCACTTCTGCCGGCGGCCGTCCGCGAAGGCCTTCTTGAACAGCTCCCGGGTCTGCGTGACGCCGAGGAAGTGCTCCTGGTCCGGCGCCTTCTCGTAGGCGTACGCCGGGGAGATCATCAGGTTGTCGACCTTGAGGTCGTCGTTCAGGTAGTCCAGCACCTCGATCACGGACTGCGCCGTGTCGGTGTTGAAGAAGGTGGTGTTCGTGTTGACCTTGAACCCGGCCTCCTTCGCCAGCCGGATCGCCTCGACCGCGCCCTCGAAGCCGCCCTCCTTGCTCACGGCCCGGTCGTGCGCCTCCTTCAGGCCGTCGATGTGCACGACCCAGGCGAAGTACGGCGACGGCTTGAACTTGTGGATGTGCCGCTTGAGCAGCAGTCCGTTCGTGCACAGGTAGACGAACTTCTTCTTCGCGATCAGCTGCCGGACGATCTCGTCGATCTGCGGGTGCATCAGCGGCTCGCCGCCCGCGATCGAGACCATCGGCGCGCCGGACTCCATGATCGCGCCGACGGCCTGCTCGACCGGCATGCGCTGCTTGAGCACGTCGTGCGGGTGCTGGATCTTGCCGCAGCCGGCGCACGCGAGATTGCAGGCGAACAGCGGTTCGAGCTCGACGATCAGCGGGAACTTCTTGACTCCCTTGATCTTCTGCTTGAACAGGTAAGCGCCAAGCCTCGCGGTCTGCCGCATCGGGATGGACATGGTTCCCCTCTCACACTTTCTTCGACGGCAGCGCGGGCATCGCCGGCAGGGTGAAGCGATAGGTCTCCTCGATGCCCGCGGGCTCCTCGCGGCGGATCGGGCCGAGCGCGGCCAGCGCCGCGACCACCGCCTCCACCAGCGGCGCGGGCGCCGAGGCGCCCGCGGTGATGCCGACGACGCCCGCGCCGGCCAGCCACTCGGGATCGACTTGCTCGGGGCTGTCGACCAGGTAGGCCGCGGCCCCCGCGCGCTCGGCCACTTCGACCAGGCGCAGCGAGTTGGACGAGTTGGGCGAGCCGACCACCAGCACCACGTCGGCGCCCGCGGCCACGTCGCGGATCGCGCGCTGCCGGTTCGTCGTCGCGTAGCAGATGTCGGAGCTCGGCGGTTCGCCGATGCCCGGGAAGGTCTCCCGCAGCGCCTTGACCACGTGCTCGGCCTCGTCCTCGGCCAGCGTGGTCTGCATCAGGTAGGCGACCCGGTCCGGGTCCGGCACCTCGAGCGCCTCGACCTGCTCCGGCGTCTCCACCAGGTGGATGCGCGGCGCGGCCGGGTTCGGGTCCTCGCCCATCAGGCCCTCGGACTCGTCGTGGTTCGGGTGCCCGATGAACACGACGCTGTTGCCGTCGCGCAGCGCCCGGCGCGCCTCGGAGTGCACCTTGGCGACCAGCGGGCACGTCGCGTCGACCACGGCCAGGCCGCGCGCGTCCGCCTCGAGCCGGACCGCCGGGGCCACGCCGTGCGCCGAGAGCACGACCGGGACGCCGTCCGGCACCTCGTCGAGCTCCTCGACGAACACCGCGCCGCGCCGTTCCAGGTCCGCGACCACGTACGTGTTGTGCACGATCTGCCGCCGCACGTACACCGGGGCCCCGTAGGTCTCCAGCGCCTGCTCGACGATCTCGATCGCGCGGTCCACGCCCGCGCAGAACGAGCGCGGCGAGGCCAGCACGACCCGCCGCGACGGGTGCGCGGCGGAGGCCCAGGACTCGATCGCCGGGACCAGCCGCGCCAGGGTTCGCAGCGCGTTGCGGCCGCGGCCGGGCGTCGCCGGGTGCATCAGCCCCGCCGACGCGTCGTCCACCACGACCCGGACCGTCGCGTACGGCGAGTCCGTGAGCGTGCCGAGGACCGAGGCCTCCATGTCCACCGCGAGGTAGCCCTCGGCGGCCAGCGCCCGGCGCCGCTTGCCGTGCACGATCCGGTCGGTGGTCACGGTCGGGCCCAGGTGCACCCGGACGTTCGGCAGGACCCTGCGGATCGCGGCGGCCAGCAGCGGCGCGGCGGGGGAGCGGACCACGGCGCCGTCCGGGCCGTGCACCTCGGTGGACACCACGACGTCGCCCGCGCGCACGTCCGCGGGCAGGCCGCCCGCGACGCCCGCGAGCACGACGGGCGCGCCGTCCCTCGGCAGCATCCGGGCCGCGCGCGCGGCCCGCATGCCCACGGTCACCACGCTGGTCTCCAGACCCGCGCCGCGCCGCAGCGCCCGCGCCTCCAGGCCCAGCGCCGCCGCAACCGTAACCGGGGCGCTCCGCAACATTTCACCGGCGTCGCGTCGGGCGTTCGCGACTGCACCGATGGATTCGCTCGCAAGCTCGCTCATCGGCTTTCCACAACGTCGTAATCGGCGGTGTGCTTGTTCACACTGTAAAAGTCTACGGCTCGGCCCAGCGCGGTCAGCGGAAAGACAAGCCGGTACAGGTGGTAGTTGATGTAGAAGTCGCCCGGGAAGCCGGTGCCGGTGAACAGCTCCTCGTCCCAGGTGCCGTCGGAGCGCTGAGTCTCCGCCAGGTACAGCACGCCGCGGTCGATCGCCGCGCGCAGCTCCTCGGTCACCGCCGCCGGGGTCTCGGCCACGGACAGCAGCGCGAGCAGCGCCCAGGCGGTCTGCGAGGCGGTGGAGTCGCCGCGGCCGATCCACGAGGGGTCGACGTACGAGCGCAGGTCCTCGCCCCAGCCGCCGTCCAGGTTCTGATGCGCGATCACCCAGGCCGTCGCGCGGCGCAGCGCCGGGTGCGAGGGCGCGACGCCCGCCGCGACCAGCGCGGGCACCACGGCCCCGGTGCCGTACACGTGGTTCGCGCCCCAGCGGCCGAACCAGGAGCCGTCCTGCTCCTGGTGGTCCAGCAGCCAGCGGATCCCGCGCAGCGCCGCCGGGTCGTGCGCCTTCCCCAGCGCGGCGTACGCCTCGACGATGTGCGCGGTCACGTCCGCCGAGGGCGGGTCGATCACGGCGCCGAAGTCGCAGAACGGCAGCTTGTTGATCAGGGTTCGGGTGTTGTCCGCGTCGAACGCGCCCCAGCCGCCGTCCTTGGACTGCATCCCGCCGACCCAGGCCAGGCCGCGGTCGGTCGCGGCGCGGATCCGGCGCTCGCGTACCGGCTCGCCGTCGGGGTTGCGGGCCCGCAGCAGCGCCAGCAGGATCTCGGCGGTGTCGTCGGTGTCCGGGTAGCCGTCGTTGGCGAACTCGAAGGCCCAGCCGCCGGGGGCGAGCGCGGGCCGGCGCACCGACCAGTCGCCCTTGACCGTGACCTCCTCGCCGAGCAGCCAGTCGGTCCCGCGCACGTACGCCTCGTGGCGCGCCTCGACGCCCGAGTCGGCCAGCGCCACCAGCGCCAGCGCGGTGTCCCAGACCGGGGACTGGCAGGCCTCCAGCCGGCGCATCGGTCCGGACGGGGACTCCTCGCGC
The DNA here is from genome assembly GCA_035493475.1 of Actinospica sp. Classification (GTDB taxonomy): domain Bacteria; phylum Actinomycetota; class Actinomycetes; order Streptomycetales; family Catenulisporaceae; genus Actinospica. Next base: position 27,242 of record DATJIF010000008.1, read on the forward strand.
ACGGTGAAGCCCTCCAGGCCCGCCAGGCCCGCGCGGATCACCGGGTGGTCCATCGGGTAGCCCATCAGGTGCAGCGCCATCAGGGAGTAGACCCAGGGCGGCTGGATCCCGCCCCAGCAGCCGTCCGCCTCCTGCCGCGCGATGATCCACTCGGCGGCCTGGCGCAGCGCCGCGCGGCGCAGCACCGGGACGCGGCGCTTCTCGTAGCGGTGCAGCCAGCGGTCCAGGCCGCGGAAGAACGTGGAGATCCGGTCCTCGTCCGGGGCCGGTCCGGGCACGACGCCGGTGCGCAGCTCGTCCACCCCGAACGGCAGCGGCCGGGTCGGCTTGTAGTGCCAGACGATGGTCAGCGGCACCACCGTCTGCCGGGCCCAGCAGGCCCAGTCGTAGACGTTCAGCGGCACCTGCCTCGGCAGGAAGATCAGCTCGGGCGGCATCGCCGGCAGGTCGTCCCAGCTCCACAGGCCGAACAGGGCCAGCCAGATCCGGGTGAACACCCGGGTCGACTCGAGCCCGCCGTTCTCCCGGATCCACTCGGCCGCCCGGGCCATGTGCGCGTCCCGCGGCGCGTCCCCGGCCAGCCGCAGCGCCACGTACGCCTCGACGGTGGTGGACAGCTCGGCCGGGCCGCCGTGGAAGGTGGCCCAGGTGCCGTCCGCGCGCTGCTGGGAACGGATCCACCGGGCCGTGTGCTCGACGGTCAGCGGGTCCGCGATCCCGAGGAACTCGCGCAGCAGCAGGTCCTCGGCGTCCATCGTGACGTTGGTCGCCAGCTCCCCCTTCCACCAGCCGGCCGGATCCTGCAGCCCGAGCAGGTGCTCGCGCGCGGCTCCGGCGGCGTGGTGTGCGGCCTCGGGTGGGCCCGGGGTGCGGTCGGTTGATACCGGCCGTTCCGCAATCGCAGTCATGTCAGCGTGCCTCCTCGGCACGCCCCTTACCACGTCCTTGAAAGGAGAAACCTGGTGACTTCGGCGAGATCGGCGAGTGCGCTGGGCGGCGGCGCCAAGCGGTCCAAACGGGCGAGTGCCTCGCGAGTGTGCAGGTCGGCGCGGTCCCGGGTCCACGAGCGGCCCCCGGCGCGCTCGACGAGATCGGCCGCGCGCACCAGATCCGCGGCGCTCAGCTCCTCCGGCCGGGCGAGCACGGCGCGCAGCTGCGCCCCGGCCTCGTTGCCCGCCGTGAGGGCCGCCACGACCGGAGCGGAGCGCTTGCGGGCGGCGAGGTCGGCCGCCACCGGCTTGCCCGTGGTGTCCGTCTCGCCCCAGATGCCCAGCATGTCGTCCACGAGCTGGAAGGCCATGCCGAGGTGGTGGCCGTACTCGGCGAGCAGCCGCACCTGGTCGGGGTCCGCGCCGTACGCCTGCGCACCGAGGCTCGCGCTCGCGGACAGCAGGCTCGCGGTCTTGCCCTGCTCCATCGTCAGGCACCGCTCCACGGTGGCCGACTCGTCGCCCTCGAGCCCGAGGTCCTCGCTCTGGCCCGCGATCAACTCCTGCACCATCGCACCGAGGGCGAGTACCGCGGACGGCGTGCGCTCGGCCAGCGCCTCGAACGCCAGCGTCTGCAGCGCGCAGCCCGCCAGCAGCGTCTGGTTCTCCCCGAACACGGTCCACGCGGTCGGCCGGTGCCGCCGGGTGCGGTCGCCGTCCATGATGTCGTCGTGCAGCAGCGAGAAGTTGTGGATCAGCTCCACGGCGGCCGCGGCGTCGAGCACGGCGGGCTCGTCGCCGCCCGCGCCCACCGCGCGGGCCCCGAGCACGGCCAGCGCGGGCCGCAGCGCCTTGCCGCCGGAGCCGTGCGGGTCCGGGCGGCCGGCGGCGTCCTGCCAGCCGAAGTGGTACCGGGCGATCCCGCGCATCGTCGGGTGCAGCCCGTCGAGCCGACGCTCGATCTCGGGGTCCACCAGCTTCTTCGTCTCGGTGAAGATCTCCGCCGCGGTGCGCTGAACCGTCTCCGCGCTCTGCGTCTCAGTCAAACCCCTGCTCCTGTTCGGTGCGGTGAGTCGTCACCCACTGTTCTTGCGCAACGCGCGCCGCGCTAATCCCGCTGCGTACCGCGCTCTCCATCGTGTCCGGCCACCCGGTGGCGGTCCACGCGCCGGCCAGGTAGAGCCCCTCGACCGGCGTGGCCGGCCCGGGACGCAGCGCGGCGGTGCCGCTGGCCTGCCGGAACGTGGCGTGCTTCTCCCGGGTGACGAAGAACTCCTCGACCGCGGCATCGCGCGCCTTCGGCAGCAGCCTGGCCAGTTCGCTCTCGAACAGTGGCCGAAGGTCGGCCACCGGCTGGTCGATCAGCGCGTCCGCCGCCGACACCGTCACCGCCACGTAGCGCCCCGCGCCCGGCAGGCCCGTGGGACCGGTCCGGTCGAAGATCCACTGCGCCGGGGAGTCCACCCCGGCCAGGAAGGGGCCGTCCAGCACCGGACGGTCGTAGCGCACGTGCACGTTCATGATCGGGCTGTGCCCGAGCTCCGCGAAGGGCCGCGGCACCTCCGGCGGCAGCAGCCCGGCGGCGACGTCGTGCGGCACGGCCAGCACCACGGCGTCCGGACGCAGCGTCAGTTCGCCCTCGTCCCGGGTGCGCAGGGTGACGTTGCGCGCGGCGTCGAGGGAGAGCACCTTCGTAGCGTCCCGTACGTCCACGCCTTGTTTCGTGAGCGCCGCGCGGGCCCGCGTGTCGTGGATCTCGCCGAGCGGCACCGCGGCGTAGCCCAGGTCGGAGCCGGCGTTGTCCTCGAGCAGCCCGGTGCGGAAGACCTTGGCGGCCAGCGCGAGTGACGCCGCGTCGGGATCGATGTTCAGGGTCGCGGTGCTGATCACCGACCAGAGCCGGTTCACGGCGGTCCCGGACTGCCCGTGCCTGCGCATGAAGGGGCCGAAGCCCTGCGCGTCCACGGCCGGATCCGCCGGATCGGTGAACCGCAGCGCCAGCGCGGCGCGCCCGAGCCTGGCCCGGTCCCGCGCCGGCAGCAGGCCGTAGCCCAGCAGGCTCCCGGCCAGGTGCAGCGGGGCCGGGGCGCCGGTGCGCCTGAGCCGCGCGGTCTTCCCGTCCGGCGCGCGCAGCGGGATGTCCAGCCGGTCCTGCAGCACGGACAGGCCCGAGGAGGGCCCGGCGTCCAGCCGCTCCAGCAGCGCGCGGTAGGCCGTGCAGCAGCGCAGGAAGACGTGCTGGCCGTTGTCGACCGTCAGTTCGCGGCGCTGGTACGAGGTCGCGCGCCCGCCGAGCCGCGGCCGCGCCTCGGCGAGGGTGACCCGCCAGCCGCGTTCGGCCAGGATCAGCGCCGAGGTGATTCCGGCCAGGCCGCCGCCGACGACGAGCGCGTGCGGCGCCCCGTCCGCGCCGGTCGGACCGTGCTCCGTGGCGGGCCAGTCGCCGTCCACGTCCCGCTTCGGGCCGCGCGTCATCGACCCGGCCGCAGGTCGGACAGCTGGGGACGCAGCGCGCGGCCGGCCACCGCGAGCTTGGTCTTGGCGGGCAGCGAGAGCCGCTGGCCGTAGATGGCCTCCGGCTCGGCCGCGATCACCTTGAGCAGCGCGTGGTAGATCCCGGACAGCGCCCCGCAGCAGCCGCGCGAACGCCAGTCCAGCAGCGGCAGCAGCGCGAGACCTTCCTTGTACAAGGCCTCGGCGCGCTCGGCCTCGTAGCGGATCACCTTGGCCAGCCGGCCGCCCTGCGGGTCCAGGTTGCCGTTCTGACCCAGCTTTAGTTCGCATTCGAACTCGTCGAGAGTCTTCTTCGGCAGGTAGACGCGCCCGCCCTGCAGGTCCTCGCGCACGTCGCGCAGGATGTTCGTCAGCTGCAGCGCGAGGCCGAGCTTGTCCGCGAGCTCCTCGGTCTGCTTCGGCTCGGTGTGCAGCGCGGGCGGGTTGAACACGCCCAGCGAGAGCCGCCCGATCGAGCCGGCCACGTTGCGGCAGTACACCGCGAGCTCGTCCCAGGACTGGTAGACGGTGCCGACCTGGTCCATCTCGCAGCCGTCCACGAGCTCGCCGAACGCGCCGAGGTCGATCGGATAGCGGCGGGCCGAGTCGGCCAGCGCGACGAGCACCGGGTCCTCGGGGAAGCGCTCCGGGTGCTCGGCCTGCCGCCGGACCTCGACCAGGCCGGCGATCTTCGCGTCGTGCGGCAGGTCCCCGTCCCCGATGTCGTCCACCCGGCGGGCGAAGGCGTAGATCGCGGACAGCGCCCGGCGCTTCGGCCCGGGCAGCAGCCTGATGCCGTAGGAGAAGTTCTTGGCCTGGCTCCCGACGATGCGCTCACACAGTGCATATGCGGCCGCGAGTTCTGTACTGGTGGTCACCCGGGCATCCTACGACGTGTGATCCACGGATTCCCCCCGTCGAATGACCTATATCGGCGGCGTTGCGCTTTCGTCCGCCGAACGGTCGTGCGAAGGCTCCGGCGCAGGTCTCGGCGGCCCGCGCTCAGCGCTTCCTTCCGACGACGACACCCAGCGCAGCCCGCAGCACGCCCTTCTTGTCGGTGGCCGGGGCGCCCGCGAGCACGTCGTAGTCGATCTTCCGCAGCGCCGTGAGCGCGGCCCGGCCGCCCGCCACGTAGCCGATCACGGCGGGCCTGGCCCAGCCGCGCAGCCGCCGGGTCAGCGGAACGCCCTTGGCCACCATCACCGCCGAGCGGCCCGCCTCCCAGCGCAGCAGCGCCTTGAGGTCCTCGTCCGCGTGTTCGAAGTCCAGCTCGTCCTCGCGCACCCCGAAGGCGAGCAGGTCCTCGCTCGGCAGGTAGATCCGGCCGTTGCCGCGGTCCTCGGCCACGTCCTGGATGTGCTCGATGATCTGCAGCCCGGTGCACACCGCGTCCGAGTCCGCCACGTTCTGCGGCGTCGCCTGCCCGGCCAGGTGCAGCACCACCCGGCCCACCGGGTTCGCCGAGAGCCGGCAGTACGAGACCAGCTCGGCGAACGTCGCGTACCGGGTCTTGACCTGGTCCATCAGGTTCGCGGCGACCAGGTCGTGGAAGGGCTCGACCGGCACCCGCCCGTCGGTGACGAAGCGGGCCAGGCCGCGCACCGGGTCCAGCTTCGGGGTACCGCCGGAGCCGAGCCGGCCGAGGTCGGCGTCCACCTCGGTGAGCGCGGCGGTGCGGTCCCCGGTCAACTCGTCCCCGAGGTCGTCCACGTACCGCGCGAAGACGTAGAACGCGGCGAGGTCGTCGCGCACCGCCTTCGGGAGCACGCGCATCGCGACCGGGAAGTTCTCGGCCGAGGCCTGCTCGGCGGCCCGGGCGGCGAAGTACGCCGGGTCGCCGGCGTCCCCCGTCACGCGGGACGCCGCGGGTTCTATCGTCACTTCAGCCTCTTCATTGAGGTGGACGTTACTACTACGCGCCGGGGCGACGGGCACGGCCTACCCCCGCTTGACGGCCTGCGTGACGAGGGTGCGCCCGAAGTCCCACATCAGCCCGGTCCCCTTGTGGGCGTCCCGCATCACGTCGTCGAAGGCGTCGAGGAAACGTTCCACCTCGCGCTCGCCGATCGTCAAGGGCGGCAGCAGTTTGATGATGTCGACGTGGTCGCCGGAGACCTGGGTCAGGATGCGGTGCCGCTGGAACAGCGGGACCACCACCATCTGCGCGAACAGCCCCTTGCGCGCGGCCTGCAGGGTGTTCCAGCCCGCCTTGAGCTTCAGCGAGCGCGGCTTGCCGAATTCGAACCCGATCATCAGACCGCGGCCGCGCACCTCGGTGAGCATCTCGTACTTGTCGATCCGGTTCCGCAGCTCGGCCAGCAGCAGATCGCCCATCCGCTGCGCGTTCGCGATCAGGTCCTCGTCCTCGATCACCTGGAGCGTGGCGAGCCCGGCCACCATCGCCATCGCGTTGGAGCCGAAGGTCGAGTCGTGCACCAGCACCCGGTCCATCGAGGAGTAGACCTTCTCGAAGATCCAGTCCTTCGCCAGCGTCGCGCCCACCGGCACGAAGCCGCCGGACAGCGCCTTCGCCACGGTCACGATGTCCGGCTGCACGTCCTCGTGCTCGTACGCGAAGAACTCGCCGGTGCGTCCGATGCCGGTCTGCACCTCGTCGCAGATCAGCAGCGCGCCGTGCGCCTTCAGCAGTTCGTGCGCCGCGCGCAGGAACCCGGGCGGCGGTTCGAGCACGCCCTTGCCCTGGATCGTCTCGATCAGCAGCGCCGCGACGCCGCCCTTGCGCAGCTCCGCCTCCAGCGCCTCGAGGTCCCCGAGCGCGATCCGGGTGTCCGGCAGCAGCGGGTCGAACCCGTCCCGGAACTCCGCGGCGCCGTTCACCGACAGCGAACCGGTCGTCAGCCCGTGGAACGCGTGGTCGCAGTAGACGATGCGCGGACGGCCGGTGGCGAACCGCGCGAACTTCAGCGCCGCCTCGACGGCCTCCGTGCCGCTGTTGCCGAAGTAGACGCGCTCCAGGTGCGGCGCCCGGGCCAGCAGCTTCTCCGCCAGCAGGCCGGCGAGCAGCGGCGAGTCGAACTGGATCAGGTCGGCGAGGTCCGCGTCCAGCGTCTGGTGCAGCGCGTCCCGCACCACCGGGTGGTTGCGGCCCACCCCGAAGACGCCGAAGCCGGAGAGGAAGTCCAGGTAGTCGCGGCCCTCGGCGTCGTACATGTAGGCGCCCTCGGCCCGGGTGTACGTCCGGTCGAAGCCGATTGCGTGCAGCATCCGGGGCAGCTGGGGGTTGAGCATCTTCCCCTGCAGCCGGTGCCCCTCGCCGGCCCGTTCGCCCAGCAGCTTCCCGAGGTCGAATTCGCTCCCGCTCACGCCGCGACCTCGCTGGCGCTCGGTCGGCGCGTTCGCGCACGCACTGTACTCATTGATTCGCTCGCAAGCTCGCTCATGAGCCCAACCTCCTCGCGCCCGTTACACCAGTGCGCCCCCTACCCAAGCGGGGCCCGACGTAGACGGTCACGTTTGGATATACCTTCTCGCGTCGGATCTGAGCAGATGGTAGCTATACCTGCGACGCGCCGGGGTGCCTTCGCGCTCTGAGCCCCGGCGCGTCGCCCCTTTCCGTCGCCGAACGGTCAATCCGGGTCGCACGCCGCTGAGATTTCTCACGGGATTCTTGGGCTGAAAACAGACGTGGCGGACTTCTTGGATGGGTCTCGAAAAGGTCTCAGCGCCCTCTCAAGTTCGGCGCCGAAGGTATCCCCATGACCGAGACGCCGCAGACCCCCTCCTCCTCGCCGGCCCCGCACGCGGGCCACCCGCAGCACGCAGCCGCGCCCTACGGCGCCCCGCAGTCCCCGCAGCCGCAGCCGCAGTCGCAGGTGCTCACCGCGCACACGGGGGAGTACGCCTGGGCCTCGGCCGAGCAGCAGCAGTACCCGGGCGCCGCCGGACCCTTCGGACCGGTCGGCCCGGGCGGCACCGGCAACCTCCCGCCGGTCCCGCCGGAGCTCTCGCTGCACGGCTCCGTGCCCAAGCGCAACGCCCGCAAGGTCGGGATGAGCCTGGCGCTGTCGATCGCGGTGCTGGCCGCGGCGATAGGCGGAGTCTCCGGCGCGTACTTCGACCACCGCTACAACGACACCGGCTCCACGGTGAGCGTGGTCACCGGCTCGAACAGCTCCGACACCACCACCACGGTCGGCGCGGTCGCCAAGACGGTGCTGCCGAGCGTCGTGAAGATCACCGAGACCACCAACAGCTCCGAGGGCATCGGCTCCGGCATGGTGATCTCCAGCAACGGCACCATCGTCACCAACAACCACGTCATCGCGGACTACGTCTCCTCTGGCGGCAAGCTCACCGTCACCACGTACGACGGCAAGACCTACAGCGCCAAGGTGATCGGCTACATCTCGGCCGACGACATCGCGGTCATCCAGGTCGAGAACGCCTCCAGCTACACCTGGAAGCCGGTCACCTTCGCCGACTCCTCGAACGTGCAGGTGGGCGACGAGACCATCGCGATCGGCTCGCCGGACGACCTGCAGAACACCGTGACCAGCGGCATCGTCTCCGCGCTGAACCGCAAGGTCTCCATCACCGAGTCCACCACGCAGGGCACCGGCAACAACAGCGGCGGCTTCCCCGGCTTCAACTGGGGCGGCACCGAGACCACCGTCACCTACACGGCCATCCAGACCGACGCGTCGATCAACCCGGGCAACTCCGGCGGCCCGCTGCTCAACAGCCAGGGCCAGGTCATCGGGATGAACTCGGCGATCTACTCCACCTCCTCGTCCAGTTCGAGCTCCGAGTCCGGCTCGGTCGGCCTCGGCTTCGCGATCCCGGCCGACACGATCGTCAGCGACATCAAGAAGATCGAGGCCGGTCAGGGCGACTCCACCTTGTCCTCGTCGAGCTCCTCGTCGGGCTCCGGCAACTTCTGACCTGACCGGTACGGCCTAGACGTGCATTGAGAGTCCGCGAATCGCGGTATTTTGAGGGCGTGGACCGGGTGATCCCCGGGCCGCGCCCTTGACCGCTTCCGCCCACGATCTGGGCGGCCGTCACGCCGGAGTGACCATGGATGCCATCCGTCGCGCCCTGCTGCCGACCGAGGAGTCGCAGGCGCTGTTCGAACTCACCGAGGAGCTCGGCGCCGAGGAGCTCGCGCCGCGCGCCGCGGCCGCCGAGGCCGCCTCCGAGTTCCCGCGGGACGTCTTCCGGCTGATCGGCCGCTCCGGACTGCTCGGCCTGCCCTACGACGAGGAGCTCGGCGGAGGCGGCCAGCCGTACGCCGTCTACCTCCAGGTGGTCGAGGAGCTCGCCAGGCACTGGCTCGCGGTCGGGCTCGGCGTCTCGGTGCACACCCTCGCCTGCCACGCGCTCGCCGGATACGGCACCGACGAGCAGCGCAAGCGCTGGCTGCCGGACATGATCGGCGGCGAGCAGCTCGGCGCCTACTGCCTGTCCGAGCCGGAGCACGGCTCGGACGCGGCGAACCTCACCACCCGGGCCGCGGCGGACGGCGACGACTACGTCATCGACGGCACCAAGGCCTGGATCACGCACGGCGGCCAGGCCGACTTCTACACCGTCCTCGCGCGCACCGGCGGCCCGGGCTCGAAGGGCATCAGCGCGTTCCTGGTCGACTCCGGCACGCCGGGCCTGACCGCGGCCGAGCCCGAGCACAAGATGGGCATGCGCGCCAGCACCACCTCCCAGATGATCTTCGAGGGCGTGCGGGTCCCGACGGAGCGTCAGATCGGCGAGCTCGGCCAGGGCTTCGAGATCGCGATGAAGGCGCTGGACTGCGGCCGGCTCGGCATCGCCGCCTGCGCGGTCGGCGTGGCGCAGGCGGCCCTCGACGTGGCCACCGCGTACGCCAGGCAGCGCGAGCAGTTCGGCAAGCCGATCATCCGGCACGAGGCGGTCGGCTTCCTGCTCGCCGACATGGCCGCGCGCACCGAGGTCGGCCGCGCCGCGTACCTGGCCGCGGCCCGGCTGCGCGACCTCGGCCTGCCCTTCGCCCGGCAGGCGGCGATCGCCAAGCTGCACTGCACCGACGCCGCGATGCAGACCACCGTGGACGCCGTGCAGGTGCTCGGCGGTGCGGGCTACACCACCGACTTCCCGGTCGAGCGGTACATGCGCGAGGCGAAGGTGCTGCAGATCGTGGAGGGCACCAACCAGATCCAGCGCCGGGTGATCGCCCGCGCGCTGGAGCGCGGCTGAGTCACCGGCGGTACCGGCGCATGCAAGTGCACCGAATGCTCCTATGAGAGCATTGTCACGAGGCTGCGCGGGCGATCCGCGGGTAAGTTACCTGTAGTCAGGTCCACGACCTGCGCAGCGAACCTGTTCGACACCACATCCCAGGGCGGCGCGGATGTTTCGAGGCGGCGAGAGTTCCCGGATCTTCGGCTTCGCGCATATCGTCGCACTCGCGGCGCTCGCGGGCGGATTCGTCATCGGCGGCACGCAGGGCCTGGTGGTCGTGGCGCTGCTCGGCGTGCTGGAGATCGCGGTCTCCTTCGACAACGCCATCGTGAACGCGACCGTGCTGGCCCGGATGAACCGCTACTGGCAGCGGATGTTCATGACGGTCGGCGTGGTGATCGCGGCGATCGGGATGCGCCTGCTGCTGCCGCTGATCATCGTCGCGATCGGCGCGCACCTCTCGCCGTGGCGCGCCGTTGACCTCGCCTACCAGGACCCGACCCGCTACCACTCGCTGCTGCTCACCGCCCAGCCCGGCATCGCCGCGTACGGCGGGATCTTCCTGCTGATGATCGCCATCGCGTTCTTCCGCGAGGAGCGCGAGGTGCACTGGTGGCCCGCGGTCGAGCGGCGGCTGCCCGCCGTGCTCGGCCGCCGCGGCGTACCCCTGCTGATCGCGCTGCTGTTCACGGCCGTGGCCGGGGTGACGGTGCCGGCCGAGGACCGCACCCGAGTGGTCGTCGGCTGCCTGGTCGGCCTGGTCTGCTATCTCGGCATCCACCTGATCTCCAGCCGGGTGGCCGACCGCGCCGACGCCGACGGGGAGTCCCGGCCGCGTTCGACGGTCGAGGGGCAGGGCGCGTTCCTGCTGTTCGTCTACCTGGAACTGCTCGACGCCACGTTCTCCATGGACTCGGTCATGGGCGCCTTCTCGGTCACGGTCGACATCGCGCTGATCACGCTCGGCCTGGCGATCGGCGCGGCGTACATCCGGTCGCTCACCGTCTACGTCGTGCGCAAGGGGACGCTGGAGGAGTACCGCTACCTGGAGCACGGCGCGTACTACTCGATCGCGCTGCTCGCGGTGCTGCTGCTGTGGGAGGTCTGGCGCGACGTGCCGGACTGGATCACCGCGTGCACCGGCGCCGTCGTGATCACCTCCGCGTGGCTCACCTCGATCTGGGCGGCCAAGCGGCAGCAGCGCGAGGACGTGCTGCGCGAGGCGAGCCTCGGCGGCGAGACGGCCACGATCCAGGAGTTCAAGGGGCAGGCGAAGTTCGAGTTCGTCGAGCAGCGGGACGAGGACGTCTACCCCAAGCGCGCGAGCTGACCCGCCGTCACTCGGCTGCGGGCACGTCGATCGCGCGGCGCAGCAGTTCCAGCCGGTACGGCAGCGGCCGCCAGCCGGGCGAGCCCGCGAGCTCCGCGTTCAGCTCCACTACCGCGCGCGTGTAGGCGCGCTGCAACCCGCGCGGCCGCAGCGGCATCCCCGGCGGGCGGCGGATCGCGTTCCCCTCCTTCGAGGGCAGTCCGGCGTGGTTGCCCGCGACCGACACCCACAGCGACTTCACGCCGATGTCGAACGCCGCGATCAGCTCCTCGCGGTGCCGCAGCCAGTGCCGCAGCGCCGCCGCCGTGCCCCGGGAGAGCGTGATCCGCTCCGTGACCGGCTCCGCGATCCGCCGGGCCTGCGGCTTGCGCACGATCGTGACCGAGGGCTCGCGCGCCTCGAGGTCCAGGTCCGCCAGCGTCAGCGCGCACAGCTCGCCGACCCGCGCGCCGGTGTCCAGCACCATGCCGATGACCGCGAGCAGCCGCACGTGCGAGGCGAGCACCGGCGGGTTCTCCGCGCGGTCCAGCAGGTAGGAGCGCAGCTGGGAACGCGTCGGCGCGTCCACCGTCTCGTGCACCTCCTGCAGCGGCACCCGCTCGCCGAGCACCAGCGGCAGCGTCAGCTCGCGCGCGATCAGCTTCAGGCAGTCCTCGCGCACCCGCATCGACGCCGGGCTGGACACCGCGTTCGGCACCCGGCTGGCCCGGGTCCGCAGCTCGCCGCGCTGGCCCAGGTCCAGGTAGGAGCTGATCGCCTGCGGCTGGAACAGGTCGGCCGCCGTGACCACCGGTTCGGCCGGGGCGAACTCCGGATGCGCCAGCGCCAGCCGTAACTCCTTGACGAACCAGCGCACCTGGCGCGCCCGCGCCGCGCTCATCCCGTCCTGCGCGCACAACCGCTCCGCCGCCGCGGTCACCTGCTCGATCGCCTCGGTCGCCTGCATGCTTGACCCTCCGTCACCCGGATCACCGCGACCCACGATAGCGACCCGCGCCCACACTCCGGACGCTCTTAAGGTGTGGACGCGGCCGCGACGATGGTCCGGGGAGGCTACCTTTGTCCCGTGGAGGACATCGATGTGCAGATCGTGAAGCTGCTGCTGGAGGACGGGCGGATGAGCTACACGGACGTGGGCAAGGCCACCGGCCTGTCCACCTCGGCCGCTCACCAGCGGGTCCGTCGGCTGGAGCAGCGCGGGATCATCAAGGGCTACCGGGCCGTGGTGGACGTGGAGGCGCTCGGCCTGCCGCTGACCGCGTTCGTCTCGGTCAAGCCCTTCGACCCGGCCGCGCCCGACGACGTGCCGGACAAGCTCGCCGACCTGCCCGAGATCGAGTCCTGCCACTCCGTCGCCGGGGACGAGAACTACATCCTGAAGATCCGGGTGGCCACGCCGGCCGACCTCGAGGGCCTGCTCAGCCGGATCCGCTCGGCGGCGAACGTGTCGACCCGCACCACGATCGTGCTCTCGACTCCCTTCGATAGCCGCACCCCCGACCTGCCGGTCGACTGATGACGCCCACGCTCGCCCCCGGCGACGTGGTGGCCGCCTACTCCGAGCGCGTGGGGGAGTGGATAGCCGAGCAGGTCGTCGGCGTGTCCCCGGAAGAGAAGTCGGTCGCCGTCGTCCAGCTGGACTGGTCGGGCCCGGAGCCGCAGCACGTCGCGGACCTCGGCGAACTCGTACTGCTGGACGGTCCGGGCGCGGTCTGCCACTACGACTGGATCCTGCCGCGCCGTTACAAGATCATCGGAAACGTGCCGCCGCTGCACGAGGGCCCGGTGAACAGCTACGGATTCTGGTCCCCCGGAATCCGGCTCTATCACCGACGCGGTGGCGGAGACTGGGACGCGAAGCACGAGCGCCGCATCGTGGCCACCGAACTCGGCGATGGCGCGCCCGACGACGAGATCCGTCACCTGACCATCTCCGAAATCCGCGAACTCGACTGCGCACGCCTCGTAGCCCGCTACCCGCGCCTGACGAGTCTGCGTCTGTTCGGCCCCGGCTTCCTGCTCAACGCCGCGAGCCTGAACGTGCTGCGCGAACTGCAGTCGTTCTTCGCCAAGGACCTGTTCGGCATGACCGCGCACGACCGCCTCGACATAGCCGACGTCCCCGCGCTGGAGTCGATCTGGCTCACGAGCATCCCGGACGACTACGCGAAGGCGATGCGCACCACGTGGAAGCCCGAGGAGCGCAACGGCACGCACCTGCGGATCAGCAAGCCCCGCAAGCCCGAGTGGGTCGCCGAGAACATGCAGAACCCGCTCCGCGACTGGGACGGCGACGAGCAGATACCGGCCGCCGTCTACCAGAAGGCGATATCGCAGTACCGGAAGACGCGTCGCGAGGTCCTCGACCTGCTCGCCGACCCGTCCGAGACCGCGTCCGGCGAACTGACCCGGATCGGCGAGGAGTACGGCGAGGCCTTCAACGAGCTCGACGAGTCCGAGGGATTCATCGACACGATCTACCGCGAGAACCTCTACGACGCCATCCACTTCATCGTGGACGAAGCCGAGGCCGCCGCCGCGCGCAAACTCCCGTGGGCGCACGAAGCCCTCGAACAGGGAGTGGAAAACGTCCGCGACTGGTGACCGTCTAGGCTTTGCTGGGTGACCAGTTCCGCGAACACTGCTGACCAGCCCACTGTCCTGCTGCGCGGCGGCGCCGTGTACAACCCGGCCGAGCCCTACGCGACCGCGCTGCTGACGGTCGGCGACACGATCGCGTGGATCGGCTCTGAAGACGGCGCCGACCTGCACGTGGACGCGGCGGACGCGGTGATCGACCTGAACGGCGCGCTGGTGACCCCGGCGTTCACAGACTCGCATGTGCACGCGACGTCCACCGGGCTCGCGCTGACCGGTCTCGACCTGGCCGGATCGACCTCCGGCACCGACCTGCTCGACCGGGTCGCGGCGTATGCGCGGACGCTCCCGGCCGACGCGGTCGTGCTCGGCACCGGTTGGGACGAGACCGAGTGGGCCGACGCGATCCCGCCGAGCGCCACGGAGCTGGACCGGGCCGCCGGTGGTCGCGAGGTGTATCTGTCCCGAGTGGACGTGCACTCCGCCGCCGTCTCCTCCGCGCTGCTGGCCGCCGTGCCCGAGGCCGTCGGTGCCGCCGGATTCCGCGGGGCGGGCCTCGTCGCGCAGGACGCGCACCACCTCGTGCGCACCGCCGCCTTCGGCCGGGTCTCCGCCGAACAGCGCGTCGAGGCGCAGCGGGCCGCGCGGAAGCGGGCCGCCGAGCTGGGCATCGGCGCGATGCACGAGTGCGGCGGACCGCAGATCTCCGGCGAGGACGACTTCACCGGCCTGCTGAAGCTCGCCGCCGAGGAGCCCGGGCCGTACGTCTTCGGCTACTGGGGCGAGCTCGGCGATCCGCTCAAGGCGCTGCGGCTCGGCGGCGTCGGCGCGGGCGGCGACCTGTTCATCGACGGCGCGATCGGTTCGCGCACCGCCGCGCTGCGCGATCCGTACACCGACGCCGTGGAGACCGGCGATCCGGCGCACGAGGGCGCCGCCTACCTGGACGGCGAGCAGATCGGCGCGTTCCTGGCCGCGTGCGCCGAGGCCGGGGTGCAGCCGGGCTTCCACGTGATCGGCGACCGTGCGATGGACCTGCTGGTCGGCGGCCTCGAGATCGCCGCCGCGGCCGTGGGGGAGGGCCGCGTCAGGGCCCTGACGGTACGCGCCGAGCACGCTGAGATGGCCGACTCCAAGGTGATCGAGAAGCTGGCCGGGTACGGCGTCGTGGTCAGCGCGCAGCCCGGCTTCGACGCGGCCTGGGGCGGGCCCGAGGGCATGTACGCGCGGCGGCTCGGCTGGGAGCGGGCCGAGGCGATGAACCCCTTCGCGGCGTACGGCGCGGCCGGGGTCGTGCTCGCGTTCGGCTCGGACTCGCCGGTGACCGCGCTCGGACCGTGGGAGGCGGTGCGCGCCGCCGCGTTCCACCGCACGCCCGCCGCCCGGATCACCGTGCGCGCCGCGTTCGCCGCGCACACCCGCGGCGGCTGGCGCGCGCTGCGGCCCGGCGCTCCGGGCGTCCCCGGCGACGAACAGGGTGTGCTGGCCCCCGGAGCCGCCGCCACGTACGCTGTGTGGCAGGCCGGTGACCTGGTCGTTCAGACCCCGGACAGCCGCGTCGCCGCCTGGTCCACGGACGAGCGCGCCGGAGTGCCCGGCCTGCCCGACCTCACCCCGGGCGAGCCGGTCCCGGCCTGTCTGCGCACGGCCGTGCGTGGACGCGTGGTGCACGATCTGCTCGCGGGATGAGAAAGTCCAGCGGAGCTTAAGAAGTGCGTGGGAATGCGCGGGGAACCGCGCTCGCGGGCGGATTCGTCCGTACCGATGCGCGATGATTGACGCGGACGATCCGCTCCAGTCCGCACGCGATCTGCCGTTGTCCGAGCAAGCGGAAAGGCCCCTCGTGGCACACCTCTGGCGCCCCCGTCGCCCCCGACCGGGCCGCGCTTGGCTGCCGCACCTCGGTGCGCTCGCCTCCGGTGGGCTGCTCTACCCCGCCTTCGCGCCGATCGGCTGGTGGTGGCTGGCACCGATCGCGGTGGCCGGATTCACCCTCTCCGTGCGCGCCGCCCGCGAGGGCCGGGTGATGCGCGGCCGCAGGCGTCCGTGGGCGGCCGCGGCCTGGGCCGGATTCTGGTTCGGGCTGGCCTTCTGCTACACGATCTTCCGCTGGGTCGACGTCATCGGCGTGGACGCGATGATCGCCCTCGGCCTGGTCGAGGCGCTCTACTTCGCCCCGCTCGGCGCGGCCGTCGCCTCGGTCTCCCGGCTGCGCTTCGCCGCGTTCTGGCAGGCGCTGCTGTGGGTCGGCGAGGAGTTCTTCCGGGACCGCTGGCCGCTCGGCGGCTTCTCCTGGGGCCGGCTCGCGTTCAGCCAGACCGACACGCCGCTCACCAGGATCGTGGCGCTCGGCGGCGCCCCGCTGCTCAGCTTCGCGACCGCGCTCGTCGGCACGGTGCTCGCCGCGCTGGCGCTGCGCGCGCTGAGCGCCCGCCGGTCGCGGCGCACCGCACCGGAGATCGGCTGGGCCACGGCGGTGGGCCGGCGCGGTTCGCTCGGCTGGCTCGGCGCCGCGCTGGTGCTCCCGATCGTCGGCAACCTCGTGCCGCTGCAGACGACGGCGCAGAAGCCGGTCGAGCTCGCGGCGGTGCAGGGCGACGTGCCGCGCACCGGCCTCGACGCGTACGGCCAGGCTTTCGCGGTGCTCGACAACCATGCGAAGGTCACCCAGCAGTACGCGCAGGAGATCGCCGACGGCAAGGCCAAGCAGCCGGTCGCGCTGTTCTGGCCGGAGGACTCGGACGACGTCGACCCGTACGCGAGTCCCGAGGCCTACGCGATCGTCAGCGGCGCGGTGGCCGCGATCGGCGTGCAGACGCTGGTCGGCGCGGTCGTGGACGTCGGCGCGGACAAGGCCAAGGAGCTCGGCATCGTCTGGGACCCGAACACCGGGCCCGGCGCCACGTACGCCAAGCGGCACCTGGTCCCGTTCGGCGAGTACATCCCATGGCGCGCCGAGCTGACCAAGTACTTCTCCGAGATGAAGCTGGTGCCCAGGGACTTCGTCTCCGGCGACACCCCCGGCGTGCTGACGGTCGGCGGCGTGAAGATCGCCACCGTCATCTGCTTCGAGGTCGCGTACGACGACATGGTCCGCTCCTCGGTGCTCGGCGACGGCGGCGTGCTCGTGGTGCAGACCAACAACGCCACCTACGGCTGGACCGACCAGCCCGCCGAGCAGATGGCCATCACCCAGCTGCGCGCGGTCGAGACCGGACGGCCCGTCATGGTCGCGGCCACCAGCGGCATCTCCGGGTACATCGACGCCTCCGGGCACATCGTCGAGGAGACCCAGCAGTTCGTTCCGGCCGTCGTCTCCGCCGAGGTGACGCCGCGCACCGGGCAGACCCTCGCGATCCGGCTCGGCGCCGCGCCCGAATGGGTGATGATGGGCCTCGGCCTCCTCGCCTGGGCGTACGCCGCCGCAGCGGGCCGCCGCCGCAGGCGGCTCGAGACGGCCTTCGCGACCGCCGCGGCCCCCGAGTCCGCCGTTCCGGTTTCGGCCGAGGCCGAGGTCTGCGACGGTGCGGTAACGACCGCGTCCACCCCCGGCGCCCAGGCGGCTGAAGCCTCCCTGAAGGCGGTAAGCTCGCTGCCCGCGCCTGCTCCATCGTCAGCTGCTTCAGTCATCGTTTCGAATGCAAGGAAGGCCCACCCGTGACCGAGTCGAACAACCCGGCCGAGTCCGCGCCGGAAGCCGACGCGCTCTCCCCGGTCCTGATCATCATCCCGACCTACAACGAGGTGGACAACCTCGAGCGCATCATCACGCGGGTGCACGAGCACAATCCGCAGGTGCACGTCCTGGTCGCGGACGACAACAGCCCCGACGGCACCGGAGAGCTCGCGGACAAGCTGGCCGCGAAGGACGAGCGGATCCAGGTCATGCACCGCGCCGGGAAGCAGGGCCTGGGCGCGGCCTACATCGCGGGCTTCAAGTGGGGCCTCGAGCACGGCTACCAGCTGCTGATCGAGATGGACGCGGACGGCTCGCACCGCCCCGAGGACCTGCCCCGGATGCTCAAGGCGCTCGAGGAGCAGAACGCCGACCTGGTCATCGGCTCGCGCTACGTCAAGGGCGGCAAGATCGAGAACTGGCCGCTGCAGCGCCAGATCCTGTCCCGCGGCGGCAACACGTACATCCACCTGGTCATGGGCCTGAAGGTGCGCGACGTGACCGCCGGCTACCGCATCTTCCGCCGCGGCACGCTCGAGCGCCTGGGCCTGGACTCGGTGCAGTCCGGCGGCTACATCTTCCAGACCGACCTCACCCGCCGGGTGAACAACCTCGGCATGAAGATCGTCGAGGTGCCGATCACCTTCGTCGAGCGCGAGATCGGCGTGTCGAAGATGAACAAGAGCATCATGTACGAATCGCTCTTCCGGGCCACGGCCTGGGGCCTCGAGGACCGCTGGGCCGCCATCACCGGAAAGCGGAAGAAGCAGCAGGGCTGACGACGGCCCCTGCGGTCGCGAGCGGGGCGGGCGCGAGCCCGCCCTCCGCACTCGACCATGCGTCCGACCGTCCCCTGGCCGCGCGACGGAGCCCGACCCGGCCGCGGACGGTCGTCTTGCCTCGCTACTTCGCCGACGGGCGCTTGGCCGCGGTCTTCTTCACCGGCTTGTCGGTGGTCTTGGTCGCCGGGGCCGGCTTGCTCGCCGTGGTCTTCTTGGCCGGGGCGGTGCCCGCGGTCGTCTTCTTGGCGGGCGCCTTCTTCGCGGCCGTGGTCTTCTTGGCCGCGGTGGACGCCGTCGCCTTCGGGGCCGTCGCCGTCTGCTCGCCGGCGGCCGCCTTCGGTGCACCGGTCGCCAGGTTCACCGGCGGGGCCGAGTGGCGTCCGCGTCCGCCGATGCCGCCGTGCCGCAGCACCTCGAGGCGCTCGGCGAGCACCTCCTCGAGCTCCGGGATGCTGCGCCGCTCGAGCAGCATGTCCCAGTGCGTCCTGGCCGGCTTGGTCGGCTTGTCCTCCTCGGCGACGCCGCCGACGCGCAGCGCCTGGGCACCGCACACGCGGCACTCCCAGACCATCGGCACCTCGGCCTCGACGGAGAAGGGCATGTGGAATCGGTGGCCGCTCGGGCAGGCGTACTCCACGTCCTGCCGCGGGGCCAGGTCTATCCCGCTGTCCGTCTCGTAACTGGTGGCACCCAGTCGGGTGCCTCGCAAAGCCCGCTCGCTCATTCCCCACTGCCTCCTAGCCCGCTTGCCGTGTCCAGTGGAGCCAACGCCCAAAGGCGCCGCAATGTTCCCGCGCCCCCCAGGTGGGAGCGAAACCGGCATACCCGAAAAAAATCATTCGAATCGCCATTGATGTCACGGGGTGGACTACTCGGACGGGTGACGCTCCGGCAAAGCCTTGGCCAAAGCTTGCCCGGTCGGCGCCCGGGCGCCGTCTCACGCGGCGTGCCGACGCACTCACCGTGGTAAGGTCCGGCTCTCGCCGGTCTTGGCGGGGTGGATTTCGGAAGGCAGTTCGTAGGGTGGGAGTTTCGACCGGTGTGGTGGCACAGGTCGGGCGCGTCCCGGGGCCCAGGCGGCCTGAGTCCGCGCTGGACGAGGACGCCACGCGTTACCTGTGCACCGCGGCACACCTCGACGAGGGCTACGGCCGCGCGCTGATCCGGCACCTGCTGGTGCGCGAGGACCGGCAGCCGCCGGAGGCCGACGGCGTGGACCTGACGACCGTGGTGCGGCACGCGGTGGCCGCCCGCTCCCGGCGGCTGTACCGGGACGGCGCGATCCTGGCGGTCGTGGTGGTGGCCACGGCGCTCGGCGGCTGGCCGGTGCCGTGCTTCCTGGCCTGGCTCGCCGCGATCGTGCTCGCGGTGCGCGCGCTGCGGCCGTCCGAGACGTACGCCGGACGCCGGTCCCGCGCCGAGTACGCCGACTCCGCGCGCGGCGAGCGGCCCCGCGCGGGCGCCCAGGCCGCGCTGTTCGCGCTGGTGGCCGTCGGCGTCGTGCTGACCGCCCTCGCGCTCACCCACACCGACCCCTTCGGCCTGCGCGCCGCGCTGCACATCAGCGCCCCGTCCGGCGGCTACGACCGGCTGCGCCGGATCCTCGCCCCGGCCGCCGCCGGACTCGGCTGCTGGATCGCCGTCTTCGCCGAGGAGCTGGCCGCGCGCTCCACGATCGCCGACCGGCTCTCGCCCGGCCACTACACGCCGAGCCGCTGGCTCTCCGCCGAGCCCGCGTGGGCCCAGCAGGCGCTCGGCGTGCTCGGCGCCCGGCAGGCCGCCGCGCAGAACGTGCGTCCGCCGCTGGCCGCGACCGGCGAGCCCTTCCTCGGCGCCGGACGGCAGGCGCTGCGTCGCAGATGGCTGATCGACCTCGGCCCGGCCGCCTCCCGCTCGGCGCCGTTCGACACCGAGGACCTGCTCGACCGCGCGTGCGAGGCGCTCACCGACGGCCTCGGCCCGCTGGATCCCGGGGGACCGGCCCTGGTGCTGGTGGACGACTACCCGGTGGCCGCCGGTCCCGCGCTGGCCACCCGCGGCGACGCCGAACTCCCGGTGCGCCTGCTGCCGGTCCCGGCCGCTCCCGCGCGCGGCCACACCTCGGCCCGCCGGTTCCGCCGGGTGCGCGTGGCCCGCGGCGCGGCCGGGCTGACCGTGACCGTGTTCGTCGGCGCGACGGCGGGCAACGGCCTGCTCCAGGTCGAGCTGTACGGCTACGTCGTCGCGCCGATCGCCAACCGCTACCGGCTCGCCGACCGCCTCGGCCCGTGGGGCTGGGAGAGCGCCGGCGCCAGCGCCGCCCGCGCCGCGCGCCGCACCCCCGGCCGGATCCTGGCCGCCCCCGCGAACGTCTGGCGCACCGTCACCGACCCGCTGGTCCGCCGCCACTACGGCGCCGTGGCCCGCAAGGCCGCCCAGCACGGCACCGAACTCGACGCCGGCGCCCGCTTCGACCCCCGCGCCGCCGTCGGCGCCGACCTCGGCGAGGACTTCTTCGGCGACGAGGACGCGAACCTCTACCTCGCCGTCGTCGAGCGCCGCGTCCGCAACGAGCTGCGGCACCTGCTCCCCCCGGACCGCGCCGAGTTCTGAGCACCGCGGCACGGCCGGGAACGGCCGTTCAACGGAAACCCCAGCAGAGTTCTCGTTGCCCGGGGCGACTCGACTGCTGCGGGGCGGACGCTACGACTCCGGCCCCCGAGGGCACTCAACACATGCACGACACGGTGCTGCGTGCCCGTCGGGGGCCGTCGAAAGCCCCGTCCGCTTAAGCGTTTTAGTCCACTGTTTCGCGCCCGCCGACCCCTGAAACGAGAAAGCCCCCGTCGGGCTCATGACCTGACGGGGGTGGGTGGTGAAGAACGGTTCGCGGTGGGTGTGCGCGTCCCGGGACGAGGTGTCAGAGCTCGCTCAGCGCATTGCTGAGCTTCTCCAGGTGGTCGACCACGGCCGAGAACTCCTCCTCGGTCAGGGCCTTGCGAACGGAGCGCTCCAGCGCCCGCACGCGCTTCTTCGCGGTGTCGAACGCCTCCTGGCCGAGCTGGGTGACCGTGGTGGTGATCACCCGGCCGCCGCCGGGGTGCGAGGTGCGGGTGATGTAGCCCTTGCGCTCGAGCGCGGCGACCAGTCCGACCATCGCCTGCGGCGTGACCGAGACCGAGCGCGCCAGCGTGGCGGAGGAGGCGCTCTTGAGGTGCACCAGGGCCTGCAGGACGCCGTACTGGGCCTCCGTCAGGTCGACCTCGTCCAGCACCCGGTCCACGTGCCGGCCGAGCTCGCGGTTGCACCGGGTGAGCAGCCAGGAGGTGTAGCCGTCCTTCGGCTTGTACGACGCCTCCTGGGCGCGCACCGCCTCAGCCTCGGCCACCTGGCGGGCCCGGCGGGCCGAGCGGCCACCCGTGGGCAGCAAGGCCTGGTTCTTCGTAGCTGTGCTCATTGTTGCGTGTGACCCCTTCGCATCCTGTTTAGCGGCCCCGCCCGGCGGCCGCCGAGGGTCGCAGGGCGCTGAGGCGCAGCGCGCGGGGAGGGCGCGTCCGCGCCGTCGGCGGGCCTCTCCAGGCCATGATAAACCCGAATGGAGCAACCCGGAACCACTGTCAGAAAAA
Organism: Actinospica sp.; assembly: GCA_035493475.1. Taxonomy (GTDB): domain Bacteria; phylum Actinomycetota; class Actinomycetes; order Streptomycetales; family Catenulisporaceae; genus Actinospica. The sequence continues at coordinate 48,832 of DATJIF010000008.1, forward strand.
ACGCTGATGGACTTTTCTGCAGGCCTGTACATCAGTCGTCGTGAGATCACGCCAGGCGGCAAGATAGCGGCAGCGCATTATAACTGACGGCCCGTCAGCTGACTTGGATGCCCCAACGGTGAGTCACCGTGCCGCCCGGTTCCAAGCGCTTCAGATCTGTGCCGGAGTTGAACGCGTCCGGGGGCGCGCTCATCGGCTCGATCGCCACCGCCGCGCGCCGCGCGCCCCCGGCCAGCGCGTCGCCTGTGAACACCTGGACCCACTCCAGTCCGCGTCCCAACCAGAGAGTGACGGCGTTCCCACCGGGAGCGCTCAGTCTAATGCGACCGATACCGTCCAATTCCCGTTGCAGACCGCCGAACGCGGTGTCGAGAGGGGTTCCCGCGAGGCACCGCGGCTTGCGGAAATCGTAAGGGCTCGAATCCACATCGAAACCGCCGCGCGGAATCATCCGCTCGTCCACCGCGAGATAGCGCTCAGCGGGCAGATGCAGTGTCCATTCGTCGGCGCGTCCTTCCGCGGGTTGCACTCCGGGCGTGATATAGGGGTGGGCCCCGAAGCCGTACGGGGCAGGATGTACGCCAGTGTTTCTCGCACAGATGTCTACGGCGAGTCCATCGGTTCCTACGCGGTACTCGACGCTCAGTTCGAGGGTATGCGGGTAACCCGGATGGGGGAACAGGGAGAGCTCGAGCCGCACCCGGTCCGCCTCGTGCGCGGCGAGCCGCCAGGGCATCCACCGGGTCAGTCCGTGGATCGCGTTGCCGGTGACCGGTTCCGTGACGTCGAGCTGCTGCGACCGCCCGTCGAACGTGTACTTCCCCTCCGCCACGCGGTTGGCCCACGGCAGCAACACCTGGCCCGCGCCGTGCGCCACCGGCTCCTGCTCGCCGTAACCCGCGATCAGCGGCCTGACCTCGCCGTCCGCCGCGTACTCGAGCACCCGCAGCCCCGCGCCGACCTCAGTGGCCACGGCGCGGTACCCGCCTCCGGCGATCTCGAACTGACGGCCAGTCGGGGCCGGTGCCCGCTCCAAGTTCACTTCGTTCACAAGTGGACACTGTAATCGCGACAGCCGTCCGGAACCGCGCCGTGTCAATGAGGTACAGGGGGAATCGCGGCGCGAACAGCCCTCCGACCGCGCCGTGTCAAGGGGGGAATCGCGGCGCGGTCGGACGGCTGCACTGCTGTTCACGCTAGGGCGGCGAGAGCCTGCCCGGAAGGCGCGGTCCGCACGATTTAGGCAATTCTTTGCCGAGTTGCGGCGAATGGTGGCGGGCGTGAGTGGAGTGACGGCGCTCGGCTAAGCTGCCCTCATGAGCGCTCAGCCGCCCGTCGCGCGCGACCAGGTGTGGACCGTCCCGAACGCACTCAGCGTGCTGCGACTGCTCGGCGTACCGGTCTTCCTCTGGCTCATCCTGCGCCCCGTCTTCCACGGCCCGCACATGGACGGCTGGGCGATTTTGGTCCTCGTGCTGGCCGGGCTCAGCGACTACCTCGACGGCAAGATCGCCCGCGCGTTCAACCAGACCAGCCGGATCGGCACGCTGCTCGACCCGGCCGCCGACCGGCTCTACATCCTCGCCACGCTCGTCGGCCTGGCCTGGCGCGACATCATCCCGGTGTGGCTGGTGGTGCTGCTGGTCGGCCGCGACGTGCTGATGGCGATCCCGCTCGGCATCCTCAAGCGGCACGGCTACGGCCCGCCGCCGGTGCACTTCATGGGCAAGGCGGCCACCTTCAACCTGCTCTACGCGTTCCCGCTGCTGCTGCTCGGGGACGGCCACAGCGCGCTGAACGACCTGGCCGGCGCGGTCGGCTGGGCCTTCGCGATCTGGGGCTCGGCGCTCTACTGGCTGGCCGCCGGGCTCTACGCGGTGCAGGTGCGCCAGGTGCTGCGCGAGGACGCCGCGGCGCCCGCGAACGGCTGAGTTCGGCCGCCCGATCACGGGTGTTCACCGCGACGGTTCGGTTAGGTCCGGGCAATGCGGGCAGGGGGTAAGGCGCGCGGCGTCTGCCCGAGGCGGGGTTACGCCGCGTCCCGAGTCCATGGATTCTTTCCCCGCCGAACGACCCTGGGAGTCATACCCGTGAAAGCCGTCGTGATGGCCGGAGGCGAAGGCACGCGCCTGCGTCCGATGACCTCCTCGATGCCCAAACCGCTGCTGCCGGTGGTGAACCGCCCGATCATGGAGCACGTGCTGCGCCTGCTGCGCAAGCACGGCCTGACGGAGACCGTGGTCACCGTGCAGTTCCTCGCCTCCCTGGTGCGCAACTACTTCGGTGACGGCGAAGAACTCGGCATGCGGTTGCACTACGCCAACGAGGAGGTGCCGCTGGGCACCGCGGGCTCCGTGAAGAACGCCGAGGAGCAGCTCGCCGACGACACGTTCCTGGTGATCTCCGGCGACGCGCTCACCGACTTCGACCTGACCGAGCTGATCAACTTCCACAAGGAGAAGGGCGCGCTCGTCACGGTGTGCCTGACCCGGGTTCCCGACCCCGTCGAGTTTGGAATCACCATCATCGACGACGAGGGCCACGTCGAGCGCTTCCTGGAGAAGCCGACCTGGGGCCAGGTGTTCTCGGACACCGTGAACACGGGCATCTACGTGATGGAGCCCGAGGTCTTCGACTACGTCCCGGCGAACACGTCGGTCGACTGGTCCAGCGAGGTCTTCCCGCAGCTGCTCGCCGAGGGCAAGCCGGTGTACGGCTACGTGGCCGAGGGCTACTGGGAGGACGTCGGCACGCACGAGTCGTACGTGAAGGCACAGGCGGACGTGCTCACCGGCAAGGTGGACACCGAGATCGACGGCTTCGAGACCGCGCCCGGCGTGTTCGTGGCCGAGGGCGCCGAGATCGACCCGGCCGCGATCCTCAAGGGCCCGTGCTACATCGGCCCGTACTCGAAGATCGAGGCGGGCGTGGAACTGCGCGAGCACACCGTCGTCGGCTCCAACGCGGTCGTGAAGGCGGGCGCGTTCCTGCACCGCGCCGTCGTGCACGGCAACGTCTACATCGGCCCGCAGGCGAACCTGCGCGGCTGCGTGATCGGCAAGAACACCGACGTGATGCGCGCCGCCCGGATCGAGGACGGCGTCGTGGTCGGCGACGAGTGCCTGATCGAGGAGGAGTCGGTCCTCACCGGCGGCGTGCGCGTCTACCCCTTCAAGACGGTCGAGGCCGGCGCGGTAGTGCACAGCGATGTCATCTGGGAGCAGCGCAGCTCCCGGTCGCTGTTCGGCCCGCGCGGCATCAGCGGAGTCATGAACGTCGAGATCACTCCCGAGCTGGCGGTCCGGCTCGCGGGGGCGTACGCGACGACTCTGAAGAAGGGCGACACCGTCACCTGCGCCCGTGACGGCTCGCGCGCGGCCCGTGCCCTCAAGCGCGCGGTCATCGCCGCACTGGCCTCCAGCGCGCTCAACGTGCGCGACCTCGAGAGCGTGCCGACCCCCGTCGCCCGGCTGCAGACGGCACACGGCGCGGCGGGCGGCGTCGTCATCCGCACGACCCCCGGCGTGCCCGACTCGGTGGACATCGCCTTCCTCGACTCCACCGGCGCCGACCTCTCGCCGGGCGCGCAGCGCAAGCTCGACCGCGTCTACTCGCGCGGGGAGTACCGCCGCGCGTTCCCCGGCGAGATCGGCGACCTGAACACGCCCTCCCGCATCTTCGAGAGCTACACGCAGGAACTGCTCTCCCGCGTCGACATCTCCGGGGTCCCGGAGGCCGCCATCAAGATCGTGGTGGACGTCGGCGGCGGCGCGGCCGGCCTGGTGCTGCCCTCGCTGCTCGGCCGCATCGGCGTCGAGGCGTACACCGTCAACCTGGGCATCGACGAGGCGCACCCGACCGAGTCGCCCGGCGAGCGGCACACAGCGCTGCGCAGGCTCGGCGCGCTCGTCGCCTCCTCCGAGGCCGCGTTCGGCGTGCGCTTCGACCCGGTCGGCGAACGGATCTGGCTGGTCGACGACACCGGCGCCCGCGTCGACGAGGACCGCGCGCTGCTGGTGATACTGGACCTGGTCGCCGCCGAACGGCGCGGCGGGAAGATCGCGCTGCCGGTCACCACGACCCGGGTGGCCGAACGCGTCGCCGGCTTCCACGGCGTCGGCATCAGCTGGGTGTCGACCGCCCCCGACCAGCTCACGAAGGCCTGCTCCGAGCGCGAGACCATCTTCGGCGGCGACGCGCGCGGCGGTTTCGTCGTGCCCGAGTTCCACAGCGCGCTGGACGGCATCGCCACCTTCACCCGGCTGCTCGGCCTGATCTCCCGCACGCATCTGACGCTCTCCCAGATCGACGCGCGTATACCGCACGCGCATGTGCGCCGGATGGACGTGCCCACGCCGTGGGCCGCCAAGGGGATGGTCATGCGCACGGTCGTGGAGGCCGCGGAGGGCCGCAAGATCGACACCACGGACGGCGTGCGGATCGTCGAGCCGGACGGCCGCTGGACGCTCGTGCTGCCCGACCCGGCCGAGGCCGTCACCCATCTGTGGGCGGAGGCGCCGGAGCCCGAGGCGGCCGACCAACTGCTCGGCACCTGGGCCGAGGTGGTCGAACGCCCGGCGGGCTGAGCCGGGGCCGCGGTCGTACGGTGAGTGGCGTGTGGAGCGGTGCGCCGGGGGTCCGATAGGGTCCTGGCGTACCGCCGCTCCGCCCGCCACAAGCCCCGGCGGCGCGGCCGGTGCGCGCGCGTTGCCGGTGTTTATCGACGAAGAAAGCGATGGAAGAGCCGTGACCACGACTCCCGAGGACCTCAAGTACACGGCCGAGCACGAGTGGGTGCGCGGTACCGGCCCGGTCGTGCGCGTCGGGATCACCGACTTCGCGCAGGACTCGCTCGGCGACATCGTCTTCGTCACGCTGCCCGAGGCGGGCGCCAAGCTCGAGGCGGGCACCGCGTGCGGCGAGCTCGAGTCCACCAAGTCGGTCAGCGACCTCTACGCCCCGGTCAGCGGCACCGTCACCGCGGTCAACTCCGAGCTCGACGCCAGCCCCGAGCTGGTCAACTCGGACCCGTACGGCGACGGCTGGATCTTCGAGGTCGAACTGGCCGACGGACAGTCCGTGGACGGCCTGCTGGACGCCGCGGCGTACACCGCGAGCACCGCGGGCTGACCGGGCGCGCGGGCCGGCCGGCCGCGGTGAGGCGTTCGTCACGCGCCTGCCGGGAACCTTCCGGCAGGCACCCGCCGCACCGGCCCGGGCGCTCGCCGGCGGGCTCCGCCGTGTCGGTTGACCGGGCCCGGCGCGTGCCTCTAGGTTTCGATGCGTTGTCAGCTGAGAACCGAGTATTCAGACGCAAGACATCAACAGTCCCGATAGCGACAGGAGGTCGAATCGATGCCACCGTCGGAAGGCGCGGCTGACGCCTCGCTGTGCTCCCGCTGCGGGCACTCCAACCTGCCGGGCAGCCGGTTCTGCTCGAACTGCGGCAACCCGCTGCTGGGCGGCCAGTCGACCGAGGTCACCTCGACGATGGCCTTCGGCGCGCTCGGCCTGACCGAGCCGGCCGACGAGACCGGCGAGGTGCCCGCGTACCAGGAGGAGCCCGGCGTCGCCGCCCTGGTGGTGCGCCGCGGCCCGAACGCGGGCAGCCGCTTCCCGCTCGACCAGGAGGTCACCACGGCGGGCCGCTCGCCGGACAGCGAGATCTTCCTGGACGACGTCACGGTCTCCCGGCGGCACGCCGAGGTGACCCGGACGGCGCAGGGCTTCCTGGTGCGCGACGTGGGCTCGCTCAACGGGACCTACGTGAACCGGGAGCGGATCGACGAGGCGATGCTCACGGACGGCGACGAGGTACAGGTCGGCAAGTACCGCCTCGTCTTCCACGCCGGTCGCGGCTAACCGTGGCCCCGGCGGGCGGCACGCGGCGAGGCCGGACCCTGACCATCGGGGAGGCCGTCGCCCGGCTGTCCGCCGAGTTCCCCGGGATCCGGCCGGAGACGCTGCGCGCCCTGGAGCAGCACGGCCTGGTGGTGCCCGAGCGCACGTCCTCGGGTTTCCGCCGGTACACCGAACGCGACCTGGACACGGTGCGCGACGCGCTGGCCGGCCCCCCGCCGCAGCGCGCCCCCGAACCCCCGCCGCGCGAGCCGGCGAACCCGAACCCGGCCCCTGATACCCGAGTCCCGGTCGGCCGCCTGGCGGCGAGCGCCGAGGCCCCGCCCGCGCCGCCCGCGCTGCGCCTGGTGCCGTCCGCCCCCGCTGCCCCCGCCGCGTCAACCACCGTGGCGCAGATCCCCGACGAGGAACCCGCGTCCGCCGGACTGCCCAACCCCGCGCGGCGCCGGGCCGCCCGCTGGCCGGAACCCGAGTACTTCACCCCCGAACTCGGCGAGGTCGCGCTCGGCCGCGAAGGTCTGGCGCGGGCGGCCGGGATCGCCGAGGAGTGGCTGGACGAACTCGCCGCGCACGGACTGATCAGCGGCCGCGAACCGGCGTCCGGCGCGGACCTGCTCGTCGCCCGGGCGGCCGCCGAGCTGCTGGGCTACGGAATCGAGCCGCGGCACCTGCGTCCGGTGGCCGTCTCCGCCGAACGCGCGGCCGCGCTGGTCAAGGCCGCGAAGGCCGGATCATCGCGCGCCGCGACCGCGCAGACCGCGGCCGCGCTGGTGCGCCTCGAGGCGGCCCTGCTTCGCGCCGCGCTGCTGGACGACTAGGCTAGGGACCGTGAACGAGCTCGATGTCGTAGGAGTGCGCGTCGAACTGCCCTCGAATCTCCCGATCGTGTTGCTGCGGGAGAGCTCCGGGGAGCGGTACCTGCCGATCTGGGTGGGGCAGTCCGAAGCGCAGGCGATCGCCGCCGCCCTGGAGGGCGCGCAGCCACCGCGTCCGCTCACGCACGACCTGTTCCGGGACACGCTCAAGGCGCTCGGCCGCAGGCTCACCGCGGTGCACATCACGGCGCTGCGCGGCGGCACGTTCTTCGCCGAGCTGCTCTTCGACGGCGGGGTGACGGTCTCCTCGCGGTCCTCGGACGGCATCGCCCTGGCGCTGCGCTGCGGAGCCAAGATCTTCGCCGCCGAGCCGGTGCTCGCCGAGGCCGGGATCCTGCTGCCGGACGACCAGGAGGACGAGGTCGAGCGGTTCCGCGAGTTCCTCGACCAGGTCTCCCCGGAGGACTTCGAGTCCTGACGCGGGAACGCGTGCGCGGCCGGACGGCGCGGGGTGCCCTCGTCCGTCCATCCGGCTGTCCGCGCGCCCGTCCGCCCGCCCCGTGGCGGAATCCCGCGCGCGGCGGTCGTTGACGGGGCCCGGGCGGCGTGCGTAGCGTCGTTGCGTTCGCGTGTACCCGTCACCGGTTCGGCCGGTCGGGAGCGCCGGTGGGGATTGGGCGAGCCGCCGACGGGACAGGATCAAGCTGAGGTGCGCGCGCAGTCCGGTGGAGGAGCGTGAGCGGGCGCCTCGACGGCCCGCCGGGTGGGAGCGGCGGCCGGGACGGCCCGGAGACGGGAGCACGGCCGCGGGAGTTGGTGGAGAGGTGGTGGGTGTGGGTACCCGGAACGACGAGACCGCCGGGCGCGAGCCTGCCCCCGCGGCCCGCGCGGCCTTCGGCTACCGCGGCACGGTGGCGTGCGCCGCCGCCGGCATCACGTACCGTCAGCTGGACTACTGGGCCCGCACCGGCCTCGTGGGCCCCACCCTGCGCGCCGGCAGCGGCCCCGGCCTCTACAGCTTCCGCGACGTCGTCATCCTGAAGATCGTCAAGCGCCTCCTCGACGCCGGCGTCTCCCTCCACAACATCCGCGCCGCCGCCGGACACCTCGGCACCAGAGCCGCCGCCGAACTGTCGGGCATCACCCTCATGAGCGACGGCGCCGCCATCTTCGAGTGCGCATCCCCCACCGAGGTGATGGAACTGCTGGAAGGCGGCCAAGGCGTCTTCGGCATCTCCGTCGCCGCCGTCTGCACCGAGATCGAGGAAGTCCTGCGCCAACTCCCCGGCGAGGAACCCACCTCCGACGAGGTGGAGGTCCCCCGCGCCGTCCTCCCCCCAGGCGTAGTGGACGAACTGGCCGAACGCCGCCGATTTCGCGCGGGGTGAGTGACCGGGCGGCTCGCAGTTCGTGTTCGGCCCTACCTACGCCGCCGACACTCCGCTCGTTCCTCGCTCCGTGTCGGCGGCTACGTCCGGGCCGATTACTTACCCCGCCCACCCGCCCTACTCAACCAGCCTACGGCCCGCTACCTACGCTCCCTCGTACCTCGGTCACTACGTCCGCAGGCCTACGGCGCTGCGCACGGCTCGTGCGGTGGCTCGCCGTGCGTCGGCGGCTTGCGGGCGGATGTGATCAGTCCGCGCTCTCGCCGTATTCGGCGATCGTCTCGTCGACGATTCGGCTGAGGGCGCGGGGTTCCGGCAGCATCGCCTTCATCTCGGGGTCGAGCGCGGTGTAGGTCGCGATCCGGGACGCGCACCTTGTCGTCGATGACCGCTGTGTAGAAGCCGAGTTGGCCGAGGTGCGACGGCTCCGCTGGGGTCGTCTTGAGTTCGATGACGACGTAGCGGCGCAGGTTCAGGTGGTAGAAGAGCAGGTCCGGCTTGAACTCCTCGCCGCCCACGCGCAGGACGTACTGGCGGCCGACGAATGCGAAACCGACACCGAGTTCCTGCAGGAACGTCACGATGTTGCCGACGAGGGCGTCCTCGAGTTCGCGTTCGCTGTGGTTGTCGCGGAGGCCGGTGAAGTCGAGGCGGTACGGCTCGGTGAGCAGTTCGCCGACTTGCTCGCTGTCTTCGGGGATCGTGGCGGGGAAATTGTGCGCGGCCAGTCCCCTGCGTTCGAGGAGCTTGGTCTCGATGGCCTGCTGGCGATCGTCGATGATCTTGCCGATGCGCCAGTACATGGCGATCATCTCGGTGTTGGCGGCGCGGTGGGCGCGGACGTGGCCGTGGCGGACCTCGTTCTTGACCTCGGTGAGGATTTCCACGTAGTTGGGCGGGAGGTCTTCGTCGGTGCCGGTGGGCTGGGTGGGTATCTGGCTGCGTGTGGTGATCTCGTGGGACATGGATGCACTGTGCCAGAAAGCTGATGCGATATTTCGGGCTCAGGCTCAGGATCCGTGTGAAAGTACCTGAAGGTGTGTCAAAGGGCGTCGCTGCTTCGCCCGCTGGTTCGCCTGCTGCTACGTCAGCTCTGCGACTAAGTGGCCTAGGGCTCTGACTGTGCTGCGGACTTCTAGGAGGTACTTGGTGGCGGAGTAGTGGGAGAGGGTGATGCGGAGGCGTTGGGTGGGGAGGCCGCCTACGGTGTCTACCTCTACGCCGTAGGGGAGGGCCAGGGTGCGCAGGGCTACTACGTGTTGGGGGAGGACGTAGATGGCGGTGCTGATGAGGAGGAGACGCTCGCCGGGCTTGAGGTTGGCTACGTGTTCGGCGAAGAACTTGTAGGAGTCGGCGGTGTTGGCTCTTCTGGTGGCGGGCTCCGAAGACGGGGCGGCTACTACGCGGACGGGGAGGCCGTCGGGGGTGCGGTAGTCCTTGACGCCCCAGGTGCTGCCTATGTCGGGGAAGCGCTCGCCTTCTTCGAACTCGGGTTCGGCCAGGTCGAATGCTCGGCGGGTGCCTTCGTCCAGGGCCTCGTACTCCTCGGTGAGGTTGCCCCAGCCCAGTTCTTCGGCCTGGTCGAACTCGTTGCCTACGAAGGGGCGGTGGGCGCCCAGGGTGGTGACCTCGCCGGCGGTGATCTCGCGTTCGCGGATGATGTGGGCGGCGTAGGCGGGGCGGGCGGCGCAGGCGCGGACCAGGCCGCCGAGCATGAGCATGTGGTCGTAGTGGCGGTGGCGGGGTGGGTCGCCGCGTAGGCCCAGGGCGTTGGCCGCGTCGATGACGAGGGTTTGCCGGGCCGGGGTCAGGTCCAGTTCGGCGGCCTGGTTGCGTTCCTGGCCGCGGCGGGTGTCCCAGCGCTCGGTGAACGTGTCGAGGGCGGCCAGGCGGGTGGGGAGGGGGACGGCCCTGTTGCTGTAGATGGACGGGTCGCCGCCGAACTCGGTGATCAGGGCGGCCAGGGGTTCGGAGGCCAGCCACGTCTCGGTGTCGGCCGCCAGGTCGCCGCTCGCTCCGATGAGGGGTTGGCGGCGGAACCTCGCCACGGAGTCCTCTGAGCCCACGGAGTCCACCACGTGCACGTCGTCCTCTCGTGTGCCTCAGTTCGCCACGCCGGTCGCTGGCGGCAGCCTATCCACTTCTCGTAAGCTGCTGGGTGTTTACGTGAACATGACCTGGATGAGGAGCACCATGCCGATCGAGACCGGCGGGTCGGGCCGCTACTGGCTGCTGTCCGGAGCGCGCTCCAGCTACGCGATCGGCCTGACCCAGGACGACGGGCTCCTCAACCTGCACTGGGGGCCGCGGATCTCGCTGGCGGACGCGGCCTCGCTGGCGGCGGCGCCGATTCCGAAGGCGCACGCGTTCGAGGGGGCTACGGACGGTTACGAGGAGTATCCGGCGGAGGGCGGGCTGCGGTTCGCTCGGCCGGCGCTGGCGGTGCGGGGGCGGGCCGGGGACACGGTGGTTCGGGGGACCGAGTGGGCGTTCGCGGACCACACGACTGAGGGGGACGAGCTTCGGCTGCGGTTCGTGGACTCGCTGCTGTCGCTGGAGGTGACGCTGCACTATCGGCTTCGGGGGGAGTTCGATCTGCTGGAGCGGTGGGTCACCGTGGCGTGTGCGGCGGACGCGGCGGAGTCCGTTGAGCTGCTGCGGGCCGACGCTGCTACGTGGACGCTGCCGTTGCGGGATTCGTGGCGGCTGTCGGAGCTGCACGGGCGCTTCATCGGCGAGTCGCAGCTTGAGCGTGGCACGTTGATGCACGGCGAGCACCTCTACGGCTCGCGGCATGGGCACACGTCGCACAACCACCTGCCCTGGTTCGCGCTGGACGACGGTTCCGCGACCGAGGAGCAGGGGCAGGTGTGGACCGGGGCGCTGGCCTGGTCGGGGAACTGGCGGTTCGCGGTGCAGCTGCTGCCGATGGGGCGGGTGCAGGTCACGGGCGGTGCGGGCGGCGATGAGTCGGGGCTGCTGCGGCTGGCGCCCGGTGATGCGTATGAGAGTCCTGTTTTCGCGGCGCTGTACACGGAGGACGGGTTCGGCGGGGCCAGCCGGGCCTGGCACGCGTATCAGCTCGCGCACGTGATCCCGAAGGCCGCTGAGCTGCGGCCGGTGCTCTACAACTCCTGGGAGGCCACGCACTTCGACGTGTCGGAGGCGAGTCAGCGCAAGCTCGCCGACCGGGCCGCGGACCTGGGCGTCGAGCTGTTCGTGGTGGACGACGGCTGGTTCGGCGCACGGCGGGACGACCGCGCGGGGCTCGGCGACTGGACGCCGTCGCGCGACCAGTTCCCGGACGGGATGCGGCCGCTCGCGGAGCACGTGCACGGGCTCGGCATGCAGTTCGGCATCTGGGTCGAGCCGGAGATGGTCAACCCGGACAGCGACCTCTACCGTGCGCATCCCGAGTGGGCGCAGCACTATCCGGGCCGGCGCCGCACGGAGTGGCGCAACCAGCTCGTGCTCAACCTCGGCTTGCCTGCCGTCCGCGAGTACCTCTTCGGGCAGCTCGACACGCTGCTCAGCTCGGCCCCGATCGACTACGTGAAGTGGGACTTCAACCGCAGCTTCTCTGAGCCCGGCTGGCCCGGCGAGCCGTACCCGGAGCGGCTCGGGCTCGAGCACGTGTACGGCTTCTACGGCTTGCTGGACCGGCTCCGCGCGGCGCATCCGACGGTCGCGTTCGAGTCGTGCTCGGCCGGCGGCGGCCGCATCGACCTCGGGGTGCTCGCGCGCACCGACATGGTGTGGGTGTCCGACAACACCGATCCGCTGGACCGGCTGCGGATCCAGCACGGCCTGAGCCAGCTGCACCCGGCGCGGGTCGCGTCCGCATGGGTCACCGACAGCCCGAACGTGATCACCGGCCGCGTCACGCCGCTCGCGTTCCGGTTCGTCAGCGCGATGGCCGGGCTACTCGGCCTCGGCGGCAACCTCGTCGAGTGGAGCGACGCCGAGCTGGACGAGGCGCGCGAGTGGGTGGCCCGCTACAAGAAGATCCGGCACGTGGTGCAGCACGGCGAGCTGTACCGGCTGCGGCCGCCCGGCGAGGGCCTGACGGCGGTGCAGTTCGCGCGCGGGGACGAGACGGTCGTGCTGGCCTGGCTCGGCGCGCAGGCCTTCGCGGCCGCGCCGGGGCCGCTACGGCTCACGGCGCTGGACCCGGCCGCGCGGTACCGGGACGTGGAGACAGGGCTCGAATACTCCGGCGCACTGCTGCGGCACGAGGGCCTGCCCACCGGCCTGTCCGGGGACTACGCGGCCGGGGTTTTCCACCTGCGACGGGTCTCCGAGTAAAGGGCGCACCATGGCCGGGTATGGGTTCGCGGTGGAATCCGCTGTTCCGCCGGAATTCATTGACCCTGGTAAGTGGCGCTGCTAAGAAGGGACTGTGAGGCGGATACTGACCAAGCGGAGGGCCACGGACTACGGGCGGGTGTGGTCCGCCGCGTGTCGTCCGTGACGGTTAGAATGGCCGCGGGGTTCCTACCGCGGCCGGTGCCACCGACCGCCGCCTCCCGACCTCCAGAGTGGATCATCCGTCATGCCCGTCGAATTCCTCGGCTACGCCGCCACGAATGACGGCTCGGAGACCCGTGCCCGCACCGGTCCGAGCTTCGATCCCGATTACACGATCCGGCTCGCCAGGGCCCACGAGGAGTGGGGCTGGGACCGGGTGCTGTTCGCCTACGGTTCCGAGAGCCCCGATCCCGCCGCGGCGACCGCCTACGTGGCCTCGCACACCGAGAAGCTGCAGCTGTTGCTCGCGCACCGCCCGAACGTCTCGTACCCCACGTACGCCGCGAAGACCTTCGCCACGCTGGACCGGATCAGCGGCGGACGGCTCATGGTGCACTTCATCACCGGCGGCGACGACACGGAGCAGGCGCGCGAGGGCGACTTCCTGAGCATGGCCGAGCGGTACGCGCGCACCGGCGAGTACATCGACATCGTCAAGCGCGCGTGGACCGAGCGCGAGCCGTTCAGCCACCACGGCTGGTACTTCGACTTCGACTCCTTCGTCAGCGACGTCTTCCCGGCGGCCGACCACTGCCCGCTGGTCTCGCTCGGCGGCTGCGTGCCCGAGGCGTACGCGGTGGGCGCGGCGCAGGCGGACGTGTACTGCCTGTGGGGCGAGCCGCTGGAGCGCACCTTCGAGCAGATCGAGGCGATCCGCGCCGCGTCCGACGAGGCGCGCCGCGCGGTGCCGCCGCGCATCCAGGTCTCGTTCCGGCCGATCATCGCGCCGACCGAGGCGGAGGCCTGGGACAAGGCGTACCGGATCGTCTCCGACATCAAGGGCACCCGGCGCCGGCTGTCCCTGGTGCCCGCGCAGAGCACCGGCAGCCGCCGGCTGAGCGCGCTGGCCGGGCACAGCGAGCGTTTCGACCGCGCGCTGTGGACGCCCGCCGCGCTCGCCACCGAGGGCACGGACGCCTCCAACGCCCTGGTCGGCACGCCCGAGACGGTCGCCCAGGCGCTGCTGGACTACTACGACCTCGGCGTGGAGATCTTCTCGGCGCGCGGCTACGACCTGCTGGAGGACGCGATCGACTTCGGCCGGCACGTCATCCCGATCGTGCGCGAGGAGGTCGCCAAGCGCGACGCGGTCCGCGGCGCACAGGGGATCGGCGGCCCGGGCGAGCGCAGCAGCTGCGCGGCGTAGGGACAACGCCTAGAGATACTTCTTGGCGGCTTCCTCCAGCGCCCGGTCGGCCTCGACGCGCGGCTGCAGGACGAAGAACTCGACGGCGATCAGCACGGCCACGACCGCGGACAGCAGCGGCGTCGCGATCCATAGCAGGACGTTGTTGATGACGATGGCGAGGCCGATGCCGACGCCGCTGAACAGCGCCCACAGCGGGTACGCGGGGCCGCATCGCGCCAGCCAGCGGACGCGGTCGCGTACGGCGAGCAGGATCGCCCCGGTGAGCGCGCCGAGCGCCACGACGAAGGCGGCGGTCCACGCGTTGACCTGCTCGTCCGGGCTCTCGTCCGTCGCCGAGGTCACGCCGCGCACCTCGATCGCGGCGACGCGGTCACGCCAGATGACCGCCACGGCCGGATCGCCGGCGTGCGCCGTCTTCCACGCGTCGTCTTCCGAGGGCAGCAGGATCTGCCCGAAACCGGTGAGTGCGATCCAGTAGTTCGTGCTCCTCCCCTTGGGCGTGGATCCGACCTGCTGCACGGTGGTTTCCTGCCGTACGACGCAGGTCGAGTTCGGCGCCGCGTTGCAGGTGGGGGCGGAGTCGAAGTCCATCGCCGTAACCAGCGCGGGTATCCAGAAGCACATCAGCGCGATGAGGGCGACACCGGAGCCTATGAGGTAGTTAATCTTCATGCGTCGGGTCGCGGGGTGGCTCTTACGCGCGGTCACCGGCGGATCTTACTCGCCGCCGACTCCCGGGAGTGTGTCGAGGAGGGCGTTGAGCTGGTCGAGGGAGCTCTGCGTCTGGCGGACCTCGGGGTCGGTGCGGTGCCGCTCGATCTCGGCGCGGAAGGAGCTGACCTCGGCCTGGAGTTCGTGGACGAGGGCCTGGGTGCGCTGCTCGGCGCGGGCGCGTTCGCGGGACTTGGCGCGCAGGGCTTCGAGGCCGGAGTGGCTGGGGGTCTGCGCGGCCAGGACGGACAGTTCGCGGTCGATGCGCTTGCGCTGGGCGGCGATCTCGGCCAGGCGGCGGCGGGCGTGGCCGAGCAGGCGCAGCTGGCTGTCGTAGGCGTGGTCGAGTTCGGTGCGCAGGTGCTGGTCGGCGGCGGACTCGCGCGACGGGGAGCGTTCGGCGAGGGAGCGTTCCAGGCAGAACTCGTTGCCCTCCGGGTCCGCGAGCACGATCCAGCCGGTGCCGTCCGGCTCGCGGTGGTCCTCGACGAGGCCGGCGCCGAGTTCCAGGGCCCGCAGCAGCGCCTGGTCCCGGGTCAGCTGCGCGCCGTCCGCGGCGTCCGGCCAGATGTCGAAGTGCACCCGGTTCTTGACGGCCTTCGGCTCCGGCACCCGGATGAACAGCAGCCCGGCCGTGCCCTGCGGATCCAGGATCAGCGCCTCGCCCGCCCCGGGCCGGTTCGGGTCCTGCGGGTCCTCACGGTAGCCGAGCAGTTCGGCCCAGAAGCGGGCCAGCGGGTAGGGATCGGCGCAGTCGAATGTGATGTGCCTGATGCGAAGGCTCATTTCCTCAGGGTGCCACGGCCCTGAGAAGCGGTCCAGGATACGGACCCGCGCCGGACGCCGACGACGGCTGACGGTGCGTCAAGCGGTTCGGGCCACGGCCAGCACGTGCGCGGTGGCGGCGAGCATGGCCGGGTCGTCCTCGACCAGCCGCGCCGCGCGCAGGGCCGCCTCGAACACGTCCGGCCGGTCCTCGGCGTAGCCGCCCGCGAGTACCGGCGTCAGCGGGCCCTCGATCGCGTACACCGCCGGATCGCCGAGCCCGCCGCCCGCGAAGTCGGCGCGGATCTCCTCGACGGTGTGGAAGTAGGCGACGGTGAAGCCGGTGGCCGGGTCGTTGTAGCCGCTGTGCCGCAGCTCGCTCAGGTGCTCGACCATCGTGTCGTCCATGCGCGCGTTCGCCGCCAGGTCGATGATCGGCGCGTGCCGCGAGATGAAGGCGGCCGCGACCACGCCGCCGGCCCCGGCCACGCGGCGGGCCTCGGCGAGCGCGCGGGCCCGGTCGGCCGGGTCGACGAGGTGGTAGAGCGGCCCGAGCATCAGCACCGCGTCGAAGGAGCCGTCCGGCGCGGTCAGGGCCCTGGCATCGCCGTCCTCGACCGCGAACGTTCCGTGCGCGGCGGCCTGTTCGCGGTGCCGGGCCACGGGATCGACCAGGGTGACCTCGTAGCCGAGCGAGGCGAGCCAGGCCGCGTAGACGCCCGGGCCGCCGCCGACGTCCAGCACGCGCGCCGGGGCCGGAGGCAGGAACCGCGCCAGCAGCTCCTTGGTGCGCTCGAACTCGAGGCGGCCGAACGCGTTCGTGCTCAGCCGGTCGATCTCGTCGTAGTGGTCGGAGTACCAGGCGTCGATATGCCCGTCAAATATCGTTTCCATGGACAGATCTTTCCGTCCCGGGGGAGCGCGGCGCCACGGATTTACTGCGCGTTGCGGCGCGGGTGGAGCGTCTCGTGCTCGTGCAGCATGGCGACGAACTTCTCGATCCGCTTGGCCCGGGTGTCCGCGCGCTTGGCCTCCTGCACGCGGTAGAGCACGGCATACCGGTTCGCACTGTCGAGGGTCGCGAAGAACTCGGCGGCGCGCGGATCGGCGTCCAGGGCGGCCTGCAGATCCTCCGGGACCTCGGCGACGCGCTGGCCCTCGTACGCGGCGTCCCAGCGGCCGTCCGCGCGGGCCCGCTCGACCTCGCGCAGCCCGCCGGGACGCATCCGGCCGGCCTCGATCAGCGCCGTGGCCTTGTCCCGGTTGATCCGCGACCAGCGGCTGCGCGGCTTGCGCGGGGTGAAGCGCTGGAGCCAGAACGACTCGTCGAGCGGACGCTTCTGGCCATCGATCCAGCCGAAACAGAGCGCCGACTCCAGCGCCGTGGCGTAGTCGATGCTCGGGGTGTCGCAGCCCTTCTTCGCGAGCTTGAGCCACAGGCCCGGTGAATCAGCGGGCTGCTGTTCGAGCCAGTGTTCCCATTCCTCGGCCGTGCCGAAGATCAGCGTCGGATCCATGTCAACAGCCTACGCCGCGAGCAGGAACTGCGGGACGAGGTCGGGTGTCGCGGCGGCGATGAACGCGAGCGCCTCGGCGGTGGGCATGTCGGCCACCGAGTACTTCTGCTTGCCGGCGGCGGTCGTCACGGTCAGCGTCACCAGGTCGCGCCGGTGCTGGAACCACGTCTGCCGCAGCCGCCAGCCGATCACGCCGCGCACGTTCAGGATGCTCCGGCGGCGCACGAGGCTGCCGGTGCTCAGCACGATCCAGTCACCGACGAGCCGGTGCCCGAGTCCGCGGTAGCGGTCCCGGCCGAGGAAGACACCGAAGGCGAGCAGGAGCGGCAGGATCACGGCCATCCAGACGGGCAGCCGGACGCCGAGGGCGAGCAGGATCGTCATCGCGACGATGTAGGCCAGCAGGATCGGGATCAGCGCGCGCTGCTGCCGTCGGCGGCGGGCGGCGGGGCCGTGCGGGATCAGCGGCGTCGAGGCGAGTTCGAGCGGTATGTCGAGGATCTCGGCGGCGACCCGGTCCGCCACGCGGCGCGGCGCGGGCGGCAGCAGCACGGAACCGCCGCGTTCGGCGCCGCCGCCGACCCGCAGCCCGGTCGTGATCGCGATGCAGCGCGCGCCGTTCGCGGCACGCAGCGAGAGCGGCTCGCTGATCTCCACGCCGCGCAGCCGGGACTCGTCGATCGTCGTGGCCCTCGTGGACAGCAGGCCGCGGGTCACCCGCAGCGAACCGGCTCCCGTGCGCACCAGCCGGAAGTTCCAGAAGACCGCGACGTATCCGAGCACTGAGACGATGACCAGGGCGAGGATCAGCACCAGCGCGCCGACCGGTATCGACTCGGCCAGCGGCATGTGCGTCACGTCGTGGATGCCCGAGTGCACCGGCCCGGACGCGGCCAGGTCCACGCCCGCGTCGTGCCCGGCGTTCGTGACGAAGCCGACCAGCACGCCCAGGATGACCAGGCCGGTCAGGGTGAGCGGCGCGAAGCGGATCCAGGACGCGCGCAGCCGGACGATCTCGCGTTCGTCCACGGCGTGCGCCGCGTTCGGCCGCCCGGCGGTGCGCGGGGTGAGCAGCAGAAGTGCGCGCAGGGCCTCGGCGTCGGCGACGTCGAGCGCGTCGAGGTGGAAGTTCTCGCCCTCGCGCTTGTCGTTGCGGCCGGTGCCGATCTTGACCTTCGCGACGCCGAGCAGCCGGTACATCACATGCGCCGTCAGATCGACGCTGCGCACTCCGGTACGCGGCGTGGAGAGCACGCGCGGCGAGAGCAGCCCGCGCTTGACGTACACGCGGTCGTCGGTGACCTGGTACTTCGTGCCGAACCAGCGCCAGACTCCGGCGAGCACCGCGAAGGCGCCGAAGGCCAGGCCCCAGTAGTTCTGATGGCTGCCGCGCGAGCCCGCGTAGAGCACGCCGATCAGCACGGGGGCCGAGCGCAGCAGGTCGGTGATCGGCCGTACGGCGAGGGCGCGCGGGCTCAGCCGCAGCCAGCCGTCGGGCGCCGGAACACCCTGGGAGGACGGGGTCGGCGGCGTTGGAGCGGGGGCCTCGGCCGTCTCGGTGCTCACGTCGCGTCGCCCGGGATGCTCGCGGTGACGAGGGAGAGTTCGGTCTGCAGCTGCTCGGCCGTGGCGAGGTCGAGGTGGTGGATCTTGATGTGCCCGGCCGCGGACGCCGTGGTCGCGGTCACGTTGGCCAGCCCGAAGATCCGCTCCGGCAGGCCGCGTTCGGTGTCGATGGTCTGGATCCGGCTGATCGGCGCGATCCGCCAGCGCACCGAGAACCAGCCGGTGCGGGTGTAGAGCGCGTCCTCGGTGACCTCCCAGCGGTGCACCCGGTACCGCCAGCGCGGCATCACCAGCACCCGCAGCATCAGCAGCGCGCCGCTGGCCGCGATGGCCGCCCACCAGCCCGCCCCGAAGCCGCACAGCGCCGCGATCCCGATCTCGGCGCCGACCAGGACGACGGCCCCGACCGCCGAGACCGCCGTCCAGTACCAGACCGCCCGGCGGCTGACCCGGTTGCGCGGCGCGCGCAGACCAGGCGGTATGTCCGCCGCCACCCCGTCGTCCGTCATGGACTCAGGGTGCCACAGGGGGTTTTCCCGTGCGCGGCTCAGCCGGACTTGCGCCGGAAGGAGCGCTTGCCGCCGGCCTGGCCGTGCGCGCCGTGCGCCTTGCCGGAGTTGCCCGCGGCGTTCTCGGTGCGGTGCCGCAGCGCCTGTTTGCGCTCCAGCGCCTCCCGGAACCTGCGCTTGACCTCGTCCTGCTCCTCGGCCTCGGCCGCCGGCGCCGCGGTCGGCTCGGCGTGTTCGTGCTCAGCTTCGCTCATGCGCCAAGAGTGGCACAGCCGTGCGCGCCGCGGCCACGTGTTTGGCGATCCGGCCGCCCCCGCGCGCGCCGGGCAGTCGCGATATAGCTTGACTTTCCAGAGACGCGTTATATCGTGTTCCTGGACGCGTCGAGCGACGCGCGAGGATTTCTCAGGGGGTTGTCTCATGTTCCATTCCGACCAGGTCGCGCGCATGTACTACGTCGAGCAGGACGCCACGCGCAACCGCCGCGCCGAGGAGATGCACCGGCACCGCCTCGCCGCGCAGGGACGCAAGCTGCGCAAGCGGGACGGGCGCTCGGAGAACAGCGAGGCGGGCGACCATCGGCCGCCCGCCGTCGACTGCTGATTCACACTTTCGGCTGACTGGAACCGGGTCAGCTGGAGCTGCACACGTAGAGCGTGCCGACACTCGAGCCACCGTAGGCCGAGGAGGAGACCGTCTTGCAGTTGGCCTTCACCCAGGTCTCGATGGCCGAGGTCGAGCTCGAACTCGACCCGCCCATCCCGCCGCCCATCCCGCCGGAGCTGCTGATCAGGACGTACTTCAGCTCGCCCTTCGCGATCAGCTCCTTGAACTGGGCCAGCGACGGGTAGCCGTTGTTGCCGCTGAAGCCGCCGACCGGCAGCACCGAGGCGCCGGCATTCGCGATGTAGTCCTCGGCGTCACCCGAGCTCATCACCGCGAACAGGTACTTGGCGCTGCCCTGGTGGGCCTTCAGGTACGTCAGCAGCGACTGCTGGGAGCTCGACAGCGTGCTTCCGCTGCCGCCCGGCATGCTGCCACCGCCGCCACCGCCCGTGCCACCGCCCGGCATCCCGGTCTGACCGGACGAGCTGCTCGAACCGGAGTTGCTCGACGAACCGCCGGGGAAGCCGCCGCTCGGCGCGCCGCTGTTCGAACCGCTGGAACCCGAGCTGCTGGACGATCCGCCCGGGAACCCGCCGCTCGGCGCGCCGCCCTGGCCGGAGGTCGAGCCGCTGGAACCCGAGCTGCTCGACGAGCCGCCGGGCATTTGACCCATGCCGCCGCCGGGGCCACCGGAGCTGCTCGTGCCGCCGCCCATACCGCCGGTCTTGCCACCGCTGCCGAACTGGCCCGAGTACGGACCGGCCGCGGCGTTGATGGAGGTGCCGTTGTACCCGGCCGAGGTGTCCATGGTGGACAGCGCCCAGGCCGCGGGCGTCGCGACCATGGCCGTGGTGCCGAGCACGATCCCCGCCGCCAGGACCTTGCCGACCCTGCGGATCCGGTACGCGACCAGCAGCAGGATCGAGGCCAGCCCCAGCGCGATGACCAGCGGCGGCAGCCAGCTGAGGAACACGGTGTTCTCGTACGAGAGGTGCGTGGCCCAGCCGACCGTCGCCGCGATCGCCGCGACCAGCAGCCAGCCGATCCTCTCCTCGTCCCGGAAGGACCGGAACAGTCCCACGATGCCGGCCGCGCCGAGGGCCGCGAGACCCGGGGCGAGCACCGTCATGTACTGCGAGTGCGGGATGGTGCCCGCGCTGAACGCCAGCGCCGTGATGCCGAGCGTGCCCGCCCACATCAGGTAGCCCGCGCGCTCGCCGTTGGCCCGTCCGGAGCCCCGGAGCTTGATCAGGCCGAAGACCAGCGCGATCAGCGCGAGCGGGTAGAGCCAGCCGATCTGCGAGCCGAAGCTCGCGCCGAACAGCTTGCCCCAGTCGTTGTTCCCGCCGCCGAACGACCCGCCGCTGGTGGTGCCGGTGACGGAGCCGAAGCGGCTGGTGAAGTTGTACTCGAACACCATCTTGAAGATGTTGTTCGTGCCGTCGGAGCCGTCGATGAACGGCCGGTCCGCGGCCGGGGTCAGCTGCACGATGACCATCAGCCACAGCGAGGCCACCGCGGTGACCGCGCCGAAGACCAGCGTCTGCCGGATCCGCTTGAGCAGCGGGTGCGGGGCGCAGATCAGGTAGACCAGTCCGAAGACCGGCACCACCGTCCACGCCTGCACCATCTTCGTCTGGAACGCCATGCCGACCCAGAACCCGCACAGGGCGAGGGACCGCAGCCGCCCCTGGTTCACCGCGCGCTGGAACGCGTCGGTGGCCAGGATCAGGCACATCGTCAGGGCGTTGTCCTCGAGACCGGAGTGGCCGAAGGTGGCCGCCACGATCGGGGTGAGGGTGAACAGGCCCGCGGCCAGCAGCGCGACGTCGCTGCGCCCGGTCCACCGGCGGGTGAGCCGGTACAGGACCAGGACGCTGACGACGCCCTCGACCGCCTCCGGCAGCGCCAGCGCCCAGGCGTGGTAGCCGAAGATCTTGATCGAGATCGCCTGCGGCCACAGGAAGCCCCAGAGCTTGTCGATGGTGACCGAGCCCGCCGGGTCGAACGAGCCGTAGAGGAAGTTCTTCCAGCTCATCGACATGCTGCGGGCATCGGCCGCGTAGAAGTTGTTGGTCGCCGTGTGGAACGCGCCCCAGGTGAAGATGAGCGCGGCCAGCGCGGCCACCGCGAGCAGTCCGGGTCGGGCCCAGCCCGGTTGGTCCGCGGGGAACAACCAGGCGCGGACGGACCGGGATCGTGCGTGGCCCGGCGGTTCGCTCGCCGAGCTCGTGGTGTTTTCCGTTGCCGTGATCGCCATGCCGACCAGGCTGTCGGGGCCGGATTAGACAATCATGAGGACGCGGTGAACCGGCCGTCCGAATGTGGATCGAATGCTGTCAAGAGTTGAGGCGCGGTGAAATTCGACCGCTAGAAAGCCGCGTCCTCTTCGGCGTTCAGCAGGGCACGCCGGCTGGAATCCGCCTGATGCAGAGTCGCGAAGAGCGTGGGCAGCGCGGCCGCCGCGAGAGGGTCGTCAGAACTCGCATTCACGGCGAGTGCGACGTCATATCCGTGGTATTCGCCGATGTAGATCGAATTGCCGTTGCCGTCGGTCGCGGTCCAGATTCCTTCGGCGGTTTGCGCGCAGTCGAGTTGGTCGCCGGAACCCGCGGAGAAGTCGGCCGCGGCCCAGTCGATGGCGCACGGCGTGTCCGTGCGCGGCGCCACGATCACCTCGAGGTCGTCGACGGCCGGGGCGGGGCTGTCGTGGCCCGTGTAGCTGATCGTGGCGACGCCGTTGACGTAGCCGTAGGAGGTCGGCAGGTAGCGGCTCGGCGGCTTCACCAGGAGCAGCATCGAGTCTGGAGCCTCGGCCTCGGCGTTCGCGGCCCGCACCGGCATGTCGGCGGCCCGCGCCTGGCCGTTGCCGACGCTCTCGACCGCGAGCCCGAGCGCGAGGACGGCGAGGCACGCGGCGCCGATCGCGTGCGTCCGGTAGCGCCTTATCCAGCGCGGGGTCCCGCCGGCCGGCATGACGACCTCGCCGATCCCGGCCACCTCGACGGTGACGACCGGCCGCGCCGCCTGCCGCTGCACGATCGCGGCCACCGCCGGGTACGGCAGCGTCAGCGCGCCCCACTCCAGCGCGAGTTCGTTGATCGACGAGCCGGTCGGCATCCGCAGGAACTGCGCGAGCAGCCAGCCCACGCTGCCGAAGCAGAGGACCGTCGTCGCCCGCCGCGCCGCGACCCGCCAGCCCGTCCCCAGCGTGCTGTGCGTCATCCATGCGAACGCCGCCCACACCGCGGCCAGCCCGCCGAAGGTCAGTGCGTAGCTCGTCGGACCGAACGTGAGTTGCGCGTCGTCCGCGTCCCCGCTCGCGATCCAGTACGCGGCGACCAGCAGCGGCCCGGTCAGCCAGCCGGACAACGCCGCGTAGCCGAGCCAGTGCATCGGGTGACCCGTCGCACCGGTCGGCTCAGTCCGCTCAGCGGGCGTCGTCACGTGCCGGTCCTTCCCTTCTGCGGAGATTGTGCACTACGGAGCTGAGAGTTCCTAGAGCACGCGGCGGACAGATATCGGCGCTCGGCGGGGTCGTGGGTGAGGCTGATCGCGTGCTCGTAGGCGGCGATGGCCTCGTCGACGCGTCCGAGTAGGTCAAGCAGGTGCGCGCGGACGGCCTTGGCCGGTTGGAATCGGCGGGCGCGGTCACCGGCCTCAGTGATGAGTGCGTCGAGCGAGGCGAGTCCCGCGGCGGGGCCTTCGACTTCTGCGACGACGGCGGCGAGGGCTACGCCGCTGCCGAGCGAGGGGGCTACGGCGTGCAGGACGCGGTGCAGGTCGAGCAGCGTGGGCCAGTCCGTGCCCTCAGATCCTCGGGCGCAGTGCACGGCCTGGATCGCGGCTTCGAGTTGGAAGCGGCCGAGTTGCCCCTGCGCGTGTGCGGCACGGAGATGCTCGTGCGCACGGGCGATCAGGCGTGCGTCCCACAGCGACGGGTCCTGCTCGGCGAGCGGGACGAATTCGCCGGCGGGATCGATCCGTGCCGACGCGCGTGCCGCTGAGAGCTCGATCAGCGCGGCGAGTCCGTGCGCCTCGGGGTCGTCGGGGACGAGCGTGGCGAGCACTTCGGCGAGATGCAGGGCCTCCGAGGGGAGTTCGCGGTCCTGCGGTCCGGTCGTCCAGTCGATGACGTACGCGCCGTAGACCGCTTCGAGGACCGAGGCCATGCGCGACGGCAGATCGGTTCGGTCCGGCAGGCGGAACGGGATACCGGTGGCCTTGATGCGCTTCTTCGCCCGGACCAGCCGCGTCGCCATCGTCGAGGTCGGGATGGAGAACGCCCGGCCGACCTGCTCGGCGGTGAAGCCGAGCACGGTGTTGAGCATCAGCGGAGTGCGCACCGCGCGGTCGATCGCAGGGTGCGCACACACGAGCAGCAGTTCGAGGCGCCGGTCCGGGATCGCGTCCACGTCGAGATCGTCGATATCCGCCAGCACGTCCCGGGCCGCGTCGATCGGGACCGAGCGCTGCGCCCGCGCCGACTTCCACTCGTCGCGCAGCCGGTTGCGGGCCACGGTCAGCAGCCACGCGTCCGGATTGCCGGGCACGCCCTGCGACGGCCAGGTCCCGAGCGCCCGCTCGAAGGCGTCGGCGAGTGCGTCCTGCGCGCTGGCCAGGTCGCCGGTGGACGCGGCGAGCAGGGCGAGCAGGCGGCCGTAGCTGTCCCGGGCCGCCACGCTCGCCGAGTGCTCCGCCGGGGTCAGCGCGTCCACGCGCCGTCGACGAAGGCGGTCGCGGTCGGGCGCACCTCGATCACGCCCCACTGCGCGCCCGGGCACTTCTCGGCCCAGCCGATGGCCGCGTCCAGGTCCGGCACGTCGAGCACGAAGACCCCGGCCAGCGCCTCCTTCGTCTCCGCGAACGGCCCGTCCTGCACCCGCAGTCCGCCGTCCCGGCAGGTTACGGTCGTGGTCGCGGCGGACGGCTGGAGCACGTCGGCCGACAGCAGCACTCCGGCCGACTCCAGCGCCCGGCCGTACGCGCCGAACGCCTGCATGGCCTCCGCGATGGCCTCCTCGCTGATCTCGCCCTCGCCCGGCTCCCGATAGTGCATCAGCAGTGCGTAACGCATGATTGCCTCCCACGTCCCAGTGTCGCGCCGATCGCGACGGCTGCACCACGATGACGATCGGGCGCGCCGCGAATCGTCAGATAGAGTCCGACGATGGCTGAAGAGGATTTCGACGCGGCGGAACGGCGGATCTGGGCAGGGCGGGCCGCGGCCTTCCAGGACAGTTTCGCGAAGCTCTGCGCGCACACGGCCCAGGCCCTGCTGGACGCGGTCGGCGCGGGGGCGGGCGTGCGGCTGCTGGATGTGGGCACCGGGATCGGCACGGTCGCGGCGGCGGCGTGTGCCCGGGGTGCCGAGGTGACGGCCGTGGACGCCGAGCCCAGCATGATCGAGATCGCGCGGCGGAACGCGCCGGACGCGGAATTCCACCAGGCCGTGCTGCCCGACCTGCCGTTCGGGGCGGGCACTTTCGACGCCGTGGCCGCGAACTTCGTCGTCAATCACGTCGGGCGTCCCACGGCGGCAGTGCAGGCGATGCGCGCGGCGGCTCGGGCGGGTGGACGGGTCGCGGCGACGATCTGGTGCAGTCCGGCGGGGGAGGGCCACGAGCTATTCAGCCGCGCCGTCGAGGTGGCCGGGGCGAAGGTGCCAGAGAACCTGCCGCGGCTCGACGCGGCAGAGGAGTTCCCGCACACGCGAGAGGGCTTCGCGGCGCTGTTCGCGGCGGCGGGCGTGCAGGACGTGACCTGCGAACAGCTCGCCTGGGACCACGTGGCCGACCCGGAGGAGTGGTGGGGCGGCGCCGCGGCCGGGGTCGGGCTGATCGGACAGACGATCAGCAGGCAGGACCCTGAGACGATCGTCCGGATCAAGGCCGCGTACGACGATCTGGCCCGGCAGTACACCGGGCCAGACGGTCGGCTCGTGCTCCGCTACCAGGCGCTGCTGGCCCGCGGAAGCGCCTGACGGCCGGTCAGTCCCGCTCGTCCAGGCGGAACCAGAAGAAGCCGTGTCCTGCCATCGTCAGCTGGTAGGGCACGTCGCCGATCTTGCGGAAGGTGACGCCGCCGAGCAGCTCGACCGGCTCGGTGGCCTGGAACCGGGCCAGATCCAGCTCCGTCGGCTGCGGATAGCGGGACAGGTTCATCGCGCACAGCACGACGGAGTCCCTGCCGTCGGGGGACTTCTCGGCGTTGAGGTGGCGGACGAAGGCGAGCACGGACGGGTTGCTGGACTCGATCTCCGTGTACTCGCCGAGGCCGAAAGCGGGATTCTGCTTGCGCACCTCGATCATCCGCTTGGTCCAGTGCAGCAGGGACGAGGTGTCCTTGGTCTGCGACTCGACGTTCGCGCGCTGATATCCGAAGATCGGGTCCATGATCGCGGGCAGGTACATCCGTCCCGGGTCGCACTGGCTGAATCCGGCGTTGCGGTCCGGGGTCCACTGCATCGGGGTGCGCACGCCGTCGCGGTCCGCGAGCCAGATGTTGTCGCCCATGCCGATCTCGTCGCCGTAGTAGAGCACGGGGCTTCCCGGGAGCGAGAGCAGCAGCGCGTTCAGCAGTTCGATCTGGCGGCGGTCGTTGTCCAGCAGGGGGGCCAGTCGGCGCCGGATGCCGACGTTGGCCTTCATCCGCGGGTCCTTGGCGTACTCCGCGTACATGAAGGCGCGTTCCTCGTCGGTGACCATCTCGAGGGTGAGCTCGTCGTGGTTGCGCAGGAAGATGCCCCACTGGCAGCCGTCCGGGATCCGCGGGGTCTGCGCGAGGATCTCGGAGATCGGTTGCGCGGACTCCTGCTTGACGGCCATGAAGATGCGCGGCATGACCGGGAAGTGGAAGGCCATGTGGCACTCGTTGCCGCCGACCTCCGGATCGCCGAAGTAGTCGATCACGTCGGCGGGCCACTGGTTGGCCTCGGCGAGCAGTACGCGGTCCGGGTAGTCGCGGTCCACCATCGCGCGCACCTCCTTGAGGAACTCGTGCGACTTCGGCAGGTTCTCCCCGTTCGTGCCCTCCTCGTGGTAGAGGTACGGCACCGCGTCGAGCCGGAAGCCGTCGATGCCGAGGTCCAGCCAGAACCGCAGCGCCGCCATCATCTTCCGGCGCACCTTGGGGTTGTAGTAGTTCAGGTCCGGCTGGTGCGAGAAGAAGCGGTGGAAGTAGTACTGGCGGCGCACCGGGTCGAACGCCCAGTTCGAGGTCTCGGTGTCGGAGAAGATGATCCGCGCGTCGGCCATGCCCGCGTCGTCGTCGGCCCAGACGTAGAAGTCGCCGTAGTGGCCCTGCGGATCGGCGCGGGACTGCTGGAACCACTGGTGCTGGTCGCTCGTGTGGTTCATCACGAAGTCGATGATCACCCGGATGCCGCGGGCGTGCGCCGCCTCGACGAGCTTCACGAAGTCGCCGAGGTCGCCGAACTCCGGCAGGATCCCGGTGTAGTCGGAGACGTCGTAGCCGCCGTCGCGCAGCGGGGAGTTCAGGAACGGCGGCAGCCAGATGCAGTCGATGCCGAGCCAGTGCAGGTAGTCCAGCCGCTCGGTCATGCCCTTCAGGTCGCCGGTGCCGTCCCCGTTGGCGTCGTAGAAGGTGCGCACGAAGACCTCGTAGAACACGGCGCGCTTGAACCAGTTCGGGTCTCGTTCGCTGAAGGGGACGTCCAACGGCGAGTCGGCGACCGGCTCGATCGGCGGGGCGAGGCGCGCCTCCGCTGTGGTGATGTCGGACAACGTAAGGGCTCTTCCTTCGCGGACGCGCTCGGCAGTGAGCGGTCGGGAACAGTCGGTTGTCACGATCATGGCATGGCGAAGGGGGTCTTATCCGACGATTCGTCAAGTATCCAAATAATGTCGCGTAAAATAGGCTTATTCGGGGTAAACCCGGTCACCTCTTCGACGCGGGCTCCGGGCGCGGGCTGCCGGCCGGGCTGTCCGTCGCCACCGGGCTCGCGCCGCGCAGCATCGAGGCGGTCGCCGCGAGCAGCGCCATCGCCGCCGCCACGCCGAACACGATCGTCAGGCCGTGGTGGAAGGGCCCGGAGATGAGGTTCGGGAAGAAGGTCTTGCCGGTGATCGTGGCCTGAGCGTGCGGCGACAGGGTGCTGAGCACGCCGGTCGGGCCGAGCAGCGTCTGCATCGGGTTCGCGCCGAGGAACGCGGCGAACACGGTCGAGACCGCCGGGAGCTGCGCCGCGTGCTGCGCGGCCGCCGCCGGGACGCCCTGCGCGGTCAGGCCGGAGGCGAGCGCGCCGGGCAGCTGTCCGGCCAGGCCCGCGATGAGCAGTGAGAAGAATACGCCGATCGAGAGCGACATCCCGGAGTTCTGGAACGTGGAGCGCATGCCGGACGCGGCGCCGCGGTCGCTCGCCGGGACGCTGCTCATGATGGCCGACGTGTTCGGCGCCGAGAACATCCCGGAGCCGAATCCGTTCAGCATGATGAGCAGCGCGAAGGCCCAGTACGGGAAGTTCAGCGGCAGCAGCAGGAGTCCGATGAAGCTGAACGCGAAGAGGGTCAGGCCGCCGGTGGTGAAGTAGAAGACGCCGTACCGGTCTGACAAATAGCCCGACAGTGGCCCGGCGAGCAGGAATCCGGCCGTAAGCGGTAGCAGGAAGATGCCGGCCCAGAGCGGCGTGTCCGCGTAGTCGTATCCGTGCAGCGGCAGCCAGATGCCCTGGAGCCAGATGATCAGCATGAACTGCATGCCGCCGCGGGCTATGGACGCCAGCAGCGCGGCCGCGTTGCCCGCCGCGAAGGCCCGGTTGCGGAAGAGCGAGAGCCGGAACATCGGCTGCGGCACGCGCTGCTCGATGAACCCGAACAGCACCAGCAGCAGGACGCCGCCGATCAGGCCGCCGAGCACGTAGGGGCTCGTCCAGCCCATCGAGTGGCCGCCGTAGGGCTGGATGCCGTAGGTGATCGCGGCCAGCAGCATGGCGCAGCCGCCCGCGAACGTCAGGTTGCCCCACCAGTCGATCTTCGCCTCGTGCCGCTCGCCGACCTCGCGCAGGCTGCGGTACGCCCAGATGGTGCCGAAGATGCCGAAGGGCACGTTGATCCAGAACACCGCGCGCCAGTCCCAGACCGAGAGCACGCCGCCGAGCACCAGTCCGATGAACTGGCCGGCGAGCGCGGCGATCTGGTTCACGCCGAGGGCCATGCCGCGCTGTTCGGCCGGGAACGCGTCGGTGATGATCGCGGCCGAGTTGGCCATCAGCATCGCGCCGCCGACCGCCTGCACCAGCCGCCAGATGATCAGCCAGAGCGCGCCGCCCGCGCCGTGCGCCGGATCGAACGAGAGCGCGACCGAGGCGAGGGTGAACACGACGAAGCCGAGGTTGTAGATGCGCACCCGGCCGAGGATGTCGCCGAGCCGCCCGAGCGTGACCACCAGGACCGCCGTGACTAGCAGGTAGCCCATGATGATCCACAGCAGGTAGCTGATGTTGCCGGGGCCGAAGGGGTCGAGGTGGATGCCCCGGAAGATCGCGGGCAGCGAGATGATGACGATCGAGGCGTCCACCACGGCCATGAACATGCCGAGCGTGGTGTTGGACAGGGCCACCCACTTGTAACGGTCGTCGGACACGACAGCACCTCCCACAGGGAGGATAATTCCTTAGGAGCGCTAAGCAAAGGGTGTTATGCTGAGCTAGACTCAGTAAATCTGCGACCGGGAGGAGATCCCCATGACCGGGAAATCCACGTTCTCCTCACTGAAGATCCCCAACTACCGGCGGTACTTCGCGGGCCAGAGCATCTCGCTCGTCGGCACCTGGATGCAGATGACCGCGCAGGCCTGGCTGGTCCTCGAACTCACCCACTCCGCCACCGCGCTCGGCCTGGTCACGGCGCTGCAGACGCTTCCGGTACTGCTGCTCGGGCCCTACGGCGGCGTCATCGCGGACCGGTCCGACAAGCTCAAGCTGATGACCGTGCTCCAGGCGGTCATGGGTGTTCAGGCGCTCGTTCTCGGCCTGCTCACGGTCTTCCACGCGGTCCGGTTCTGGGAGATCTGCGTGCTCGCGGTCTTCCTCGGCGTCAACAACGCCTTCGAGAACTCGCCGCGCCAGTCCTTCATCCGCGAGATGGTCGGCGTCGACCAGTTGCGCAACGCGATCACGCTCAACTCGGTCACCGTCAACGCGGCCCGCGCCGTCGGCCCCGGCGTCGCCGGAATCCTGATCGCGGGCGTCGGCGTCGGGATCTGCTTCCTGCTCAACGCGGCCAGCTTCGTCGCCGTCGTCACCTCGCTGCTCACGATGGATCGCAGCCAACTGCGACCGAGCCAGCCCGCGCCGCGTGCCAAGGGGCAGTTGCGCGAGGGCCTGAAGTACGCGCGCGGCACCCGGCAGATCATCGTGCCGCTCGCCATGATGGGTCTCGTCGGCCTGCTCGCGTACGAGTTCCAGGTCTCGCTGCCGGTCCTCGCGCAGCGCACCTTCCACGGCGGCTCCGAGGTCTTCGGCTTCATGACCTCGTCCATGGGCGTCGGCGCGGTCATCGGCGGCCTGATCACGGCGTCCTTCGCGCGCACCGGCATACGCTCGATGGTCTTCTCGTCGATCGCGTTCGGCTGCACGATCCTGCTGGCCGCCTACGCGCCGAACCTCGCGGTCGTCTACGTCGCGATGCTGTTCGCGGGCTGGGCGAGCGTGTCGTTCATATCCATCGGCAACTCGACGATCCAGCTCGCCGCGCGCCCGGAGATGCGCGGCCGGGTCATCGCCCTCTGGCAGGTCGCATTCCAGGGCACCACCCCGATCGGCGGGCCGCTCGTCGGCTGGATCATCGCCGTCTCGGACCCGCGCACCGGCCTGGCCGTGGGCGGCGTGGCGTGCCTGGTCGCGGCGGCCGGCGCGGTGCTCTACGTGCGGCCGCGCCGTTCAGCCGCCGCGACTCCGGTTCAGCAGCCGGGCTGAGTCGTCGCCGTCACGCTGCCGGTCTTCGGCTCCGGCGTCGTGGTGACGGTCATCGTGACCGCGCCGCCGCAGTAGGGCTGAGCAGGGATCAGGTCCGCGATCACGTAGCTGGTGTGGCCGGACAGCGGCACGGTCTGCGTGACCGGCCCGCGTCCCTTCGCCCCGCTGTACGTGTAGGTGAGCGTGATCGGTGCGGTGCTGCTCGTCGTGGCCGTGGTGACGAACGCGATGCTCTGGTCCGACTTGTCGCCGCCGACCAGGTCCAGCGTCAGATTCGTGACCGTGGCGGGCGAAGCGCTCGGGGACGGCGACGGCGACGGCTTGGAACTGCTGGGCGCGGGAGACGGCGTCGTGTTCGAGGGCTGCGGCTTCGGCGGCAGACCGGTCGTCGGCTGGACTCCGATCCCGGGGACCGGCGCCGTGCTCGCGGGCGGCTGCGACTGCGTGGGCGTCAGGGAGTCGCTCGGCTTGGCCGCCGCGGCCTTCTTCGCCAACGCCCGCACGGACGCCGTCGTCATCACGCCCGGCGCGGTGGAGATCGCCTTGCCCATCGACCGCGCGGCGGGGGAGTGGCCGGGGTCGTTCGACGTGTCCACCGAGAGCCGCACGACCGAGGGCCCGTGATCCCGCAACAGCACTGTGGCCAGCACCGACAGCAGTACGCACGCGAACGCCGCCGCGGCCAGCCAGCTCACGCTCAGCGTCGGGCGGTACCAAGCGCGCCGCACCCGGTGGAACGCGCTCTCCGCGCCGACACTCGCCGCCGCGGCCTCCGCCGCCGCGATCGCCGCCGCGCTCGGGTAGAGCGTCACCGGATACGCCGCGCCGTCCGGCTCCACGCTCGTCGCCACCACCGGCCCCGTCGCGCCCATCGACACCGCGAGGTCGACCGCCGCCTGATACGCCGCGTCCCGCGGGTCCTGGCCGGGACCGATCGCGACCGGCGTGTCGTTCACCAGCGCCGTCCCGTCGGCACGGTGCACGATCCGGACGCGCGGCTCGGCGGTGGTTGACGGTGGGATGAGATTGTCGGCGCTCACGGACTCCTAACGGCGCGCGTGCGGCCGGGTACTCTGCACGTGATGCCGAATTCATCAGATCGAGCGACCGCGGACCAGGTCGCCTACGGGGACCATCCGTCACAGTTCATTGAGATCCATCGGCCGGAGGGCGAGGGCCCGCACCCGGTCGTGGCGCTGATCCACGGCGGTTTCTGGCGGCAGCCCTGGGATCGAACCCTGATGGATCCGCTGGCCCGGGACCTCGTCGGGCGCGGCTACATCGCGGTCAACGTCGAGTACCGCAGCCTCGGGCACGAGGGCGGCGGCTGGCCCGGGACCTGCCAGGACGTCGTCGCGGCGCTGGACGCGGCGGCGAAGGTGCTGGACGTGGGCAGGCTCGCGCTGGTCGGGCACTCCGCGGGCGGCCACCTCGCGCTCTGGGCCGCGCGGCACACGCCGAACCCGGTGCGGCTGATCGTCTCGCAGGCCGGGATCGCCGACCTGCGCGCCGCCGCGCTGGCCGAGTTGGACGCCGACGAGGAGCGTCCCCCGGCGGCCGTCGAGTTCATGGGCGGCTACCCGGTCGAGGCCGCCGGCTACGAGCTCGCCTCGCCGATCGAGATCCTGCCGCTCGGTCCGGGCACGCGGCAGTTCGTCGTGCACGGCGACGCCGACAACCGCGTCCCGTTCCAGCAGAGCGTGGACTACGTGGCGGCGGCGAAGGCGGCGGGCGACGACGCCGAACTGGTCGCGTTCACCGGGATGGGCCACTTCGAACTCATCGAGCCCGCGCACGGGTCCTGGCTCGCCTCGGTCGCCGAACTGGACCGGCTGCTCGGCGCGTGACCGGGCCCTGGTCGGACAACCGACGTACGCTGAGCGGGTGACCGATTTCGCGATCCGCGCGGCCCGGCCCGACGAGGCCGCGGAACTCAGCGCGCTCGCCCAGCGCTCGAAGGCGCACTGGGGCTACGACGCGGACTTCCTGGAGTCCTGCCGCGAGGAGCTGACGCTCTCGCCCGCGCAGATCGAGCGCAAGCGCGCGCAGGTCGCCGTCTCCCGGGAGCCGGACACCGACGGCCAGCTGCTCGGCTTCGGCACGATCGAGGGCGAGCCCCCGGCCGGCGAGCTCGGCATGCTCTTCGTCGACCCGCCCGCGATCGGCTCCGGCGTCGGCGGCGCCCTGTTCACCCACCTCGCCGAGTTCGCCCTGAAGCTCGGCTTCCACCGCCTCACCATCGCCTCCGACCCGAACGCCGAGCCGTTCTACCTGGCCAGGGGCGCGGTCCGGATCGGCGGCGTGCCCTCCGGCTCGGTCCCCGGCCGCGTCCTGCCGCTGCTGGCCGTCGCGCTGTAGCCCTTTGTCGGTGGGGCGAGGGAGACTGCCCTCATGTGCCGAAGCATCAAGACCCTCCGCCCGCCGATGACCACCGAGGTCGGCCCCGAGGACGTGCACGCCGCCGCGTTGCAGTACGTCCGCAAGATCTCCGGGTTCCGCGCGCCCTCGGTCCGCAACCGCGCCGCGTTCGACGCAGCCGTCGAGGCGGTGGCCGCCGCGACGCAGCAGTTGCTGGACGAGCTCGAGGTCAGGCCGCAGGCTGCCGCTTGAGCGCGCAGAGCAGCAGGCTGAGCACGACGCCGAGCGCCGCATAGCCGCCCATGATCAACAGCGGGTAGCCGGTCTGCGCGCCGCCGAAGTACGCGATCGAGCGCACCGCGTCCGTGCCCGCGCCCGGCGGCAGGAACGCGCCGATCGCGCGCCAGAAGGTCGGCAGCATCGAGCGCGGGAAGGCGCCGCCCGCGGACGGGTTGCCCAGCACCACGATCAGCAGCACGGCCGCGCCGATGCCGACCACGCCCAGCGCGACCTGCAGGGCCATCGTGATCGCGCCGACGCCCAGGATCAGCAGCGTGCCGGTCGCCACCATCGGCCAGAACCGGCCGCCGAGCGCGCCGAGGACGTGCTGCTGCACGATCCAGGTGCCGACGACCGCCGCCACGAAGCCGGCCAGCGCGATCGCCGCGAGCCGGATCACCGCGCGCGTCGTCGTGGACGGCCGCGAACCCGCGCTGACGCCGAGGATCGACGAGATCAGATACCCCGTCACGCACCAGCCGACGACCAGGTAGAACGCGGAGAGCCCGTCGAAGTCCTTCGAGCCCGCGGGCACGACGTCCTCGACCTTGAGCGTGCGGCCCTGCTTCTGATCCAGCGTGGTGAACAGCTTCTCGACCGCCGTCGCCTGCGCGCCGCCCGCCGCCGAGGCCACGATCAGCGTGTCCTGCGTCCCGGAGAGGTCGGGCACGAACGCGGCGCCGGTCTTGCGATCCGTCACCTGCTGCGTGGCCGCGGCGACCGACGTGCCCGCGGTCGGCACGATGAGCCCGGCCGGGACCGAGGACGTGAGTTGACCGACCATCTGGTTCGCGACCTGCGGGTTCTGCGACACGACGGTGACCGGCAGGTTGCGCAGTTGCGGGTTGTGCAGCGCCCCGACGTACGAGAGCACGAAGCCGACGCCGAGCGCGAGCGTCGCCGCCACGAGCAGGAACGCGCGCGGGGAGACCGCGTCCCGGATCTCGGCCCACACACCCGGTCCGGCGGGCTCCTGCACGTTCGTCATAGCGTCAGGATCGGGGCCGCCCCGGAGATCCGCATTTCCGATTGGTCCTTCCCAGCGAAGTTACCCGCGAGTACCCTCTGCCGAGTTGAACCGCTTCCGCAACCGGCCGGGGAGGCCTGATGCGTTCGATACCCACCCGCACCGCCGCGGCGTGCACTCTCGCCGCCGCCACACTCCTGCTCGCATCCTGCACGAGCTCGTCCTCGCAGGCCCAGCCGGGTCCGGGATCCACCACCGCGGCCTCCGGCACGGCGTCCGCGAAGCCCTCGGACGGCGGCAGCTACTCCAGCAGTTCCGACGTGATCAGCGCCCTGAAGTCGGCCGGGCACGCGTGCACGCCGGTCTCCAGTGGCAGCGGCACGAGCCTGAAGGCGCCGGGCCTGCAGAGCGTCGCGGCGTGCACGATCTCGTCGTCCGGCAGTTCCACCACCGACTCCGTGACGGCGACCGTGTTCGACAACCACACCGACGCCCTCGCCTACGCGACGCTGCTGACGTCCTCGCAGGCCTCGGGTCTGCTGATCGGCGGCACGTCGGAACGCGCCGTCGTCGGACAGAACTGGGTCGTGCTCGTGCCGAACGACACCGCGTACGCCCAGCAGGTCAGCTCCGCGCTCGGCGGCACGATCGTCAGCGCCACGAGTTCCCCGGCGGCCTGAGCGCGGGTCAGCAGGACTTGGAGACCTGCTGCACGGTCTTCTGCGAGACCAGTTCGCCGAACACGATCAGGCGGCGGAAGGCGTCGTAGACCGGGTCGCAGGTCGTGAGCGTGATGTAGTGGCCCGCCTTGGTCAGCCCCGAGTGCCCGGGGATCGGCTCCAGCACGTCGCCCTGGTTCGCGGGCACGTACACCGGGTCCTCGATGACGCGGTACGTGTAGGTGGTGTTCCCGTCCTGCACGACGACCGTGTCGTCCTTCTTGACCTCGTTGAGGTAGCGGAACATGTCGCCCCAGGTGCGCCGGTGCGCGGCGACGGCGAAGTTGCCCTCCTTGCCGGGCAGCGCGCTCGACGGGTACCAGCCGACGCCCTGGCTCAGCTCGGCCTGCTGGGTGCCGTCCAGGATCGGCCAGACCGCGGGGTTGCGGATCTGCGGGATCTGGATCGTGGCGAACGGCTGCGCCTTCTCCGGCTGCACGCTCACCGACGCCGCCCACTCCTTGCGCAGCGTGCACAGGTCGGCGTGCGCCTGCGCCCGGGCCACCACGCCGGTCCAGAACAGCAGGTAGAGGATGTACAGCCCCACCAGCAGCCCGAGCGTGATCAGCAGCTCGCCCGTGATCGACGCCGTACCCTGCAGCGCCTTGCGAAGACCCGACATGTCAAAGGATCATGCCATCGCATTTCCGGCGCTCTGGACAGGCCGGACCTGTATGTCCACCGAACGAGCTAAAGCTCCGTTAGCCGGTCCGGGTGACGGGCCGTCAGGCCGGGGTCTCGGCGGCGTTCACGGCCATCAGCGCGAGCTCGGCGACGGCGCCGGCCGCGCGCAGCGGGACCATGTGGTCGCTGCCGGGCAGGTTCAGCACGCGGCAGGACGGCAGCCGCTCGGCGATGGCCCGGCAGCAGTCGGCGACCATCGGGTATTCGAGCTCTCCGACGAACAAGGTGGCCGGGGTCGCGATCTCGCCGAGCCGCTCGTAGACCGGCGGGTCCTCGTCGAGGTACGGGGCCTGCCGCTCCATTCCGGCCACGGCGCTGCGGATCTGCGTCTCGACCGCCTCGCCGGCCCGGGCGCGGGCCCAGGTACGCAGCCCTATCTCGACCGCGCCCTCCACGTCCCCTGCCCGGGCCGCCGCCGTCATGCCGGTCATGAACGGGTCGTCGGCGGGCCACGGGTAGCCCGAGACGCCGGGCGCGAGCAGCAGCAGTTCGGCCACCCGCTCCGGCTCGGCGACCGCGAGGCTCAGGGCCGTCCCGGCGCCGCCGCTGTGCCCGGCGAGCACCGCGCGGCGCACGTCGAGCTGGTCGAGCACGGCGCGCAGTTCGTCCAGCGCGGTGTAGCGTTCGGTCGGGGCGGAGGACTCGCCGTAGCCGAGCGAGTCGTAGCGGACCACGCGGGCCTGATTCTCCAGCTTGTCCGCTATCTCGTCCCAGATCCCGGAGTCGCCCCAGCCGGGATGCAGCAGGACGACGGGTATCCCCTCGCCGCCGCTGTCCCGGACCCAGACCTCGCCACCGCCCGTCTGCACCATTAGCTCCATGACGGCGAGTATGCCCGTTGCCGTCGCTTTGTGTCGCAGGCGCGCCGTACGGTGGCGTTGGTTCTGTGTCGCACCCCTTACGCAGCGGTGAAGGCGAGGTCGAGCACGATCGTCGCCGCGCCCTTCAGCATGCCCATCTGGTTCCAGCCCATGCCGTACTCCGCGCGGTCGATCTGCACTTCGCCCGTCAGCGAAACGGCGCCGCCGTCCCCGGTGGCCACGCTGACCGGAAACGACAGCTTGCGGCTGGTGTCACGCACCGTCAGCTCGCCCTCGACGGTCGCCGTGCCGTGGGCGCCGGGATTGATGCGCGCGGCGGTGAAGGTGATCTCCGGGTAGACCTCGGCGTCGAAGAAGTCCTTCGAGCGCAGGTGCGTGTCGCGCTTGGCGTTCTTCGTGTCCAGCGACGCGCTCTCGACGACCAGCGTGCCGGAGCCCGAGCCGTCCGCGGACACCGCGCCGCCGCCGCGTATCGCGCCGAAGACGCCCTTGACGGTGACCAGTCCCCACATCGTCTTGTGCGTGAAGCGCACTGAACTGCGCGCGGGGTCGAGGGTGAAGGAACCGGAGGGCTGCGCGGACATGGCAGGTCACACCTTTCTGGATATCTACTCGCCAGCTATTATCTTTCTGGCGAGATATTAACCGGCTCGGCTAAGCTTCACAAGGTGGAGGAGACGACGGCGACCGCGAACCCCGAGGAGGCCTGCCCGCAGGCGGCCGCCGCGGACGACGACGTGCTGCGCGCCTGGTTCCAGCTCTACGCGGGCATGCAGAACGTCACGGCCGCCATGCTCGCCGAGGTCGAGCGGCACGCCGGGCTGGCCGCGGCCGAGTTCCAGGTGCTCTGGCACCTGCACCGGGTGCCGGAACACCGCGCGCCGATGAACGAGGTCTCCCGGCTGCTGAACTTCTCCACCGCGGGCACGACCAAGCTCGTCGACCGGCTCGCCGCCATGGGCCTGGTCGAGCGGCACACCTGCCGGTCCGACCGCCGCGTCATCCTCGCCGAGCTGACCGGGGCGGGGGACGACGCCGCGATCCGGGCCGCCCGGATCCTGGCCGACGCGCTGCGCGAGCGCTTCCTCGGCCGGATCGGCGAGGAGCGGATGAGCGGCCTGCTGGAGGTCTTCGGGATGCTCGCCGAGGAGTCAGGCGCCTGCTGAGGACGGGGTCGCGGCCGGGACCTGGGCCGAGGTCGAGCGGCGCAGCCAGAGCGCGAGCGTGACGCAGACCGTCGAGGTGATCGTGAGCGTCCAGGCCACGGAGCCGCCGCCGAACACCTCGATCGCCAGGCCCAGCAGCGGCCCCGCCGCCACGCCGCCGACGTTCGCCGCGAGGATCGCCGCCGTCGCCGCCCAGGGCACGTGCTTCGCGGCCCGGTTCAGCCAGGGCAGTCCGGCCGGGAAGACCGGTGCGTTGAACAGACCCGCTCCGGCCAGCGCGTACGGCGCGAGCGCGGGAACGGCGGCGAACGCCAGACAGACCGTCGTGCCGATGCAGCTCACACAGACGATCGCGGGCTCGCTCCAGCGCAGCATCAGCGGCGCGACCAGGAACCGGCCGACGGTGAGCATCAGCCAGAACGCGGACGTCGCGTTCGCCGCGTAGTCCGCGCCGTGGCCGAGCAGCTGCAGGTACGTCGGCTCCCACGCGCCGACGCCGGTCTCGATGGCGACCTGAAGCGCGTAGAGCGCGAGGAACGCGACGACGACGAAGAGGACTGTTCGCGTTCTGTGTTCCGGTGCGCGCTTCGCCGCGGCCTCGTGCGGCGTCTCCCCGTCCTTGACCGTGCGCAGGACCAGCCCGGCCGCCACGAGCAGCACCGAGGTCCCGGCGAACGCGTACGGATAGTTGTCCGCGCCGAGTGCGCTGATCAGCAGCGGACCGGCGACCGCGCCGACGCCGTAGTGCGCGTTCAGGACGCTGAGCATCGCGGGACTGCGCCGACCGAAGCCGATCGAGAACAGCTGGTTCAGCCCGTAGTCCATGCCGCCCGCGCCGAACCCGCCGACCAGGCTCGCGGCCAGCGCCAGCAGCCAGTTCGCCGACAGCGCGAAGCCGAAGCCGCCCACGGCCA
The DNA here is from genome assembly GCA_035493475.1 of Actinospica sp. Lineage (GTDB taxonomy): Bacteria > Actinomycetota > Actinomycetes > Streptomycetales > Catenulisporaceae > Actinospica. The sequence goes on from DATJIF010000008.1 coordinate 87,089, forward strand.
TCACCAGGAACGACGTGAGCAGCAGCCGGCCGTTGCGCAGCCGCCGGTGCAGCACGCCGCCGACGAGCACCCCGGCCACCGCGCCGCCGAAGTACATGCTCAGGGCCAGGCCGGCTCCGGAGGGGGACAGGCCGAAACGGGTGCGCAGCGCCGGGATCGACGGGCCGTAGTACGCCTGGAGCGCGCCGAGCAGCACGAACCCGACGCACGCGGCGACCGTCGAGGCCCGCCCGAACAGCCTCGGTTCTTCGTCAGAGGGCGACGTTCTCGCCGTCCTTCACGGTCGTGAACGGCTTCCCGTCGAGCGTCCAGTGCCGGTCGATCTCGACGCCGAGCCCGGCGAACACCTGCGCGGCGACGTCCACGTGCCGCAGTTCGCGCTCCGGGGCGACGCCGGGCGCGAGATCCGGACCGCACGCCGCGATCCACGCCGTGCGTTCGAGCGTGGACCGGCCGCCGTGCCCGCCCTCCTCGACGTGGCCGTGGTCGGTGACGACGATGACCGTCCAGTCTTCGTGCTCGTACTCGCTCCGGCCGCGCACGGCGTCGAGCAGCCGCCCGAGCCGCGCGTCCGCGTTCTCGATCGAATCCCGGTAGCGCGCGCCGCAGCCGTGCATGTGCGCGGTCTCGTCGGCCGCGCCGAGGTAGACGAACGCGGTGTCGACCGGGTCGCGGCGCAGCACGGCCTCGGCGTCCACGGTGATCTCCTCGTCCACCTGTTCCCAGGCCTCGGCCGTGTGCGCCTCGGGGGCGACGTACAGCAGCCGGCTCGGCGCGGTGAACAGCGGACCGCCGTCGCGCGCGAGCACGAGCGGATCCCAGCCGGCCGCGACGTACGTCTTGCGCCCGAGACCGCGCGCGAGCCGGGTGGCGAAGTCGGGGAACACGCCGAGGCGGTTGCCGGTGAGATCGTTGTTCCAGATCCCGTGCTTGCCCACGTGCACGCCGGTCACGATCGTCGCCCAGCAGGGCCCGGACATCGTCGGCGTCTGCTCGTCGATCAGCACCGGCGCCAGTAAGCCCGCGTCCCGCACGGCGTCGAGGCGCGGTGTGTCGAGCGCGTCGAGCAGGTCCAGGCGCACCCCGTCGATCCCCGCGACCAGAACGCGCCGCGTGCGTATCTCGTTCATTCGCGCAGCCTAGCCGGGGAGGCCGAAAGGAACGTGAACGCCGCTTCACAGGAAATTGTCCGATCCCGGGTCTAGAGTCGGAGCCATGGCCGAAACACTGCTGTTGGCCGGTACGCGCAAGGGCCTCATGCTGGCCCGCGGGCGCGCCGGGAGTTGGGAGACCGAGTCGCTCCAGCTGCCGATGCAGGCGATCTACGCCGTGGGCATCGACACCCGGGGCGCCACCCCGCGCCTGTTCGCCGGGGCGACGAGCGAGCATTGGGGGCCGACCGTCCTGCACTCGGACGACCTCGGCCGCAGCTGGCAGGAGCCGGACCACGCGCCGGTGGCCTTCCCGGAGAAGACCGGCGCGGCACTCTCCCGGGTCTGGCAGATCCAGCCGGGGCCCGCCGACCAGCCCGGCGTCGTCTACGCGGGCACCGAGCCGACCGCGCTGTTCCGCTCGGAGGACGGCGGCGAGAGCTTCGAGTTCGTCGAGGCGCTGTGGGAGCACCCGCACCGCCCGGAGTGGGCGCCCGGCTTCGGCGGCCAGGCGCTGCACACGATCGTGCCCTACCCGGGCCGGCCGGAGCGGATGCTGGTGGCGATGTCCACCGGCGGCGTCTACCGCACCGAGGACGGCGGGCGCAGCTGGAACCCGGCGAACACCGGCATCAAGTGCACCTTCCTGCCGGAGGGGGAGCAGTACCCTGAATTCGGGCAGTGCGTGCACAAGGTGGCGCCGGACGCCTCGGACCCGGAAAAGCTGTACCTGCAGAACCACAACGGCGTCTACCGCACGACGGACTGGGGCCGGACGTGGACCGAGGCCGCGACGGGCCTGCCCGGCGAGTTCGGCTTCACCGTCGCCGCGGACCAGCACCGGTCGGGGCACGCCTACCTGTTCCCGCTGACCAGCGACGGCTTCCGGTTCGCCCCCGAGTTCCGCCGCCGGGTCTACCGCACCGAGGACGGCGGCGAGGCCTGGCAGTCGGTGAGCGAGGGCCTGCCCGGCGAGGACTTCTACGGCCTGGTGCTGCGCGACGCGCTGTGCACCGACGACGGCGACCCGGCCGGCGTCTACTTCGGCACCCGGACCGGCGAGCTCTACGCGTGCGCCGGGGACCGCTGGACCACCGTGGCGACCGGCCTTCCCGACGTCCTGTCGGTCCGCGCGACGGTGCTCGACTGAGATGTCCGGACGGAGCGAGGGCGCGCGGATGACGGAGCTTGAGGAGACGACGGCGACGGTCGTCGTGCCGAGCGCGCTGGTCCCCTTCGCCGGGGGCCGCACGCACATCAGCGTCGAGCTGACCGAGGGCACCGCCGAGGACCCGCGCTCGACGCTGACCGCCGTGCTGGACGGGCTGCGGCGCGCGGCCCCCGCGCTGGAGCGGCGGATCCGGGACGAGCGCGGCCGGGTGCGCGGGCACGTGAACATCTACCTCGACGGGGTGGACGTCCGCGAGCTCGGCGGGGTCGGCACGGTCGTCGTCCCCGGCGCGACCGTGCACATCATCGCGGCGGTGAGCGGCGGTTGAGTCCGGCTATGCTGCGCAGATGACGACGAGATCAGAGCACGTACAGGCGGCCCCGGCGACGGTCACCCAGGCGATCGTGCTGGCCGGCGGCAAGGGTTCGCGGCTGCGTCCGCTGACCGACACCCGGCCGAAGACGCTGATCGAGATCCCGGGCACCGGCCGCACGATCCTGGAGCACCAGCTCGACTGGCTCGCCGAGGAGGGCGTGACCGACGTCGTCGTCTCCTGCGGCCACCTGTCCGAGGTGCTCGAGCAGTGGATCGCGGACACGCCGCTGTCGGTCCGGGTGACCACCGCTGTCGAGGAGACCGAGCTCGGCCGCGGCGGCGGGCTGAAGTTCGCGGCCCGCGGCCTGCCCCGGCCGGACGAGCCCTGGTACGCGCTGAACTCGGACATCTGGACCCGCTTCCCGCTGCTCGAGATGGCCGAACTGCACGCGCGGACCGGCGTGCTCGGCACCCTGGCCCTGGCCCGCCCGCGCATCCCGTGGGGCGTCGTCGAGGTGGCGGACGGCGACCTGATCACGGACTTCGTCGAGTCCCCGGTCACCCCGTGGCCGGTGAATGCGGGCGTCTACGTCTTCGCCCCCGAATTCACCCCGCTGCTGCCGGACCTCGGCGACCACGAGCGCACCACGTTCCCCGACCTCGCGCGGGAGCGGCGGCTCGCCGGGTTCCTCATCCCGGAGGGCGTCTACTGGCGCGCCATCGACACCGCCAAGGACCTCGAGACCGCCGCAAGGGAGCTCGCCGCCCTGCGCGAGCAGCAGGGCCTCGCCGGCTAGCGGGCCTCGCTCCCGAAGACCGCTATCGAGGCCCACACGCGCAGCAGGCCGAGGCCGGTGTGCTCGCTGCCCCAGTCCTTCGCGAGGGTGTCCACTATCAGCAGGCCCCGTCCGCTCTCGGCGTCGTCGGAGCGGGCGGTGGCCGGGATCGCGGGCTCGTGCACGGCGTGCCCGAACACCTCCGTCAGGACACTGTCACCGGTGTAGTACAGCATCATCAGCACGTCCCGGCCGACGCCGTGCACTATGGCGTTCGTGACCAGTTCGCTGACGCAGGCCTCGACGGTCTCCCCGGCCTCCTGGTGCAGCCCCCAGCGCGCGGTGGCGCTCAGCGCGTGGTGCCGGAACCGGCCGGCGGCCTGCGGGGAGGCCGGCAGCGCGAGCGCGGTCCAGTCGTACACCGGTTCCGCGCCGGCCCGGTGGGGCGGGACGGCATCGGACCCGTCTTCGCGGGTTGCGGACCCCGGTGACGCGGGCCCGGGTGTGGGTGGCGTGGCGGTCATTCGCATCGTGGTCACCTGCGGACCGTCGTCCCGGCCACCCGCGTGTCGCGGTCGCCGGGCTGGCGCGGTGCGCGGATGATTCTCGTCGTCAGGACCGTGCCGTTCTCGGAGGCGCCGGTGGTCCGGCGCGCCGGACCACAACGGAGCTCCGGGTCGTGCGGCTCGTTCCATACGGCTGCGCTCATCAGGCCTCCGCGGTGTGGTCCGATCGCAGAATGTGTAGTACTACAGGTGTACCGCCGATTCGGTTGCGGTACCACGATGGTGGGCCGTCTTAGCCGAATCTTGACCGAAGAGACCTACACTCAGGACCAAGAGCGGCAGAAGGATCTACAGCATGACCTCGTACCGTGACATCGCCGACCGGATGGCTCAGGAGATCCTTCAGCAGGAACTCGAACAGGGCAGCAAGCTCCCCTCGGTGCGCGACCTCGCGGCCCGGTACCAGGTGTCCGCGAAGACCGCGCACGCCGCGATCCGCGAGCTGCAGGCCCGCGGCCTGGTGCGTTCCTACCGCGGCGGCACGATCGTCTCGCCCTTCCAGTCGATCCCGACGCCCGAGGAACGGCTGGAGCGCTCGCTGAGCGGCGCCGGCGCGCTGCGGCCGATGGAGCGCGCGCAGATCACCTACGCGGGCTGGGCCGGTCCCGAGGTCGAGACCGACGACTGGCACGTCAAGCACGTGCATCAGGACGTGTACGACGTGCTCAAGCTGCCGCAGGACGTGAAGCTGGCGCGCCGCGAGTACGTGATATACCACCGCAAGAGGCTGATCTCGCTGACAGTGTCCTGGCATCCGCCGCGGATCGTCGAGCTCGTGCCCGCGCTGCTGGTCGCCGAGCCGATCATGCAGGGCACGGTCGCGGCGCTGGCCGAGGCGGGGATCGAGTTCGGCAACGGCGCGCAGACCCACCTCACGGCCCGCCGGGCGAGCGAGCGCGAGGCGCGGCTGATGGGCACGAACGCGGACGATCCGGTGCTCGCGGCCGTCTCGTTGCGCGAGGACGCGGAGGGCCAACCCGTGGAGTACGTGGAGACCGTCTACCGCGAGATGGAGATCCTCTCCTTCAACCTCTGATCCCTGAGCTCAGAGCCCGAACTCGGCCCGCCGGTTCGCCGGGACCAGCGCGGCGTAGTCCGGGTGCTTGCCGATCCAGTCCCGGAAGAACGGGCAGAACGGCAGCACCTCGAGCCCGGACGCCTTCGCGTCGTCGAGCGCCTTCTGCGCCAGCCGCCCGGCCAGGCCGCGGCCGCCGAAGGCCGGGTCCACCTCGGTGTGCGTGAAGGAGGTCTGCCCGGGTCCGCTCACGTAGTCCGCGTGGCCCGCGAGCACGCCGTTCACCCGCACCTCGTACCGCTCCGCCTCGGGATGGTCGGCGACCTCGATCGTCTCCTGCGTGTCCTGCTCGCTCATCCGCCTGCCTCCTCGGCCTGCCTCGCTCTCTATCCCTCCGTGTACCACAATCATGGCAGGGCAATCCGGCACCGTGATCGTCAGGAGCGTCGTGAGCAATCTGGACCAGGCCCCCGTCGTCACCGTCCGGGGCGGCCTGCAGCGCGTATCGGCCGCCCCGGTGCGCGAGGTGCTGACCGCGCGCACCGTGCAGCTCGGGGAGAGTACGCAGGTCAGGAGGCTGCTGCCGAACATCCACCGGAGGATGGTGGGCGCCTGGTGCTTCGTGGACCACTACGGTCCGGACGACATTGCGGACGGTTCCGGCATGCAGGTGGCGCCGCATCCGCACACCGGCCTGCAGACGCTGAGCTGGCTGCACGAGGGCGAGGTGCTGCACCGGGACAGCGTGGGCAGCGTTGCGACGATTAGGCCATACGAGCTAGGCCTGATGACGGCGGGCCACGGCATCGCGCACGCCGAGCAGTCCCCGGTCGAGCACCCGCGGCTGCTGCACGGCGCGCAACTGTGGATCGCGCTGCCCGACGCCTCGCGCGAGACCGCCCCCGCGTTCCAGCACCACACCGCCGACGAACTCCCGCTCGCCTCGACGATGGGCGGCCTGAAGGCGCGGCTGATGCTCGGCCGCTTCGACGGCGCCGAGTCGCCGGGCACCGCGTACTCGCCGATCGTCGGCCTCGACGTGGAGCTGCGCGCGGGCGCGATCGGCGCGCTCCCGCTCGTCCTCGACTTCGAATACGCGGCGATGGCGATGACCGGCGGCGTCGAGGTGGACGGCGTGCCGATCGAGCCCGGCACGATGCTCTACCTCGGCTGCGGCCGCCGCGAACTCTCGCTGCGCAGCGACGCGGGCGGCTCGGTGATGATCCTCGGCGGCGAGCCGTTCGAGGAGGAGATCGTCATGTTCTGGAACTTCATCGGCCGCACCGGCGAGGAGGTGGCGGCCTACCGCGAGGCGTGGCAGGCCGCCGACGCGCGCTTCGGCGAGGTGCGCGGCTACGACGGCGCCCGGCTCGACGCGCCCCCGCTGCCCGGGGTTCCGCTCAAGGCGCGGGGACGCGTGCGCGAGTAAGGGTCCTTACCTGCTGCTACGGCACCTGCGGCCGGGCGGGCGTCGTCTCCTGCGTGGGCATGGAGTTCGAGGTCGGCAGCGGGTACGGGACGCCCACGTCGAGCGTGCCCGCGAGCGCCTGGATGACCGCCGCCGCGGCCGCCGCCGTGCTGCCGATACTGGTGCTCGGCAGCTTCGGGAACGCCGTGGTCGGTGCCTTGGTGAAGTTGAACGCGCCGGTGAAGTCGCCGACGGTCTGCCGCCGCCAGGCCGAGATGTTCGGCGCCGCGACACCGAAGCGGGTCTCGATCAGCCGCAGCACCGACGTGTGGTCCAGCGTGCCCGAGTACAGGTAGCCGCCCGCGGTGAACGGCGAGATCACCATCGCCGGAGTGCGGAAGCCGAGGCCGATCGGGCCGTTCACGCCGCCCGCCGCCGACGGCAGGGTGCTGAGCCACTCGCCCGCGGTGCCCTCCGGCGCGGTCGGCGGGACGACGTGGTCGAAGAAGCCGCCGTTCTCGTCGTAGACCAGGATGACGGCCGTCTGCGCCCACACCTCGGGGTTCGACACCAGCGTGGCCAGCACCTGCTGCACGAAGTACTCGCCGAACGCGGGCGGCGCGGCCGGGTGCTCGCACTCGGCGACCGGCGGGATGATCCAGGACACCGAGGGCAGCGTGCCGTTCGCGACGTCCGACTGGAAGTCGTTCGGGTACGACGGCGTCAGGCCCTTGGCGATCAGTTCTATGCCGGTGATCGAGAACGGATCGTCGTAGTTCTTGAAGTAGGGCAGCGGGCTCAGGGCCGCCAGCGAGATCGGGTCGTTGTAGACCTTCCAGCTCACGCCCGCCTGCAGCAGCCGCTCCGGCATCGTCTCCCAGCTGAGCTTGCCGTACTCGGCCAGCCGGTCGCCGTACGTCTGCACCACCGGGCCGCCCGCGACGCCCTCCGGGTCGATCGTGCCGGACATCAGCATCAGCCGGTTCGGGTCCGTCGGGCCGAGCACCGAGCAGTGGTAGGCGTCGCAGACCGTGAACGCGTCGGCCAGCGCGTAGTAGAAGGGCAGGTCGGCGCGCGTGTAGTAGCCCATGGTCACCGGGCCGTTGGTGGCGCCGTCCGTGGTCAGGTGGGACTTGATGAACGAGTCCATCGCGCCGTTGTTCCAGCTGTTGTGCTGCCCGGCCCAGCTGTGGTCGATGTCGTTCGTGGTCTGACCCTCCTCCAGCGGCGGGTCGTTGAGCAGCCGGAAGGGCTGGGTGTATCCGGTCGAGGTCGCGCCGACGCCGGGCTGGTAGCCGTACTGGTCGAAGTCCCCGGTCTTGTCCGCGAAGCCGCGGACGCCGGACAGCGTGCCGAAGTAGTGGTCGAAGGACCGGTTCTCCTGCATCAGGATCACGAAGTGCTTGACGTCGCTCAGGCTGCCGTTGGTGGTGGCCGCGGCCAGCGCGCTGTCGATCAGCTTGGCCTGCGCGGTGGTCGGCCGGGCGGCGCTCACGCCGAGTGCGGCGGCGGCGCCGAGCGCGCCCGCGCCGGCGATCAGTCCGCGGCGGGTCGGCGATCCGGAAGGGCTGCTGGGCAAGGGTTCGGACACGGCGGTGGTCCTCCAGGGATGGGCCGGTGGGTGGTGGCGGGTGCAGAGCAGAAGTTACTACCAGGTAAGGTTCCGGGTCTTGGCCGGGAAGCCTCAGGAGGGTGAATTCTCCGGCGCACGGAAAACCCTGGCGTGATCAGATTCGTCAAGTGCGGTATGGAACTCATAGCCGAAGAACCGGCCGCACCCGCGAAACCGTGGAACCACAACATCGCCTACCACGGCGTCGTCCGCCGAGCCGTGCCGCCGGGTGCCCGTGACCTGCTGGATGTCGGCTGCGGGCGCGGTCAATTGGCCCGCGATCTGGCCCGGGCGGATTCACAGCGGCACGTGACCGGAATCGATCCATCCGGCACGATGATCGACGCCGCCCGAGCCGCGCACGACGGCGTACCAGGGCTCGAATTCGTCGAGGGCGACTTCCTCACCCTCGATCTGCCGTCCGGCGGCTTCGACTTCGTGTGTTTCGTCGCCAGCCTGCACCACATGGACCAGCCGCGCGCACTCGGCAGGGCGGCCGAGATCCTGCGGCCGGGCGGACGCCTGCTCGTCATCGGCCTCGCCCGCGCCGCCACCCTCTCCGAGGAACTCGCCGGCGGCCTGTGCGCCCCGTTCGCCTGGTTCACCGACCTGCGTCCCGACTTCGACGGCAGCACCCGCACCCCCATCGTGGAGCCGCTGCTCGGCTGGCGCGAGACCGCCATGATGGCCCGCGCCGCCCTCCCCGGCGCCCACTTCCGCCGCCGCGTCTACTTCCGCTACTCGCTGCGCTGGACGAAGCCGTAATGTGGATCTATGTCTGAATTCGCCACGCTCCACCACCACGACACGCCGCTCCTGCTGCCGAACGCCTGGGACCACGGATCGGCCGCGCTGCTCGCCGAAGCCGGATTCCGCGCCATCGCCACCACGAGCATGGGCGTGTCCGCTGCCGCGGGCCATCCGGACAGCGCGGGAACGACTCGTGAAGAGACCTTGCGCGTCGCGAAGATCCTCGGCGGGGATCCGCGATATCTGCTCTCCGTCGATGCCGAGGACGGCTACAGCGACGATCCCGCCGCGGTCGTCGACTACGTGCACGAACTCGCCGCGGCCGGTGCCGTCGGCATCAACCTCGAGGACCGGCGGCCCGACGGCACGCTCACCGATCCCGCCGTGCACGCCGCGAAGATCGCCGCGCTCAAGAACGCGCTGCCGGACCTCTTCGTCAACGCGCGCACCGACACGTACTGGCTCGAGCGTCAGCAGGAGGAGACGCTGCCGCGGCTGAAGGCTTATCAGGACGCTGGTGCCGACGGCGTCTTCCTGCCGGGCTTGACCGATTCGGCGCGCATCTCCGAACTGGCCGCGGCGATCGAGCTGCCGCTCAACGTGCTGTACCGACCCGGCGGTCCGAGCGTCGCGGAACTCGGCGGGCTCGGTGTGCGACGCGTGAGCCTCGGCGGCCTGCTCTACCGCGTCGCGATCGGCGCCGCGCTGGAGGCCGCGACGGCGGTCCGCGACGGGAACGACGCGGGCCAGGGCGCGCCCTCATACGCGGACGTGCAGCGGCTCAGCCTCGGCTAGATCGGCGGCTAGATCGTCCAGAGCCCCGCACGATGCGCGGCGGCGACGATCCGGTCCCGCTCCGGGAGGCTGAGCTCGCCGCGGCAGTCGCGCAGCTCGGCGTCGAGGCGTTCCCCGGCGACGACCAGCACGTCCGGATGCCCGTCGTGCGTGTCGATCGCGGCGGCGTCCACGAAGGCGAGTACCGGGATCACCGGCACGGCCAGGTCGCCGAGGGTCTCGCCGAGCCGTCGCGCGACGGAGGCCGCCTCGATCCGGGCGTTCCTGAGGTATTCGCGGATCGAGTCGTCGACCCACACGACCTGGCTGCCGACCCGGATCCGGGCGCCGCGGTGATACAGGGTGCTGATCGTGAAGACGCCGGGCGGGCCGACGACCAGGTGCTCGACCTCGTCGCCGCCGTGCGCCTGGACCGCGCGCAGCACGTCCCAGCCGTCGTGCCCGAGCCGCGCGAGCCGCCGTCCCACGACGCGCTCGCCCTTGGAGCCGCGCCACGGGGTCAGCCGTCGCGGGACGCGGGTGCGCTGGCGCGGGGCGCTGGCCGAGAAGGTCTCGTACGCCTCCGTCCCGGCCGGCGCCTCCGCGGTTGTCACAGGGTACTGCGGCATCAGGTGCTGCAGGCCCTCGGGCACCGAGCCGCTCAGATACGGACGCAGCACGCTGACGATCTCGTAGGAGCGCGCGTCGTCCTTCACCGAGAGCTTGCCGGTGCGCACGTCGTAGTAGCCGAGCTGGGTGCGCGTGTCGGTGTCCTTCACGTACAGCCGGTGCTGCCCGTTGCGCTGCCATCGCTGCACCATCAGCGCCATAGTCTCCGGCACCCACCCCTCTTGATCGGCTCCTACCCGGCCCGCCGCGCCGCTACCCGCAGGCTATTCGGACTTCGGCGCCTGCAGGTCCGCCTCGATGTCGAGGGTGATCTGCACCTTGTCGCCGAGCACCGAGCCGCCGCCCGGGATCGGGCCGTTGTAGCTGACGCCGAAGTCGTGCCGGTTGATCTCGGTGCTCGCCGAGAATCCCGCCTTCGTGCCGCCCTGCGCGCCCGGCCCGAAGGCGGGGGAGTCCAGGGTGAGCGTGACGGGCCGGGTGGTGCCGCGGATCGTCAGGTCGCCGTCGAGCAGGAACTCGCCGTCCTCGAAGCGGATCCCGGTGGAGGTGAAGGTGATCGTGGGGTGCTCGGCCGCGGCGAAGAAGTCGGCGGAGCGGATGTGGTCGTCGCGCATCGAGTTGCCGGTGTCGATGGACGTGGCGTCGATGGTCGCCGAGACGGTGGTCTCGA
>DATJIF010000009.1:0-169093 GCA_035493475.1 Actinospica sp.
CGCCCACGGCCAGGCCGGCCACCTTGTCGCCGACCGCGTCGCGCGCGGTCAGGAAGAGCACCGGCACGTGGTGCGAGGCCCGCAGCCGGGCCGCCACCTCGAAGCCGTCCAGGTCCGGGAGCATCACGTCCAGGATCACCAGGTCCGGCTGGTGCGCGGCCGCGGCGGCGAGCGACTCGCGTCCGTCGGCCGCCGCGCTCACGGCGAAGCCGGAGAACCTGAGGCTGGCCGACAGCAGCTCGCGGATGTTCGGCTCGTCGTCGACGACCAGCAGGTGCGCGAGCGGATCCCGGGCGGTGTCCATGACAGGCCATCCTGGCCGCGGATCCTGAAAGTTGTCCCCCAAGCCGCTGCAGGCATCCTGAAAATTCCGCCGCCGCGACCACGGACGCCGCCTTGATCTGCAGGGATCTTCGAAGCACCGGCCAGGACCGGATCAGCTAGCTCGGCTTGACTTCCCTCCGCCGCCGTCCTCCGACCGTATCCGAGCGGCGGTTCACGCCGATAACGGCCGATAAAGGTGGTTTACATGCGGATCCTGGTTCTTGGCGCCGACGGTTACCTCGGCTGGCCGACGGCGCTGCACTTGTCCGCGGCCGGGCACGAGATCGGCGTCCTGGACAACCTCGCCCGCCGCGGCTACGACCGGGAACTCGGGGTCGAGAGCCTGGTGCCGATCGAGTCCTTCGAGGACCGGATCCGGGCCTGGCACGAGGTCTCCGGCCGCACGCTCACGTCCTACGTCGGCGACCTGACCGACGCGGCCTTCACCACCGGGGCGGTGCGCGACTTCCGCCCGGACGCGATCGTCCACTTCGCCGAGCAGCGCGCCGCGCCCTACTCGATGATCGACCAGGCGCACGCGGTCTACACCCAGACGAACAACGTGGTCGGCACCCTGAACCTGCTCTACGCGATCGCCGAGGTGGACCCGGACATCCACCTGGTGAAGCTGGGCACGATGGGCGAGTACGGCACGCCCAACATCGACATCGAAGAGGGCTGGCTGGAGATCACCCACAACGGCCGGACCGACCGGATGCTGTACCCGAAGAAGCCCGGCTCGTTCTACCACCTCTCCAAGGTGCACGACAGCCACAACATCGAGTTCGCCTGCCGGATCTGGGGGCTGCGCGCCACGGACCTGAACCAGGGCGTCGTGTACGGGCACCGCACCGAGCAGACCGCGCTGGACCCGCGGCTGGCCACCCGCTTCGACTACGACGCGGTGTTCGGCACGGTGCTCAACCGCTTCGTGATCCAAGCCGTGCTGGGCCGTCCGCTGACCGTGTACGGCGGCGGCGGGCAGACCCGCGGCATGATCGAGATCCGGGACACCGTCGAGTGCATCCGGCTGGCCTGCGAGAACCCGGCCGCGGCGGGCGAGTTCCGGGTGTTCAACCAGATGACCGAGTCGTTCCGGGTCGAGCACCTGGCCAAGACGGTGGCCGAGGCGTTCCCGGGCGACGTGCGGATCGAGTACCTGGACAACCCGCGGGTCGAGCAGGAGGAGCACTACTACCACGTGGTGCACACCGGCCTGCCGGAGCTCGGCCTGGTGCCGCACCTGCTGTCGAACACGCTGATCGAGTCGCTGTTCCCGCTGGTCGCCGAGCACCGGGACCGGGTCGAGCTGGACGCGATGCTGCCGACCGTGCGCTGGCGCGGAGCGCTGCCGCAGACCGTGGCCGCGGCGTGACCGGCGCGGACTCCGGGTCGCGGCTGCCGGGCAGCCGGATCCTGGTCACCGGCGGCGCGGGCTTCATCGGCCGGCACGTGGTGCGGGCGCTGTCGCAGGCCGGGGCGTCGGTGCTCGTCGCCGACCTGCGCACCTGCCCGGTGCCGGACGGCGGCGAGGTGCGGATCGGCGACCTGCGCGACCCGGCGTTCCGGGACGGGATCGTGACCGCGGATCTGGACGGCGTCGTGCATCTGGCGGCGGCGACCTCGGTCCTGGCGTCGGTGAACGACCCGGCCGGCGTGCACGAGCTGAACGTGACCGCGACGGCCGCGCTGCTGGAGCTGGCGCGGGTGCGCGGCGTGCGGCGGTTCACGTTCGCCTCGACGAACGCGGTGGTCGGGAACATCGGCGACGGGATCATCGACGAGCGGTGCGCGCCGCGTCCGCTGACGCCGTACGGCGGGTCGAAGGCGGCCTGCGAGATGCTGCTCTCGGCATATCAGGGCTCGTACGACATGCTCACCTGCGCGCTGCGGCTGACGAACGTGTACGGCACCGGCATGGCGGCGAAGGACAGCTTCGTGCCGCGGATCATGCGGGCCGCGCGGGACGGCGGCAAGGTCGAGGTCTACGGCACCGGCGAGCAGCGCCGCGACCTGGTGAACGTGCTCGACGTGGTGCAAGGGCTGGTCGTGGCCTGGCAGCAGGACGTGACCGGGCCGCTGGTGATCGGCAGCGGCCGCTCGGTCAGCGTGCTGGAGCTGCTGGAGGCGGCGCGCCAGGCCACCGGCATCGACATCCCGGCCCGGCACGTCGCGGCCAAGCAGGGCGAGATGCCCGCCGTGCAGGTGGACATCAGCCGGGCGGCCGCGCTCGGCTACGAACCCGCGGTCGGTCTGGAGGACGGCCTGCGCGAGGTCTGGGCGGACTTCCGGCGCGGCCAGGACCGACGGGCCGCCGCGTGATCCGTCGGTCGGTACGCTGTCTTCGGATGGGGCTGAGCAGACTGCCGGGGCTGGCCCGTGCGCACCGGATGTTCACGATCGTCCTGGTGCTCGGGCTCGTCGGCAGGGTCCTGACGATGGCGGCGTACTGGCCGGCCCTGTTCTACATCGACTCGTCCGGCTATCTGACCAACCGGTTCGCCCTCAGCACGACGGCGCCGGACCCGATCGGCTACTCGCTGATCCTCAGAGGTCTGCTGGACGTCGGGCCGCTGAGCCTGGTCGTCGGCTTGCAGCACGCGGCGGGGCTGGCGATGGGCGTGTGCGTCTACGCCCTGCTGCTGCGCAAGGGGGCGCCGCACTGGCTCGGTGCCCTGGCGGCCGCGCCGATCCTGCTGGACGCGTACCAGTGGGAGATCGAGCAGAACATCCTCTCGGACGGCCCGTTCCTGGCGATGGCGACGTTCGCGCTGACGATCCTGGCGTGGCGCAAGCGTCCGTCGTGGAAGGCGATCGCGGGCGCCGGGCTGCTGCTCGGGTGCGCGAGCGTGGTGCGGACGGTCGGTGAGGTGACGGTCGTCCCGGCGGCGGTCTACGTGCTGATCGTGGCGGGTTCCACGTGGCGGCGCAGGCTCGGGACGTGCGCGCTGCTGCTCGCCCTGTTCGCGCTGCCGCTGGCCGGGAACGCCGTCTACGCGGACATCAAGAACGGCAATCTCACGTCGGTCCAGAGCTCGCAGGACCTGCTCTACGGACGGCTGGCGACGGTCGCGGACTGCTCGAAGGTGCCGAGCGATCTGCGTGCGCTGTGCCCGACCACCTCGGTCGCCGCGCGCAAGTATCTGGGTCCTGACTATTGGGCGCACGCGCTGCAGTCGCCGGACGTGACGGCCAGCACCGCGCAGCTCAACGCGTTCGACCACTGGGTCCTGCTGCATCAGCCGCTCGCGGTCGCGGAGGCGGTCGGCGGCGACTTCCTGCAGCTGTTCCTCAAGGAGCACACGACCGTCATCGGCGGCACGGCCGTCTCGCGCTGGCAGTTCCAGACGACGTTCCCCGACTGGACCGGCACCCCGAACGAGTACGCGAATCTGCTGCGGGCGGCCGGGGACTCCGGGAACGGGCACCTGGACGTGGGCATCGCCGAGGGGCTGCGCGCGTATCAGCTGCACGGCGGCTTCACGCCCGGCTGGTTCCTCGGCGCCGCGCTGGTGGCCGCGCTGATCGGCCTGGTCCGGCGGTCCCGGGAGCGCGCGCTGGTGCTGCTGTGGACCGGCACCGGGCTCGCGCTGCTGCTCGGCGCGGACTTCTTCGAATTCTCCTGGCGGTACCAGTTGCCCGCCCTCGTCTTCCTACCCATGGGAGGTGCTCTCGCCTTGATAAAGCGACCGCTCCTTGACAGCTACCCGGACGCCGTCGACACGGAGGCGGCCCAGGACTTCCGCTCCCAGCACCGGGAGGACCTGAAGCTCGGGCCGGTCGTGGTGCTGATCGCCGCCTACAACGAGGCCGAGTCGATCGGCGCGGTGATCGACCGGCTGCCCACCGAGTGCCACGGCATGCACGTGGACGCGCTCGTGGTGGTGGACGGCGCGACGGACGCGACCGCGGAGGAGGCGATCGTGCACGGCGCCTACACCTGCGTGGCCCCGCGCAACCGCGGCCAGGGCGCGGCGCTGCGGCTCGGCTACACCATCGCGTACGAGGCGGGCGCGCAGTACATCGTGACCACCGACGCCGACGGCCAGTACGACTCCGGCGAGATGCCGCGGCTGCTCACGCCGATCGTGAACGACGAGGCCGACTTCACGACCGGCTCGCGGATCCTCGGGCAGGACGACAGCGGCAACCGGGTGCGCCAGGCGGGCTGCCGGTTCTTCGCCGCGCTCGTCAGCCTGCTGATGCGGCAGCACGTGACCGACACGTCGTTCGGGCTGCGTGCGATGCGGGCGCACGTGCCGGTCTCGGTGACGCTGCGGCAGCCGCAGTACCAGTCCTCGGAGCTGCTCATCGGGATCATGGCGCACGGCTACCGGGTGCACGAGGTGCCGATGACGATCGCGAAGCGGGACGCGGGCCGCACGAAGAAGGGCAACGCGCTGGTGTACGGCTCGCGCTACGCCCGCGTCGTGCTCGGCACCTGGTGGCGGGAGCGGCGGTCGGTGAAGACCAGGCGGTCGAACAGCACGAACCTGGCGACGAACACCACCCCGTAGGCGAACAGGTACGCCGCGGCGAGCAGCACGGACAGCTCGCCGCGGCCGGTCACGCTGCCCTTGATCCAGTCGTCCATGAGCGTCGTCGCGACGATGGCGAGCGCGGCCATGCTCAGCGTGACCAGCCAGTAGAGCGTCAGTTCGCGGGCCCGGCGCTTCGGCGAACCCGCCTCGCCCTTCCAGGCCCAGCGCCGGTTCAGCACGTAGTTCGGCACGGCTCCGGCAGCCCAGGCCAGCACGGCCGCGAGCTCGGGTCCGGAGCCCAGGTTGTACGCCCCGACCAGCACGAGTTCGCTGCACCCCATCGCGACCACGGAGCCCGCGCCGTAGCGCAGGAACGTGCCGAGATTCATGGGACGAACGTAACCCCGCAGCCTGAAGGGCACCCTAGGATCGGCTGAACGTCCCCCGCATGGGCACTCTGCGGTTGCGGGCCGCCGGACCCCGACTTCTACTCGGTCGTGTAGACGAGGACGAGGAGGCGGGTCCGCATGCTTTCCGCTCGCGGTCTCTTCCAGGAGATCCACCAGGACGACGAGGCGTTCCGGCTGTTCTGCAGCATCGCGATGAGCGGCGAGAGCCAGGGCGGCTGGGAGAACGGCCGCATCTCGGCGCTGGTCGCCGACCCGGTGCTGGCCCCGAAGATCGCCCGGCACGGCGCCGACGAGGACAAGCACGGCCGCATCTTCCGCGGCCTGATGCGCAACCGCTCGCTGGAGCCGGTCGAGGTGCCGCCGGAGGCCGACTACACGATGCTGCTGGAGCGGCAGGGGATCGGCCTCGCGCACGCCCGGCTGCGCGAGAACCAGCCGCTGAACGAGCACGACATCACGGTCTACCTGGCGCACAGCCGGGTCACCGAGCAGCGCGCGTCCGAGCAGATGCGGCTGCTGCGCCGGGTGTTCGAGCACGACTCGCACGTCGGCGCGGCCGTGCGCCAGATCAGCGCGGACGAGGACAACCACCTGGCCTACTGCCACGAGGAGCTGCTGCGCCTCGCGAAGGACGGCCGCCGCACGGAGATCGACCGGATCCTGCGGACCACCGCGCACGCCGAGATCAAGGTCTACCGCGACGTGAGCCTCGCCGTGATGGCGCACATGGGCCGCCTCCTCGGCTGGTCCCGGGCCAAGTCGGAGGTGCTGGCGGCGGGCATCTACGGCGTGTACCTGTACGAGCGCCTCGGCGGTTGGCGCCGGATGACCACGCTGCGCATGCCGAAGAAGCGCAACGCCCTCGGCGGGCCCCCGCTGCGCACCGGCGCCCAGGTTCCCACGCGCACGGCCTGAGGCTCTCTCAACCTGACTCGCTGTCGAAGCTGAGCTTGGAGATGATCCGGTAGCGGTCGCCGCGGTAGATCGAGCGGGCGAACTCGACGATGCGGCCGGCCGTGTCCCGGGTGGTGCGCTCGATGAGCAGGACGGGGGCGTAGACCGGGACGTCGAGGAGATCGGCCTGGTCCGGGTTGGTGACGGTGGGCTCGATGCTCTGCAGGGCGTCGCTGACCACGACGTCGTAGCGCTCGCGCAGCAGCTTGTAGAAGTTGCCGCTCTCCATGTCCTCGGCGGCGAGGCCGGGGACGAGGTGCGCGGGCAGGTCGATGCGCTCGATGGCCATCGGGTCCCGGTCGACCAGCCGCAGCCGCACGACGCGCAGCACCGGGTCGGCGGGCGAGAGCTTCAGCCGGGCGGCGCGCGGGGCGCCGGCCGGGGTGATCCGGAAGGTCAGCACCCGGCTGGACCAGTCCCCCTCGGCCGGCGGCACGCCGAACGCCGCCGCGCCGCCGCCGGTGAGCTCCTGCGTTATCTTGCGCGGGCTGGTGAAGGTGCCCCGGCCCTGCTGCCGCACCAGCAGGCCGATCCTGGTCAGGTCCTCGATCGCGGCGCGCACGGTGGGCCGGGAGACGCCGAGGGTGAGCGCGAGGTCCCGCTCGGGGGGCAGCGCGGTACCGGGTCCGGCCTGCTCGATCAGGTCGAGCAGGTGGGTACGGACGCTGTCCCGCTTGGCGGTCGCGACCACGCGCGGACGACTCGGCTGCACAGGGTTCACACCTCGATTTTCGCAGGTCGGTCCGCCGGGCTCGACCCGGCGACGACGTCGGCCGGGTCGGCGGCGCGTTCGGCGGTCAGCGCCCCGAGCCGGACGAGCTGCGGCACGTGCGCGGCGAGCCTGGCCCGGAAGTCCCGGAAGCCCTCATCGTCCCGCGGTCGGCCGCCGCTCCAGGTGGACTCGGCGAACGCGGCCAGGCGGGGGAAGGCGACGCGCAGCACGTCGGCGGGGGTGCCGAGGAACTCCGTCCAGATCTGCGCCTGCGCCCCGAGCACGCCCGGCTCGAGCGTGTCGAGGGCGGCGACGTCCGCCGGGCCGCCCCCGCCGAGCGCGAGCGGGTCGAAGGCGTAGACGTCCTCGAGGGTGACGAGGTGGCCGGGTTGGCCGGGCGGCTCGTCGGGGTGGTCGCGCTGCGCGTAGTCGAGGAACAGCGACTGATGCGGCGTCAGCAGCACCTGGTGGCCGTACTCGATCGAGCGTGCGGCGTGCGCCGGTTCGAGCCAGGCGGCGAGCACGAGATCGGTCGGCAGTCCGCTCGGCTCGGGCGCGGCCGTGTCCCAGCTGACGCCGCGCCGCCCGTGCTCGGCGAGGAAATCCCGCACCTGGCCGAGGAACCAGCCGTGCAGCTGCTCCGGGCCGTCGAGACCGAGTTCGGCGACGCGGCGGGAGGAGTACGGATCGGCGGCCCACTGCGCGCTCGGGCATTCGTCGCCGCCGATGTGCACGAACGGGTCGGGGAAGATGTCGATGACCTGGCCGAGCACCGTGCGGCAGAAGTCCAGCGCGCGGCCGTGCACGCCGAAGACGTCCTCGCAGATGCCCCAGGACGTCCAGACCGGCAGCGGACGTACGTGCCCGCTGCCGCCGCCGACGCCGAGTTCCGGGTACGCGGCGAGGGCGGCCCGCGCGTGGCCCGGCATCTCGATCTCCGGCACGATGCGCACGCCGCGATCCGCCGCGAACCCGACGAGGCCGCGCAGTTCGTCCTGCGTGTAGAAGCCTCCGTGCGGCACGCCGTCGAAGCGGTCGCTCCCGGCAGGGCCGATCATCGACTCCGTGCGCCACGCCCCGACCTCGGTCAGCCGCGGCAGCCCCTCGATCTCGACCCGCCAGCCCTGATCATCGGTGAGGTGCAGGTGCAGGACGTTGAGCTTGTGCAGCGCGAGGAGGTCGATGAAGTCGCGCAGGAACTCGATCGGCATGAAGTGGCGTGCCACATCCAGCATCACGCCGCGCCAGGGCAGGCGTGGTGCGTCCTCGAGGGTGAGGCAGGGCCAGGACGAGCCGTCGGGAGAGAGCGCGAGGAGTTGGCGCAGGGTCTGCACGCCGTGGAAGAGGCCTGATTCGGCCGGGGCGGTGAGGTGGACGGAGTCGGGGCGGATTGCTAGGCGGTAGGACTCGGGCTCGGATCCGTTGGTGAGTTCCAGGTGGATCGGGGGGCCCTCGTGGGTCAGGGGGCGGTCTAGGTAGTGGGCTAGGAGACGGGTCGGGCGGGTGGGGCCGGTGAGGTTCAGGGCGGGTGGGAGGGGGAAGCGGCCATCGGCAGGGATCGGGGTGGTGCGGGGGATGGTCAACGGTCAGTCCTTTACGGCGCCGGAGGTCATGCCCTCCACGAGCCTTCGTTGGATGAGCAGGAAGAACACGATCACGGGCAGCGCGAACAACGTGGATCCGGCGATCAGGCCGCCGTAGTCGACGCCCGTGCTGGTGCTGAAGGAGACCAGCCAGACCGGCAGCGTGTAATGGCCCTGATCCTTCATCTCGACGTAGGCGAACACGTAGTCGTTCCACGCGGTGATGAAGGCGAACACGCTGCTCGCGATCAGGCCGGGGGCGATCAGCGGCAGCAGGATCCGGCGCAGCACGGTGAGCCGTCCGGCGCCGTCCACCATCGCCGCCTCCTCGAGTTCCACGGGGATGCCGTGCAGGAAGCCGCGCAGCGTCCAGATCGTGAAGGGCAGCACGAAGCCGATGTAGGTGAGCGCGAGGCCGAGCAGGGTGTTGAGCAGGTTCGCGCCCTTGAGGGTCAGGAAGATCGGGATCACGAGCGCGGGTGTCGGCACCATCTGGATGGCCAGCACCGTGATCAGGAACGTGCGGCGGCCGAAGAAGCGGAAGCGGGTCAGCGCGACGGCCGCGAAGAGCGCGAGCAGCGAGCTCGCGATGACTGCGGTGCCGGTGACGATCAGGCTGTTGCGGAGGTAGTCGCCGAACATGGGCTTGCCGAGCGCGTCGGTGAAGTTGCCGAGGCTCAGCGGGATCGGCAGGAAACCGGGCGTGGGCCGCAGGATGTCGCCGTACGGCTTGAACGCGGTGTTCACCATCCAGTACACCGGGAAGATCCACACGAGGCAGAACACCGTCGCCGCCGTGTTGAGCGCGAAACGCCGCCGCGTTCTCCGGGACTTCACCATTCCTCCCCGGCCGAGATGAGCCGACGTACGTACGCCGCCGTGAGCAGGAGCAGCAGCGCGACGGAGACGACCGCGACGGCCGCGCCCTGCCCGAAGGACTCGCTGCTGAAGGCCTGGGTGAACGACCAGATGCCGAGCGTCGTCGTCCCGCCGTCCGGACCGCCCTGGGTCAGGATCCAGATCTGATTGAAGACGTTGAAGTCCCAGACGACCGAGAGAATTCCGACCAGGAGCAGGATCGGCCGGAGGAACTGCAGGGTCACGAGGCGGAACATGGTCCATGCTCCGGCTCCGGCCAGAGCCGCCGTTTCGTAGTAGGAGCGCGGGATCTGGGACAGGCCGGCGCGCAGCGTGAGCGCCACGAAGGGGACGGACTGCCAGACCACCAGCAGCCACACGACGACGAACGCTGAGAAGGCGGAGGCGAACCACTGGCGGTTTGTCAGGTCGCCGAAGACGCCGAGTCGCGAGAGCAGCCAGTTGACGACGCCGTATCCGGGTTCGAACAGCCACTGCCACACCAGGGTCGCCGCGACGTTCGGGACGGCCCAGGCGCAGATCAGGCAGAGCGTGACCGCGCCGCGCATGCGTCGGCCGAGCGAGCCGAGCATCAGGGCGACGAACATGCCGATCAGCAGCGTTCCGGCGACCAGGGCGACGCAGAACACGAACGTGCGGATCAGGACCGGCACGAACTGGCCGCCGGTGAATACGTGCTCGTAGTTGGCGAACCAGATCCACGGCGAGCTGCCGGTGAACAGCGCGCGCAGGCCGTAGTCCTGCATCGAGATCCCGAGCAGCCGCACGAGCGGATAGCCGTAGATCACGCCGAGGACGAGCGCGGCCGGGGCGAGCAGCAGATAAGGGGTTCGGGAAGCCCGCACGCGGCGAACGCGGCGGGCTCCCGTCTCACTGGGCGGCATTGAGCGCCTGGTCGAGGTGCTTGTCGAACGAGGCCGCGGCCTGCTGCGGGCTCTGGCCGCCGGTGGCCACGGCGGCGAAGAACTGGTTGATCGACGCGTCGGACTCGATCGTGGCCCAGCCGGGCGTGGCCGGGGTCGCGACGCTGTTCACGGCCGCCTGCGCGAAGGCCTTCGAGGTGTCCGAGAGCGAGTCGGAGGTCTGCGCGATCAGCTGCGTGGAGACCGGGGTCCAGCCGTCGATGCCCACGATGTCGGCCTTCTGCACCGCGACGCTGGTGGCGGCCTTGAGGTAGGCGACGGCGAGCGGCTGGTTCGCGCTCTTGGCCGCGATCGCCAGGTCGGAGCCGCCGAGGAAGACCGGCTGCGAGGTGCCCGCGTTCTGGCCGGGGAACGGGAACGTGCCGATCTGGCCCTTGAGCGACGGGTTGTCCTTCAGCACCGTGTTGAGGCTGGAGTCGAGGATGGTCGCCGCCTTGCCCTGCGCGAAGAGGGCCGCCTGGTCGGGGCTCTTCGTGTCCACGTCGCGCGACGCCGGGGTCGAGTACGTGTTCTGGAACGTCTTCCAGGTACTCAGGCCGCGCTGCGCCGCCGGCTGGGAGAGCGCGCCGGTCCAACTGCCGCCGCCGTTACTGGCCAGCTCGCCGCCCGCGTCCCAGATGAACTGCAGCGCGCCGTACCAGTACTCGCCGGGGAAGTAGAACGCGCTGAAGTCGGGCGCCGGGTTCGCCGCCTTGATCTTGTCGAGGTCGGCGGTGAGTTCGGCGTAGCTGGTCGGGACGGAGGTGATCCCGGCGGCGGCCCAGATCTTCTTGTTGTAGATCACGGCGCGGTTGCCGGCGAACAGCGGCGCGGCGTACAGGTGGCCGGAGACGGTGGCGGGTCCGGACAGGCCCGGCAGCCAGCTCTGGCCCTGCTCCAGCTCGGATCGGGCTGCTGTCAGGTCGGCGAGCGCGCCGGTGGCGGCGAACAGCGGGACGTCCGTGTTGCCGATCTCGACGACGTCCGGCGGGTCGTTCTGCGCGAGCGCCGTACTCAGCTTCGTGTTGATATTCGACCATTCCTGGATCTGCACGTCGACCTTGGCGCCTGTCGCCTTGGTGAACGCCGCGCCGATGGCCGCCTGGTCCGGCGCGGTGAGGTCGCCGTCCATGTACCAGACGGTCAGCGTGCCGCCGGATTTCGCTCCGGACGCGGCGGCCGGCGTGGACGCCGAGCCGCCGCAGGCCGTGGCGCCGAGGCCGAGGGCGGCGAGCAGTCCGGCGCCGAGCACGACGCGGAGCGGATTGAGCAAGAGGGAGCGCTGGTGCACGGGATCCTCCTGATGGGATTCGGCGCCGCCCGAACGCCCCATGCGCGGGCCGGCGCCATGCCGGGGAGGATGACACCTAACCTTTGGTCAAGTCAAGAGTCGCCGAAGTGGTCCGGACCATTCGCCTCGAAAGGCTTGACACGCTGCCACTACCGCCGCATGCTCTGCGGCAGCCAGAGCAGAACCTTACCTGTGGTCAACTTCCCACTCTGCCTACGAGAGGAAAACTCCGCATGCGCCAGAAGCCGGGCGGCAGGGTCCTGGTGGCGGTCGGCGCGGCGATCGCGCTCACCGCGACCGCGCTGATTCCCACCGTGTGGTCCGCCCAGGCGGACACCCCGTCCGTCACCGTGCTCTACAAGACGAGCACCGCGACCGTGAACGACGAGATCGACCCCTGGTTCGAGCTCGTCAACAACACGTCCTCGGCGATCCCGTACAGCGAGATCACCGTCGACTACTACTTCGCCGACCCCTCCAACGCGACATACGACTTCGGCTGCGCCTGGGCCGTCGCGGGCTGCTCGAACCTGACCGGCACCGTGCACGCGCTGCCGAGTCCGACCGCGAACGCCGACCACTACCTGCAGATCAGCTTCGCCGGAACCGCCGGCTCGCTCGCCGCGGGCGCGAACAGCGGCGACATGGAGCTGCGGATGTGGCGCGCGGACTGGCAGAACATCAACCAGGCCAACGACTACTCGTTCAACGGCGCGGACACGTCGTACACCGCGTGGAACCACGTGACCGCGTACGAGAACGGCACCCTCGTGTGGGGCACCGAGCCGAACGGGACCACGGCCAGCGCGTCCCCGACCGGCACCGCGACCGCCACGTCCAGCCCGACCGGCGGCAGCACGGGCTCGGCGAACGGCGTGCTCTTCGACGACTTCGACTACACGAGTTCGAGCGACCCGAACATCTCCGCGCACGACTGGACCGTGCGCACGTCCTCCGGCGGCCCAGGCGTGTCCGGCGCGACCTGGTCGGCCAACGCGATCACCTTCCCCGCGTCCACGGCGGCCGGAGGCACGCACGTGATGAACCTCGCGGCCAGCACCGACGGCACCTCCGGCAACACGGTCCAGGCCGAGATCGACACCAGCAAGCAGAAGTTCTTCGAGGGCACGTACGCCGCGCGGGTCTACTTCAACGACGCGCCGACGACCGGCCCGAACGGCGACCACGTCAACGAGACCTTCTACTCGATCAGCCCCGACAACAGCCTCTACAGCGAGGACGACTTCGAATACCTGCCGAACGGCGGCTGGGGCGGACCGTCGGACTCGATGTACACGACCACCTGGTACAGCGCCGACGCCATGGACCGCGTCACCAACGACACCGAGGGCAGCCTGCAGGGTTGGCATACCCTCGTGGAGACCGTGCTGAACGGCACCGTCACCTACTCCATCGACGGCAGGCAGGTCTTCACCAGCACCGGCAAGTACTACCCGCGCGAGGCGATGACCATCGACTTCAACGAGTGGTTCATCGACGGCGAACTCGCGAGCAGTTCCACCCCGCGCACCTGGAACGAGCAGGTCGGCTGGGTGTACTACGCGAACGGCCAGGCGCTGACCACGGACCAGGTCAACGCGAACGTGACCGCCTACCAGCAGGCCGGGACCAGTTTCACCGACACCGTGCCCGCGTCCTGACCCGAACGAATTCCGCTTGAGCGTACCGATCCCGGTCGGTACGCTCACAGCGTGCGTTGATGCGATCTCTCCGTGGACCTTTCTTTCTTCCTTCTTCACCCGGAGATGACGCATGTCTGATTTGCATTCCCTCCTTGCTGAGCACTGGGGACTTTCCAACGCCGAGACCGCCGTGCACGAGGGCGGGATGAGCTCCCTGACCTGGATCGTGCGGCAGGGCGACGAGCAGTGGCTGGCCAAGTCGGTGTCCGCCGAGAAGTACGCGCGACGTTTCGCGGCAGGGCTCGCGGCCGCCCGACGACTGAGCGCGGCCGGAATCCCTGCGGGCGAACCGGTGGCCACGCTGGACGGCGCGCTGACGATCGAGGCCGACGGCTCGGCGATCGCGTTGCTGAAGTGGGTCGACGGCACGCCGGTCGAGCAGCACACGGACGAGGGGCTGCGGCTGGTCGGCCGGACCCTGGCGCGTGCGCACGTCGCCCTGGGCACCGCCCCCGCGCAGCCGTACCCCGAACCGCCTTTGAACCCCTCTGGCCTGCACCTCGGCGTCCGGCCCTGGATCCGTCCGGCCATCGCCGGGGCGCGCGCCGCGATCGATGAGCTGGATCCCGCGAGGTTGACGTGGGGTCCGCTGCACGGCGATCCGGCGGCCGAGGCGTTCCTGCTCGACCGCGAGTCGGGCACGGTGGGCCTGATCGACTGGGGCGCCTACACGGTCGGGCCGCGCGTGTTCGACCTCGCATCCGCCGTCATGTACGCGGACGGACTCGCGAAGGCGCAGCCGCTGATCGAGGCGTACCTTGCGGAGGACGCGGTACCCGCCGCGGAGGTGGAACGTGCGCTGGCCGCGATGCTCGGCTGGCGTTGGGCGAGCCAGGCGTACTACTTCGCGCACCGGATCGCGTCGGCGGACATGACCGGAATCGCCGACGCGTCCGAGAACGAACGCGGACTCGCCGACGCGAAGGCCTACCTCGCTCCCCCGCAGATCCGCGTGTACGAGCCCGCCGACGAGACCGAGTGGGCGCGCTGTCGTGTGCTGGCGTTCCTGGACACCGCGTACTACGACGCCGTGGAGCCGCGTAAGCCTGTTGAGGAGGCGGACGCGGTGATCGACCTGGTCGCGGTCGATGAGGGGCACGTCGTCGGGATTCTGGACGTGGCCGTGCGCGGTGAGCTGGCCACGATCGAGACCGTGTGCGTACACCCCGAGTACCGGCGCTTCGGGCTCGCGACGCGGTTGCTGGACGAGGCGATCGCGCGGCTCCGCGGATCCGGGGCGCGCGAACTCGACGCGTGGACCAGGCAGGACGAACCCGCGCTCGGCTGGTACACCGCACGCGGGTTCGTCGAGGAGTACACGTACCTGCACGTCTACTCGGGCTACGGCGAGGCGAACACGGCGCGGATGACGGACTTCCGCAAGCCGTACTCGCCGATCATCGTCTTCGCGCACGCCAGGCGCGAGCACGAGGAGCAGGTGCGCGCCGAGTTCGAGCGTGTCTACGTGTGCCGGCGGTTCGTCAGGCCTCTTCCTTAGTCGCGAAGGGGGTCAGGTCGCGGCGCTCGATCGCGGCGGCCATCAGCGGGCCGAACTGGTCCGGAGTGCAGGCGAAGGCGGGCACGCCCAGGGCGGCGAGGGCGGCGGCGTTCTCCCGGTCGTAGGCCGGCGCGCCCTCGTCGGACAGCGCGAGCAGCACGATCACCTGCACTCCGGCCGCGGTCATCTGCGCGATGCGGCGCAGCATCTCCTGGCGCACGCCGCCCTCGTAGAGGTCCGAGATCAGCACGAAGATCGAGTCGGTCGGCTTCGTGATGAGCGTCTGCGAGTAGGCGATCGCGCGGTTGATGTCCGTGCCGCCGCCGAGCTGCGTGCCGAACAGGACGTCCACCGGATCGGTCAGCTCGGGCGTCAGGTCGACGACCTCGGTGTCGAAGACCACGAGCGAGGTCTTCAGCGCACGCATCGAGGCCAGGACCGCGCCGAACAGCGAGGCGTAGACGACCGAGGCGGCCATCGAGCCGGACTGGTCGATGGCCAGCACGACGTCCCGCTTCACGGCGCGGGCGGCGCGCGCGTAGCCGATCAGCCGCTCGGGGATGACGCTGCGGTATTCGGGCTGGTAGTTCTTGAGGTTCGCCCGGATCGTGCGGTTCCAGTCGATGTCCCGGGGCCGCGGCCGGTTGGTGCGCGCGGCCCGGTTCAGCGCGCCGGAGACGGCCGTGCGGAAGCCCTGCGCGAGCTGCGCCTCGAGCTCGTCGACGACCTTGCGCACGACGGAGCGCGCGGTCTCCTTCGTCTCCTCGGGCATCAGCTTGTTGAGCGAGAGCAGCGTGCCGACGAGGTGCACGTCCGGTTCGACGGACTCCAGCAGCTCGGGCTCCAGCAGCAGCTGCTTGAGGTTCAGCCGCTCGATCGCGTCCTGCTGCATGAGCTGCACGACGGTCGAGGGGAAGAACTCGCGGATGTCGCCGAGCCAGCGCGCGACGGTCGGCGCCGAGGAGCCGAGGTTGCCGGAGCGGTCCGACGTGCGGCTGTTGCGGCGGCCGCCGCCTCCGCGCGCGTCGCCGCCGTACAGCTTGGCGAGCGCGGCGTCCATCCGCACGTCGTCCCCGCTCAGGCCGCCGCAGCCGCCCTCGGCCTCGCTGCCGAGCGCGAGCCGCCAGCGGCGCAGGCGCTCCTCCTTCTCAGTGGCCGTGGTCATGCGGCACGCTCCAGGTTGAAGAGCAGGTGGATGGTGGCGGCGGCGTCCGTGCGGGCGGCGCGGAGCCAGTCCGGGACGTCGGCGTCGTCGAGTTCTTCCTCGGACGCCGCGTCGGCCGACTGCGCGGAGTCGATCGTCGGCAGCTGGTCGGCGATGGCGCGGCGCTCCGGCCCGGCGAAGGTGCCGAAGGTGCGGCGCAGCAGCGGCAGCACGGTCGCGAAGCGCTCGCCGTCGAGCTCGCTGATCCACGCGTCGATGAGCCGCAGCATCGCCTTGTCGTGCGCGAGCAGCAGGCCGCTGCCCGCGAGGAAGCCCTCCAGCCACGCGGCGGCGTCGGCCGGTTCGGTGCCCTGAGCCAGCGCGCGGGCCATCCGCTCGGCGACGGCGGCCGTGTCGAAGACCCCGTTGTCGGTGAGCAGCCGCGCGGCCTTGCCCGCGGTCATCCCGTGCGCGCCCTCGGAGTCGGCGACCTGGGTCAGCGCCTCCGTCCACGGCCCGCGCACCTCGGGGTCCTCCAGCAGCTGGATCGCCGCGTTGGCCTCGGACATCCGGGCGGCCAGCACGATCGCGGGCTTGTCGTCGATGCCGACGCACGCGCCGAGCAGGCCGATCGCGAGCCGCACGCCGAGCCCGCGCACGACCGTGGTCAGCGACTCGACCCGGGTGCCGCGCACGTCGCGGTAACGCAGGACGTTGACGAGCGGCGGCAGCGCGCCCGCGAGCTCGGTGATGTCGGTGTCCACGGCGGCGCGGTCCTGCACGGCGCCGACCATCGGTCCGACGGCGTCCGGCAGGTCCGCGGCGAGGCAGTTCTCGACGAGGCCGGTGAGCCGCGCGAGCGACGTCTCGTTGGCGGCCCGGTCCAGCATCCGCGCGGTGGCGGCGCCGGGCACGGTGGTCCCCCACATGCTCGCCTCGACGAGCTTGACCTCGAGGCCGGGCTCCCACACGACCCGCCAGGACTCGCGGAAGGTTCCGGTGCTGGAACGGCCGTGGCCGGGCTCGCCCCACGGCACGTCGAGCAGTTCGAGCCGGCGCAGCAGCTTCGAGCGGTCGAGGTCGTTGGGCGTGCGCAGGTCGAGCTCGTACGTCTTCTCGCTGACCGCCTTGGGCATCCGCAGCCGCTTGGCCTCGCGGGTGAGGTCGGCGGCCAGCGGCACCGCGGGCGTGTCCGGCGGCACCGCGCCGAGCACGTCGCCGACGATGAGCCCGGTCTCGATCAGCGAGAGCCGCTCGGGCGAGCCTTCGCAGAGCACGGCGATGGTCGCCTCGGTGAGCTCGGCGAGGCCCGGCCGGGGTCGGCCGCGCAGCACGCTGAGGGTCTCGGCGAGCCGCACGCCCTCGATCAGGTGCGCGCTGGAGACCGGGACCCGCTCCTTGCGCAGCAGCGTGGCGACCCGGGTGAGCCAGCGTTCGGCGATGTGGTCGTCGTGCTCGAACAGGTGCGCGTACCAGCCGGGCGAGCTGATGCCCGCGCCGTAGCCGGAGCGGTAGGACAGCCGGCTGTGCGTCCACGGCACCCAGGTCAGCGAGGTCGCGGTGGCCTTCGACACCTTGGGCAGCGTGGCGACGGCGGCCTTGTCCTCCTTGACGGTGGGCAGACCGCTCGCCTTGCCCTTCTCGACGCCGAGGATCGCGGGGACGTGGTAGGCGCCGCAGACCACTGCGATGCGCCGAGTGCCGCCGGCCAGTGCGGCGCGGACGGCGGTGCGCATGTAGGCCTCGCGCACCGCGTCGAACGCGCCGGTCTCCTCGTGCGCGCGCACCGCGGCCATCGCCTCGGCGACGGCGGCGAACGCGTCGAGGGCGCCGGTCTCGTGCACCCGGTGCTCGACCACGTCCTCCCACCAGGTCTCGCCGTCCTCGTAGCCGGCGGCCTCCGCGAGCTGGGTGATCGGGTCCTTGCGGCGCTCGGTCCCTTCCTCCTGCTCGACGTCGCGGTCCATGCCGAGGCTGACGGCGGCGGGCAGGTCGCAGAACTCGACCGGCACGTCGTGCGCTACGGCGTACCGCAGCGCGCTCCACTCCGGGGAGAAGGCGGCGAAGGGCCAGAACGCGGAGACCTTCGGGTCCTGCTCGCGGTAGGCGAACAGCGCGACCGGCGGCTCCATCTCGGCGGCGCCGACCAGCGGGATCAGCGCGCCCGCGTCCGCCGGGCCCTCGATCAGCACCCGGTCGGGCCCGAACTCGGCGAGGGCCGCGGCGATCGCGCGGGCCGAGCCGGGACCGTGGTGGCGGACGCCGAGCACCGCCACGCACGGGTCCGCCACGGTCTCGTCAGTGCTCGTCGTCACGCGGACAGCTCCCGGCAGGCCTCGTAGAAGCCCTTCCACTCGTCGCGCGGCTTGACGACGGTCTCCAGGTACTCGCGCCAGACGACCGGGTCGGTGGACGGGTCCTTGATGACCGCGCCGATCAGGCCCGCGGCCACGTCCTCCGGCCGCAGCGTGCCGTCGCCGAAGTGCGCGGCGAGCGCGATGCCGCCGGTGACCACGGAGATCGCCTCGGCCGGGGACAGCGTGCCGGAGGGCGACTTGACCTTGGTGCGGCCGTCCTCGGTGCGGCCGGAGCGCAGCTCGCGGAAGACCGTGACGACGCGGCGGATCTCCTCGGCGGCGGCCGGGATCGGCGGCAGTTCGAGCGAGCGGCCGAGCGACTCGACCCGCTGGGCGACGATGCGCACCTCGTCCTCGGCGGTCGCGGGCAGCGGCAGCACGACGGTGTTGAACCGGCGGCGCAGCGCGGACGACAGGTCGTTGACACCGCGGTCGCGGTCGTTGGCGGTGGCGATGACGGTGAAGCCCTTGGCCGCCTGCACCTCGTCGCCGAGCTCGGGGATCGGCAGCGTCTTCTCGGACAGGATGGTGATCAGGGTGTCCTGCACGTCCGCCGGGATGCGGGTGAGCTCCTCGATCCGGGCGACCCTGCCGTTCGCCATCGCGGTCATCATCGGCGAGGGCACCAGCGCCTCGCGGGACGGGCCCTCGGCGAGCAGCCGCGCGTAGTTCCAGCCGTAGCGCATCGCCTCCTCGGAGGTGCCCGCAGTGCCCTGCACCAGCAGCGTCGAGTCGCCGCTGATCGCCGCGGACAGGTGCTCGGAGACCCAGCTCTTGGCCGTGCCGGGCACGCCGAGCAGCAGCAGCGCGCGGTCGGTGGCCAGGGTGGCGACGGCGACCTCGACGAGGCGGCGCGGGCCGATGTACTTGGGCATGATCTCGGTGCCGTCGGCCGCGACCCCGCCGAGCAGGTACGTGGTGACGGCCTGCGGGGAGAGGTTCCAGCGCGGCGGACGCGGGCGGTCGTCGCCCTGCGCGAGGGCGGCGAGCTCGTGCGCGAAGGCGTCCTCGGCGTGCGGACGCAGCGCGGCCTCGGCGGGCTTCGTGGTCGCGGCGGCGGTGGCGGTGGTCGTCATGGCGGTGGTCATTCCTGTCCGGATTCGGCGGCCGCGGAGGCGGACGCGGTCAGTTCGGCGTGCAGGTCGGCGCGGAAGCCGAGCTGGGTGGCGAGGGGGTCGAAGTCGAGGCGGTGCTCGGTGCCGGCGGCGGTCTCGGCGGCGATGGTCTGCGCGACGGTGCGCGCCTCGGGCAGCAGGTCCGTCGGCGCGCGGTCGGCGAGCAGGCCGATGAGGTGCTGCGCGGCCCAGTGCGGGGCGCCGCCGCCGCGGCCGGTCACCACGAGGGCGGCGAGCAGCAGGCGGCAGCCGTCGAGCGGCCAGATCGGCTCGGGGCGCCGGACGGCGAAGTGGTAGACGCTGTTGCCGATCCCGTCCACGTCGATCAGCTCCCTGATCTTGGTGGTGAAGTCCTCGGCCTGGTCCTCGCGCCAGGTGATCTGCCCCTCGATGGACTTGGCCTCGTCCCGGACCTGCTTGGACGAGTCCTTCGACAGGGTCCTGACGAAGTCGAGGTCGGCCGCGGCGGCGTGCCGGGTGACGACCGCGAGCAGGCTCATCTTCTGCGCGGCGGTCTGCGTCGGCCAGGCGGCCTGGAGCAGTGCGCGCGCGGCGGCCGGGTCGGCGGCGTAGAGGCCGTTCACGTAGGCGATCCGCGCGTCCGGGTCGGGGCCGTCCCAGTCCTCCGGCCGCAGCGGACCGAACGGTTCGCGCAGCAGGTAGCGCCAGTCGGGGTTCTGCCGGGCGAGCCAGTGCCCGGGCGCGCCGAGCACCTCGGCGAGGTCGTTGCGCAGGGCGACGCTGTTGCGGCCCGCGTCCAGCAGCGGCGGCAGCGCGGCCAGCGGGAGCCGGCACCCGGAAGCCCTGGTGGCGGCGAGCCATTCGGGCAGGTACTTCGGGTGGACGTCGAGGACCGCGCGCAGCCGCAGCCGGCCGGAGCTCGGAATCAGCGGCCTGTCGTCGGTCGGCGCGGGCTCCGGCAGCGCACCCTCGTGGGGCGCGGGCGGGGCCCCGGTCAGCGCCGGGACCGCGAGCAGCATGGCCTGCTTGAGCAGGGCGCGCGCCGGGTCGGCCTCGGCGAGCGCCGGGTCCGGCACGAGGGCGTGCCGCTCGGTGCCGACCAGCGCGGCGGAGACGAGCTCGTTCCAGGTGGTCACGCGAGGCTCACCGGCCCCTCCGCGGTCCAGACGGTCACCGGGGCGAAGCCGGCGAGGCTGTAGACGCCGAACACCGGCGCGGGACGGCCGGCCGCGGCGGCGAGCAGCGCGTACGCGGACTTCGGGATGTCCGGGTCCTGACGCGCGGTGCCGAGCGCCATCGCCGTCTCGCCGCTGCTCGGCCGGATCAGCGGCACGCTCAGCGAGCCCTTCGCGTCCAGCAGGCGCCACTCCTTGTCCAGTATCGGGACCGCGGATTCGAGCAGCGCGGGCACGGTGGCCGTCCACGGATCGGCGGCGACGGCGGCGGCGTACGCGCCGGCCGCGGCCTCCAGCGTCTCGCCGCTCGGCGCGGGCGCGGTCGGCGACGAGGGCAGCAGCTCGCCCTGTTCGAGCACGATGGCACGCAGCGGCGCCGCGTCCGGCGCGAAGGCGAGGCGTGCGTGGAGCGTGCTGCCGACGGGGAGGGCGAGGCCGGGGCTCTGACCCTGCGGGGCGAAGGCGAGCAGCAGCGCGAGGCGGCCGGTGCTCTCGCCGCGCAGCCAGACGCGCCGCTCGACGAGCTTGTCGGGCGTGTCGTCGCGCATCCCGAGGACCAGCCAGCGGTCCGCGACCTGCTCGCCGCTGGCCGCGATCTCCTCCGTGGACGGGGCGAGCCCGACGCGGCGGGACACGGTCGCGGCCAGCGGGGCCGGCAGCTGCGCGCGGTGGTGCCAGCCCTGCGCGAGCAGGTTCAGCTGCGCGAAGCCGCGGAGCGTGTGGTCCGGCCAGTCCGTGGCGGACAGCGCGGGCGCGAGGTCCTTCACCCGGGCCGCCACGCCGGGGGCCTGCGCGTCCACGAGGCGGCGCGCGAGCCCGTCGAGCGGCTTGTAGCCTGCGCCGCGCAGTCCGGACAGGCCGCCGCGCAACTGGTCGGCGAGCCAGAGTTCGAGCTCCTCGAAGCCCGCGTCGATCCGGCCGGCCCGCTGCGCGGTGCGCTTCTCGGCCGCCTGCGCCGCCTTGCGCGCCGCCTCGGGATCACTGGCGATCTCGGCCGCCTTCTCCGCCGCGGCCGCCTTGCGCGCCTCGGTCTTCTCCGCGCGCTCCCTGCGTCCGCTCAGCCACTCCTCGACCCGCTGCGGCAGCGTGTCCGTGTCGCCGACCGTGCCCGCGGACCAGAGCAGCAGCAGCCCGAGGGCGTGCTTGCACGGGAACTTGCGGGACGGGCAGCTGCACGCGAACGCGGGCGCGGACAGTTCGACAGTGACCTGATACGGCTTGGAGCCGCTGCCCTTGCAGTCCCCCCAGAGGAGGTTCTCGGCAGGGCTCGTCCCCGTGCCGCTCCACGGACCCGGCGCGGCGAGCTTGGTGCCCGCTTTCTGCGACGCAGGGTCCGGAGCCAGGGCGTGTATCTGCGCCACCGACCACCGTTGAGGTGAGCCGGAGCTGGTTTCCGGTGCCATGCGGAAGACCCTACGGGACCGCACCGACAGAATCTGACGGCCCGCTAGTCGAGCAGTTCGGCGAACTCCGGAAGCAGTTTCTCCGCCGCCACGATATCGGCGCTCAGGTCCCGGTCGGCGCCGTCGACGGGCAGGTCGGCGCAGAGGTCGAGCGCGCGGCGCAGCGTCGGGTCGGCCGGGACGCGTCCGGCGAGTCGCAGTGCCCTGACCGCGGCGACGAGCTCGCAGCCCAGCAGGGTCCTGAATTGGGCCACGGCGTCGAGCGCCTGTCCGGCGGCCAGCGAGGCGAAACTCGCGTCCTCCTCGACGCCCTGCGAGAGCACGACCGATTGCAACCCGGCCGGGGTCGCGGCCGCGCGCAGCCGGCCGAGCGCCGAGGCGCCGACGTACTCCAGGATCATCGTGCCCGAAGACCCCGCGCGGCCGTCACCGAGGAACGGCGGCAGCGCGGTGAAGTCGGGGTCGTTGAGGGTCGTGAGCCGCGCCAGCACCAGCTTCGCCGACTGCGCGACCGTGATGACGGCGGTGTCCAGCGCGCTGGCCAGGTAGGCGGCGTGGAAACCGCCGTGGTGCGCGAGTTCGCCGGTCTCAGCGTCCTGATGGCCCCAGAGCACCGGGTTCTCGGCGGGCGCGTTGGCCAGCCGCGCCACGACGTCGTCCAGCGAGGTGAGGGCGTCGAGCGCGGGGCCGAGCGTCTGCGGCAGGGTGCGCAGGCCGAACGGGTCCTGGATCCGGGCGGCCGGCGGCGCGCCCTGGATCAGGGTTCGCATCCAGCGGGTCACGAGGCGGGAGCCGGGGAACGGCGTGACCCGGTCCACGATCTCGGCGAAGGCCTCCGCGTTGCCGCGCACCGCCAGGAACGTCAGCGCCGCGACGAGCACCGAGGCACGCGTCAGGCTGCGCAGGCGCACGCAGGCGAGCGCCGCGTCCGCGATCGTGGCCGCGTTGCTGCTGATGAACGGCAGCGCGTCGTTCGGCCCGAACTCGGTGAACGCGGGCAGCGGACGGCTCGTCGGCGCCTCGCCCATCAGCGCCAGGGCGGTCGTGGCGAGTGCGGTCAGGTCGCCCGTGCCGATCCCGCCGAGCTCGCGGACCTGCGGCAACGCGTCGGCGGCCAGCATCGCGGCCAGGCCTTCGAGCACTGCCTCGGACGCGCCGCTGCCGCCCGCCGCCAACTGGTTGAGGCGGACGACGAGCATGGCCCGGACCCGTTCGGCCGAGCGGGTCCGGCCGCCCGACGCCGCGTGGCTGCGCAGCAGGGCGTGGGCGTGCGCGTGCGTCCCGGCGTCCTCGATCCCGATCGAGCGGTTCGCCCCGACGCCGGTCGAGCGGCCGTACACCGGACGCGTCGCCGAGACCCGGTCCGCGAAGCGCCGGGAGCGGGCCACGCGCTCCCACGCCTCCGGAGTGACCGCGCAGGTGTCCCGCAACGCGGCCAGCGCGGCGATGTCCGCGCTGGTCAGGTGCTGGCCGTCGATCGGGATCATGTGCCCACCGGAGCCCAGGCGAACGGCGGGTCGGGGATCTCGCGGCGCAGCACCGGCGCGATGTCGGACTGGAACAGCGCGAGCGACTCCTCGTGCTGCCGCTGCGTGAGCCCGCCCGCGTCGGCGTGCAGATGCAGGACGCTGTGACCGAGCTGCTCGTGGTACTTGTGCACCTTCTCGATGATCTGCTGCGGGCTGCCGATGAGCGCGGAACTGCGCTCGATGTAGTCCTCGAAGGTCTCGAACACGATCGGCAGCCCGAGCTTGCGCTGGAACCGCAGGTTCGCCTCGAAGACGGGCCGGTACTCGTCCAGCGCGTCCTGCGACCTGCGGCGGGAGAAGAACCCCGCGGAGCCCGCGCCGACCGTGACCTGCGCCGGATCGTGCCCGTAGTGCTCCCAGCGCTCGCGGTAGTGCGCGACGAGCTCGGCGTAGGGCTCGACCGGATTGGTGACGTTCGCGGAGAACAGCGGCTCCCCGTAGCGCGCGGCGAGGTCGACCGACTGGCGGCTGGTGGCACTGCCGTGCCAGACCCGGACCGGCTGCTGCAACGGCCGCGGCCACGTCTCGGCCTCGTCGAGCCCGGGTCGGAACCGGCCGCTCCAGGTGACCTTCGGCTCCCGCCACAGCCGCCGGAACAGCTCGTAGCTCTCGATGTTGCGGTCCCACTGGTCCTCGGTGGTGACGTGGAACAGCTCGCGCTGCGCCGAACCGTTGCCCTTGCCGATGATCAGCTCGAGGCGGCCGTCCGAGAGGTGGTCGAGCGTCGCGTAGTCCTCGTACGCGCGCACCGGGTCGAGCAGGCTCAGCGTGGTCACGGCCGTGAAGAGCCTGATCCGGCTGGTGTGCGCGGCGATGTGGCCGAGCACGACCGGCGGCGAGGAGGAGATGAACGGCCGCTCGTGCCGCTCCCCCACGCCGAAGCCGTCGAAGCCCAGGTCCTCGGCCAGCTGCGCGTCCGCGACCAGCCGTTGGAAGCGCTCCCGCGTCGAGACCTGCACGCCGGTGACCGGGTGCGGGGCGTGCACGATGAGACTGATGGCCAGGAATTTCACGCGGGGAGCCCTTCGGGTGCGACCAGACGGGGAGATGAGGTGTGAGCTGGTCAGCTACACAGGGCGCTGTTCACGCGCGCGAAGTCGACGTGCCGCCGGGCGACCAGGCGCCGGGAGAGCGAACGGGCCCTGTCGTACGCCATCCGCGCTCACCTCCGCCCCCGTGTTTCCACCCTGGCCACGTGTCTCTCCGAAAGTAGGCAAGCGCGCGACCGCTGTCAATCAACGTCCAAACGCGCACTGGACAGGCGGCACCCCGCGGCCTAGCCTTCGACCTAGTCAAAAAATTGTCTATTGAAGGTGGGGCCGATGCACCCGTTCCGCAAGGCCGTCGAAGCCAGGGACCAGGACGCCATCGCCGCGATGCTGGCCGAGAACGTCGTCTTCACCAGCCCCGTCGCCTTCAAGCCGTACCCCGGCAAGGCGATCACGGCCGCGATCCTGCGCGGCGTCATGCGGGTCTTCGAGGACTTCACCTACGTGCGCGAGTTCGGCCACCCGGACGGCCGCGACCACGCCCTTGTGTTCACCGCCACCGTGAACGGCAGGAAGCTGACCGGCTGCGACTTCCTGCACTTCGACGAGGACGGCAAGATCGACGACTTCATGGTCATGGTCCGCCCGCTCTCCGGCGCCAACGCGCTCGCCGAGGCCATGAACGCCCAGTTCGACCAGATCGCCCGCGAGGCCGCCGAGGGCGTCTGAGTCCGAGACCGAGACCGCGAAATGGCACTCCGCAACGCGATCCTGGCCACCCTCCTCGACGGCGAGGCGTCCGGCTACGACCTGTCCAAGGCCTTCGACGCCTCCGTCGCCAACTACTGGACGGCCACCCCGCAACAGCTTTACAAGGAACTCGAGTCCATGGAGTCCCTCGGCCTGATCACGGCGCGCGTCGTCGAGCAGGACCGCAAGCCGAACAAGCGCCTCTTCTCCCTCACCGAGGCAGGCCACGCCGCACTCCACGACTTCACGACCCAGCCCGCCAAACTCACCGCCATCCGCGACGAACTCTTGGTCAAGGTCCGTGCTATCGACGCGGGCGACCCCGCCGCCGTCCACCAAGCCATCGCCGACCGCCTCGACGTGGCCCGTACCAAACTCGCCCGCTACGACGCGATGCGCGCCCACCTCCTAGCAGGCCGCACCGAAGACGACTACCTCGCCACGTCCGACCGCATCGGCCCCTACCTGACCCTCATGCGCGGCCGCGCCTTCGAGCAGGAGAACATCGCCTGGGCCGAGCGCACCCTCAGGATCCTGGAGCAGCGCGCCGCTCGGTGACCCAATACGTCTGCTTATGCACGACCCCGGACTCAAGCTCCGCCGCCCGGGCCCGCGCCGCCGCCTCGTCCTCGTGCGCCGACACCAGGTAGCGGTTGCCGTTGTCGTCCTGCCGCCACACTTCCCAGGTCGCGGCGCTACTCGGCATCGTCGACAATCATCATCCCTGGAGCCTACTTGAGCGCGCCGATGATCGTGCCGCCCACTCCGGCGAGCAGGATGCCGGTGATGGCGGTGCGGGCGGCGCGGGTGCCGGGGGCGGGCTGCTTGAAGACCCAGATGCTGATGGCGGCGTTCACGGGCAGGCTGAGCTGCGCAATCGTGAAGCCTACGCCGGCGCCGACGCGTGCTACGAGGCCCAGGAGCGCGACGCTGCCGATGCCGAAGAGGAGGCCGGAGGCGAGCAGGACGGACGTGGCGCGGGGCGGGAGTCTGACGATGCCGCCGTCGCGGGCGGCCAGGGCGATGGCGGCGAGGAGCATGCCGATGCTGAGGGGGAAGTTGCCGAGTTGGGACGGCACGTGGGCCCACTGCGCCGGGACGAAGTAGGCGCCCCAGAGGATGCCGGCGCCGACCGCGTAGAGCAGGCCGCCGCGGTGTGCGCTCGCCTGGGCCGGCGTGCCAGAGTTCTGCGAACCGATGATGAGGAAGACCCCGGCGAGCACCAGCACGAGGCAGCCGCCGAGGATCACGTAGCGTGCCGCGCTGAAGCCCGCCATCTCGTTGAACAGCAGCGCGCCGAAGATGAACGCGACGATGATGTTCAGCGGGGTCCACGTGCCCGCGGCGCGCGCGAGGCCGATCGCGTCGGTGGCGCGGAAGGCGCAGAAGTTGCCGAGCGTCCAGACCATGCCCCCGGCGAGCGGCAGCCAGAAGTCCCGCCAGCCGAGATTGACCTGACCGGCGCTGCCGCCGACGATGAGCGCGGCCGTCGCGAACACGACGTTGCCCACGGTGACGTGCAGCGTCCTGGTGGACTGGCGCGGTCCGGCGATCGCCTGCGCGACCGGGATCCAGCAGCCCCACGCGGCCACGATGGCGAGCGAGAGGAGGAGTGTCGTCATGCGTCCCGCCCGTCCGTGTCGTATTATCCTCGATGATCGAGCATAAAAGGGAGCGGGTCCGATGACAAGAGCCCGGGACGCACGCTGGCCGGGGGCGCTCGGCGTGCTCGGCGAGGTGCGCCGCACGCCCGGTGTCACGCGGGCGGAGGCGGCGCGCCGGCTCGGGCTCGGCAGCGGTTCGGCGACCGAGATCACCGCCCGGCTGCGCGCGCTCAATCTGCTCGACGAGGTCCCGGCGCCGGTGGTCGGCCGCGGTCGGCCGACCACGTGCCTGCGGCCGCATCCCGAGGGCCCGCTCGTCGCCGTCGTCGAGGTGCGCTACGAGGGCTGGCGCTGCGCGCTCTCCGCGATCGACGGCCGGCCGTCCACGGTCGTCGCCCGGCGGCACGGGCACCGGGACGCGCGGAAGGTCGTGCGCGAGATCGCCGCCGCGCTCGGGGACCTGAGGCGGCGTCACGGCCACCGGCTGCGCGCCGTCTCGGTGAGCGTGGCCGGTGCGGTACGCCACGGCCGGCTCGTGCAGGCCACGACCATAGGCTGGGACGCGGTCGACCTGTCCGAGATCCTGCCGGACGACTCCGTCCCGCTGCTGATCGGCAACGACGCGACGCTCGCCGGGCTGGCCGAGGCGCGCGGCGGGGCGGCGGTCGGGGCCGGGACCGTGCTGCACCTGACCGTCGAGGTCGGCCTCGGCGGCGTCCTGGTCGTCGGCGGACTTCCGGTGACCGGGGCGAGCGGCGCGGGCGGCGAGTACGGACACCTGCCCTTCGGCGACCGGTCACGGCGCTGCCTGTGCGGCGCGCTCGGCTGCTGGGACAACGAGGTCGACGGCAGAGCCCTGGCACGCCACCTCGACGCCCCGCCGCCCGACGACCCGTACGCGTACGCCCTCGAAGTCCTCGCCCGCACCGACCGCGACGACGAGGCGGCGGACGCCGTACGCCGCGTGGCCCGGGCACTCGCGTCGGGTATCGCAGGCCTCGTCAACGCGCACGATCCGGAAGTCGTGACGCTCGGCGGTCTCGCACCCCTGATTCGCGCCGCCGCGGAAGCCGAGTTCGATGCGGCCTACCTCGACGGCCTGATGACCTTCCGCCGCGCCGACCCCATCCCGCTGCGCCCCGCCGCGCTCGGCGAGGACGGCGCGCTCATCGGGGCGGCCGCGGCGGGCCTCGACCTCGTGCTGAGTGAGACAGGCCTCAACGACTGGGTTGCCGAGTTGGAACAGTCGACCGACCGACAACTGTAACCAGCTGTGCCATTCTTGCTGCGTAGGGTTCGTTGGTGGCACGGGCCTAGGAGTGGGGATGCGTCGGCTGATCACGCTTTGTCTCAGCCTGCTGATCGCCGTCGGCTGCGCGGTGCTCACGTGGGTCAGCAAGCTGCCCAAGGCGCCGCTGTGGGTCGTCACGGGCATCGGCGTGGTCACGGCGGTCGCCGCGGCACCGGTCACGGACCGGGTCAAGAGCGAGATCAGCGCGCTGCTGGCGCCGGAGACCGAGCAACGCAAGATCCTGCGACAGCGCTTCACGCCGGGGCCGAACGGCAGGGGGCCGGGCCGTGTCGGCCAGGCGGATCCGCTCGCGCTCGGCGTGCACGAGGCGGCGGAGCGGCACGACGGCGACCAGCTGCCGCCGTACGTGCAGCGCGATCTGCACGCGTGGCTGGTGGACGAGATCCGCTCCGGCGGCTTCGTGCTGCTCGAAGGGCGGTCGGCGGCGGGCAAGACCCGGCTGGCGTTCCAGGCGATGGCGCAGGCGGTCCCCCGTCATCGACTGCTGATACCGGACGACGGCAAGGCGCTCGCCGCACTGGCCGCCACCGGCCGCGCGCCGTCCGACAGCGTGATCTGGCTCGACGACCTCGAACGCTACCTCGACGGACCCGACGGCCTGACCCGCGCCGTGCTGGACCACCTCTGCCCGCCCGGCGCCGCCGACGTCACCGTGCTGGCCACGCTGCGGCTGGAGGCTCGTCGTGCCCTGACCCAGTCGAGCAGCGAGGGCGGCCAGGACCTCACGCGGCAGGCCGTCGACCTGCTGAACCGGGCCACCACGCCCACATCCCCCATCGCCGCCGCGCTCTCGGCCGGCGAACAGGAACGCGCGCGTGCCTCGACCGACCGCAGGATCGCGCACGCCCTGACCCGCAACGACGACGGATTCGGCGCCACGCTGTGCGGCGGACCGGCAGCCGTGGCCCGCTGGCAGCGCGCGAGGGAAGGCGAGCACCTCACCGGCGCGGCGCTCGTCACCGCGGCCGCGGACTGCCGACGCGCGGGCTACCCGCATCCCGTCCCGCGCAGCATGCTCGACGCCTTATACCGCGGCTATCTCCCGGTCGCCGAGCGGCACCGCACCGACCTGCCGACGTTCGACGAGGCCCTCGCCTGGGCCATCGAGCGTACGCACGGCGCGAGCTGCCTGACACCGCACGGCGACGACACCTACGAACTCTTCGACTACCTGCTCGACCACATCCAGCATCAGCGCACGACGACCCCCGTCCCCGAAGCCGTCTGGGACGCCGTCCTGCTCGGCGCCGACGAGGACACCCGCACGAACGTCGGCATCACCGCCTTCATCGGCGGCAACACCGAACGCGCCGAGCAGATCCTGGCGGCCGTCGCCGCGGAGGGCCACGGCAACGCACAGAACAGCCTCGGCCTCGTCATGTTCACCGCGGGACGGTTCGCCGAGGCCGAGGAGCTGTACCGGAAGGCCCTCGACTCCGATAGCGGTCCCGCGATCAACAACCTCGCGAACCTGCTCGGGGTCACCGACCGCTTCGACGAGGCGGAGGAACTGTTCCTGCGCGCACTCGACGACGGCGACACGTCCGTCCTCAACAACTACGCCAACATGCTGCACCGGAGCGGCCGGTCCGGCGAGGCCGAGACGTTCTACCGGCGGGCCGTCGCCGCCGGGCAGACCTCCGCCCTCGGCAACTTCGCCTCCCTGCTGCACGACGAAGGCCGCTTCGAGGAGGCCGAGCAGTACTACCGCCAGGCGATGGCGACCGACAGTCCCGTGGCCACCTCCCACCTCGCCCGGCTGCTCGCGGACACTGACCGCCTCGAGGAGGCGGAGGGGCTCTACCGGCAGGCCATCGGCTCAGGAGAGACGGGACTGCTCAACAATCTCGCGAACGTCCTCGTCAGGCTCGGGCGCCGCGACGAGGCGGAGGAGCTCTACCGGCAGGCGCTCGACGCGGGCGAGGACCTCGCTCTCAACAACCTCGCCGTCCTGTTCAAGCAGGCCGGCCGGTTGCAGGACGCGGAGACGTACTACCGGAAGGCCATCGACGCGGGGCAGATCGACGCGCTGGGCAACCTCGGACTGCTGCGCGAGGAGCAGGGCCGGCCGCGCGAGGCCAAGAGGCTCTTCCGACGGGCCATCGACGCCGGACACACGCCCTCGCTCGTCAGCCTCGCCGATCTGGTGCGTAGCGAGGGGAACCGTCGCGACGCGGTGAAGCTCTATCGTCGGGCGGTCGCGGCCGGTGCGGACTCGGCACTCACCAACCTGGCCAACGTGCTGCGTGAGGATGGTCGGAGGGCGGAGGCCGAGGAGTTCTATCGACGCGCCGCCGACAACGGAAATGCCGCCGCCGCTTTCAACTTCGCTCACCTGCTCAAGGAGGACGGCCGACTCGAGGAGGCCGAGCAACGCCTTCGGCAGGCCGCCGCGAGTAACTATGTCAACGCTTTCAACAGCCTCGCCGTCCTGCTCCGCGAATCAGGCCGCGACGAAGAGGCCGAGCAGTACTACCGACGCGCCATCGACGCCGGTGACAACGCCGCGATCAACAATCTCGCCGTCTGCCTCGCCACGACCGGGCACTTGAAGGAGGCTGAGAAGCTCTACCTTCAGGCGATCGAGGCCGGGGATGCCAGTGCGATGCACAACTACTGCCACCTGCTGCGGGCCGACGGCAGGTTCGAGGACGAGGAGAAGTACTGCCGGATGGCCGTCGAGGGCGGCGATACGACAGCCCTCAACCACCTCGGCACGATCCTCGGCAAGAAGGGCGAGATCGAGGAAGCGGAGGAGTACTACCGGCAGGCGATCGGCAAGGGCGGCGTCCAGGCCGCCGACAACCTCGCTCTGCTGCTCCGGCGCGTGGGGCGCACGAAGGAGGCGGAGGGCCTGTTCCGCCGGGCCATCGCGGGCGGGAACACCGACTCCCTGATCAACCTCGCGGAGACGGTCGAAGACGCGGGTCGCTTCCAGGAGGCGGAGAAGTTGTTCCGTCGGGCCGTCGACGCCGGGAACACCGACGCGCTGAACGACTTCGCCGTGTACCTCAAGCGCCACGATCGTCTCGATGAGGCCGAACGGTTCTACCGTCAGGCGATCGACGCCGGGAACACCGACGCGCTCAACAACCTCGCCGTGCTCCTGATGCAGCAGGGGCGCAGGAAGGAGGCGAGGCAGTACTTCCGACTGGCCGCCGAGGTCATGGTGTCCGAGAAGGTCGCGAGCTTCGGGAAGAGGCGTCGGCGTGCGCGCGAACTGGCGGCGACACCCACTGAGGTCGTCACCGCGAGGGACATCAAGCACGAATGACGGCGGCGTCCCGGGCGGTCAGGTCGGCGAGGGTTTCGCGGCGCTGGACGAGGCGGGCCACGCCGTCGCGGACGGCGACCAGGGGCGGGCGGCCGACGAGGTTGTAGGCGGAGGACATCGAGAGCTGATACGCACCGGCCGCGGGGACGGCGAGCACGTCGCCGGGGCGCAGGTCGGCAGGAAGCAGTGCCTCGGGGGCGAGGACGTCACCGGCCTCGCAGTGGCGGCCGACGACGCGCGTGGCACGCAGCGGGGTCGACGAAGCCGCGCGTTCGACGGGGCGGATCGTGTATTCGGCGTGGTAGAGCGCGGGTCGCGGGTTGTCGCTCATGCCGCCGTCCACGGCCGCGAAGTGCACGCCGTGCGCACTCGTCTTGACCGCCAGCACGCGGTAGAGGGCGACACCGGCCGGGCCGACGATCGAGCGGCCGGGTTCGATCACGAGGCGCGGGACGGTCAGGCCGTGCTCGGCGCAGCGTGCGCGCAGCCGTGCGGTCACCGCCGTGGCGAACTCGCCGGGTTCCAGGGACGGTCCGCCGGGCCGGTAGGCGATGGCCTGGCCGCCACCGAGGTCGAGCTCCGGCAGTTGCACACCGTGCCGCGCGTGCAGGTCGGCGAGGAACGTGGCAAGTCGGTCGATGGCGGCGAGGTAGGGCTCTACCGTCGTGATCTGCGATCCGAGGTGGCAGTGCAGGCCGTACAGCCGCAGGTGCTCCTGGCCGAGGATGCGGGTGACGGCGTCGAGGGCTGAACCGTCGGACAGACTCAGGCCGAACTGCTGGTCCTCGGCGCCGGTCTGCACGGCCTCGTGGTGGCCGACCGCGATGCCGGGGATCACGCGCACGTACACGCCCTGCGGTTCATAGGGCCGGTGCCGGATCGCGAGTGAGGCGAGGTGCGCGATCTCGGTGAAGCCGTCGATCACGATTCGGCCGACGTGCTCGCGGACGGCGGTCTCCAACTCTTCGTGCGTCTTGGCCACGCCGTGCAGCACGATCAGGTCCGACGCGAAGCCCGCGTCCAAGGCGAGGGCGAGAACGGAGCAGACGTCGACGCCGAGGCCTTCGTCCCGCACCCACTGCGCGACCGTCGGACTGAAGAAGGCCTTCGCGGCGTAACGCACCAAGCCGCCGTCGAGGGCGTGTACGTACGCTGCGGCACGTGAGCGCAGTTCGGCTTCGTCGAGCACGTACAAGGGGGTGCCGAACCGCTCCGCGAGCTCCTCGAGATCCACGCCGCCGACGCTGATCCGGCCTGCGTGCTCCCGGGCGCTCGCGGGCCACGGCGTGCCGAGGGCGTCGGGGGCGCTCGTGTCCTCGCCGTCCGCGTCCTCGGAGAGCAGGGCCGTTCGGAGGGTCATCGCAGTTCTCCCGTCAGCGCGGGCACGGGAACGGGTGTGCGTGCGACGGTGACCGGGGCGGCGGCGAGGACCGGGTCGATCAGGACTTCCGCGACGCCGCGCGCGTCGGCGAGTTCCCGCAGCACGCTGTCGGCCAGCGGCCAGACCTCGTAGTCGGCGCCGAGGACGCGCACCAGGTCCTGCGGGCTGGTGAACGCGACCGCGCAGCGTGCGCCGTGCCGGTTCCGGAACAGCGCCAGCCGCACGCAGCCGTCGTGGCCGGACTCGATCATCGGCGTGTACAGAGGCAGAGGCTTCATACTCACGACGCTAGTCCCGGCCGAGGCTCTTGATCGTCTTACTGGCGACATCCTCACGCCGCCCCCGGTCAATACTCACGGGTTCTCACGGCTGGAAGCGGTAGCCCATGCCGGGTTCGGTGAGCAGTTGGCGGGGGTGGGAGGGTTCGGGTTCGAGCTTCTGGCGCAGCCGGGAGAGGTAGAAGCGCAGGTAGTTGGTCTCCGACTCGTAGGACGGGCCCCACACCTGGTGGAGCAATTGCTTGCCGGAGACCAGGCGTCCGGGGTTGCGGGCGAGGACTTCGAGGACCGCCCACTCGGTCTTGGTCAGGTGCACGGTGGCCGGAGCGTCGGCGGGGGCGTCCGGGCGGCGGGTGACGGTCTTGTTGGCCAGGTCCACGCTGAAGTGGCCGATGAGCACGGTCGGCTCGTCGGCGCCGCCCTCGGACTCGACGCGGCGTTGCAGGGCCCTGAGGCGGGCCATCAACTCCTCCATCGAGAAGGGCTTGGTCATGTAGTCGTCGGCACCCGCGTCGAGGGCGTCCACCTTGTCGGCGGCGTCCACCCGGCCGGAGAGCACGAGGATCGGCACCTTCGTCCAGCCGCGCAGGCCCGCGATGACGTCCGTGCCGTCCATGTCGGGCAGGCCGAGGTCGAGGATCACGAGGTCGGGCAGGTGGCGTGCCGCGGCTTCGAGGGCCGAGGCGCCGTCGCCCGCCACCACGACCTCGTAGCGGCGGGCCGAGAGGTTGATCCGCAGGGCCCGCATCAGCTGCGGCTCGTCGTCGACCACGAGTACCCGCATCATCGGGCGACCTCACTGTTCAGAACGGGAACGGGCGCGGCGGGCAGCGAGAGCACCATGGTGATGCCGCCGCCCGGGGTGGTCTCGGGCTCCAGCGTGCCGCCCATCACCTCGGCGAGACCGCGGGAGAGGGCGAGTCCGAGCCCGACGCCCGCCGTGTTGTCGCGGTCGCCGAGCCGTTGGAAGGGCCGGAACACGAGGTCGCGGTCCGTGTCG
This sequence comes from Actinospica sp., assembly GCA_035493475.1. Classification (GTDB taxonomy): domain Bacteria; phylum Actinomycetota; class Actinomycetes; order Streptomycetales; family Catenulisporaceae; genus Actinospica. The sequence continues at coordinate 34,010 of DATJIF010000009.1, forward strand.
GGGATGCCGGGGCCGCGGTCGATCACGCGGACCTCGACGAGCGTGCCGAGCGCCGAGACCGTGACGCTGACCGGCGAGTCGGTGTGCGTGACGGCATTGGCCACCAGGTTCGCGATGATGCGTTCGACCAGCGGCCCGTCGACGAGCGCGTCGGGGACGCCGGGCCGCGCCGGTTCGAGGTGCACGCGTCCGGCGGCCGTGGGCACGTCGTCGATCGCGCGCGGGATGACGTCCTCGATCGCGATCGGTTCGAGGCGCGGGGTGACGGCGCCGGCCTGCAGGCGGGACATGTCGAGCAGGTTCTCGACGAGCCGGGTGAGCCGGTCGAGCGATTCCTCGGCGGCTTCCAGGAGTTCGGCGCGGTCGTCGTCGGGGAGTTCGAGCTCGGGGTCACGCAGGGTGCTGATCGAGGCCTTCGCCGCGGCCAGCGGCGTGCGCAGGTCGTGCGAGACGGCCGTGAGCAGCGCGGTACGCATCTTGTCCGCGGCGGCGAGGCTCTGCGCGGAGGCGGCTTCCCGGGCCAGGCGGCGGCGCTCCAGTGCCGCGGTGGCCTGGGCGGCGAAGGCGGCGAGTACGCGCTGGTCGGCGGCGGGGAGGGTGCGGCCGCGCAGGGCCAGGACCGCGCCGGGGCCCGCGTCGATGACGGTGTCGGCCTTGCCGGGGCACATCGCCGGGTCGGCTCCGGTCGAGGCGACGAGCGTCCAGCGGTTCGGGTCGTTGATCTCGTCGGGCAGCCGCGGGCCTTCGGTGTCAGTACGCTGCAACAGGCAGACGCTCTCCATCGAGTACGTCTCGCGGAAGCGTTCCAGCAGCGCCGAGATCGCCTCGTCGCCCCTGAGTACGGCCACTGCGAAGGCGTTCAGCGTTTCCGCCTCGGCCGATGCGTGGGCCGCGCTGCGGGTCTGTTTGATCGCCAGGTCCACGACGGAGGCCACGGTCAGTCCGACGATGACGAATACGAACAGTGCGATGGCGTTGTTCGCCTCGGCGATCGTGATCGAGTGGACGGGCGGGATGAAGTAGTAGTTCAGCAGCAGGGAGCTCCACAGCGCCGCGACGAACGCCGAGACCATGCCGCCGAGCCGGGAGATCGCGACCGTCAGCGTCAGATAGAGCAGGATGTCGCTGGCCACGTTCAGTCGCAGCGGGTGCGCGACCGAGGTGAGGATGGCCGTCAGGATCGGCGGGGTGACGAGGCCGGTGGCGATGCCGCGCCAACTGCCGCCGGTCCCCCACGCCGCCTGCCGCAACGGGTTCGGCGGCAGCCACGAGAATCGCCTGCGCGGGTGGAGCTCCTTGTGCGTGACCATGTGCACGTCGATGTCGCCGGACAGGATCGTCGTCGTCTCACCGATCCCGCGGCCGGTCAGGAATCGGTTGAACCGGCTGCGGCGCGAGGTGCCGAGCACGAGCTGCGTCGCGTTCTTGGCCTGCGCGAACTCGATCAGGGCACGCGGCACGTCGTCGCCGATGATCGAGTGGTAGCTGCCGCCGAGGGTCTCGACGAGGTGGCGTTGCGCGGCCAGCGCGGTCGGGCTGGTTCCAGCGGCCAGGCCGTCCGAACGCGCGATGTGCACGGCGATCAGCTCGCCGCCGGAGGAGCGTGCGGCGATGCGCGCGGCACGGCGGATCAGCGCCTCGCCTTCGTCCCCGCCGGGCAGCGCCACCACGACGCGCTCGCGGGTCTCCCAGACGGTGCCGATGATCCCGTGCTCGGAGCGGTACCGCTGAAGGACCTCGTCCACCCGGTCGGCCACCCACAGCAGCGCCAGCTCGCGCAGGGCCGTGAGGTTCCCGACGCGGAAGTAGTTGCTGAGCGAGGCGTCGATCTTCTCGGCCTTGTACACGTTGCCGTGCGCGAGCCGCCGACGCAGCGACTCCGGCGACATGTCCACGAGCTCGATCTGATCGGCCGCGCGGACCACCTCGTCCGGCACGGTCTCCCGCTGCGGCACGCCCGTGATCCGCTGGACGACGTCGTTGAGGGATTCGAGATGCTGGACGTTGACGGTCGTGATCACCTCGATGCCCGCGTCCAGCAGATCCTGCACGTCCTGCCAACGCTTCTCGTGCCGACCGCCCGGCACGTTCGTGTGCGCCAGCTCGTCCACCAGAGCGACCTGGGGCCGCCGCGCGAGCACCGCGTCGAGGTCCATCTCCTCGAAATTGATTCCGCGGTACTCGCGCGACAGGCGCGGCACGACTTCCAGGCCCTCGGCCATCTTCGAGGTCAGTGCGCGACCATGGGTCTCGACGAGCGCGATCACCACGTCGGCGCCGCGTTCGGCGCGACGGTGCGCCTCCTCGAGCATCTTGTACGTCTTGCCGACGCCCGGTGCGGCGCCGAGGTAGACCCTGAGCTTCGCGCGCTGCCTCATCATCGTCCTGACTACGCCCCGGTGGCGAACGCGGTGGTGCTGGAGTCGCTGCTCGGGTACTGCTTGTCGAGCGCGATGTTCAGCGTGGTGGTGTTCACCGCGGGCTCGCCGAGGATGCCGATGTCGCGGCCGGTGGTGTTGGCCTTGATCAGCGCCTCCACCTGGGCGACCGAGATGCCGCGGGTCGCCGCGATCCGCGCGGCCTGCTGGTCGGCGTTCTCCGGCGAGATGTACGGCTCCTGATCCGAACCGGACTCGGTCACCGCGTCCGTCGCCACCTGCGCGGCGGTCACGGTGTAGCCGCCCACGGAGTCGAACGCGGCCATGTTCTGCCGCATCGCCGTGATCAGCGCCGTCAGCGTCGGGTCGTTCGGCCCGAGGTTGTTGCTGCCGGACGCGCTGTAGTCACAGCCGTTCGCGAGCTGGATCGTGTAGTGGCCGGCCGTCGAGTCGGAGGAGAACGTCGGGCGGACCTGGAAGTACTTGTTGATCGGGTCCGCGTAGCCGGTGACGCCGTCCTTCTTGTTCAGCGCGGCCTCGGCGGTGGACGGGCTGACGTACGTCTGGCACAGCAGGGACGAGCCGATGACCTGGCCGCTGCTGTTGGTGATCAGCGAGCCGTCGGCCTTGTTCTTGAACGCGGCCTGGCCGATACCGGTCATCAGCAGCGGGTAGGCGATGCCGCAGATGACCGTGAACACGAGCATCGCGCGGACCGCGGCGAGGTGGCGCAGCACGGCGCCGGGAAGACGGGACATGTCAGATCACCGACCCATTCCGGGGAGGTACTGGATCACCAGGTCGAGCAGCTTGATCCCCGCGAACGGGATGACCAGGCCGCCGACGCCGTAGATCCACAGGTTGCGGCGCAGCAGCGCCGAGGCGGAGGACGGGGTGTAGCGCACCCCGCGCAGCGCCAGCGGAATCAGCGCCACGATGATCAGCGCGTTGAACACGATCGCCGAGGTGATCGCGGACTGCGGGCTGTACAGGTGCAGGATGTTGAGCTTCGACAGGCCGGGGAACACGCCCGCGAACATCGCCGGGAGCATCGCGAAGTACTTCGCGACGTCGTTGGCGATGGAGAACGTGGTCAGCGCGCCGCGGGTGATCAGCAGCTGCTTGCCGATCTCCACGATCTCGATCAGCTTCGTCGGGTTGGAGTCGAGGTCCACCATGTTCCCGGCCTCCTTGGCGGCCGAGGTGCCGGTGTTCATCGCCACGCCGACGTCGGCCTGCGCGAGCGCCGGGGCGTCGTTGGTGCCGTCGCCGGTCATCGCGACCAGCTTGCCGCCCTCCTGCTCCTTCTTGATCAGCGCGAGCTTGTCCTCGGGCGTGGCCTCGGCCAGGAAGTCGTCGACCCCCGCCTCCTCGGCGATCGCCCGGGCCGTCAGCGGGTTGTCACCCGTGATCATGACGGTCTTGATGCCCATCTTGCGCAGCTCGGCGAAGCGCTCCTTGATGCCGTCCTTGACGACGTCCTTGAGGTGGATGACGCCGAGGACCTGCGCGTCCGGGCCCTTGATCTGGGCGACGACCAGCGGGGTGCCGCCGGCCGAGGAGATCGCGTCCACGACCTCGCCGACCTTCGGCTCCACCCGGCCGCCGTTGTCGCGGACCCAGTCGCGCACCGCGTTCGCGGCGCCCTTGCGGATCTGCGTGCCGTCCGGCAGGTCCACGCCGGACATCCGGGTCTGCGCGGTGAACTCGATGAAGACCGCGTCGTGCACCTCGCGGCCGCGCAGGTTGTACTTCTCCTTGGCCAGCACGACGATCGAGCGGCCCTCGGGGGTCTCGTCGGCCAGCGAGGACAGCTGCGCCGCGTCGGCCAGGGTGTCGATCTCGACCCCGTCCACCGGCACGAACTCGCTCGCCTGCCGGTTGCCCAGGGTGATGGTGCCGGTCTTGTCGAGCAGCAGGGTGTTGACGTCGCCCGCGGCCTCGACGGCGCGGCCGGACATCGCCAGCACGTTGCGCTGCACCAGCCGGTCCATGCCCGCGATGCCGATGGCGCTCAGCAGCGCGCCGATCGTGGTCGGGATCAGGGCGACGGTCAGCGCGACCAGGATGACCAGGGACTGCGGGGCGCCCGCGAAGAACGCGAACGGCTGCAGGGTGACGACGGCCAGCACGAAGACGATCGTGAGCGAGGCCAGCAGCACGTTCAGCGCCAGCTCGTTCGGGGTCTTCTGCCGGGCCGCGCCCTCGACCAGCGCGATCATCCGGTCGATGAAGGTCTCGCCGGGCTTGGTGGTGATCTTCACGACGATCTCGTCGGACAGCACCCGGGTGCCGCCGGTCACCGCGGAGCGGTCGCCGCCGGACTCGCGGATGACCGGCGCGGACTCGCCGGTGATGGCCGACTCGTCCACCGAGGCGACCCCCTCGACGACGTCGCCGTCGCCGGGGATGATCTGACCGGCCGTCACCACGACGTAGTCGCCCAGCTTGAGCTCGGTCGCCGGGACCTCGGTCTCGACGCCGCGCTCGCCGGCCTGCCCCTTCGCGCCCTGGGTCCAGGAGGCGATGCGGCGGGCGGAGGTGGACGTCTTGGTCTTGCGCAGCGTCGCCGCCTGCGCCTTGCCGCGGCCCTCGGCGACGGCCTCGGCCAGGTTCGCGAACAGCACCGTGAGCCAGAGCCAGACGGTGATCGTCCAGGCGAAGATCGACGGATGCTCGATCGCGGAGAACGTGGTCAGCACGGAGCCGACCTCGACCACGAACATGACCGGGTTCTTCAGCTGCACGCGCGGGTCGAACTTCCTCAGCGCGTCGGGCAGCGACTTGTAGAGCATCTTGGGGTCGAGCAGACCACCGCCGATCCGGCGGGTCTCCTTGACCGCGTCCTGAGGGGTGATGGCAGACATTACTTGAGTCCTTCCGCCAGCGGGCCGAGCGCCAGCGCCGGGAAGTAGGTGAGGCCGACGACGATGAAGATCACGCCGGTCAGCAGGCTCGCGAAGAGCGGGGTGTGCGTCTTGAGCGTGCCGAGCGAGGCCGGGGTGTGCCGCTGCTTGGCCAGCGACCCGGCGAGCGCGAGGACGAAGATCATCGGCAGGAAGCGCCCGAAGGTCATCGCCAGGCCGCCCATGGTGTTGTAGAAGTCCGTGTTGCCGTTCAGGCCGCCGAACGCCGAACCGTTGTTGTTCGCCATCGACGTGAACGCGTACAGGACCTCGGAGAACCCGTGCGGGCCGGCGTTGTTCATCGAGTTGCGCGCGCTGGTCGTCGCCATCGCGATGCCGGTGAAGATCAGCGCGACGGACGGCGTGGCCAGGATGTAGAGCGCGGCGTACTTCATCTCGGCCGGGCGGATCTTCTTGCCCAGGTACTCCGGCGTGCGCCCGACCATCAGGCCCGCGACGAACACCGTGACGATGGCCAGGATCAGCATGCCGTAGAGCCCTGATCCGGTGCCGCCGGGCGCGATCTCGCCGAGCATCATGTCGAAGATCGCCGTGCCGCCGCCGAGCGCCGAGTACGAGTCGTGCATCGAGTTGACCGCGCCGGTGGACGTCAGCGTCGTGGAGGTGGCGAACAGCGCGCTCGCCGGGATCCCGAAGCGGACCTCCTTGCCGTTCATCGACGAACCGGCGACGGCCATCGCGGTGCCCCAGTGCCGCTCCTCCATGAAGGTCATGAAGGCGGCGGAACCGGCCCAGATGAAGCCCATGACGCCGGCGATGACGTAGCCCTGCTTGTTCGAGCCGACCATCTTGCCGAACGTGCGCGGCAGGGCGAAGCCGATCACCAGCAGCAGGTAGATCTCGAGCCAGTCCGTGAAGCCGTTCGGGTTCTCGAAGGGGTGCGCGGAGTTGGCGTTGAACACGCCGCCGCCGTTCGTCCCGAGCTCCTTGATGACCTCCTGCGACGCGGTGCCGCCGGTGTAGACCGTCCCGGTGCCGCCGGTCAGCGTGTGCACCGTCGTCAGGTGGCTGGAGAGCTCCTGCGGCAGGCCCGCGGCGATCAGCACGATGCCGAACACGATCGAGAACGGCAGCATCAGCCGGATCAGCAGCCGGGTCAGGTCGACCCAGAAGTTGCCGACGCGGTCGGTGTTGGTGCGCACGAACCCGCGGATCAGCGTCGCGACCACCGCGATGCCGACGGCCGCCGAGATGAAGTTCTGCACGGCCAGCCCGGCGAACTGCGCGGTGTAGCCCAACGCGGACTCGCCGGCGTAGTTCTGCCAGTTCGTGTTCGTCACGAAGGACGAGGCGGTGTTGTACGCGAGGTTCGCCTGCATCCCGGGCATGCCCAGCGACAGCATCAGGTGATCCTGCAGCCGCAGGATCAGGTAGAGCAGGATGACCCCGACCACCGAGATGGCGAGCACGGAGCGGATGTAGACCGACCAGGTCTGATCCGCCTCCGCGTCGACGCCCATGAGTCTGTAGAGGCCCTTCTCCACCCGCCAGTGCTTGGCGGAGGTGAGGATGTGGGCCATGTAGTCGCCGAGCGGGCGGTACGAGACCACCAGGGCGAACACGAGAAGACCGGCCTGCAACCAGCCGGCGGCGGCGACGGACACTAGAACCTCTCCGGCTTCACGAGCGCCAGGACCAGGTAGACGGTCAGGGCGACGGCGGCGATCAAACCGATGACGTTGTCAGCGCTCAAGACGCTCGACCCCCTTCACGATCAGCGCGAGGACGGCGAAGGTGGCAACGGTCAGCACGACGTAGAGGACGTCGGCCATGTCTGGCTCCTAGTGATCGGGTGTTCGGTGAGTGGGTCACCAGTCATGGAACCCCCGCCGGGAGCGCACGCGGCGTTTGCATACGCCCTCCTAACGGGCGTCAGAGCTATCTCCACGCCTGACTGACGCGCCGAGACCAGCTCGTTACCTGCGCTCCACACGGCGGACGCATGTCCGGTTCGCCCAGTATGTCGAGAGGTGTCAGAAGCGCGTCGAAAGCGCGCCGGACCCCGTTTGGACAGTGTGAGCACGGTGTTTCCGCATTTCGGAGCGTGCTCTGCTGAGAGGGTGTCTTCGAAGTTGATCGGACGAGTGATCGTCGGCGTCGACAGTACGCCGGGCAGTCTCGAGGCGCTGCGTTTCGCCCTCGGACAGGCCCGCCTGCTCGGCGCCACCCTGATGCCCGTGCTCGCCTGGCAGATGCCCGGCGGCGAGGTCGCGGCCCGTCGCGCGCCGTCGCCCGGATACGCCAGAACCCTGCGCGACCTGGCCGAACGCCAGTTGGCCTGCGCCTTCGACGAGGGGCTTGGCGGACTGCCGGGCGACGTGCGTGTGGAGTCGTGGATCATGCGCGGCGCGCCCGGACCGTGCCTCGTGGAGGTGGCGGACCGGCACAGCGACCTGCTGGTGATCGGTGCGGGCCGCCGTGGCCATGTGCGTCACGCGCTGCACGCCGCGACGGCCCGCTACTGCCTCGCGCACGCGGTCTGCCCGGTGATCGCCGTGCCCCCGCCGCCGTTGCAGGCCGACATGCCCGCGGCGTGGCGGCGGAGGATCACGGTCGACCACCTGCTGGACGACCTCGCGCGTACGCGCTAGTCCTCGGCGTGAGCTGTCAGCTGTACTCGCGCAGGCGCAGGTATCCGGCCTGGGCGGCGAACGCGAGCAGCAGCAGGTCGGCGATGATCAGCAGCGACCACGCTCCGGCGCCGACGCCGCTCTGAGCTGCGGCGATGGTGGATCCGAAGTACGTGTCGTTGATATTGATCACGCTGTTGAGCTCGGTCAGGTAGGCGTTGAACTCGTAGTTCGACTGGCCGGACTGCGTGCCTATGTCGAAGGCCACGGCTCCCGCGAGGTTGCCGCCGTCGGCGTCGGAGCGGATGGTCGCGTCGTCCTGCACGTAGGCGTCGTAGGCCTTGACGGCGCTGTCGGCTGCCTGGCCCTCGCCGGGGAAGGTGATGTTGTGCAGCTCGGTGCCGAGGTAGCCGCCGGTCGTTCCCGGGCTGCCGCCGACCTGCGCGATCTTGCTGAAGAACGAGCTCTGCAACGCCGCGGAGCGGTTCTCCAGCAGCCAGCGGCTCTCGTCCGCGTTGGCGTCGTCGGAGATGGCCTTGGCGCGTTCGAGTGCGTTGATCGAGTCGTACGCGTCCTGCTTCGCGAAGCGGAGGTGGTCTGCGGCGGTCAGCTGCGCGCTCACGCCCGCGATGCCGAGCACGACGGCGACCACGGCCGCGGGGACGAGCCAGCTGATGCGGCGGCGGAACCTGCGGGCGTGGTAGCGGTTGCCGAGGACGAGCGCCAGTGCCGTGAGCAGGCCGAGTGCGAGGACCGCGAACCCGAGGCCGATCATCGCGGACCGGTCGCCGGCGTACGAGCCGTCCACGTCCGCGCTGTCCGTGTTCGTGATCTGCTGCGAGGCGGGCAGCATCGTCGAGTGCAGCAGCGAGGAGGCCTGCACGTACACGCTGAGCGCGGACGCGGGCGGGGCGGCGGGCTGCTCGTGCAGCGCGCTCTTGTCGATGTAGAAGGCCTGCGCGATGAGGGCCTCGTACGAGCCGAGCGCGTCCATCAGCTTGTCGGCCTGCACCTCGAGCAGCGGATTCTGCGCGATCTTCTCCAGGTCGGCGTCGGCGACGGTGCGATCCGACTCGTACGCGCGGTCCGAGGCCGCCGCGTTCACGGCCGACGGCACCATGGCCGGATTCGCCGGGTTGTAGCCGACCAGCAGCAGGTTCGCGGCCATCGCGTCCATGTCGTTGAGCCGGTAGTACAGGTCGCTCGTCGCCGACACCCCGTCAGTACGAGACTTGAGACTGCTCAGGCTCGACGAATCGCGCAGCAGCCCGAACGCGTAGACCACGCCGAGCAGCACGCTCAGCGCGATGAAACCTATGGTCAGAACCTTGAGACGGCGAGGAGTGTCGCCGTGCACCCGGACCGCGTTGTCGCGGCGGGTTTCCCCCCAGACGATGTTCACGGCCGTACGCTATTTAAATGTCCTGAGCCGCCCGAAGACCATGGACCGTGGAATCGCCGTGAGACGCGTTTAATCGGTGTCAGAAAACCGCTGATCGGCCCGCCCGTGTGCTGCAGTGAGCAGCGTGACCGGCACTCCCCGACGCGTGGTGGTGGGCGTGAGCGGCTCACCCGGCAGCGTGCACGCGCTGCGCTTCGCCATCGAGCGCGCGCACGAACTCGGGGCCACCCTCATGCCCGTGATCGCCTGGCAGCCGCCCGGCGGCGACTCCGCCATGCGCCCGTACCCCGCGCACGTGGCCGACGGCTGGGCCGACGCCGCCGAGGCCAGGCTGCTGACGGCCGTCAACGTGGACCTGGGCGGCGTGCCGGAGGACGTGCGCACCGAACCGCACGTCGTGCGCGGCCGCCCCGGCCGGGTCCTGGTCGCCTTCGCGGACCGCCCCGGCGACCTGCTCGTCCTCGGCGAGCCCCGCCCCGGCCGGCTGCGCCGCGCCTGGTCCGGCGCCGGCTCCGTCGCGCGGCACTGCCTGGCCCACGCCGCCTGCCCGGTCGTCACCGTGAACGCGGACGCCCGTCCCGAGTAGCCGAGGCCGTTCGGGACGGGCGCCGAGATCACGCTGTCGAGTTGACCGTGGATCAGTTGTCCGCGTCCGAGGACGGGATGAAGGCGCCGGGGACGTCGTTGGGCGCGTAGATCTTCGGGTCGCCCGGGTACGCCTTGGTCCAGCCGGTGGTCTGGTAGTAGGTGTACCGGTTCATCTGCTCCGGGTTCGCGTAGTCCGGGACGGCGTTCTTGCCGACCAGGTGCTGCTGCGCGGCCCAGGACTTCCACTGCGCGGCCACGGACGCCTCGGCGGCCGGGACGGCGGTGGCGGCGGCGTTGGCCTTGGCGACCGTCGCCGCGGTCTGGCCGGCCGGGACGTCGGCGCCGCAACTCGGGGCGGGCGAGACGCCGAGGGTCAGCGAGGTCTGGTTCGGGACCGCGGTGAACGGCGTGTAGTTCGGCTTCGAGGTGAAGGCGCCGTACATCGGGGTGGCCGCGGCGTCGAGCTGGTTCATCGGGTGGATCCCGAGGATCTGCTCGATGGTGCGGACCATCTCGATCTGCGAGTAGTAGTGGTCGTCGACGGTGCCGTGCTCGGCCCAGGGGCTGATCACCTCGACCGGGGCGCGGTGGCCGTCCACGTGGTCGAGGCCGGCCTGCGAGTCGTCCTCGACGACGAAGATCGCCGAGTCCTTCCAGTACTTGCTGTGCGAGATGGTGTCCACGATCTGGCCGACCGCGAGGTCGTTGTCCGCGACGGCGGCGGTCGGGCTGGCCGTGCCGCCGGTGTGGTCGTTGGACAGCCAGAACATGTTCAGGTTGGCCGGGCCGTTCTTCTCGAAGTCCTGCTTCCAGACCGCGGCCTTGTAGGTGTCCGGCACGGCGTTGTCGAACTGCGGGACGCCCGGGTCGGTCACGGCGTTGAGGGACGGGATCGCCGAGCCCTCCTGGATCGGGTACTGGCTCGGGGTGCCGGAGGCCACGGCCGAGGTCTCGCAGTAGTAGTTCTGCCAGGTGCCGTTCGCCGGCTTGTTCTCGATCGAGTCGAACTCGCCGTAGTCGCGGACGGTCTTGCCGGCCGCCTCGGCGCCGGTCCAGATGAAGCCGGACTCCTGGTGGCCGAGCACGTCCGACTCGGTGTCGTAGCTGCGCAGGTACTCGCCCGCGGAGGACTCGGTGTACTCCGGGTCGTCCGCCTGCATCAGCCAGTTGTGTCCCTCGGCGGAGTTCGTGCCGACGTCGTAGAAGTTGTCGTAGAGCCCGAACTGCTCGGCCAGCGCGTGCTTGTTCGGGGTCACGGCCTCGCCGAACTGGGTCAGCGTCGGGTCGCCGTCGCCCTGCGCCATGTCGCCGAAGACCTGGTCGTAGGTGCGGTTCTCGTTGACGATCAGGAAGACGTGCTTGATCGTCGAGGGGGCGCCGATGGCGGCCGGGACGGCGACCGGCTTGGCGTTGGAGTACTTCGCGTACTCGACCGAGTTGCCGGTCCAGCCGTTGTACTGGAACACCTTCGCCGTGTACGCGCGGATCGCCTGGTCGCTCGGCAGCGTGAAGCGGGTCAGGCTGCTGGTGGTGTCGTGCGTGTTGTGGCCGGCCGCGACGGTCGGGCGCAGCGCGTCCACGCCGCGGGTGTTGGCGACCACGATCTGGTTGCCCACGGTCGCGACGTCCGCCGGGAAGTAGTCGGTCGGCAGCAGGCCCACGTAGCTGGCGGGCTGCTGGGCCGAGGTGACCCGGAAGACCATGACCGCGTTGGCCCGGCCGAGGGTGACCAGCAGGTGGCCGTCGGCGGTCAGGTCGATCGCGGTGGGCTCGTAGCCGACGGTGGCCTCGGGCCACGGCTGCGTCGAGATCGTCTGGACGACCTTGTTCTTGGCCGTGTCGATGACCGAGACGGTGTCGCTGTTCGTGTTGGCCACGAAGATCGTCCTGCCCGACGCGTACACGGCGGTCGGGTGCAGGCCGACGCCGATGCTGCCGACGGCCGCGGACGGGTTAGCCGTGTCGATGACGCTGACGGTGCCGGTGGTCGAGGAGCCGGTCTGGCCGTTGGCGACGACGTCGGTGCCGTAGGAGGTCATCGTCGTGTCGCCGGCCTGCGCGGTGCGGCCGCCCTCGTTGCTCACGTACAGCTTGCCGTTCACCAGGACCATGCCGCGCGGGGCGACGCCGGTGTTCCAGCTCTGCGTGATCGCGTCGGTCGCGGTGTCGATGGCGACGACGCGGTTCTGGCCGTTGACCGCCGCGTACACGGTCGAGCCGTCGGCGGAGAACACGGCCTTGCCGGAGAGCGCGTCCTCGGCGCCCTCGGCCGGGATCGCGACGTCCACCGGGTTGGCCAGGGTGCCGTCCGCGTTCACCGTGAACTTGGTGTAGCCGTTGGTCCGGCCGATCCACAGCGACTTGCCGTCGGGCGAGTAGGTCGGCTCGACCTGGCCGACGTCGTTCCCGCTGATCTGCAGGTTGTCCGTCGCGGAGGCGCCGACGACCTGCTGGACCTGGTAGCTGCGCAGGTCGATGACGACCAGCGAGCCGGTGCCGTCCGCGATGGTGGCGGCGACGTGCGTGCCGTCCGGGCTCACGCCGGCGCCCATGATCTTGCCCTGGTTCACGACCAGCCGGGTGCCGATCGGGTTGATGTACTGGTCACTCGAGATGACCTCGCCCTTCTTGGTCTGCTGACCGACCTGCTGGGTGCCGAACTGCAGCGTCGACGCGGAGCCGACGCCGGCCCCGGTCAAGACGAGCGCGGCAGCGACGACACTCACCTTGGTCAGGCGTCCCCGGCCCAGACCGGCGGGCGGGAAGAAGGCCCGGCCGTTCGGTACCTTGCGGCGTGTGACTTGCATCGGGTCATTCCTTTGTTAGTGGGTTGGCAGCAGGTCGACGTCGCCGTCGAACTGCCACAGCGGGTTCGGCACATCCCCGTCAGAGGTGTGCACCAGGAAGTAGCCGTTCACTTCCTGCGGTCCGTCGCCGTCGGCGATGAACCGCCCGTTCGGATTGACGTCGAGCTGGTAGACGGCCTGACCGGTCAGGGTCGCGCCGGGAACGTGCCAGGAGACCGTGCAGCGCCAGTCGTTGCCCGGCCCCTCCTGCGCGGTGAGCCCCTCGCTCTTGACGCAGGACGCTGAGACCTGCAGCTGCGCCTCGGTGACCGGCGGCCGGTGCAGCTCCTGCTCCTGCAGCCGGTACAGGTGGGCGAACGCGGTGGCCACGGACCGCTGGATCTTCGGCTGGTCGATCCCGGAGCCGGTGGCCCCCGTCGCGCCCGCGATGATCCCGATCGTCACGGCGAACACCCCGAGCATCGGCAGCACGCCGAAGGTCAGGGCCTTGCGACCGGCGCCGTCGTTGGTGAGGTTGGTGAAGTCGCGGCGGGTGAACAGCACGTAGGCCAGCGCCGTCGCCACGATCGCCCACGCCAGGCTGACCGCGATGCCGATCAGCAGGGGGCTGAGCTGCTGAGGGTCGGCGAACAGGCTGTTCCAGGAGATGAAGGCGAAGCCGGGCAGCGCGAGCCGGACCGCGACCGGCAGCGGCAGCATCTGCGCCACCTGCATGCCGAAGCCCACGATCATCGGCAGCAGCAGGCCCATCGGCGAGCGGCCGAAGGCGACGGAGCCGAGCAGTCCGATGGCCGCGAGCGCGAGCGTGGGGGCCAGTGCACAGAGCCAGGCGAGCGCGACCTTCCCGGCCGCGTCCCCGGTCGAGAGCGTGTGGCCGTCCACGCCGATCAACGGCTTGTCGCCGACCGCGAGCAGGCCGCCGACCACGCTGGAGACGAAGAGGCCGGCGACCAGGATCAGGATGACGCTGAGGCTGGACAGCGCCTTGGCCAGGAAGATCCGGCGGTGCGAGCGGACCGCGACGAGCAGGTGCCGCCAGGTGCCGAGCCGGTCCTCGGAGGCGAACACGTCGCCCGCGACCACGGACGTGATCAGCGGCAGCGCCCAGGTTCCGGCGGCGCCGAGGGTGACCAGCGACCCGGCCCAGCCGGTGGCGTGCATCCAGCGGCCGAACAGGGTGTCGGAGGGCAGCGTGGCCTGCTGCTTGATCCCGAAGATGAGGACGGCGGGGCCGATCAGGCACAGGATGATCAGCAGCCGTATTCGCCACGGCGAGAACAGCTTGACCAGCTCGAAGCGCAGGGCGCGGGTCACCGGGACCGGGAGCGCGGCGGCCGGCTCCGACGCGGCGGGGGCTTGCTCGACGGCGGTCGCGGTCACGGGGTCTTCTCCTGCTCGGTGAGGGCGAGGAACGCGGCCTCCAGCGGCGAGACCACCGGCGCGAGTTCGCGCACCGCGATGTCGGCGCGCACGATCCGCGCCACGAGTTCGTCGAGGCCGGCGGTCAGCGCGCGCACCACGATCACCTCGTCGTCGCCGCGGGCCACGGCGTCGGAGCCCTCGACGACCTGCACGCCGGGAGTCTCGGCGGCGACGGCGCGGGCGGCGGCCGCGTCCGAGGTGCGCAGCCGGTAGTCCAGTTCGCGGTTCTCGGCGGAGAGCTTGCTCACCGGGCCGGAGAAGACCACGCGCCCGGTGTTCAGGATGGTGACCTCCGAGCACAGCGCCTCGAGGTCGTCCATCCGGTGGCTGGAGAGCACGACCGTCGCGCCGTCCGCGGCCAGCCGGTTCAGCACGCCGTGCACGTGCTTCTTGCCGGCCGGGTCCAGGCCGTTGGCGGGCTCGTCGAGCACCAGCAGCCGCGGCTTCGTGAGCAGCGCGGCGGCAAGGCCGAGCCGCTGCCGCATGCCGAGCGAGAAGCCGCGCACCTTGTCGTCGGCGACCGCCGTGAGCCCGACCTCGGCCAGCACCTCGTCGATGCCCGCGGACCGGGCGTCCCGGTGCCGCAGCGCGGCGAGCGCCAGCAGGTTCTGCTTCGCGGTCAGCGTCGGGTAGAGGCCGGGGCCGTCGACGAATCCTGAGACCCCGTCCGGCGCGGCGAGGGCCCGGCCGACCGGTGCGCCGAGGATCTGCAGCTCCCCGGCGTCGGCGACCGCGAGGCCGAGCAGCAGCCCGAGCAGCGTGGTCTTGCCCGCGCCGTTCGGGCCGACCAGGCCGTGGATCTGCCCTTGCGCCACGTTCACGTCGATGTGGTCGAGGGCGACGACGTCACCGAAGACCTTGGTGATCCCGCGCCCGCGTATCGCGACCGTCGTATCCATGAGCCCCTCTCTCAGCCGACATTAAGTCAGCTCTCAGGAACCTAGGGACGACGCGTGACGCCCAGCCTCGATTCGGTTGAATGGCCGGGGAACGGCAGCGGTCCGGCGGGAAACCCGGCCGCGCGATCAGGGAACTGTCATAGTCCGGTGGATGGCGCGGGGCGAGGATCGGACGACGTGGCGGGGCTTCCGGAGGCAGCGGCGCCCGGTCCCACGGCGGAGTCGGAGGTGACCCCGCCGCCGTGCGTCGCGGTGTGCCGCCCGGCCGCGGGCGCCACGTCCGGTGCGCTCGGCCGCCCGGCGAGCAGCGCCACGGCGATCACCCCGGCCACCGCCAGCGCCCCGACCCCGCCCACCGCGACACTCCGCCGCTTGCGCCCCCGCCGATCCCCCAGCTCACGCACCTGCCGCGCACTCAGCCGCGGCTGCACATGCTCATTCGCGAAGTCGTGCACCTCGTCCGCGAGCGCCGCGTACCTGTCCCGGTCCGCGTTCCCGAGCCAGGCCTCCACCGCCCCGACCGCGACCCCCGTCTCGACCGCGACCTCCTCGACGCTGAGCCCGCACATGAAGTGCAGCACCACCGCCTGCCGCTCCCCCGCCCCGATCCCGGCCAGCCGCCAGGCCACCGTCCGTATCCACGAATCCGGCGCCGCCGCCAGGTCGAACCGCCCCCGCTGGTCCCACCCCCGCACGAACGCCTCCAACACATTCTCCCGCGCCCCCTCCCAGTCGCCGGTCATGGCGGACAACTGCCCGACCAGCCGGGAGTAGGACACCGCGAAGAAGGCGTCGAACTCCTCCTCCGTCATCACCCGCGCATCTCCCCTGTGCAGACCTTCCGTCCTCTGAACCACGCCCGGGACCCGCGTCCGGTTGACACAGACCCTGTGACCTACGCCACGTCGGACACACGGTAGAAGCCGAAGATGAGGAAATGGTTCGGGGCGCCACGGCTCAGCCGTGGCGCCCCGAAATCCAGAACGTGCCTACCGGGTCACGAGTACCGCACCCGCTACTTCGCTTGCTTCGATTCGATCATACGTGTCGTGCAGAACGATCGAATCGATGTTCAGCGCGTCGAGGAATTCGCGATGCCGGCTCAGCACCCTTCCGGGCTGCTCATCCGCGAGAACCTCGAGAAGAGCTTCGCGGCTGACGGTTCCGGTGCCGAAGTCCGCGAAGGCCTCCGCACTGGCCCCGACCGGTCCACGCGGACGGTTCGGGTCCGACTCCAGATATACGACGCCGTCGAGTTCCACCTTCATCAAACCATCATGGTCTTCGAAGACAGATCCCTCCGTTCCGATATCGGAGACGTACCGGTGAACCAATTCACCGTCCCGGTAGACCCACAGCTTCAACACGTCCGAGTCGTACACGCCGTGGGCGAGGACGCTGCATCCGGCCGCCGCGCTGATGTCCGCCGCGTACTCCTCGACGTCGGCGACACCGCCGTACGTCTCGGTCGGCAGGACGGCGACCCGCTGCGCGGCGATCGGCGCCAGGAGCCCGACCTCGCCGATCCGGACCATGGCATCACGCAACTGCTCCAGGTCGGCGATGGCGAGCGTGCCCTCGTACGTGATTCCCAATTCCCTCTCCTTCGTGCGCTGTCGGCGGCCCAGGTCAGAACGCGGCAAGGGCGCCGCTGAGGACAAAGCCTATGGCTATGACCGCGAACGCCACCGCGGCTATGAGCACGTCCTCCTGAGAGTTGGTCAATGCCCAGTTCGGCTGGCCGAGGTAGTCCGGGTTGGCGTTCGGCTGGGGGTCCGGAACCGGGTTCGCCGGCATGTTCGGCTGCGTGGCCTTCTGCGGAACCACGTAGGGGTACGGGTAGGAGCCCTTGGGGTCGTTCGGATCGTAGTTCCGGTTCCACCAGGCGATGATGCCCGAGTAGTCACTGGTCCGCGGGCCGCCCGTGCGGGTCAGCGAGGATTCGGCGACGAGCATCTTCTCGTTGGGCTGGACGATGTCCGGGGTCTCCAGCTGGGGGATGTTCGGGCCCGCCTGGACGTGGCGGTTCGGGAACATCGCCTTCAGACCCTCGATATAGCCCTGGATCTGCGCGGGCCCCTCGGCCTCCGTCGAGGCGACCGTCTTCTTGACCTCCCACACGTACACGTTGTTCCCGCAGATGTAGACGATGTCCGCTCGGCCGTCCCCGCGGATGCCGGTCTTCTTGTCCTTCTCACCGCCGTGCGGGATCTCGAACTCGGGGTAGACCGTGCCGCCCTTGCCCGCGTAGATGGCCTGCAGGTACAGCGACACCATGGTCACCGCCTCGTTGTGCCGGAACGTGTCGTCGGCGTCCTTCCCGGACGGGTCGTCGAAGCAGACCGGGTTCTGCGCGGCGTACGCGTATCCGGCGAGCTGCTGCGGGTCGATCGTCTCGGTGCGCGGGTCTCGGCTGACGAAGCGGCCGATCACGGCGTCGTACTGCCGGGCTCCGAGGTCCTCGAGTCCGGTGGCGCTGTCGTTCGCGCCGTTGACGTATCCCTTGTCCCCGCCGACCCACGCCGTCGCGGTGCCGCGGACCCCGCCGAAGGGCAGGTATTGGCGGCGCGTGACGGTCTGGGCGGTGGTGGTGGACACGGCCAGCAGGTCGGTGCCCTGCCGGTCGGGGATCAGGTCGCTGACGACGCCGGCGCTGGTCCGTTCCGCCAGGGCCTTGCCGTCGACGGAGTAGTACCGCACGCCGGACAGGGCGCTCGTGCTCTTCGTCAGCGTCAGTTCGGCGTCGCCGATGTAGAGGGTCGTCGTGGCGGGATCCCGCACGACGGTCTCGTTCCCGGAGGCGTCGTACACGTAGTTCGTGACGCCGGCCGACGTCGTGTCGGACTGCAGCTTGCCCTGATCGGTCCAGGCCAGCGTCTGGTTGCCCAGCGCGCCGCCCGCCATGGAGACGGTGTTGCCCGAGGCGTCGTACTTGTACGTCGCCGTGTTCGCGGACGCGTTCGGACCGGTCGCCGTGGTCGAGGAGAGGGCCGTGGGCTGGTCGGAGCTCGAACCCGCGGTCGGGTAGTGGTAGGTGGTCGTGGTGTCGTTGGCGGTGTTGCCGGCGGTGTCGTGATCGACCTGGGTCAGCCGGTCGCCCGCGGCGTCGTAGGTCCACGACTGCCAGTAGGGGGCGTCGGTGCCGCCGACCGTGCCGGAGCTGCCGGTCGCCGGCGTGGCCACGCAGTTGTCGGTGGCGGTCCACGCCTGGGACAGCCGCTGGGCGTAGTCGTAGGTGAAGCACTGGGTGTCGACCGTGGAACCGCCGTTCTGGGAGTCGACGGTCTCCGTGATCAGGCCCGAGCCCTTCGACACGGTGCCCGAGCTGTTGCCGTAGGTGTACGTCAACTGGTCGATCGGGTTGCTGCTGCTCGAGTCGGTGGTCTCGACGCTGTTCAGGTCCCTCGTCTGCGCGTCGTAGCCGAGCGTGGACCACACGCTGCCGCCAGCAGTGGGCATCGTGTACTCGGTCGGGCTGTCGTAGTGGTCATAGCTGATGGCCGAGACGTACGTCCACGCGACTCCGCCGCTGCCGGTGAGGGAGATCGGCTCGCCGTAGGTGTTGTAGCCCGTGGTGACGGTCTCGGACGGGAGTCCGCCCATAGCCGGGTCGTTCACCGTCGAGGGCAGGCCGCTGAACGTGTAGCCGTAGCTGATCGTGTACCCGGCCGTCGGCACGAGCGCGGCGTCGGTTCCCGTGAGCGTGTACTTCACGGCGCTCTGCTCGCCCATCGCGTTGTAGGCGAGGACGCTGCTGGTGTAGGTGTCGCCGTTCGAGTACGAGGTCGACGTGCTCGGCATGCCCTTCTTGATCGTGTCGTACGCCCAGGAGTCGACCTCGTTCGTCGACGAGAGGGTCTGGGTCGAGGTCGTGTCGTACGCCGCGGTCTTCCGCGCGTCCTTGTCGTAGGTGTACGTGGTCTGCTTGCCGCGCGCGTCAGTGGTGGAGGTCAGGTGCCCGGCGTTGTCGTACACGTTGACGGTGTGCCCGGTGTCCGGATCGTACGTGTCCGTCTCGTTGCCCAGCAGGTTGTAGGTCCACGACCACTGGTTGCCGGCCGCGTCCGTCTCCGTGGCCTGCTTGCCGGTGGGGTAGTACGTGTACTTGGTGTCGCTGTAGTCCGCGGCCGGGTCGGTCAGGTAGTCGGTGGGCATGCCCGCGTGGTACTGGACGAGATCCGTCGTCCGGCCGCGCGCGTCCACGACCGCCGTCGCCGCGAGGCCTCCGGCGGGGGGATTCGTGGTGACGAAGTTCCCGCCGTACGTGTACGTGCTCTGCCAGGTCTGGGTGCCGAGCGCGTAGGAGATCTCCGCGGTCTTGCGGCCGACCCCGTCGTAGGTGAAGCCGGTCTCGGCGGGGATGTCTCCTGCCTGGGCCTGCACGTACGTGGCGCTGACGGGGTTGGCGTTGTAGTACTGGCCGGTGGTCTCCGAGACCCAGCCGTCTGAGTTGTAGTACGTGTCGGTGATGTCCCGGTTGCCGTCAACCGTGCTCGTCTGGGTCTCACGGGTGCGCAGCAGGCTGTCGTAGAGCACCTCGGACACCCGGTAGGACTCGTCGTCGTTCAGGGTGTACGTGTCCACGACCGACGGCGCGGTGTCCGAGATCGTGTACGTGTACTTGAGGTTCGGCACCTTCGCCGCGACGGCGAATCCGGGCTTGTACACCGCGGTGAGGTCGCCGAGCGCGTCGTACTGCTCGGTGGTCACGTAGCCCGCGGGGTCGGTGACCGTGGTGGCCAGCTCGCGCAGCGGGTCGTAGGCGGTGGTGGTGGCCAGACTCATCGGGTCGGTCACCTTGATGCTGGTCGGTTCGGCTCCGGTCGCCGGGGTGTACGCGGTCGTGGTCGTGTGCGAGTCCGCGTCGGTGGACGAGGTCTTGCGGCCGTACTCGTCGTACGCGGTGGTCTGCGTCGTCACGTAGTTCGGGGTCGACCCGGTGTAGGAGGCGGCCTTCTGGACCTCGGTCGCGTCGCCGATCGTCGGCGCCGCGCCGAGCGTGGTCGAGCCGTCGTAGTAGGTGAGCGTGTCGGAGACGGCGTTCGCCGGGTAGGACGGGGTCGTGCCGCACGGGACGGAGACCGTCTTGACCTCGTCCGGCAGGTCCAGGATCCACGCGCTGGTGTTGTCCGCGTACGTGGTCGTGGTGCAGGTGTGCTGCGCCGCGACCGTCACGTCGCCCTGGTCGTTCACCTGGATGACCCGGCCGCGGGCGTCACGGGTGTAGTCGGTCTCGGTCTCGCGGGTGCTCCCGGAGGCGAGCGGCGTGTAGACGCGCTCCTCCGCCTTGCCGGTGATGAACGACTGCTGCGCGGGCACGCCGCCGGACAGCGCGTGCGTCGCGGTGGCGCCGCTGGTCCACGGCGTGTCGATGGTGTCGGTGACCTGTGACGATCCGTTGAAGACCTGAGTCTCGTAGGTCTGGCCGGCGTACTGGTTCAGGTCGGCGATGGCGGCGTCGCCCCGGGAGTCGGAGATCGTGGCCGTCCGCGTCGAGGTCGGCGTGAGGTAGTCGCCGTTCATGCCCTGGAAGTACGTGTACTGCGTCTTCGTGATCGGGTCCGGGGAGGTTCCGGTCGAGACGATCATCCCGGAGTAGCCGCGGAACTGGTCCCAGGTCCGCTGGTCGGGGCTCGAGGGGACCAGCGGGTTGTCGTCGTAGTGCCAGGCCGGCTTGCCCACCGGGGTGTAGGTGGTCTGGATGGTGTCGTTGCCGAATCCGCCGGTCGGGTCCGTCTCGGTGACGCCGGTGACGATGTACTTGTTGAAGTAGTCCTTCGTCGGCGAGTTCGTGACGGTGGGGTACCAGTAGACCGGGTAGCACAGCATCGTGTTGGCGGAGTCGTCGCTCGGCGTCGCACTGCCGCAAGCGGGCGCGGAGTACGCGACGCTGATCGTCTCGCCGGTCTCGGTGACGATCTTCGTCAGGCGCTGCCGGGTGATCCACGGGTAGCCGTTGGTCAGGTTGACCCGGTTCTGCATCTGGGTGCCGGTGAAGGTGACCGGCGGCAGCGGGATCGCGGCGGACGAGCCGCCCGCGGTCGTGTCCATGCCCGTCTGGGTGATCGTGGACAGCCACAGCGACGGAGTGGACGTGTCGCCGGCGCCGGTGATCGGCGGCATCGCGTAGGTCAGCGCCCACGAGTCCACCGGCGTCAGGGTGCTGCCGTCGAGGACCTTGGTCTCGATTCCGGTGAGTTCGTCCTCCGACCAGAAGGTGGGGGCCTGGGAGGAGCAAGTGGCGCCCGACGCGCAGTTCAGGTCGTAGGGGACGTCCGGCCACGCCGAGGCCGTCGACGAGCTCAGGCCGCTGGTCGCGCAGCCGGTCGAGGAGGTGTTGCACCGGCCGTTGTAGGTGAAGGAGATCTCGCCGGCGGGGGTCGAGGAGTACACGGCGCCGGCCCGCTGCCCGTACTGGATCGTCGACAGCACGCTGTCACGCGTGTAGGCGGAGGTCGAGGCCGCCTTCGTGCCGAGGTCCTGGGCGTAGTAGTTGGTGGACGTCGTGTACCAGTAGGACGTGGCGTCCGAGTGCGGGTCGACGACGTAGTCGAGGTTCCACCGATAGGCCTGGGAGCAGTAGGAGGAGGAGAACGTGGCGTTGTAGCACGGCTGGCCGACGGCGGTGGAGTACACCGGCTCGGTGTCGACCGAGTTCGTCTGCGCGTCGGTGCCGGAGAAGCCCGGCAGCTCGTTAAGACCGAAGTAGTACTGCGTGCCGTCGGGCGTCGTGACGACCCAGTACTCGCCGCTCTGCGCTCCGTTCGTGGCGCCCGTCTCGTACTGCACGCGCTCGTTGGAGTCGTTCTCGGGGTGGTACGCGCCGGTCGAGTCGTCCTTGACCAGGGTCGAGGTCTTGCCGTCGAGGTCGATGGTCAGCTGATTGTCGCTCGACCAGCAGTTGTCATATGTCTGCGTCGAACCGGCGGCGTTCTGGTGGCACGAGGCGTAGGAGCGCTCGATGAACGAGTCGGCGAGGCTCCAGCCGTCGCCCGCGATGCCGGCCTGGTTGTTGGTGGACGAGGTCAGTCCGTCGACCGCCTGCGAGTTGTAGGAAAGCCCGAGCGACGGGGGCACGCCGGGCGCCTGCGGGACGGCGATCGGGTACGACCAGTTGAACGCGTCGGCGCTGCTGCCGGCGGCCCAGGAGCCCGAGTTCGACTTCAACGTGGTCGCGGTGTAGTCGCCGCCGCCGGAGCCGGCGTCGCTCGACGTGTCCGACGACGCCACCAGGATCAGCGGCTGGGCGACGACGGCCGGCATCGCCTTCGCGCCCTTCGCGGACCAGACCGAGGCCGCGGCCGTCGCCTTCGTGGCGGTGGTGCCGGGCAGTGTGACGGTCGCCGTCAGAGTCCTGCTCTTCGGATCGTTGGTGAACGCGAGCGGGTGCCGCACCTCGCACGCGCTGACGCTCGGCGTGGTCAGCGCGCACGCGGGCAGCGACTCCAGCGTCAGCCGGGCCGCCCAGTCGCCGCCGAACGCGTCCTGGAACTGCTGGTAGGACAACGAGATCGCGACCGACCCGGGGCTGGTCGATCCGTCCGCGCGCGACACGGCGAGCAGCACGCCGTCGGCGCCGACCGCGGTGGCCGCGGCGTGCGGCTCCACCGTGACAGCGGCCTTGGCCGGGGTGGACGCGGCCGTCTTGGCCGCGGTCCGGGCCGCGCCGACGGTCACCGGGAGAGTCCCGGCGGCGCGGGCGCCCGCCGCTCCGGTGAGGTCCACGAGCGCGCTGCCCGACGGCCAGCTGGGCGCGGGCAGCTTGGCCGACTTCTCCGGAACGGGCTTGGTGTAGTGCGAGGCCACCGCGGAGACCGGGATCGATCTGTCCGGCGCGACCTGCGGCGCGCCGCGGCCGGCGGCCAGGGCGGGCGCCGCGAGGACCAGCTGCGAGACCATCGCCAGCGCCGCGACGGAGGCGGTCACCCGCGTTCGGCGGCTCCCCGACCTCCAGGAAAGGTGTTCAAGTCTTGAATATAGGCATGCGCGTATAGCGAGCATCGGGCACCCTCTCCCCTTGCTGCGGCTTACCCCCCGCAGCGTGCCAACACACGAATGCTGCGGACTCTAGCAGTCCGACACCGGTGATGGTCAATACTGATAAGAGAAATTCATGAGCTGGTCTCTTTCCAGCTCAAACGCGATGTATACCGTCTTGCACGGCGGCCTGCCAGCAAGTACCTTCCAATCCACGGGGCCTCGCTCTCGCGCGCCGGCGCCGCCGAACGACACAGCACCCATAATCGCCCTGGGGGGGTATGTAGTGAATACACGCCTGCGTATATGGCGTCGTGGATTGGCCTGCGCTGCCGCTGCCGCGATCGCCACGGCGGGGATCGCGCCCGCCGCGTACGCGCAGTCCACCGCGAAGGATCCACGCAACGCCACCGGTACTCCGGCGCCGGTCACGCCCGATGAGACCGCGGCCGAGACCGCGCAGTCGCTCGCATCCGCGGCCGATCTGACCCCGGCGCAGCAGCAGGCGGTCGACCAGGCCGCGCTGCAGGCCGGCAGGACCGGCAAGGCCGTGTCCATCAGTGCCCTGACGACCGAGACCTGGCAGGTGAGTGCGAAACCCGGCGGAGGTCTGGAACTCTCCGAGAACACCGAGCCGGTACGCACCCTGCGGCACGGCTCGTGGGTGCCGGTGGACACCTCGCTGCACCGGAACTCCGACGGCACGTACTCCCCCGGCGCCACCGCGTACGCCTCGGTGCGGCTGTCCGGCGGCGGCGCCGGAGCGCTGGCGACGACCACGACGGCCGGCGGTGCGAGCTACCAGATCTCCTGGCCCGCCGCGCTTCCGGCGCCGAAGGTCTCCGGCGACACCGCGACGTACGCGGGCGTGCTGCCGGGCGTGGACCTCGCCGTGACGCCCAACGTGTCCGGCGGATTCTCCGAGGTCCTGGTCGTGCACGACGCGAAGGCCGCGGCGAACCCGGCGCTGGCCAAGCTGACCCTCGCGGTGCACACGGCGGGCACCCACCCGGCGCGCGGCGCGCTGGCGGCAGCCGGAGGCATGACGCTGACCGCGACCGGCGCGGCCATGTGGGACTCGAACACCGCCCCGGCCGCCGCGGCGGGCAAGACCGCCGCGAAGGCCCCTTCCCTCGCCCAGGTCGCGGCCTCGGACCCGTCCTCAAGCGCGCACGCGGGCTACGCCGCGCACCAGGCTCCGGTCACCCTCGCCGCCAGCAGCAGCTCCCTGACGCTGCTGCCGAGCAAGAGCCTGCTGACGAGTAAGAACGCGGTGTTCCCCGAGTACATCGACCCCACGCTGACCTGGCACATCGCCTCGGGCGGCACCCCGGCGTACGACGAGACCAAGCAGGACTCGCCGTGCAACGCCCAGCCGTACTACAACGACTACGCGATGGACGGCAACCAGCTCGGCGTCGGCTGGACCAACACCTACTGCGGCGGATATCAGCGCACGTTCTACCAGTGGAACCTGCCCTCGGTGCTGCACGGGGCCAACGTCCACCTGGCCACGGTGAACGCGACCGAGGACTGGCAGGCGTCCTTCTCCTGCTCCGCGTCGCGCGACGTCTACCTGCACTGGTCCGGCGGCATCGGCTCCGGCACGGACTGGAACACCCAGCCCGGGTTCATCTCCGGCGGCAACGCCTTCACGGCCAAGGCTCCCGTCGGCGCCGCGTACAACGCCTCGGGCTGCCAGAACCCGAAGACCTCGGTCGCCGGGTTCACCGTGACCACGCCGCTGCAGTGGTCGGCCACGCACAATGCCGGTCAGATCACGTTCGGGATGGACCAGGAGAGCGACACCAACTACGCCGACTTCGACCGGTTCACCGACAGCCCCACCCTGAACATCGAGTTCGACCACGCGCCGAACACGCCGACCGCGGGCCAGCTCTCGGCGGCCACCGGTGCGACCGACAAGGCCGCGTGCGCCACCGCGACGCCGTATCCGTACATCGGCAAGGCGATCGCCACCAACAACGTGACGCTGACCGCCGCGAACATCACCAGCCCGGACGCGGACGAGCTGCAGGCCACGTTCAAGTACTGGATTCAGGGTTCTTCCACGACCTACACGGCGACCTCGGCCGACAACCTGGCGAACAACAGCAACGCCACCATCACCCTGCCGACCACCTTCACGAAGGCGCTGACCACCGGTCAGAACGTGAGCTGGCAGGTGCAGACCACGAACGGCACCTACCCCTCGGGCTGGTCGCCGACCTGCACGTACACCGCGGAGCCGACCGGCCCCGACGCGCCGACCATCGCGGCGAACACCACGTACCCGGACAACTCGACCGGCGCGGCCGCGGGCACCTCCGCCACCTTCTCGGTGACCGGCAACAGCGACGGCGCGACCGCGACGAAGTTCTACTACGCCACCGACCAGCGCCCCTTCCAGACCGTCGCGGCCACCAGCGGCAGCGCGACCTTCACCGTGACTCCGGCCACGGCCGGCCCGCACCTGCTGGACGTCGAGGCGGTGGACGGCGCCGGCGACGTGTCCGCGGACAACACCTACACGATCATCGCCGCGGCGCACGCCCCGACGAGCTGCGCCAGCCTGTCGGCGTGCTTCAACAACACGGCGATCAGCGCGGACGCGACGCCCAGCCAGGCGAACGCGGACGGCAACGGCTACAGCCTCTCCGCCACCACGCTCGCCAACGCGGGCTGGGCCAGCGGCGGCCACGTCGCCATCGACGGCGCGAACCTCGCCCTGCCGACCTTCGGCACCGGCAAGGCGGACAACGTCCTGGCGGCCAACCAGACCATCGCCTGCACCTCCGCGATGGGCAGCTGCACCACCAGCTCGACCGGTGCCAGCTCCCTGATGTTCCTGACCACCGCGACCTACGGCATCCTGGCCGAGACCGGCGGCGCGGCCGAGGGTTCGACGGCCCCGTACATCCCGGAGAACAGCCTGGTCGCCGGCACGTACTCGTACAACGGAGCCCTCAACAACGCCGCCGCGGCGCCGACCGGGACGATCACCTACTCGGACGGCACCACGAGCAGCTACGACCTGGCCGTTCCGGACTGGGAGACCGGCCCGGGCAGCCTCGCGGTCGTCTCGCTGCCGTACTTCAACAACCCGGCCGGGAAGAAGTCGGTCGCCGCGCACCTGTACGCGTTCAGCGTTCCGCTGGCCCCGGGCAAGACCATCAGCTCGGTCACACTGCCGGACCTCGCCAGCGCGCCCGGGACGAAGAGCCCGGCCGAGCACATCTTCTCCATCGGCACCCGGAACACGACCAGCGGCACCGTCGTGGCCAACGGCGGCACCACCGCCACGCCGACCGGTGACACGTGGACCGGCGCGTTCGCCTCGGACACCGAGGGCAACTACAACTTCGAGTCCGCGAACTTCAGCAACCAGTCCTTCCGCGTGCTGCTGCAGCCGACCGTCACGGGCAACACCGTGCGGGTCAAGCTCGACAACGCGCTCGGCACCAGCCCGCTCGACATCGGCCACGCCACAGTCGCGCTGACGACCGGCAACGCCATCACGCCGACCGCCGCGGTCAGCAGCCCGGTGAACCTGACGTTCTCCGGTTCGGCCGGCACAGTGATCCCCGAGGGCGGCATGGTCTACTCGGACCCGCTGGCCTACAACGTGAAGGCGGGCCAGTGGCTCGCGGTCTCGTTCGACATCACCAACTCGATCCCTTACCTCGTCCAGCACTCGTGGGCGACCGACTCCTACGAGTACGTCACACCGATCGGCTCCGGTGACCACACCGCGGACACCGGTTCGACCACGTACACCGCGTCCGGCTCCGTCAACGGCACCTTCACCGACGTGGTGACCGGGCTCGACGTGCAGACCGCGGGCGTGCCGACGCAGATCGTGCTCGGCGACAACCTGATCGACGCCTGGCAGCCGAACACCGCGCCGCTATCCCCGAACGACGGGAACGCGCTGCGGCTGTCCGACGACATCGCCGCCGCGTCGGCCACCACCCCGACCGCGTACGGCACCATCAACGCGGGCATCGAGTCCAACCAGCTGGTCAGCGACGACGGAGAGATCCTCAACGGCACCAGCACCGGCGAGGCCGTCGGCGGGCAGGCCGCGCTCACCCGGATCGACCGCGACCTGCTCGACGAGCCCGGCCTGAACACCGTGATCCTCGACGAAGGGCTCGAAGACGCGCTGGCCGGCACGGACGCCTCGACCATCGAGAACGGCTACACCAGCCTCCTCGGCTACCTCAACTCCACCGGGATCAACACCTCCAGCGGCACCGAGACGTTCCCCGGCATCGTCGACATCGGCCTGACGCCGTGCGACACCTACGCCGGGGACGGCGCGGCCACCGGCAACGACCCGTGCACCAGCACGGTCGACGCCATCCGCACCGAGATCAACACCTGGCTCGACGACGCGCCGAACGGCCTCGGGAGCTGGAGTCCCACGCCGTACTACTACATCGACCCGGACGCCACGCTCGGCGTGCCCGACTCCGGCAACGGCGAGGTCAAGCTCGGCCCGCTGGCAATGGTCGGGACCAGCCGGAACAACACCCCGTCCGACCCGGTCAACCTGACCAACGCCGGAACCGGCGCGCTGGCCAACGCCGTCCTCGCCGCCACCGACACGTGGCAGCTCGCCGACGGAACCGGCAGCACCGCCGCGGGCGACTACGCCGACAACGCGAACGCCTACCTCGCGCAGAGCGATTCGGCAGCCGGCGGCAACCCGCTGACGCTGAACGGCACCTACACGTGGCCGACCGCCACGGTGGGTTCGCAGACCGGTGCGACCGTGCTCGGTCTCGACGGTTCGACCGGCTACGGCACGACCGGCAACGCGCTGGTCAACACCGCGGGCAGCTACAGCATCAGCGCCTGGGTCGATCCGGCCGCGGCCACGTCCGGCGCGCAGGTGATCGCCGGTGAGTGCGGGCAGAACCACTGCGCGCTCTACTTCGGCATCACCACCGGCGGGTACTGGCAGATCGGCGGTCAGAACTCGGACACCGCCGCCGACTCCACGTACTACGGCGCGACCGACACCGCCGCCACCGCCGCGAGCAACACCTGGTCGCACGTCGTGGCCACGTTCAACGCGGCGACCGGCACGTACGCGCTCTACTTGAACGGCTCGCTCACAGCCACCGCGACGCGGCCGAGCACCTGGGCCGCCACTGGGCAGTTCACGGTCGGCAACCTGTACGTCCTCGGCAACGGAACCCCGGTCACGAAGAACTTCTTCAACGGCCAGCTGAGCGACGTCCAGCTGTACGACTACGCACTGAGCGCGCCGCAGATCACCGCGCTGCACGACCAGATCGGCTAAGGCACGCGGACGCCCTCGGGGCCGCCGGAGGACCAGCCAGGTTCTCCGGCGGCCCCGAGGGCTTTTTCGGCCTTTCCCCACGAGGATCTCAAGAGAAGGCTATCTGCGCCTTATGAGAGAACTAAGAGGCCGACGTGGGAACCGCTTTTCGCTAGCGTTCGAGACGTGCGGTGTGTGGAGAGGCCGCTGGAGCGGAGTCTGGTCGAGGACTGCGGGTTCCAGCGCAGCTATCCGGTCGAGGTCGGGCTACTCGCCGAGGCGGAGACGTCGGGAGTTCTGGCGGTTCCGGTGCGCTACGAGACGGACGGCGCGGGGCGGATCATCACGGCGATCCAGCGCGCGGCGGACGGGACGATGCTCGGCAGGCTGCTGGAGACACGGCCGGACGGGTTCGGGGCGGAGGTCGGCACGCTGGTGGCGCTGGACCTGCTCACGGCGCTGGCCGCGCTGCACAAGCTGGGGCTCGCGCACCGGCTCGTGGACGCGGGGCGGATCGTGGTGACGGCCGCCGGGATGTGCGTGCTGATCGATCCCTGCCTCGCTCCGCGCGCGGACGGGGGCACGGCGCACGACGCGATCCGGGCGGACCTGAGCGCGGCCGAGCGGGTCATCGAACGCTGTCTCGGTTCGGTGCCGCTGTCCCAGGGGCCGCTGGTCACGCACAACGGATCGGCCTCGGAGATGCTGCTGGAGCTCGGTTCGGCGGCCACGGAGCGGTTCGACGCGGGGTGGGCGGCGCGGGCGCGGGCGTACCTGGCGGAGGCGTCCACGGCGCGGTTCGGCGGGGCGGCGCAGGTGCCTCC
This sequence comes from Actinospica sp., assembly GCA_035493475.1. Classification (GTDB taxonomy): domain Bacteria; phylum Actinomycetota; class Actinomycetes; order Streptomycetales; family Catenulisporaceae; genus Actinospica. Next base: position 63,094 of record DATJIF010000009.1, read on the forward strand.
GGCGCCCGTGCCCGAGGTGGACACGGCCACGCATCGGCGGCCGCTGCGGCTCGGCGAGGCGGGCGGCGGGAGCCGGCGGAAGCCGCCCGCGCGCAACGGACGGCTCGCGGTGGCCGGGGTGTTGGTCGCGGGTGCAACCTTCACGGTGTTCCATTCCAACGCCGCGACCGTCACGAAGCCGGCTACGGTGGCGACCGCGGTGACTTCGACCTCGATCACCGAGTTCGCGTACGTCGGCATGGAGTCCGCGCGGGCGCAGGCCATTGTCAGGGTACAGACGAACGGGACCGGGCCGGTGGTGCTCACGCTGAGCTTCACCGGCTCCGACGTGCAGGGCGTCGCCGGGTCGAGTGAACGCCTCGTGCACACGTTCAAGCTGGAGGGTAAGCACTCGTACACGGTGACGGACACCGTGGACGGGGCCCACTACTGCTACACGAAGTACTGGGACGTCATGGTGGGCACGTCGTTCCGTCAGCTCGCGGCTCCCGGCTGCTGAACGATCCGGGAGACCGGCGGCGGGCTCCAGCGCTGATTGTGCGGCCGCGGCACGTTGTATTCGTCCTTGAGGTGTTCGGGTACTGCGTAGTGCATGACCCGGCCGCGCGTCAGGGAGCTGAGTTCGAATGCTGTCGTCAGGGCGCCGAGCCGGTCGAGCACCATCGCGGCGATCGGGGAGCGGGCCTTGGCGTCCTCGAGCACGCCGAGCAGCACCGGGGCGGCGGGCACCAGGTGGTCGAAGAGGCCTGATCTGGGCACGGCGAGCCAGTCGGCGGCGGTGTCGCCGACCAGGTAGCGGATCAGGGCCGGGACGATCGGGTCGAGCAGCGTGCCGGGGACGACCTGCTCGTAGAGGTCGACGAGCTGCCGGGTGAGTTCGACGCCCTCGGTGGACGGGCCCATGTACTTCGCCATGTAGAGGTCGGAGAAGTCGCGCGCCTCCTCCAGCGTGCTCGGCGCCGCGTCGATGTCCACGCCGAGCATCGCGCCGACCACGCGCCAGGCGTAGAAGTAGGCCTCGGCGCCGTCCTGGTTGATGTGGATGCCGAGCCGGTAGAGCGCGTCGAGCACCTGGATGGAGAACATCATCTGGCCGCCGATCATGTCCTCCTGGCAGATCGGCACGCCGAGCCCCGCGTGGTCCCAGGCGCCCTCCCGCTTCAGGTGGTGCCGGATCGAGGCGTGCAGCAGCCGCACCTTCTGCGCGGTCGGCACGAACCTGCCCCCGGCCTCGAACGCGTCGGGGCGCATCAGGTAGACGGTGAACTGCCCGGTCGCGGCCATCCGGTTCGAGGGGTAGTCGAGCGAGTGCGTGGCGGAGAGCAGCCGGGCCACGTGCGGCACGACGTAGCAGGCGGGCATGGAGGCGAAGGACAGGGCGGTGGAGATGTGCACGTTGTTGTCGATGAAGAACATCCGCGCGGTCTCCATCACGTCCCAGTCCACCCAGTCCGGCGGCGCGGCGGTGGCGGCGAGGTAGTCCCGGGCGACGTCGGGCAGTCCCTCGGGCAGGTCGCGGTCCTTCCCGCCGAACCAGCGCATCAGGGTATTGAAGTGGCCGATCTGACCCTGCTCGAACAGGGCGTCGATCGTCGCGTCGGCGAGTTCGTCGCCGCGTCCGCGCAGTCGGTCCATCGCCTCGGCGGTGACGGGCATGGGTCAGGCTCCTTCTACGAGGTCCTGCTACAGGGAACGGTCGGTGACGGCGTCGGCCAGGTCGTGCAGGGCGGTCGCGGCGGCGGGCGGCAGCGGCGCGCGGGCGAGGGCGACGTGCGCGGCCCGGGTGCGCGCGGTGATGAGCTGCTCGACGCGTTCGCGGGCGCCGGAGCGCTCCAGGATCTTGCGGAAGCGTTCGAGGTCTGACACGTCGAGGTCGGCGCGGCCGAGCAGGTCCTGCAGTTCCTCGCGGTCGGCGGGCGCGGCGCCGCGCAGGCCGAGGGCGACGAGGGCCGTGGGCCGGGCTCCGGCGATGTCGTCGAGGTTCGACTTGCCGGTGTGCTCCGGGTCGCCGAACACGGCCAGCAGGTCGTCGCGCAACTGGAAGGCCTCGCCCAGCGGCACGCCGTACGCCGTGAACGCCGCGAGCAGCGCCGGGGACGCGCCGCCGAGCTTCCCGCCGATCTGCAGCGGGTGCTCGATGGTGTACTTGGCGGTCTTGTACCTGATGATCTGGAGCGAGTCCTCGGGGTCGTGCGCGGCTCCGGTGCGCATGATCTCCAGGCACTCCCCGGCTATCAGTTCCCTGGCGAGCACCGTCCACAGCGGCCGGGCCCGCGCGAGATACGCCGAGGGCAGGCCGCACGTGGTGAACAGCTGCCCGGCCCAGGACATCAGCAGGTCGCCGACGAGCATCGCCAGCGACCGGGCCGCCCACTCGGGATCCGGCGCCCCGGGAACGGCGTCCAGCAGCGCGACGTGCGTGCTCGGCAGTCCGCGTCGCAGAGCACTGGCATCGATGAGGTCGTCGTGCGTCACGGCCGCCGCGTGCACGAGTTCCATGGACGCGGCGGCGCGTACGGCGGCATCGGAGTCGGCCTGTCCGCACGCGCGCCAACCCCAGTAGCAGAATGCGGCGCGGATCCGCTTGCCTCCCACCACCGCCTCGCGCAACCGTGCGCCAATGGGAACGAGCTGCGGATCGATCAGTTCCAGTTGCGTCGCCTCGTGCTCGGCGAATTCGAGCAGCGCCGCGTCCACCCGCGGCTTGATCGTTATCGGCACGTACGGCTCACGCGCTGTCGGGAATGTCGCGGTTCAGCCTCGCGATCCGGGCCAGCGCCTCCATGTGCGCCTCTGCTCCGGGCGAAAAGCGGGACAGCACCACGTCGCCGCGGGCCATCAGGTCGTCGCGCGCGTCCGCCGCGAGATCCCCGTAGTCCTCGCGCCGCATCGCCCCGCGCGCCTTCCGCAACAGCCCCTCGGCCTGCTCCAGGCCGAGATCGGCGAGCCCGAGCGCCAACCGTGCGACATCCACCACGTCGTCCCCTCCCACACGGATCATCCGTCGATCACGGCCCTTCCCGCCCCCGCGGAACGGCACACGGTCAATCGCCTTTTCCGGTGAATACGCCGCCGTAGTTCCGATCTTGGCACCCAAGCCCTACCATGGCTGCGCGAACGGCCTGTCGTAGCCGTTCCTTGGGGCGGGAGAAAACTTCATGGTGGGCAAGAACACTCCGGACAGCTGGACGCTGCCCGGTTATGAACACGTACAACAGTTGGGCACCGGCGCCGGCGGCCAGGTGTTCCTCGCCAGGCACGAGGACTCCGGCACGCTGGTGGCGGTCAAGTACCTGGTGCCCGGGCTGCACTCGGCCGGCGACTTCCGCGAGGCGTACCGGTCCGAGGCGCAGCTGCTGGCGGAACTCGAGTCGCCGCACGTGACGCGGCTCTACGAGTACGTCGAGGGGCCGGAGGGCGCGGCGATCGTGATGGAGGCCGTGTCCGGCTCCTCGCTGCGCCAGATGATGAAGCAGGAGGGCGCGACCACCCCCGAGGCCGCGCTGTGCATCCTCAAGGGCTCGCTGCTCGGTCTCGCCGCCGCGCACGCGTCCGGCGTGGTGCACCGGGACTACAAGCCGGCGAACGTCCTGGTGACGCCGGAAGGGGTCTCGAAGCTCGTCGACTTCGGCATCGCGGCCCGCTCCGGCGAGGCCGCGGGAGCTGCGGGCACGCCGCTCTACATGGCGCCCGAGCAGTTCCGCGGCGGCCCCGCGTCGCCCGCCGCCGACGTCTACGCGGCGACGGTCACGTTCTACGAGTGCGTCACCGGCGAGCGCCCGTTCCCCGGCAAGAACGCGGTGGAACTGATGGCGCAGCACTCGCTGGAGACGATCCCGGACGACCGCGTCCCCGAGCCGCTGCGGCCTATCATCCGCGCCGGGATGGCCAAGGAGCCGCAGGAGCGTCCGGCGAGCGCGCTGGCCTTCGTGGCGGAGCTGGAGCAGATCGCGCACGCGGCGTACGGCCCGGATTGGGAGGAGCGCGGCCAGCGGAAGATCGCGACGCTGCTGGCGCTGCTTCCGTTGCTGCTGCTTCAGGGCGCCGCCCAGCCGGTCCCGTCCAGCACGACGTCAATCGCCACGACCGAGCTCGGCACGGGCGCCGGAGCCGAGGCGGGCGGCGAGGCGATGGCCCAGCTCGCCCGCCGCGCCCGACGCCGGACCAGGACGATCCGCGTGACCGCGGGCGCGGGCGCGGCGTCCGTGATCGTGGTGGCGGCCGTAGCCATCGCGTACGCGGGCGGCGGGCACCACAACACCTCGACCAACTCGGCCGGAAACTCCGCACTCGTGGGCGCCACGACGCTCCTGACGCCCGTCGGATCCACATCCGCGTCGGGGGTGGGATCCGCATCGGGAACCCTCACCGGTTCGCCGAGCGCCTCCAGCCCCTCGCCTTCGCAGGGCACGCCGACGTCCACCGCGAGTCAGAGCACTCCGACGAGCGGGACCACGCCCACGAGTGGCTCCACGACCTCCGGCGGCTCGACCACTCCCCCAGTGACGACGACCACGCCCAAGTCCACCGCGACGACACCGAGCCCGACGCCGACCATCACGGTCGACTCGATCGCCATCACCACGATGAACTGCGACGGCCCGTCCGTGGGCGCGACCGCCACCGTCACCACGAACGGTCTCGACGGAGGCACGGTGACCTTCACGTGGTTCACCCTCAACTCCGACAAGGTCGAGAAGGACATCGGGACCACCGGCCCGTACACCCTCGCGGCCGGTGAGACCTCGCAGACGGTCAGTTCGCGGTACAGCTTCATCAACTACGAAGGCGGCGTGAACTGGGGCGTGCGAGTGAGCTCGACCCCGGCGTCGAAGGGCGGCAGCGCCTCCGACAACATCAACCCCTACTCGTCAGGATGTATTGCGTCATGAGCGACGAGACCGAACGCCTGACCGAGCGCTTCGCGGACCAGACGGAGCAGACTCAGCGCTTCGAGGAGATCGAGCAGACGCAGCGGCTCGCGGACGCCGAGATCGCCGCGGAGACGCAACGGCTCGCGGACATCGAGGCAGTCGCGGAGACGCAGCAGCTTGCCGATACCCAGGCCGTCGCGGAGACGCAGCGGTTCGACTCTTCGCCCAATCCGGATCAGGTCGAGACGTACGTCCGGTTCGGGCCCGGGATTCCGGCGGTGGTTCCGGCTCCCGATCGGGCCACGGCGATCTGGCGCGGGGAGGTGCGGCCCGTCGAGGTGGCGCAGCAGGGGCCTGAGCGGCGGGCGCAGCGGTGGATCATGCCGCTTACCGTGCTGATCCTCGTGATCGCGGTGCTGATCTACTTCTTCTGGGGGCGCACGACCACGTCCGTCGCCGTGAAGTCGGTCGCGGTGACGGCGGCCACGGCGAGCGTGAGCTGCGAGGGGTCCGAGCGGTTGACGGCCGTTCTGACCACGAACGGCGGGTCGGGTAACGTGACGTACCAGTGGCAGCGCTCTGACGGGACGCACTCGGACGTGCTGACGCAGAACGTGGACAAGGGTGAGTCGAAGGTCAGCGTCACACTGCTCTGGAACTTCGACGGATACGGCACTCTGGACGCCACGGCGACCCTACGGGTCATCAGCCCCGGCACCGCTGCCGGGTCGGCGACGTTCCGCTACGTCTGCGCCAAGCAATAGCCGCGCCGACGGGCAAAGCGCGTTTAGGCCATGATGTGGCGGGCGAAGTGGAGTATTCCGCTTCGGAATCGTTGTGAGAGGAGCTGCCGGTCGTGGTGACCGACGGCGGAGAAGTGATAGCCGGCCGCTACCGTCTGATATCCCAGCTCGGGAGCGGCGCGATGGGCGTGGTCTGGCGGGCGCACGACGAACGGCTCGGCCGCACGGTCGCGGTCAAGAAGTTGCGTGCCCCGGTCGGGCTGAGCAGCACGCAGATCGAGCAGGCGCACGGCCGGGCTCGACGCGAGGCGCGGATCGCCGCGCGGCTGCAGCACGCGCACGCGGTGGCCGTCTACGACGTCGTCGAGCACGAGGGCCGGCCGTGCCTCGTGATGGAGTACGTCCCGTCCCGCAGCCTCGCGCAGGTGCTGGCGCACGACACGGCGCTGCCGCCCGCCGAGGTGGCCAAGATCGGCGCCGGGCTCGCGGCCGCGCTGATCGCGGCGCACGAGGCGGGGATCGTGCACCGGGACATCAAGCCCGGCAACATCCTGATCGCGGACAACGGGGCGGTGAAGCTCACCGACTTCGGCATCTCCCGGGCCAGCGGCGACGTGACGGTCACCGCGACCGGCGAGATGCTCGGCACGCCCGCGTACATCTCGCCGGAGGTCGCGCAGGGCCGCACGGCGGGCGCGGCCAGCGACGTGTTCTCGCTCGGCGCGACGCTCTACGCCGCGCTGGAGGGCACCCCGCCGTTCGGCATCGGCCCGAACGCGATGGCGCTGCTGCTGCGCATCGTGAACGGCGAGATCCGGCAGCCCGAGCAGTCCGGCGCGCTCGTCGACACGATCATGTGGATGCTCAACCGCGACCCGGAGGCCCGGCCGAGCATGGGCCGGGTGCGGCGCGAACTCGAGTCGGCGACGGAGGAGACCGTCACCGACATCGCTCCGCCACCGCCGCCGGTCGAGGACCACGTCGACGAGGGCCAGGATGAAGAGCCCGAGGCGCACGGGGTCGAGGCCGCACCGGAGGTCAAGCCCGCTCCGGCGAAGGTGAAGCAGCCGCCTAAGCAGACGCCGAAGCCGAAACCGAAGCAACCGTCGAAGCCGCGGTCCCGGGTGCTCGCGGGGGTGTTCCTGTCGGTCGCGGCCGTCATGACCGCCGCGATCGTCGCGGCGATCACCGTGCACAATCATGCGCGCGGTTCGGCCGCCGCGCCGCCCGCGACCACGCACGCCTCGTCACAGGCGGTTGCCGCGACCACCGGCGCGAAGGCGGGTAAGAGCGCGAGTGCCACGCATTCCGCGAGCAGCAGCGCGACGGCAACGCAGGGCTCGTCCGCGACGTCCTCCGCCTCCGCGAGCGCCACGGCCTCGGGCAGCGTGACGCAGCAGCTATCGACCGCGATCACGCACTACTACTCGCTGATGCCGGGCGGCACGGACCAGGCGTGGAACTATCTGACGGCGAGTTATCAGCAGAACACCGCGCGCAGTGAGGCGTACTACAAGTCGTTCTGGAGCGCGATCCAGAGCGTCTCGCTCTCGGGCCTGCAGGCACAGGCGCCTTCCACGGTCGTGGTCACGCTCACGTACGACTACAAGAACGGCCAGACCGTGCAGGAGCGCACCCGCTTCGGACTCGTGCAGCAGGGCGGCGTCTGGAAGATCAACACCTCGTCGGTGCTCAGCAGCACGACGAGCTAGACGGCCGCCGCCGTGAGCGCGCATTCCGCTGCTGCGGAAGTAGCGCGCTCACGGCTCCAGCGTCAGCGTGTTCTTCGTCGCGGCTTGCACGGCTGCCCGCGAGTACGGCCAGGGCAGCGTCTTCTGGTTCTGCCAGAGCGGGAGTTGGTCGAGGTAGTTCGCGTCGCCGACGTGCCCTGACGCGCCGGTCAGGTTGACCCAGGTCGAGTCGTCGAAGTTCGACAGGTCCACGACCATGCGCATCGAGGGCAGTTCGTCCACGGCGAAACCGGTGGCCTGGAGGTCGAAGCCGTTCGCGTCGACGATCGCCGAGCCGCCGGCCAGCGGGATCGGCTTGCCGTTGAGCAGCATCTTGACGATGGCCGGGCCGCCGGTGCCGAGGGTCTGGTTCGTCGGTGTCAGCGTGTGCATCGCGCCCCACGTCCACTTGGTCGGGTCGCCGCCGTACTTGCTCGTCATGTCCTGTGCGGCCTGGTTCATCGCCAGGCCGAGCAGCGCGTCACGTCCGTGCACCGCCGGCGTGGACTTGTCGTCGCTCCACCACGCGCTGCTCGCGTCGGGCAGCAGGCTGGTGACGACCGCGAACCACCGGTCGCCGCCGTCCACGTCCACGGCGGCGGGCAGCTTGCTCATGAAGGCGTCCCGGAGCAGGTAGGCGTAGACGTCGTAGAAGTACGCGGTCGCGGCCGAGTCGGCGGGCGTCGTGTAGTTCCAGCCGTTGAACAGTGCCTTCGCGGCGTCGGTGCTCGACGCGACGGGGGCGTTCTTCAGGTAGGGCACGAGCGCGGCGGCGAGCTGGTTGGTCGTGTCCGCCTCGATGGAGCGCATGCCGTCCGCGTCGATCTTCTTGCCGTCGGACGTGGCCTGCTTGAGCCGCAGCGTGATCTCGTTCGCCCGATAGCCGTAGTCGAAGTCCTTCGAGAGCAGATACGGGTACTCGTTCGGCGCAATGATCGGATTGTTCGCGGTGACGATGAACCCGGCCTTCGGATTCAGTTCGTGCGGCAGTTCGTCGAAGGGGATGTAGCCGGTCCACGCGTAGGCGCTGGTCCAGCCGGGGACGGGCCAGGTGCCGTCGCCGGTCTTGCGGATCGGGATCTCGCCGGGCGTCTGGTAGCCGATGTTGCCGGAGGTGTCCGCGTAGATCATGTTCTGCGAGGGCACGACGAAGTCCTTCGCCGCCGCCCGGAAGCTGTTCCAGTCCGTGGCCCGGTCGATCTCGAACAGCGCGTCCATCGTCTTGCCCGGCTGGAGCGCGGTCCAGCGCAGCGCGACCGCGTATCCCGTCCCACGGTCCGGGCTGCCGGCGGCCGCCGTGCCGGTAACCGGAGCGTCCTTGCCCACGTCGGACAGGTCGGTGTCGGCGTCCGAGACCAGCGGGCCCTGATTCGTCCGGCGCACGGTGATCGTGACCGGCGAGCCGCCCGCGACTTTGATCGTCTCCTTGTGCTCGGTCAGCGGAAGTTGCTTCCCGTCGTAGAGATACGTGTCGCCGGCGACTTTCTCCAGGACGAGATCGGTCACGTCCTCGGTGCCGTTCGTGAAGCCCCACGCGATGGTCCCGGTGTGCCCGATGACCACGCCGGGCGTGCCGGGCATGGTGAATCCGGCCACGTCGTAGGGGCAGGCCGCGTCGACCGTGACGCAGTGCAGGCCCATCTGGTACCAGATCGAGGGCAGTTCGGGGCTCAGGTGCGGGTCGTTCGCGAGCAGCGGCTTGCCGGTCGTGGTCAGCGATCCGGAGACGACCCACGAGTTCGAGCCGACGCCCTGTACGTCCGGGGTGAGCGACGCGGGCAGGTCTTGAATCATTGTCGACAAATGAGTCATCGCGGCCGCCGCGCCCGCCGGAAGCTTCGCCGCCGAGGTGGTGTTCGATGACGTGGCGCTCTGGTCGAACGCGCCGCCGACCACCGTGCCCTGATTCACGATCTCCGGATGCGAGGACGGGTACGCCGGATACAGCTGCGCGATCTGCGCGACGCTGAGGGTCCGAGTGGCGAGCGAGCGGTCGATCTCGTCCTGCAGGTTGTCGCGCAGGTCCCAGGCGAGCGCCTTGAGCCAGGCGATCGAGTCCACCGGCGTCCACTCGTACGGCGTATACGAGGTCTGCAGCCCGAGAATCGCGTACTCCACGCTCGCTCGGCCGCCCGAGTGAGCGTGCATATACGCGTTCACTCCGGCGGAGTAGGCGATCAGCGACGCCTTGGTGTCCGGGGACAGCAGGTTGTACTCCTGCTGCGCGATCGAGTACCAGCCCATCGTACGAATGAACTCATCGGTGGACAGCTGCCCGCTGCCGAACATCTCCGACAGCCGCCCGGCCGTGATGTGCCGGTAGACGTCCATCTGCCAGAACCGGTCCTGCGCCTGCACGTACCCCTGCGCGAAGAACAGGTCGTGCGAGGTCGCCGCGTACACCTGCGGCACGCCCTGCGCATTGCGGTCCACCTCGACCCGATCCTGCAGGCCGGGGACGTTGAGCGTGCCCGAGACCTGCGGATACGAGGCCTGGATGGTGTGCCGCACGTACCAGAACCCGCCGCCGGTCGCGAAGGCCAGCACGACCACGAGCACCAGCGCCACGATCTTCGTCTTCCGGAAGCGCCGTCGCGGCTGGTCAGCGGCTGGCAGCTCAATGTCCGTCTCGGTCACGGCCGAAGTATAGGGACCGGGCTTGCGCGGCGACATGAATGAGGTCTATCGTCATGAGAGTTAGCTCTTACGAAGAAAGAAGAACCTCATGACCACCACCACGCGCACCATCGATCTGCCCGGCGGCCTGTCGCTCAGCGTTCAGGAGTTCGGCACCAACACCGACGGGACCGCCGTGCTGGTGCTGCACGCGGGCTCCGGGCCGCGCACGATCTCCGGCTTCTCGGCGGCGATAGCGGATCAGCTCCCTGAGCACGGGTACGTGATCACCCCCACCCACCCCGGATTCGAGGGGACGCCGCGTCCCGAGTGGCTCGACTCGGTCGCCGACCTGGCGACGGCCTACCTGGACCTGCTCGACGTGCTCGACCTGCACGACGTGACGGTGATCGGCAACTCGGTCGGCGGCTGGATCGCCTCCGAGATGGCGTTGCGCGACAACCACGGCCGGGTCGGCTCCGTCGTGCTCATCAACGCGGTCGGCGTGCACGCGGTCCGGCCGGAGAACCAGATCGTCGACGTGCGCACGATCGAGCAGGGGGACCTCGGCAAGCTCTCGTTCGCGAACGAGGCCTTCCGCCCGGACTTCTCCACGTTCACCCCCGAGCAGCTCGCGGGCGCGGCGGCGAACCAGAAGACCCTGGCCGTCTACGGGGGCGAGCACTTCGTCTTCGACCCGAAGCTGCGGGCCCGGCTGCACCGGGTGACCGTGCCGGTGCTGGTGGTCTGGGGCGAGCAGGACGGCATCGCGCCGCTCGGCTACGGACGGGGCTTCGCGGCCGCCTTCCCGAACGGCCGGTTCGTACCGGTCCCGGCCGCCGGGCACTTCCCGCAGATCGAGGCGGCGGCGGACACGCTCGGCGCGCTCGCGGCGTTCTTCGCGGGCTGATCCGCCCGGGCGGACCGGCGGGCGACATAGGATGCAGGCCGAACCAGGAACAGCGGGGACAGGAGGCACGATGACCGGCCGGGTCAACCAGAAGCTGCGCACCCGCGCCGCGATCGTGCAGGCGGCGGGCGAACTCAGCCGGACCGGCCGCGAGGTGACGATGCCCGAGGTCGCCAAGGCCGCGCTGGTGTCCGAGGCGACCGCGTACCGCTACTTCCCCGATCTGGCGAGCCTGCTCAGCGAGGCCATCGTGGGCCAGCTCCCGACGCCCGAGGAAGCGCTCGTCTCGGCCGCCGACTCCACCGATCCGGTCGAGCGCGTCGCCGTGGCCACGGAGTTCCTGATGCGGCACATCCTGGCCCGGCAAGGCGTCGTGCGCGCGATGATCGCCGCCACGATCGTGCGCCCGGACACGGCCAATCCCCGCCCCGGCCTACGCTTCGGGTTCATCGACCACGCCCTCGCGCCGGTCGCCGACGGTCCGCTCTCCCCCGCCGCGCTCGCCCAGCTCAAGCGGGACCTGGCCGTCGTCGTCAGTGCCGAAGCGCTCTTCAGCCTCACCGACCTGCACGGCCTGGACTCCGAAGCCGCCGTCGCCAGCATCGTCCGGACCGCGACGACGTTGACGAGAGTGGCAGTGTCATGATCACGCTTGCCCAACTGGCCGAAGACCCGCACCCGCACCTGGCTTCACTGCGGCGCGCGTCGCCGGTGGCCTGGCTGCCGGCGCTCGGCGGCTGGATGGTCACGTCGCGGGAGCACGCGCTGGCCGTGATGCGCGACGCCGAGACCTTCACCGTGGACGATCCCCGGTTCACGACCGCGCGGGTGACCGGGCCGAGCATGCTCTCGCTGGACGGTCCGGAGCACGCGCGGCACCGCGAGCCGTTCACCGACGACTTCCGTCCGGCGGCCGTGCGCGGCTCGTTCGCGGACAGCACGCGGCACGAGGTCGATCGGCTGTTGGACGGATTCGCGGGCAGGCAGGAGGCTGAGCTGCGGCGCGAGTTGGCCGGGCCGCTCGCCGCGACGGTGATGGTGCGGGCGCTCGGGCTGGACGGTGTGTCGGTCGCGCAGGTCTTGGCCTGGTACGACGCGATCGTCGCGGCAGTCCACGAGCTGACGGAGGGTCGCGCGGCGGGCGACGCCGGTCCCGCTGCGTACGCGGCGCTGCGCTCGGCGATCGGCGAGACGGTGGACGCGGGGGTGTCGGCCGACTCCCTGCTGCTGAGCGCCGCGAAGAAGCTCGATCTGCCTGACCTGTCCGCGAACGTGGCGATCCTGCTGTTCGGCGGGATCGAGACCACCGAGGCGATGATCGCGAACCTGTTGCTGCACGTGCTGTCGAGCGAGTCCGGAACGCTGGACGAGGGTGACCTCGACAACGCGATCGAGGAGTCGCTGCGCCTCGAACCGGCTGCGGCGGTCGTCGATCGCTATGCCACGCGGGACACCGAGCTCGCCGGTACGCACATCGCGAAGGGCGATCTCGTCACCGTCTCGCTCGCCGGAGCCAACCGCGATCCGGACGTATTCCCGGACCCCGACACCTTCGATCCGCGCCGCGCCAACGCCCGGCAGCAGCTCGCCTTCGCGCACGGCCCGCACTACTGCCTCGGCGCGCACCTGGCCCGGCTGGAGACGCGTATCGCCGTCGCTGCGTGCTTCGAGCGGCTGCCGGAGCTGCGGCTGGATCCCGAGCGTCCGGCCGTCATCCGTGGGCTCGTGTTCCGGAAGCCCGAGGCGCTGTGGGTTCGGTGGGCGGCGAGCTAGTGCTGGGCGGTGCGGCGGCGTCGCAGGGTGCGGATACGTAGCGCGACGATGAGGATCACGATCGCGCCGAGGGCCACGGCCAGGCCCGCTCCGCCCAGGTGACCGAAGATCGTTTCGGAGGCGGCGGTCGCGCGGTAGCCGGAACCGGGGCCGCCTGTGGGAAGCGCGGTGGGGGTCGCGGGGACGGCTAGGGGCTGAGTCTGCGCGGCGTGCTGGCCCAGGCCGGGGAGGAATCCGTTGAGGACGGCGGCCGCGACGGGGATCAGGACGCAGGCGGCGACGAGGGTGAGCAGCGCGGTGCGGCGCAGGACGAATTTCGTGCGCATCAGCCGACCTCCTCGGCCACGGCGGCGGGCGCGGGATCAGCCTGTCGGGGCAGGGATGGGGGCTCCAGCGGCGTCTGGGTGGCGAGGTCTAGGGCGACGATCGCGGCGACGGCCAGCGGGCCGAGGAGGCACGTGCCGAAGTCGGTGAAGACCATGTGCTTCGGCAGGTCGCTCTGGCCGTCGCTGAACATCACGAGGTAGAACTGCAGCATGGTGGCCGCGCTGAGGGCAGCGAGGGTTCCGCCGACGCTGCGGGCCGCTACGTTCCGGCGCTTGCGGATCGCGAGCAAGAGGCCTGCGACGAGGGTTCCGCCCCACAGCAACGGATACACGATCCAGCGCACCGGCTCGGCCAGGGTGAACGCGGCCTCGACGACGCAGACCCGGCAGTCCTGGGCGTACGGCGCGTGGCCCGAGTCGGCCTGGTAGTCGCCGAGGTACGAGGGGCGCGGGGCGTCCATTCCGGCGAGGCCGCGTCCGGTCAGGCCGAGCAGGCGCCAGGGATGCTCGGCGTAGAAGACCATCTCCTTGCCGAACGAGGCGTGCTCCAGGAAGTCCGGGTAGTACGGCGTCGCGGCGGCAGTGTTGGGGGCCACAACGTTCGATCCGGCGGCCTTGGCCAGTTGCGGGTCGAGATGCAGGGCCTTGAGATCGGCCTGCACGTGGTGGCTGTGGCCGAGCAGTTCGCCGAAGTAGGCGTCGTAGAGCACGATCTCGTTGAGCCAGCGCGGTTGCAGCTGCTGGAATCCCGCGGTGAACACGAGGAGTCCGGCGCAGACGGCCGCCGCCGGGACACGTCCGAAGATCGCGGCGGGAGTGCGGCGGCGGGCGATGCGTCGCAGCATCCTGGGTACGGCGGTCGGGCGGGCCAGCAGGCAGGGGACGACCGCGATCAGCAGGCTGCTGAGCTGCGTCTTGGCCCCGATCGTCCAGACGGTCACGGCCGCGACGGCGGCGAGCTCGCGCCAGCCGGGGCGTTCGACGCGCAGCAGCCGCAGCAGCGCCGGGACCAGCAGCAGCACGCCGACGAGGCCCGCCGGGTCGCTGAGCGGCGAGATGAAGTCGAGGGCGAAGGCGCTGTCCGCGACCGCCAGGCCGATCGCGCTCGCCAGCAGGACCCTGATCCACGCCCGGCCGGGCAGCTCGTGCACGCACCAGCCGATCGCGGCGGCCGCGGTCGCGATGTAGACCGGGCCGAGCAGCCGCAGGTCGAGCGCGCCGGGCAGGCCGAGGACGTGGTTGCCCAGGGTCGCGGTCAGGAACTTCGCAATCCACAGCGGCGCGACGGCCGTCGTCAGGTACGGCTGTCCGCTGCCGCCCGCGCTGCATGACTCGCCGTACCAGGTGTACGCGTCGTACCGGGGCGTGATGAAGGCCCAGAGCGGCTGATCGGCCGGGATCGGATGCGGCGCGACGCCGAGCTGGCACATCAGCCGGTGCCCGTCGAAGTTGTCCGCGAGCCCGACCGCGCCGCCGACGTACAGCCGGACCAGCATCAATACCGCCCAGCCGAAGCCGGTGGCCCACGCCGGGTGGGCGCGCACCAGGAGCCAGGCGCGCTGCGGGAGTTCGGCGATCGACGCGCGTCGCAGGCTCACGGCAGTTCCTTTACACCGCTGCGCAGCGATCCGCTCCACGCGCGGCCCTTCGCGTCGGTGAGCCAGCACTGTCCGACCTGCTTTCCGGTGACGGCGAGCACGACGTGTGAAGCACGGTCCGCCGGGGCGCCGAGGTAGCGCGCGAAGTACGGGGCGCAGAACGCTGCGATCCGGTGCGTCTGCTGCTTCGCGGTCTGCTTGGCGAGCTGCGCGGTCGTGAACTTGATCCAGGCATTGATGAGTTCGGCTTCGTGCGGCTGGTCGCAGCCGACCTGCTGGTAGCCGGTGCGGCAGACCCGGAAGCGGTCACCGGCCGGTCCGGCGAGGATCTCGTGCAGCGGTACGGAGGCTGAGGCGACGCTTGCGCTGGTGCGCGGGCCGAGCAGCACGTCGCAGCGGATCTGCCGGACGCCGCGTTCCCATTCCGGCTCGGAGGGCAGGATCTGCAGGATGCCGACGTCCTGGAGCGCGTCCAGGGGTTTCGCACCGAGGTAGCCGGTCATCGCGTTCCAGCTGCACGCGCCGGTGAGCGCGCGTTCCAGCCACAGCGGACTCGGGCGGTGGGCCTGTTTGGCCACGGCGCCGGTGAGCGGGACGACGGCGTAGGTCTCGCTCTCGTGCGGAGTGTCGCAGGGCACTGCGGGCGAGGTGTCGGAGGGGAAGACCGGGTCGACCTCCTCGGGCTGGTCGAGGCGGTGGCAGGATCCGACCGTCCACGTCGTCGTGTAGTCGCCGATGCCCATGCCAACGTAGCGCAGGCTCCCGACCGAACAGCCCGACGCGAGCAGGACGAGCGCGGCGGCCAGCACCGTGCGCGCACCGCGTCCGCGGACGATCACTGCGCCGCTCCCGGAACCAGGATCAGTTCGGCGTTGCGGCGGGTCTTGGGCCAGGTGCTGCGCCGGGTGACCAGCCGGGCGAACGCGCGCCACGCGATGATGTAGCTCAGCCACGCGTAGCCGGTCATGCCGAGCCCGATCCACGCGGCCTGGCGGCGGGTCAGGCCGGGCTCGCAGCGCCGCCGGTAGACCACGCCCCAGACGGCGAACTCGCCGATGCCGATCAGCAGGTACAGCACCAGCATCGCCGCGCCGCCGTCGCGCAGGAACTGCTCGGTGAACTCCGGGAAGTGCGCGGCGTTGTAGGCGAACACGAACATGGGCATCGGGTAGATGACGGTGCCGACGAGCTGCAGCCAGGGCTGCGCCATGAAGTACGTGACCTCGAACAGGCCCGCGTTGCTGAACGCGCTGCTGCGCCAGATCTCCGGCAGGTAGCGCAGGCACTGCATCGAGCCCTGCGCCCACCGCGTGCGCTGGACCAGCAGCGTGCGCAGGCTCCACAGCGCCTCCTGGTCCACCCACGCCGAGACCGTGTACGCGATCCGCCAGCCGGCGAGCATCAGGCGCAGGCCGATCTCGAAGTCCTCCAGCAGCGCGTTGCCCCAGGGCGCGCCGCGTTCCCCGGCGAGTTCGTCGAGCGCCGCGAGCCGCACGAGCTGGCCGTTGCCGCCGAGGTTGACCGTGTGCGTCTTGGCGCGCAGCATCTGCATCGCCGAGATCGGGCCGCGGAACTCGACGTCCTGGAGGCGGGCGAGCAGCGCGGCCAGCACGTTGCTGACGACGCCGCGGCCGGGCAGCGGGCGGCGCACGGCGCGGTTCGTCATCCGCACCTCGACCTGCGCCGCGCCGATCCCCTCGTCGCCGAAGATCCGCGGGCCCGCGCACACGCTCAGCAGGTTCGCCGAGGGGCGGCCGTCCGCGTCCACGACGCACACGACGACCTTCGACCGGTCCACGCCGGGTTCCAGGCTCGCGCACAGCTCCCGGTACGCCGAGTTGAGCGCGTCGCCCTTGCCGGTGCGCGCGTTCGGCATCACGCGTCGCACGAGCCTGATGCCCGGATCGTCCGCCGCGAGGGACTCGACGACCGCGGCCGTGCCGTCCACCGAGTCGTCGTCCACCACCCAGAAGACCGCGTCCGGGAACTCGCCGCGCAGGTAGCCCAGCGTCTCCCCGATCACGGCCTGCTCGTCCCGGCACGGCAGCAGGAAGTGCCACGCGAAACCCGCGGGGTCCGCCGCCGGGTCCGGGGTGGCCCGCAGGAACGTGACGACCAGGCTGATCACGTACCAGAGGAAGCCGAAGCCGAGCAGCAGCGCGGCGACGATGCACAGTTCGAGCGCGGCCATCGTGCGAACTCCCCTACGAAGACGGCGTGCGGCGGGCCAGGCGGTAGTAGAGCCAGCTGGCCCCGGCCAGCCCGGCGAGGGTGAGCAGCGACCCGAAGAAGGAGTGCGCCCAGCCGAACCCGGCCTGCGCGCCCCAGGCGTCCACCAGCAGCGCGATCAGCACGAACCGCAGCACGTTGATCGCGGTGACCAGCGCGGCGGTGGCGGCGAGCGCGAGCAGCAGCCGGGACATCGGGATCCGGCTGACCACGGCGAGCACGGCGGTGGCGACGGCGGCGGGCGCGACCAGCAGCACGCTGCTGCACGCGAGGCTCACCTCGAGCCCCAGGTACGCGGTCCGCGCGCCGTCGTGGTAGCCGAAGAAGAAGGTGGGTCCGGCGTTCGCGGCGATCACCGCGTAGCCGAGCAGCTCGTGCACCGCCCAGGCCCCCATCCGGGCCTCGACCCCCCGGTACCGGGCCTGCTCCGTGACGGCCAGCACCGCGCCGAGCACCGTGACGACGGCGGTGAACTGCCGCACCCCGTCGCGGCGCGAACGGAACGAGCCGTCGTCCGGAGCGGCCTCGGCCGTGCTCACCGCCGGCCGCGTCCGAACACGACGGAACTGCGGTACAGGCAGAGCCCGATGACGGTCAGCGCGGCGGCGACGCCGAGGAAGACGGCGATGTTCGGCGCGCCGGTGGCGGCGAGCGCACCCGCTCCGCCGGCGCCGCCGGCGCCGAGATTCTTGTACATGTTCGATCCTCGTCTGCGGTGGGGTCGGACAGCCTCAGCATCGCCCGATCCGCGGCCGCCGAAGCCCGCGACGCTCCCGTCGGGCGACCGGTTTCACCCTCTCGGAGCAGCCCGGAGCGGGTCCCGGCGCGATCCGGGAAGGCTCCGTGTGACGCTCCGGTAGGTCGCGGTCGCAAACCGTAGTACTCGTGCGAATATTCGCACCATGAATATGACCTCTGGCATCCCGCGCACGGCCGCCACGCCGGCCGCGCCCGCTGCCACGCCGACGAACTCGGCGGAGCGGGTCCCGCCGTCGAGCGCGGACCCCTACCGGCTCGCCTACGGCGTGCTCGGCATCGTCGGCGTCATCCTGGCGTTCCTGCTGATCAGGTTCACCATCGACGACGCGTTCATCTCCTGGCGCTACGGGCAGAGCCTGCTGGACGGGGCCTGGAACTGGAACCCGACCGACACCGGCCGGGTGGAGGCCTACAGCGACCCGCTCTACACGGCGCTGTCGGCCGTGCCCGCGGCGCTCGGCCTGATCCCCGAACTCTTCTTCAAGCTGGTCGGCCTCGGCCTGATCGCCGGGTACCTGCTCGTGGTGCACCGGGTGCTCGAGGTGCCCCGGCTGCAGAAGCTGCTGCTGACGGCGTTCGCGGTGGCGAACCCGGTCTTCTTCGTACACGCGTTCTCCGGCCTGGAGACGGCGAGCTTCGCGCTGCTGCTCGCCGCGCTGTTCGGCCTGCTCTACACCCGCGGACGGCTCGACGCGCTCGGCCACGTGCTCGTGCTGGCGGTCGCGCTCAGCCGGCCGGAGGGCATGGTCTACGCGCTGGTCGCCGAGCTGTGGTGCCTGCACCTGAACCGCCGCCGCGCGGACGCGGTCGCGGCGGGCGGCGTGCTGGCGCTACTGGCCAGCTACTGGCTGCTGCGCGACGCGTGGTTCCACTCGTTCTTCCCGAACTCCTACCTGCTCAAGAGCGGCGCCGGAGCCACCGACGTGGTGGCGGTCGCGCACGCCGTGGTCGGCCTGCTGGGCATGGTCCTGCTGGCGGGCGTGCTGGCGGGCGCGGCCGAGGTCGTGCGGCGGGTGCGCACGCGGCGGCGCGGCCCCTCGTCGAGCCGCCCGGTCTCGCCGTGGCGGGACGCGACCCCGGCGGTGCTCGCGGGCGTCAGCTCCCTGATCATCATGGTGCTGTACCGCGTCTCCGCGCTGCAGATGGACTTCGCCAACCGGTTCTGCTGGCAACTGCTGTTCCCGGTCGCCCTGGTGCTGCTGAGCCGGCCGCTGTTCACCGAGGGCTCGGGCGGCCGCGCGGCCCCGCTCGTGCGCCAGGGCTCCGCGGCGTCCGCCGAGGTCACCGGCGTGCCCGGACCGGCCGCGCCCTCGGCCCGCTGGAGCGCCTTCGCGCTGCTGATCGCCGCGATCACCGCCTACACCGGCACGCCGGGCAACGTCGCCGTGCGCGGCACCATCACCCTCGCCGCCGGGCTCGCCGTCGTGCTGGCGCTGGTGCTGTGGGCCTCGGGCAGCCGGGTGCTGACGCTGCTCGCCGCCGCCGCGCTCGTCACGTCCGTCTCAGCGGTCTCGGTCGCGGAGATCCTGGACTGGTCGACCTACCGCCTGCACCTGCAGAACGCGCAGGAGGCCGTCGGCACGGCGATCGCCGCGGACGGCTCGCTCACCGGGGTCGTCGCCGTGGAGGACGCGGGCGTGCTGCCCGCGAAGTTCCGGCCCGACCAGTGGGCGCTCGACCTCGGCGGCGTGGCCGACCCGTTCCTGAACAAGCCGGTGCCGGCCGCGATCACCGATCACCTGGTGGCCATGGTCGTCGGCGCCGGGGGCCCGCTGGAGGACCCGTGGGGCGGCGACTCGTCCACCGCGCCGGTCTTCGCGAAGGCCCGCGCCGCGCACTTCCGCCCGGTGGCCGCCGTGATGTACGCGCCCGGCTACTGGCTGCGGCTGTACGTCAAGCCCGGGCTCGGCAAGGTCGCCGCGCAGCGCCTGTCCGAGGCCTGGCAGTCGGCCGACATCCCGGACAACGAGCTCAGCAGCAGCCTGCTGTCCCAGCACCTGTTCGACCTCCCCTTCCTGCACGGCTGAACGGAGCAGCGACCATGCCGACGTCCCACCCCCGCGACGGCGCCTTCGCGCGCTCCGTCACCTTCGTCCTCGGCACCCGGCCGGAGATCGTCAAGCTGGCCCCGCTGGCCCGGCTGTTCGGCGAACGCGCCCGGGTCGCCTACACCGGCCAGCACTACGACGCGCGGATGTCCGAGGTCTTCTTCACCGAGTGCGGCCTGCGCCAGCCGGACGCGACGCTCGAGGTGGGCGGCTACACCCGGGCCGAGCAGATCGGCGCGGGCCTGAGCCGGCTGGACGGCTGCTTCGCGGCCGGCGAGCCCGACGTCGTCGTGGTGCAGGGCGACACGAACTCGGCGCTCGCCGGGGCGCTGGCCGCCAACGCGCGCGGCATCCCGCTCGTGCACGTGGAGGCCGGGCTGCGCAGCCACGACCGCGCGATGCCCGAGGAGCACAACCGCGTGCTGATCGACCACGTCGCCGACCTGCTGTGCGCGCCGACCCCGGGGAACGCGGAGAACCTGCGGGGCGAGGGGATCGACCCGCGGCGCGTGGCGGTGACCGGCAACACCGTGGTCGAGGCGCTCACGCACGCGCTGCCCGACCCGGCGCACCGCGGCAAGCTGCTGGCCGACTTCGGCGTCGAGCCGGGGCGCTTCATTCTGGCGACCGTGCACCGGCCGGAGAACACCGACGACCCGCGGCGGCTGGGCGCGATCGTGGCCGAACTGGCGGCGCTCGGCGAGGCGGGCCGGCCGGTGCTCTTCCCGGTCCACCCGCGCACCCGCGCCGCGCTGCGCTCCCTCGGCGACGACGGCGGGGCCGGGCTGTCGGAGCGGATCGTGATGTGCGACCCGCTCGGCTACCGGGACTTCCTCGCGCTCGCCGCCGAGTGCGCGCTGCTGGTCTCCGACTCCGGCGGCATCCAGGAGGAGGCCACGGTGCTGCGCAGGCCCCTGATCGTGGTGCGCCGCTCCACCGAACGCCCGGAGGCACTCGAGAAGTTCGCGGTGCTCGTCGAGCCGGGACCGGCCATCGGCCTGCACGCGCGGGCGCTGCTGGCCGACCTGCCGAACGTGCTGCGCGGCCTCGCGGACCTGCGCTCCCCCTTCGGCGACGGGCTCGCCGCGACCCGCATCGAAGCCCTGATCCGGGACCGCTTCCCGCTCAGCCCCATGGAACCCGAAGAAGACCAAGAGGTGTACGTACCACCCCTGCCAAGGCAGCATGCGGTGGCTGAGCCATCCGCCTGATTTTGCGACGACGCGCGCGGAGAAACGCCGGACCCTCCCCGGAATCCGGGCATCGCGCACCGATCCTCGGCTAGCAGAGGCGGAACTTCCGCCACCCACCCAGCAGAAAGCATTGCGCACCATGACTCCTCGCACCACCGCCCGTCTGGTCGCGGGCGCCGCCGCCCTCGGCGGCCTGCTGTGCACCGCGGTCCCCGCCCACGCTGCCCTGAGCGCACCCGTAGCGGACGCCTTCATGGTGGCCTCGACCGGCGTCGTGACCGTATCCCCCACCCCGCACTCGAACTACCCCGGCCCGCCGACCGGCACCCAGACCGCGGTCGGCATCAGCGTCGCGCCGTTCGCCTCGAACGCCACGCTGACCGCGACCACCAGCGGCGACCCGTCCACCGGCACCTCGTCGGCCGAGGCCAAGACCGAGAGCCTGACCGTCACCCTCGGGCCGACGGCCAGCCTCGTGCTCGGCGCCATCGACACCACCTGCAACGCCACCCCGACCGGCGCCACCGGCAACAGCTCGATCGCCAGCGCCAGCTTCAAGGTGCTCGGCGTGTCGACCGCCATCAACATCCCGAACACCACCTCGACGATCTCGCTGCCGCTGAACCTCGGTTCGCTGCAGTTCTTCCCGAGCTCCACCGACTCCAACGGCGTGCTCACCGAGGCGGCCCTCAAGATCACGCTGCTGAACGGCACCCAGACCCTCACCATCGCCCAGGCCCAGTGCGGCGGCGCGCCGGCCGTCGTCGTCAACCCGACCCCGATGATCAGCACGCCGGTCGCCGCGGGCGCCGGTGCCGCCGCGATCATCGGCGGCGTGGTCGTGCTGCGCCGTCGCCGGAAGACCTCCGTCGACAGCGTCTGACGTTTCGTCACAAGCGTGGCCCGCCCGGGACTGTCCGGGCGGGCCACGTTCGTCTTCCCGCCGACTAGCCGACGTGCACGGTGATCGCCGCCGTGTGCAGCACGCCGCCGGTCTGGAACTGCAGGAACAGCCGGTAGTTCCCGCTCGCGGCCATCGTGGCGTCGAAGGTGAGCGTCGGGCCGCCGTGGTCGCCGTTGACCGTGCCCTGCGGGTGCAGGTGCGCGAAGGCCATGTCACCCTCGTGGAACGCCGTCAGATGCGCGTAGGTGTCGAGATACGGCTGCAAGTCGGTGACCGGCATGCCGTTCTTGCTGATCGTCGCGGTGAGCGCGTGCTCCATGCCCGACATCAGCTCGCCGGAGACGGTGACCGTGTATCCGTCCACGCTGGTGCTCGTCGCGGCGGCGGGCAGCGGAGTGGCTGCGGACGGCGTGCCCGGCACCGTGAACTGACTGCTGAGCACGAGATCCACGGTGCTTCCACTGCTGTCCGCGGTGACGAACGAGGCATACGCGCGGTAGGTGCCGGGCTGCATCGTCGCGAGCTTCGCGCTCCACGTGCCGTCCGCCGCCATCGTCGGGTGCACGTGCTGATAGCCCGTCAGGTCCGAGCGCACGATGTACAGGTGCATCAGCTTGGTCTGGTCCGGCTGGAACGAGGTGACCGCCATGCCCATCTCGTCCTCGATCCGGAACGAGATCGAGCTCGCCGTGGTGGACGCCACGAGCGTGAAGCCGTCGGACGAGGACGCCAGGCCGGTCCCGGACGGCATCGACATCGACATCGTCGGCATCGACGACGCCGACTGCATCGGGGTCGACTGCATCGGGGTCGAGGCGGAACTGGCGGCCGGTGTCGTCGAGGACGCGCAGGCGCTGAGGGTGGCGGCGAGCAGGGCCGCGGGCAGGGCGCATCGCAGAGTACGCATGTTTATTGTTCAACTTTCGCGAAGGGGTGAAGGGGACTCGGAACAAGCGAGTCCGGATCACGTCCGCGAAACACACATCTCAGTCAGCAACCGTCTGCCCACCGGACCCGGCGGTCCACGACGGCTCATCTCGCGCGGACGTCGGAGTTCCAGATCCAGGCCGAAGACGATCGCGACGAGGATGAACGCGGTCAGCAGGCCGAGCATGAGGTCACCCGAGGACGGCGGCTGGCCGGACAGGCAGGTCTCGGCGCAGCCCATCTGCGCGTCGGCGGCCGGGGTGTGCCGGACAACCGATGTGGTGGCGCTCATCGGCGCGGCGGCCGTCATCGACGTCGAGGTCGTCGGCATCAGCATCGGCACGCCGTGGCAGCCGGCGTTCGTCGTCGCCGAGACGCCGTGCATCATCCACAGTCCGAGCAGGACGAGGATCGACAGCGGCCGAAGCACGTCCCCGACTCTACGCGATGTGTGGGCCTCGCCGGGCGGCAAGGCCCACACTCGTCCTTGATCAGTGCAGGGTCGTCAGCGGAGCCGGGGTGCCGAACGTGCCCGGGGTGAAGGGCTGGACCGGTCCGGCGCTGGCGGTGTTCGAGCCGCCGGTGACGGGGAGGCCGCCCGCGGTGTACGTGCCCTCGTTGAAGGCGAGTCCGCCGGTAGGTGCCGCACCGACGGCGAACATGCCGACCGCGTTGCCGTTGACCACGCTCGCCGAGATGTAGTCGCCGACCATGCTGCCCTGGCTGGTGCTCGCGATCCGCGACAGGCTGAAGGGGCCCGCCACGGTCTGTGCCGCGCTCCAGGTCGATCCGCCGTTGGCCGAGGAGATGTAGCCGACCTCGAGTTGGCAGGTGGACGCGGAGCAGGAGGCGTTGGGATAGAAGTAGTAGTACAAACCGAGCTTCGCGGTGCTGCCGGACGTCGTGCGGTCCACGCCGAGGCCCGGGATGAAGTGGTCGTCGGTGCTCGTGGCCGCGTCGATGGGCACACGAGTGACGGCGGACCAGGTGGTGCCGTTCGTCGACGAGCTCAGCACGATGTCGTTCGAGGAGCAGCCGGAACGGAACCGGCAGTCCTGCCAGACCGCGTACACCTTGCCGCTGGCGTCCTCCTCGGCGCTCGGCAGTCCGTCACCGGCGCGCAGGTTGCCCGCCACCGTGGACTCGCTGACGTTGGAGACCAGCACGCTGGACGTCCAGGATCCGCCGCCGTTGGTCGAGGTGAACGAACGGATGGCGCTGCCGTTGGCCGAGTAGGGCACGACGACGGTGCCGTTGGGCTGCACCAGCGGCTGCCCGCCGAGGCCCGAGGGGTTGTCCGCTGGATGCCGCAGCGCCGACCAGGTCTGGCCGCCGTCGCTGGACACCGACATCGACTCGAGGTTGTTGGACGAGGTCACGTCCACCTCGATGTAGCAGTTGCCGTAGTAGGCGCTGGTCGAGGTGTCGTCGCAGGTGACCCACTGCTTGTCGTAGCCCTGGCCGTCGAAGCCGACCGCGTGCGTCGCGCTGCCCCAACTGAGGCCGTCCGCCGACCGGTTCACGGTGACGCCAGCCGCGTTGCCCGAGGAGTCGATCGGCAGGCCGACGACCAGCCACTCGCCGTGCTTCGCGTCGTAGGCCACCGCCGCGTCGGAGACCTGCGCGTCGGAACCGCCCGCGTTGACCGTGATCCCGGTCAGGTAGCCGTGGCTCCAGGTCGAGCCGCCGTCGGTCGAGGTGGCCCAGCCCAGGTTCGAGGCGCCGCCGTAGACCCGGCCGACCTGGAACGCGGAGACGACGGTGTTGCCGTACGCGAACGTGTCCGGCTCGACCTCGGTCGCGTGCTGCGCGTCGGTGTCCGTGTACGGGTCCGTGCTCACCTCCGTCAGCGTGATCCCGCCGGACGTGCCGACCGTCAGCGCGAACGTCGCCGCGTGGGTGGCGGAGGCGCCCGTGCCGGTGATGGTCACGGTCGAGGTGCCCGACGGCGTGCTGCTCGTCGTGCTGATCGTCAGTGTCGAGGACGCCCCGGCCGTCACGCTCGCCGGATTGAACGCCGCGCTCGCGCCGGTCGGCAGCCCGGAGGCGGTCAGCGCGACGCTCTGGGCGCTGCCGGACGTGACCGCGGTCGAGACGGTCGCGGTGGCCGAGTTGCCGGGCGTGACCGACGCGGAGGTCGGGCTCACGGCCAGCGAGAAGTCGTTGGTGGTGCTGGCCGGGGTGAGCACCACGTCGTCGTACTCGGTGTACGTCGGGTCCCCGGCGTAGTTGTCGTCGTGGCTGGTCAGGGTGAGGGTGTAGTTGTGCCCTGACGTCAGGGTGCTGCTGACCTGCTTCCAGCCCGAGTTCGCCACGCAGGTCTTGGCCAGCACCGTCTTGGTGGTGCCGCTGGTCGTGTCCTTCAGCGTGGCCGTGGCCCAGTCGTAGGTGACCGTGTCCGGGCACACGACGTCGTACCAGAACGAGAGCGTGCCCCCGCCGGACGGCGCGGTGAAGGACTGCGCGATCGAGGAGCTGCCGTTGGTCGGCGAGCTCGAACCGAGCAGCGCGGCGTACGTGCCGGAGTGCGGGTTCGCGGTACTGACTCCGGTGGCCGGGCCCGAGGCGGTCCAGCCGGAGAGGCTGCCGGTCTCGAAGCCGCCGTTGGTGATCGTGGTCGCGGCGGACGCGGCGACGGCCCCCGCGGCGAACGGGATCAGCAGGGCGGCCGTGAACGCGGCCAGCCTGCGCCGCACGCGCGACCGCGCGGACGGGGTGGTGGGTATCGGTGTGGGTATCACGACTGGAGTGTCACAGCGCATTGCGATAGCAGCAAGTAGCGCGGGCGTCACGTTCCGCCGAGGAAACGGCAAAACGGGATCAACATTTCGCCCCTGGTATCGTCGGCGGGCGTGAACGCAGCTGAGAAGATGTTCGCCGCCGACCAGGCCTCACGGGCGCTCGGAATCGCGCTGGTCGAGGCCGAGGCGGGCCGCGCCGTGCTGCGCATGACCGTGACCGACGCGATGGTCAACGGCCACGGCATCGCGCACGGCGGCTACGTCTTCCTGTTCGCCGACAGCGCGTTCGCCTGCGCCTGCAACAGCCGCGGACCGGTGACCGTGGCCGCCGGGGCCGAGATCAGCTTCATCACTCCGGTACGCACCGGCGACGAACTGACCGCCGTCGCCGAGGAGCGCGTCACCTTCGGCCGCAGCGGGATCTACGACGTCAGGGTGCTGCGCGGCGACGAGGTGGTCGCCGAGTTCCGCGGCCGCAGCCGGGAACTCAGGTCCGCCTAGGGCGCGTTTGAAAGGTAGCGTCGGATCAGGCCGCGGTGTCTGACGCGTGCGCTCGCAAGGCGCAGGGGCGGGCGCATACTCGGTCGTCTGTAACCGCTCCTGCAACGCCGCGAGCGTGCGTGGCAGGCGCCGCAGACCCGGCGATACCTTTCAAACGCACCCTAGGGCTTGCGGGCCACGGCGCCGACGATGCAGTGCGAGGCCGGGCTCGGGTTCAGCAGTGCGGGACCGTCCGGCCACCACGCGGAGCAGCGCACGAGCCCCGGCTCGGTGGTCCCGTTCGGCTTGATGATCTCCAGGCCGGGCAGCATCGCCTCGACGTCGGCGGCGGTCCGGAACGCGCCGGCGCCGAGCGGGCCCTTCACCATCACGTTCTCGATGCGCTTGGCGACGTCGGTGTACTCCGGGATCTGCGGGTCGAAGAAGTGGCTGAACACCACGTACGAACCGGGTGCGAGCGCGTCGATGTACTCGCTCATCACCGCCGGGCCCGCGTCTCCGACGAGGTGGTGCAGCGTGCCGACCTGGAGCAGCACCATCGGCTTCGAGAAGTCGAGGTTCCGCAGCACGACCGGGTGGTTGAGCACCGACTTGGGCTTGAAGATGTCGGCCTCGACCATGTGCGTGTATTCCTCGTCCTCCAGCAGCGCGCGTCCGTGCGCCAGCACCACCGGGTCGTTGTCCACGTAGACGACCTGCGCCTCGGGCTTGAGCCGGTGCACGATCTGGTGGGTGTTCTCGGAGGTCGGCAGCCCGGAGCCGCAGTCGAGGTACTGCTCGATCCCGGTCTGCGCGGCCAGGAAGCGGCACGCGCGGTTCAGGAACCCGCGGTTGCCCAGCGCGATGTCCGGCGCCTCCGGCACCACGGCGAGGATCTTGTCCATCACCATCCGGTCGACGGCGTACGCGTTCTTGCCCCCGAGGAACGCGTCGTAGACCCGCGCGATGCTCGGCCGGCTCGCATCGATCCCGACCGGTACCTGGCTCGGCGACTGGTCACGCGTCTCGGTCATTCCCAACCTCGCAACATTCTGACTCGCTGTTGGTTCGCTACGGACAGCCTAACAAGCGTCGGTCGTGGTCGTCAGTGACCTGCGTCCGGCTGAGTGTCGGCCAGCTGGAGCAGTCGGTGCACGCCTGCGCGAGAGCGTTTGTGCGCGTACATCTCGCGATCGGCGCTGCTGAGGAGTTCTTCGGCGCGTTGGGCGGCGGAGCCGGGTGGGACGTCGGAGGCTCCTGATTCGCAGACGAGTCCGAGTGAACAGGACAGGTGCAGACTCAGGTTGCCGATGCGCACGGGGTCGGCGGCGAAGGCGGCGTCGATTCGCTCGAGTAGCACGGGGGCGTCGTGTTCGTGCAGGCCCGCTGCGACCACGACGAATTCGTCACCGCCGATGCGGGCCACCACGTCGGCGTCGCGGAGGCGTTCGGCGAGGCGGGTCCCGGTGACGCGCAGTACCTCGTCGCCGACGGCGTGGCCGTGCGTGTCGTTGATGCGCTTGAAGTGGTCGAGGTCGCAGAACACGACTGCGAGCGGGATCCGCGCGGTCAGCAGTTCTTCGAGACGCTCGCCGAGTTGCACGCGGTTGGCGAGGCCGGTGAGCGCGTCGCGGCGGGCTTCGTCGCGCAGGTGGGTCGCGCGGACGTGCTGCTCGGCGAACGCGGCGTGCAGTTCGGCCTTCTCCTGCTCCAGTGTCCGCATCGCACGCAGCGCCTCCTCGTGCCGCCGGGCGTTGAGGATCGCGATCACGGCCTGCTCGGCGAACAGTTCCAGGATCTCGTTCGCCCACTGCGGCGGGATGCGCCCGTTCCGCGGCCGGTCCAGGCTCATCGTCCCGATCAGCTCGCCGTCCGGACCGTAGAGCGGGGCCATCAGCTCGTACTCGGGCCGCCACGCGTCCGGGACGTCCAGCGGCTCGTAGTCGGGCACGTACATGATCACGCCCTCGGTCTGCCCGAAGTGCGACCAGAACCGCAGCCCGCCGCGCGGTTCGCCGCCGGCCAGGTGCTCGATCAGCGCGGCGCGCGGGCAGGTCGTGTCGAGCAGCATCGCCACCGCGTCCGGCGGCCCGACCACGGCCTCGACGTGCAGGTCCGCCGCCTTCGGGTCGCGCGCCGTGGTGACCGTGACCTCGGAGAACGGCGTCGAACCGGTCACGCCGTCCGCGATCGCCTGGAGCGTCGCGCGCAGCCCGACCGCCGCGTGCACGGTGATCAGCGCGCGCTGCACAGCGCTCAGCGCCGAGAGCGGAATCCGCACCTCGACATCCGGGTCCTTCTCGTCACCCACGTGCTAACTCTACCCGCGTATTCGGCGACGAGGAGTGACCGGTGTGACGCGTGGGGAGCGGCCGGCCTGCCCGAGGCGTGGACCAGCCTTGACGGCGCGGCGATCACCGCGCCAGGCTCGTTTCCATGTCGCGCCACGCCACCCTGCTCGTCGGTCGATTCCACGTCGACCTCATGCGGGTGACCAGCGCCATCTGTCCGCGCTGACCCACCCATCGCGCGTTCCCCCCTTTACCGCTCTCCCTCGCATCATCATGCCCACTCGAGGAAGATTTCTGATATCCATGCGTATACGTCTGCTTTTTTCCATGCTCGCGGCGGCCTCCGCCCCGACCGTCGCGCACGCCGCGACCGTACCCGCCGCCCCTCCCCCGCTGACCGTGCTGACCTCGACCGACGCGTCGAGTGACGAAGACCTCTTCATCACGCCGACCGGCGGCACCGGCACGTACGCCAACGGCCCGGAGATCGTGAATCAGCACGGTGACGTGGTCTGGTTCAAGGCCGTGCCGCAGGGCCAGACCGCCGCCGACTTCCAGCTCCAGCAGTACGACGGCCGGCCGGTGCTGACCTGGTGGCAGGGGACGAACCTCGGCGGCCTGTCGGACGGCACCGACTACATATACGACACGCACGACCACCGGATCGCCGCGATCCACGCGGGCGGCGGGCAGACCACCGACGGCCACGAGTTCCTGATCACGCCGTGGAACACCGCGCTGGTCTTCTCGTACGAGACCGCGACGGCCGACCTGCGCTCGATCGGCGGCCCGGCCGACCAGACCGTGATCGACGGCGTGATCCAGGAGATCGACATCCGCAGCGGCCGAGTGCTGTGGCAGTGGAACAGCGCCGACCACGTGCCCTACGCGCAGAGCGAGCAGCCGCTGCCCGCCTCCGCCGCGACGCCCTGGGACTGGTTCCACCTGAACGCCGCGCACTTCGACACCGACGGCGACCTGCTGATCGACGCGCGCAACACCTGGACCGCGTACGACGTGAACCCGCACTCGGGCGCGATCGTCTGGCAGCTCGGCGGAAAGGCGTCGTCGTTCACTGAGAAGGCCGCGCCCGGGCAGTCGCTGGACGACGCGGGCGTGATCTTCGCGTGGCAGCACGACCCCGAGGCGATCGGGCACGGCGAGTACACCGTGTTCGACGACGAGTCCGCGGGCACGCCCGAGTACGGCGTGAGCCGCGTCGTCACGATCCGGCTGAATCAGCACACGCACGTGGCCACGCTGGTGAAGTCGGTGGACCAGCCGGAGGGCCAGGTCGCCGCCTCGCAGGGCAACGCGCAGACGACGGCCTCGGGCGATCTCGTGGTCGGCTGGGGCGCGCTGCCCTACGTGTCGGTGTACGGCCGCACCGGAAAGCTCCGGTTCAACGCGGCGTTCCCGACCGGCGTGAACACGTACCGCGCGTTCGAGTACCCGTGGCCGGTCAGCGGGCCGCGTTCTTGATGAACTCGCTCTGCTGCCCGGACGTGGGCCGGACTCCCGCGAAGTAGCTGCCGCGCAGGTGGCGGCGCGTGGCGTGGTCGTCGGTGGCGCGGGTCGCCGAATGCCAGAGGTAGCAGTCGTGCAGCAGCACGTCTCCGCGCTCGGCGTACACGGCGACCTCGCCACGCACCTTCTCGAACGTGAGCGGCATCGGGAACGGCGGCGGCGCGAGCGTGCGGCCGCCGGACGGGCGCGCGGTGTCCGGGACGGCGATGTTGTTCACGTTCTTGTACGGCGCGGGCGTGGCCCACAGGTGGCTGCCCGGCACGACGCGCAGGAAGCCGTTGTGGGGGCTCGTCTCGTCGATGTGCAGAGTGATCGAAGTGGCGGGCCAGATGTCCATGCTCGGGCTCGCCTGCCAGTCCGAGTGCCAGCCGATCCGGGTGTAGCCGGACTCCCGGCCGGGCCGCGCGTCCTGGTAGACCACGCCGGACTGCACGTCGCCGCCGAACCAGATGTCCTCGCCGAGCAGCGCGCGCAGGATGGTCAGCAGGCGCTCGTCGTTCACGGCCTCGTGCACGGACGGCGCGACCTCGGTGACGTGCTCGACGTAGTTCGCGAACTTCTCGGCCTTCGCCGGGTCGTCGATGTACTTGGTCGAGCCGTAGCGTTCGGGCAGTTCCCCGGCCACGACGCGGGCCTGGGCCTCGACGCACTCGGCCTCCATGCGGGCGTAGTGCTCGTCCGAGAACAGGCCGCGCACGACCGCGTAGCCGTGCATCTGGTAGTACCAGCGGATCCCGGCCAGATCCGCGGCGGCGAAGACTCCTGGTTCGTTCAGCGTGTTCATGGCACGGAGTGAACCATCCGATTCAACCGCGGGCAAGGGGTCTGACGTCAGCTCACCGGGATTAAATCTGCCGGTAACAGCGACCTAGTGAACCGCCTGGTTCATAGCCCGCACGCAGATCGACTCCACGGCGGCCTGCGCGGCGAGATGGGCGCGCCGCTCGTCGGCGGAGCCGAGCAGGTCCATCTGCAGGCCGCGCCAGCAGCCGACCAGTTCACGGGCCAGCACCTCGGCCGACGCCCGGCGCACGCCCTCCCGCTCCAGAGTGGCGGTCACGTCGTCGACGAGGGCGTGCGCGACGTTCTCCAGCCAGCCGCCGTAGACGTCGGGGCGGTTCACCGCGAGGCCGAAGACCTCGAAGAACAGCCGGGCGAACGGCCGGGTCTCGGCGGCGGAGATCCCGTCCCAGGCCTCGGACAGCCGGGTCTCGAGCGCGGCCGGGCTGGTGCGCAGTTCGCGCGAGACGCTGGCGAAGCGCGGGAACCGGGAGCCCGCGGCCTCCAGCGCGTCCATGGTGAGCTGGTCCTTGCTGCCGAAGTAGTACAGCAGCATCCGGTTGTTCGAGCCGATGGCCGTGGCCAGGGCGCGCAGGGTCAGCGAGGCCACGCCGTTGGCCAGCACGAAGTCGACGACCAGGCCGAGCAGCCGGTCCCGCTCGGTGTTCGGTGCGGTCATCGCCACAGGGTAGCGCGGTGGCCGGAGGGAAATCGCGGCGCAACGGACGTGACGCGCGGCGGAAACAGCCGGTTTGTAGCGTCGGGACTCGACGGTGCAGCGGTCAATCCCCGCTGGCGGCGAGGAACGGAGGATCGGCGATGGCATGCGCGCTTGAGCTGATCCGCCGCGTCGCCTGGACGCGGGGGCGTGTGGCGCACGGGTGTTGAGAGGGCTTTCCTCCTCGACACCCGTGCCGCCGCAAAGCCCCGACCGTTGAAAGGCCCCGCCATGCCCGCTGAGCTGACCCTGCCCCGCGAGTGCACCTTCGATCCGGACGACTGGCGGATCATCGCGCGCTACTGGTACCCGGTCGCGCTGGCCACGGAGGTGGGCGCGGACCCGCTCGGGGTGAAGCTGCTGGACCAGCCGCTCGTGGTCTACCGGGCGGACGGGCAGGTCGTGATCGCGGACGACATCTGCCCGCACCGCGGCGTGCCGCTGAGCCTCGGCAAGGGCGGCGTGCGCGGGATCTCCTGCGCGTACCATGGCTTCCGCTTCGGCGCCGCGGGCCGCTGCGTGGACATCCCGGCGAATCCGCAGGCGAAGATTCCCTCCCGGCTGCACCTGCGCACCTACCCGGCCGTCGAACGTTACGGCCTGATCTGGACGTGCCTGGCCGCCGACGCCGAGGACGAGCCGCGGATCCCGGCGCATCCGCACTGGGACGAAGCGGGATTCCAGCTGATCAATTGCCCGTGGATCGACATCGCGGCCTTCGCCGGGCGGCAGATCGAGGGCTTCCTGGACGTCGCGCACTTCAGCTTCGTGCACCTGAAGTCCTTCGGGAACCCGGACAACCCGGTGGTGCCGGACTACGCGCCGAGCCCGACGGCCGACGGGTTCGAGGTCGAGTACTGGAGCGGCGTCAGCAACTATCCGATCGGGGTCGAGGACCACAGCGAACCGGGCTTCCAGTGGCTGCGGCACTTCCGGCTGCACGTTCCGTTCACCGCGACGCTCGTGGTGCACTTCCCGGACGGCGGCCGGCTCTCGATCATGAACGCGGCCTCGCCGGTCTCCGCCCGGATGACCCGGATGTTCGCGCCGATCTGCAAGAACTTCGACACCGACCAGCCGGCGCAGGCGGTGCACGACTTCAACCGGATCGTGTTCGAGGAGGACCGGGCGATCGTCGAGGTGCAGAAGCCGGAGAACCTGCCGCTAGATCCGAAGCTCGAGGTGCACGTCCCGGCCGACCGGAGTTCGATCGCGTATCGCAGGGCGCTGCGCGGTCTGGGCCTCGGCTCCTTCTTCACGGCCTGATCGGGGATCGGCGATGACCATGACGAACGCCGTCGTGCACGCGCTGACCCGCGCGGCCTCCGACTCCCTGCTCATCGAACTGCGGCACCCGGACGCGGCCGGCCGGCTGCCCGAGGCGCGGCCGGGCGACCACATCGACGTGCGCTTCGGCCGGTACGTCCGCCAGTACTCGCTCTGCTCCCCCGCAGCCGACGGCAGGTATCTGATCTGCGTGAAGCGGGAGCGGGACGGACGCGGCGGCTCGGCTGCTCTGCACGACGAACTGCGGGTGACGGACGTCGTGCAGGTGAGCGCGCCGCGCAGCAAGTTCCCGCTGGTGCGCGGCAGTCACACGCTGCTGCTGGGCGCCGGGATCGGGATCACGCCGCTGCTGGCGATGGCGGAGTCGCTCTGGCAGGACGGAGCCGCGTTCGACCTGTGGTTCTACGCCCCCGACCGGGAACGCGCTCCGCTGATCGAGTACATCGCGACGCGTCCCTACGCCGAACGAGTGCACCTGCGGCTCAGCGCGCTCGGCCAGAGCCCGCGCACCGCGCTGCCGGAGGCGCTCCAGTGGGCGGTCCCCCGGGCGCAGATCCACGTATGCGGGCCGGCCGGGTTCATGCAGCATGTCAGGGCGCAGGCCTTGGCGGCGGGCTGGGCCGAGGAGCAGGTGCATCAGGAGACGTTCGCGCTCGACGCAGAGGCGTCCGCCGCGCTCTCCGAGGGCGACGAGTTCGCGGTCCGGGTGGCGAGCAGCGGCGAGACGTACCGGGTGCCCTCGGGCTCGTCGATCGCGGACGTGCTCCAGGCGAACGGCGTGCCGGTGGATCTGTCCTGCGAACAGGGGATCTGCGGCGCGTGTCTGACGCCGGTGCTCGGCGGGCTGCCGGACCATCGGGACGAGGTTTTGAGCACGGCGGAACGAGAGGCGAACGACCAGATGACCATCTGCTGCTCGCGGGCGCGCACCGCCGAACTGACCCTGGACCTGTGATCCGGATGCACGATCTGGTCATTCAAGCGCAGCGTGTCTACACGCCGGACGGCGCGCGGCCGGGAGCCGTGGTCGTGGACGCGGGCGTGATCACCGGAGTCCTCGCACCGGACGCGGCCGTCGAGGCGCGCGACGTGGTTCGGCTCGCCGACGACGAGGTGCTGATCCCGGGCGTCGTGGACACGCACGTGCACGTGAACGAGCCTGGCCGCACCGAGTGGGAGGGCTTCGCGAGCGCGACCGCGGCGGCCGCCGCGGGCGGCGTGACGACGATCATCGACATGCCGCTGAACAGCATCCCGCCGACGGTCACGCCCGAGGCGCTGGCGGTCAAGCGCGCGGCGGCGGACGACGCGTGCTCGGTCGACGTCGGGTTCTGGGGCGGGGCCGTGCCGCAGAACCTCGGTCGGTTGGCAGAGCTCCACGCGGCCGGAGTGTTCGGGTTCAAGGCGTTCCTGGCGCCGTCGGGCGTGCCCGAGTTCGAGCATCTGAGCGCCGATCAGCTGCACGTGGCGGCGGCCGAGATCGCGGCGTTCGGCGGGCTGCTGATCGTGCACGCGGAGGATCCGGCCGTGCTCGCCGAGTCCGAGGCGCACGCCGCGCACGGCGACTACGGGGGCTTCCTCGCCAGCCGTCCGGACTCCGCCGAGATCGCCGCGATCGAGAACGTGATCACGGCCGTGCGCACGACCGGCGTCCGCGCGCACATCCTGCACCTGTCCTCGGCCGCCGCGCTGCCGGTGATCGCGGTGGCGAAGGCCGAGGGCCTGCCGCTGACCGTCGAGACCTGCCCGCACTACCTCGCGTTCGAGGAGGCCGAGATCCCGCACGGGGCCACGCAGTTCAAGTGCTGCCCGCCGATCCGCTCGGCCGCGAACCGTGATCTGCTCTGGCAGGGCCTGACCGACGGCGTCATCGACATCATCGCCTCCGACCACTCTCCGTCCACGGCTGAGATGAAGTTCGCGGGCGACGGCCACTTCGCCCAGGCGTGGGGCGGGATCGCGGGGCTCCAGGTCGCGCTGCCCGCCGTGTGGACGGCGGCCTCGGCGCGTGGACTGCCGCTGGAGTCGGTGCTCAAGTGGATGTGTCAGGGCACGTCGGATCTGGTCGGGCTCGGTGACCGGGGGCGGATCGAGCCGGGCGTGCGGGCCGATCTGGTCACGTTCGCGCCCGACGCGCCGGTCCACGTGTCGGCCGCCGAACTGCTGCACCGCAATCCCGTCAGCGCCTTCGACGGCGCCGAACTGGTCGGGGCGGTGCGGCGCACGTGGCTCGCCGGTGAAGCTACCGGCCCCGGACTTGGCCGACTACTCGAGAGGAAGTGACGAGGGATGGCCATCGTGCTCGGCCCCAACCGGTACGGCAAGGCGGAGACCCGCGTCGTGCGGATCACCCGCGACACGCCGCGCCACGAGATCGTCGACCTCAACGTGTCGACCGCCCTGCGCGGCCGCTTCGACGCGGCACACACGGTCGGCGACCAGGGCGACGTGCTGCCGACGGACAGTCAGAAGCAGACCGTCTACGCGTACGCGAAGGAGAAGGCCTGGTCGTCGATCGAGGAGTACGGGCTCGTGCTGGCGCGGCACTTCGTCGCGGACATCGAGCCGGTCGAGTCGGCGCGCGTCGAGATCGAGCAGTTCGCCTGGGAGCGCGTGCTCGTGGACGGCAGCGAGCACGACCACACGTGGGTGCGCCGCGGCCCCGAGGTGCGGACGGCGGCCGTGACCGTGGACGCGCAGCGGGTGTGGGTGGTCGGCGGGGTCAAGGATCTGACGATTCTCAAGTCCACCGGCTCCGAGTTCCACGGCTTCCTCCAGGACCCGTACACGGTGCTGGAGCCGACGACGGACCGCGTGATGGCCACGTCGCTCGACGCGGGCTGGCGCTTCTCGGACGTGGACGTCGATTGGGAGGCGGCGTACGCGACGGTGCGACGGATCCTCGTCGAGACCTTCGCGACGCTGCATTCGCTCGCCCTCCAGCAGACGCTCTACGCGATGGGCCGCACGGTGCTCGAAACGTGCCCCTACCTGGCCGAGGTCCGGCTGTCGGCGCCGAACAAGCACCACTTCCTCTACGACCTCGCGCGCTTCGGGATCGAGAACAAGGGCGAGGTCTTCAACGCCGACGACCGACCGTACGGCCTGATCCAGGCAACCGTGCTCCACGACGACGCCGAGGACGCCGGACCGGCCTGGGACTCGTACACGGGCCTCGTCTAGCTACCCCGGTACGTCGAGTACGCGAAGGGGCTCAGCAGCAGCGGCACGTGGTAGTGCGCGGCCGCGTCGGTGAGCTCGACGACGACCACGACCTGCGGGTAGAAGGTGCTCGTGCCCTGCGCGGCGAAGTAGGCGCCGGTGTCGAAGGTGACGCGGTAGCGGCCGACCGGGACCGTTTCGGGACCGAGGCTGTTGATCCGGCCGTCGGCGTCGGTGAGTCCGTGGCCGAGCTCGGTCCAGCCGTCGTCCGCGCGCTGTTCGAGGGTGACTTCGAGGGCTGCCGCCGGGACGCCGCGGGCCGCGTCGAGGACGTGGGTCGTGATGTGACTGCGGCTGCGGCTGCCGTCGCTACTGCCGTCGCTGCTGCTCAGGAGGCGTTCGAGGCGGAGCAGCGCGATCTCGCGGAGTTCGCCGGCCACGATGCGCAGGTCGGCCGCGTCGTCGAGGGCGAGGCGGCGCTGCTGCTCGGCGTGGATCTCGGCGCGGGTGCGTCCGGCGGCGCGGATCAGGAAGACGCGGCCGAAGCGGTCCTCGTACGCGGCGTTGCCCTGCGCGATCCGGGCGGCGAGCTCGGGGTCGTCGGCGTCAGGGGCCCGCTGCTCGGCTCGGGAGAAGGCGGCCTCGCGGGTCTCGCCGGTCGGGCGCTGACCGATGCGCGGGTGCGCGGTGAGGGCCTGCTCGATCTCCTCCGGCTCCAGCGGCTCGGCGGCGTGCCGGGCGCGGTCCAGCAGGTCGGCGACGGAGGCGAACGGCGCGGCCGTGGCGACCTCGTCGATCCAGCGGGGCACGTCCAGGCAGGAGCGCAGCAGGTCGCGCAGTTCGGCGTCGGGGGCGTTGCGGATACCGGTCACCGGGCTTCTTCCAGTTCGTGAAGGTCGTCGTACCAGGTCGTGATCGTGGAGACCCGGGTGCGGCCCTGCCGGGTGTGCCGCGCCAGGATCGCCGTGGCCAGCAGGTTGACCAGGCTCATCGCGGCGGCGTAGCTGTCGAACGCGGACGGCGAGTCCAGCGGCGCGGGCAGGAAGTGGGCCACGCGGTCGCGCCAGGGTTCGAGCGACGCGTCACCGATCAGCACGACCGGCACGTCGCGGGCGAGCAGCGCCTCAACGAGTGCGCTGAAGCCGTTCGGGCGGCGCCGGAAGCCGACCAGTACGGCCGCGTCCTTCGGTCCGAGGTCGGCCAGGTCCTCGCCGAGGCTCTGGCCGGGCACCGGCAGCACCGTGACGCGGCCGCGGATCTGGGCGAGCTGCTGCCGCAGGTGCAGCGCCACCGGGTAGCTGTTGCGGCGGCCGATGACAACGATCTGCGACGCCTCGGCGAGCAGCCGGGCCGCCGCGTCCAGCCGTCCGTCGGCCACCGCGTGCGCCAACTGGTCGAGGTTGCGCCGTTCGGCGGCCAGGTGCGCGGCCAGCGCGTCGCCGCCGGGCTCGGCCGGGGCCGCCGCGCCCATCGGGGAGCCGAGCCCGCGCAGCAGCTTCGCCTGGGCCCGGACCTGCGCGAAGTCCTGGTAGCCGAGGCGGCGCACCAGCCGGGAGACGGTGGCCTTGGACACGCCGCTCAGCTGCGCGATCTCCGAGGCGCTGTAGACCGCGAGGTCGTCGAGCCGGTCGAGCACCACATCGGCGGCGCGCTGCTCCTGCCGGGAGAGCGCGGCGTACTGGCGGTCGATGCGCTGACCGATCGGCACTTCGTTCATGTGGCCAGTGTTCCGTACTCCCCCGCGAGGTTGAGGACGGCGGCGTGCAGCGCGTCGATCGCCAGCGCGACGTCGGCTTCGTTGACGGATTCCTCCGGGTGGTGGCTCACTCCTCCGGCGCAGCGCACGAACAGCATGCCGACGCGGGTGAGCGCGGCGACCGCCATCGCGTCGTGGCCGGGCGGGGAGAACAGTTCGAGCGGCTCGCCCTCCTCGGCGGCCGCGACCGCCGCCGCGAGGGCCGCCTTCATGCCGGGATCGCAGTGCACGGTCTCCGCGACGTGCGTCTGCTCGGCGCTCACGCTCAGGCCGCGCCGCTCGCACACCTTGTCGATCTTCGTGAGCAGGACGCCGAGGCCGGTGTCCCGCTGTTCGTCGGAGGCCGCGCGCAGGTCGAGGCTGAAGGTGGCCGAGCCCGCGACCACGTTGACCGCGCCCGGCTGCGCGCCGACCCGGCCGACCGTGGCGATCAGGCCGAGGTCCGGGGCGAGCGACTCGATCAGCGTGATCGCCTCCGCCGCCCCGGCCAGCGCGTCGCGGCGCAGCGGGTACGGGGTTCCGGCGTGCGCGGCGCGGCCGGTGATCGTGATCAGGGTTCTGCGGGCCCCGGCGATGGACGAGACCAGGCCGAGCGCCCGGCCGCGGTCCTCGAGGACCGGGCCCTGCTCGATGTGCGCCTCCAGGTAGCCGACGACGTCCTGCGGTCGGCGCGCGGCCCGCGTGATCGCCTCCGGGTCGAGGCCGAACGCGGCGTACGCCTCGCGCAGGCTGACCCCGTCGGCGTCGGTGAGCGACCACCAGGCCGGATCCCAGGTCCCGGCCAGCGCGCGGCTGCCGAGCAGGGTCGCGCCGAAGCGGGTGCCCTCCTCGTCGCCGAACCCGACGACTTCGAGCGCGAAGGGCAGCGCCGCGCCGCTCGCCGTGATGCGCGCGGCCACCTCGACGGCGATCAGCACGCCGAGGATGCCGTCGTAGCGCCCGGCCTGCGGGACGGTGTCGAGGTGCGAGCCGAGCAGCAGCGCGGGCAGGCCGGGGCGGGCGCCCTCCCGTCGGCCGCAGACGTTGCCCGCCGCGTCCTGCCAGGTGGCCAGACCGGCGTCGGTCATCCATTGGGCGACGGCCGCGTTCGCAGCCTTGTGCTCGACGGTCAGATACGTGCGCTCGATCAGGCCGTCGGGCAGCGCCGAGATCAGGGCCAGCTCGTCGCAGCGTTCGAGGACGGTCCGCGCGCTCATATCGCGGCCTCCTGATACACCTCGTGCGCGGCACCGACCCCGCCGCCTGCGACTACAGCCGCCCCTGCTCGGCGCAGCACCTGTTCGAGGGCGGAGAGGGTGGTGAGCACGGCCTCCTTGCGCGCGTTGTAGCCCATGGTGCCGATCCGCCAGATCCGGCCACGCAGCGGGCCGAAGGACGTGCCGATCTCGATGCCGTAGTCCTCCAGCAGCGCCGTACGCACCGCCGCGTCGCCGACGCCGTCCGGGATCAGCACGCCGACGACGTTGTTCATCCGGTGGTCTTGGTCGCCGAAGACATCGAGGCCGAGACCGCGCACGCCCGCCGCCATCGCCGCCCCGTGCAGGCTGTGGCGCTCGACGGCCTCCTTCATCCCCTCCTCGACCAGCAGCGCGGCGCATTCGCGGGCCGCGTAGAGCGCGCTGGTCGCCTCGGTGTGGTGGTTGAGCCGCCGAGGGCCCCAGTAGTCGAAGACCATGGCCAGGTCGAAGTAGTTCGAGCCGATGCGCAGCGCGTTCTCCTCGTCGCCGTCCTCGCGCAGGCCCGCCTCGATCTGCCGCCGCGCGCCAATCACCTCTGCGGCGCGCGGCGAGAACGTCGCGGGGGCGGTGCCGGACGGGCCGCCGAGGCATTTCTGCAGGCCGGCGGTCGCCGCGTCGATTCCCCAGGCGTCGGCGGTGAACGTGTTGCCGCCGAGGCTCGCGGTCACGTCGGCGTAGAGCAGCGTGTCGAGGTCCTCGCACACCTCGCCGAGTCCGTCGAGCGGCTGGAGCATCGTGGTGGACGTGTCGCCGTGCACCATCGCGAGCAGTCGAGGCCTGACACGCCGGGCCTCGGCCGCGATGGCTTCGGGCTCGAACACCGTCCCCCACTCCGCCTCGATCGTGTGCACCTCGGCTCCGGCGCGCGCGGCGATCTCGGCCAGCAGGTGGCCGAAGCGCCCGAAGATCGGCACCAGCACGCGTTCGCCGGGCGCGACGAGGGAGACGAGCGCGGCCTCGATCCCGGCCCGGGCCGTGCCGTCCACCAGCAGCGTCTGCGCGTTGGCCGTGTCGAAGACCTGCCGGTAGAGCGCGGAGGTCTCGGCCATGTAGCCGGTCATCACCGGGTCGTACTGGCCGATCAGCGGGGTGGACAGGGCGCGCAGCACCCGGGGGTGGGCGTTGACCGGTCCGGGGCCCATCAGCAGGCGCGGCGGCGGGTCGAGCGGACTCGGCAGGAAGGCGGTGGTCACGGGCGGTCTCCTTGCGGTGCGAGCGCGACGGCGCGCTGGACGAGGTCGAGGTCCGTGCCGCGCGGTCCGAGCAGGCTGAGGCCGACCGGCAGTCCGTCGGCTTCGAGCAGCGGTGCGGACAGCGCGGGTCGCCCGGTGATCGGGGCCAGGCAGGTCAGGCCGATGGTCGCCGCGCGCGTGGCGTCGAGCGAGGCGGCTTCGACGTCACGCGGCGGTGCGGGCGTCGGGGTCGCGGGCAGCAGCAGGACACTGTCTCCGAGCTCCCCGTCGAGGCGTTCCCGGATCTCGGCCAGGGCTCGGCGGGCCGCGAACTCCTCGTCTTCGGTCACGGTCGCGGCCCAGGCGAAGCGCGCGGCGACGTCCGGTCCGAGCGCGTCAGGGTGCTGAGTGATCCAGCGCGAGTTCGCGCGCCACGCTTCGGCGGCCTGCACGGTCCGGAACGCGGCGAAGGCCTCCTTCGTGTCAGGCCCCTTGATCTCACGCGGCCTCGATATCCACTGCTTGAGCTTTTCTATGAAGGCCGTGCGCACGGAGGGGTCGGCCGCCGCGAGAAGGTCGGGGCAGAACACGAACTCACCGGCCGTCGCGTGCACCGACGGCAGCGACACCCGGGCCGCCTTGGTCAGCACCTCCGGCGTGTCCGCGAGCCAGCCGATCGCGTCGAAGCTCAGCGCCAGCGGTAGCAGCCCCTGCGCGCTGACCGCCCCGCGCGTGCTGCGCAGGCCCCAGAGTCCCTGGTACGAGGCGGGGACCCGGATCGAGCCCGCCGTGTCGGTGCCGAGCCCGATGCTGGCCTGTCCCGTGGCCACCGCCGACGCCGGCCCGCTCGACGAACCGCCCGGCAGTCGACCCGGCGCGCGCGGATTCGGCGGGGTGCCGTAGTGCGCGTTGGTTCCGGCGATGCTGTAGGCGAACTCGTCCGTTCGGGCCACGCCGCGCAGTTCGGCCCCGGCGTCCAGCAGCGCGCACACGGCCGCCGCGTGCCGCCGCTCCCGGCCCGCACCGGCCAGATACGCCGGATTCCCCGCACCGACCGGCAGGCCCGCGACCGCGAACAGGTC
The DNA here is from genome assembly GCA_035493475.1 of Actinospica sp. Classification (GTDB taxonomy): domain Bacteria; phylum Actinomycetota; class Actinomycetes; order Streptomycetales; family Catenulisporaceae; genus Actinospica. The sequence continues at coordinate 103,958 of DATJIF010000009.1, forward strand.
CTTGACCGCGACGCTCTCGCCGTCGAGCGGGCCCGAACCAGTCGCGTTGACCAGCGGGTATCCGAGAAGCCGCCAGATGCGCGGATCGGCTGTCACGCGTCCTGCCCTCCCATGCCCATCCGGGACAGCACGAGCGCCTCCGCCGCGCCGACGAGCGTGTAAAGCACCACGGACACGATCGTCAGCACGATGATCGAGGCCCACAGGTGCAGGTAGCCGAAGGCGCCGATGTCGGACAGGACCGCGCCGCCGACGCCCTGTCCGGTCGCCAGCCACTCCGTCACGAGCGCGCCGACCAGTGCGCTGGGCACCGAGAGCCGGGCCGCCGCGAACAGATAGGGCAGCGCGCCGGGCAGCGCCACCTTCGTCAGCACGCTGCGAGGCCCGCCGCCGTAGACCGCGACCACGTCAACCGCGTGCGCCGGGGCCGAGCGGAGTCCGTGCACGATCGTGACCAGCGCAGGGAAGAACACAACGATCCCGCCGATGACCGCGACGCCGCCGATCCCGCGACCGAAGACCAGCACGATCAGCGGGGTCATCGTGACGAGCGGAACCGAGCGCAGCAGCGTGGCCAGCGGCATGAACGTGCGCTCGACGGCGGGCGCGAGCACGAAGGCGAGCGAGGCGAGGACAGCCGCGAGCATGCCGAAGCAGAACCCGTACGCGCCGTCGCCGAGCGTCGTGCCGAGCGGCTGGAGCACCGAGGACCGGTTCGACGCCGCGTCCGAGCCCGAGAACAGGTAGCCCCAGACTTCGGACGGGCTCTTCACCACGTACGGACTGAACGAGAACAGGTCCACGACCGCGTACCAGAGGCAGATCCCGACGACCGCCGAGACCAGCAAGGGGTTGACGATCCGCCACACCGTCTTCACGACGTCCCTCCCGTCCCGGCCCAGGGCGTGAGCACCCGGCCGAGCAGCGAGAACAGTCCGTATCCCGCGAACGCGAGCACGCCGGTGACCAGCGCCAGCGCCCACGTGCGCGCGACGTCGAACTGCTGCTGCGCGAGCGTGAGCACGACGCCGAGGCCGCTGTCCACGCCGCCGAGGTACTCGCCGAGGATCGCGCCGAGCATCGCCGAGGGCGCGGCGATCTTCAGGGCATTGATGACCGCCGGGGCCGCCGAGATCAGCTGTACCTTCACGAGCCGGTGCCAGCGGTTGCCGCCGTACGCGCGGACCACGTCGAGCGCCGCCGGATCCGCCGAACGCACGCCGAGCAGCGAGCCGACGAGCGTGGTGAAGAACACTGCCATCGCCGCGAGGAAGACCGTCGGGGCGCGACCGCCCATGACCACGAGCACGATCGGGCCGATCGCGGTGAGCGGCATGCAGTAGCTGATCACAGCGAGCTGCGACGCTGCCGGGGCGAGCCGTGGCACGAGCAGGGTCAGGGCCGCGACCGCGAAGGCCGCGAGGTTGCCCCAGAGGAATCCCTGCGCCGCGTACGTGATCGTGACGACGGCGTTGGACCAGTAGAGCCCCGCGCCGTCGTCCACCATCTGCCGCAGCACCGCCACCGGAGTGGGCACCGCGCCGTGCGTGCCGAAGCCGAACACACCGACGAGCGCCCACGCCGCGAGCAGGATCAGCACCCCGGCGAGCCCCGACAGGCGCCGGGCTATCGCCGTCATACCTTGACCTCTGCGGCCTCGGCGTCGAACAGCAGCGCGGAGAGCCGGTCGTGGTACGCGTGGAACTCGGGGGTCCGGGTGATCTCCGGTGTGCGCGGACGCGGCAGGTCGATCTCCACCACCTCGAGGATGCGGCCCGGACGCGGACTCATCACGGCGACGTAGTCGGAGAGGAACACGGCTTCGGCGATCCCGTGCGTCACCATCAGCGTGGTGGCGGGCTTGTCGGCCAGGATCCGCTGCAGTTCGACGTTCATCCGCTGCCTGGTCATGTCGTCCAACGCGCCGAAGGGCTCGTCGAGCAGCAGCACCGACGGTTGCACGACCAGGCTGCGGGCGATCGAGACGCGCTGCCGCATGCCGCCGGACAGCTGCGCGGGCTTGGCCTTCTCGAAGCCGTCCAGCCCGACCAGCCGGATCAGCTCGTCGATGAAGCCCGGTTCCGGCCGGACCCCGGCGACCTCCAGCGGCAGCCGGATGTTCGCCGCCACCGAGCGCCACGGCAGCAGCGCCGAGTCCTGGAACGCGATGCCCAGGGCGTGCTCCCGGCGCAGCTCCTTCGGCGTCAGGCCATTGATGACGGCGTCGCCCGCCGTCGGCTGTTCGAGCCCGGCGACGATGCGCAGGATGGTGGACTTGCCGCAGCCCGAGGGGCCGAGCAGGGACAGGAAGCGCCCCTCGGGGGTGTGCAGCGACACGTTGTCGAGCGCGGTGATCGCGCGCCGGCCGACCGTGAAGTTCTTGGTCAGGCCGCGCAGCTCGATGCCGCCGGAGGCCGTGCTGTCGGGCATCTCGGTCACGCCTTCAGACTCGGGTTTTCCTCGTAGACCTCGGCCAGCAGGGAGAGGTCGAACAGCTGCTTCGCGGTCACCTTGACGCCGACCTTGCCGAGCGCCTCGATGTTCTCCGCGACCAGCGCGTCGGTCATGGTGAACAGGCCGTTCTTCTTGGTGTCGGCGCTCACGATCAGGCCGTTCTGCGCCGTGGCCTCCGCGGTCTGCTCGGTCAGGTTCAGGCCGTCGCCCTTGCCGAACTGGTTGACGGCCAGGCTCGCGGACTGCGCGGGCGCGGCCACCGCGTCCGTCCAGCCCTGGATCTCGGCCTTCAGCAGGGCCTTGACCTTGGCACGGTCGTTGTCGATCGCGGACTGCAGCACCACGAAGGTCTCGGAGACCAGCGGCAGCCCGTAGTCCGCGAACAGGAACGTCGTGGGCTCGTAGCCCTTGGCCTTGATCAGGATCGGCTCGTTGGTGATGTAGGCCATGTAGCCGTCCACCTCGCCGGTGACCAGCACGGTCGGGTCGTACTGCACCGGCACGATCGTCACGTCCGAGGCGCTCACCCCGTTCGCCGTCAGCAGCGCCTTGAACAGCACCTGGTTCGTGCCCTGCTGCACGCCGATCTTCTTGCCGACCATGTCCTTCGGCGCCGCGATCGGCTTCTTGGAGGCGATCGAGAGGATCGCGAAGGGGTTCTTCTGGTACGTGGTGGCGACCGTCTTGAGCGGCGCCCCCTGCAGGATCGCCGGTCCGGTCGCGCCGGGCGAGGAGAGCCCGACGAAGGCCTTGCCGGAGGCCACCGCCGACTCGGCCGAGGTGCCCGCCGAACCGCCCGCGATCAGGTTCACCGCGGAGAAGCCGGCCGCCTTGTAGTAGCCCTTGGTCGTGGCGAAGAACTCCCCGGCGAACTCGATGTTCTTGATCCAGGACAGCTGCACGGCGATCGAGCCGAAGCCGGAGCCGGAACTCGACGCGGAGCCGGCCGATCCGGTCGAGGAGCCGCATGCTGCCAACACGGAGGGGGCGGTTATGCCGAGTGCCGCCCATTGCAGCATCGAACGTCGGCTGAGGCGGGCGGCGGCGAGGTCGTCGGTCACGAAGGGACTCCTGTCGGGGCGAAGGGGGAAAGAGCGGGAGTGCGACGCGTGCCAGTGACGCTAGGCATCGGGTGTTTCCCGGCCGTGTCCGCCCGCGCGGCGGAGGTGAAATCCGTGTTCCGGTCGGCTCGCGCGATGAAACTCAGATTTCAGCCAGCACGCGCCGCGCGAGCGACGTCCCGGCGCGCAGGGCGGCGACCGGATCGGCCGCCTCGTCGAGTTCGACGAGCACGGTCGCGGCCGCCGGGGTGCGCGCCATCGCGGCGGCCCAGCCCGGCCAGTCCACGATGCCGGTGCCGAGCTCGGCCATGTACGGCTGCTGCTGCGTGAAGACTGTTTCGTCGACGGTCAGGTGCACGTCGATCGGCCGGATCGCGTCCTTCCAGTGCGCGAGCGCGATCCGCTGCGCGTGGCGGTGCGCGACGGCCACCGGGTCTCCCCCGCCGAGCGCGATGTGGCACGCGTCAGGGCACAGCCATACGTACTGCGGATCGGTGAGGGCCATGAAGAGATCGATGTCGCGCTCGTACCACAGCGTGCTGTTGGACTCGGTGTGCAGGGCGAGCCGAACGCCGTGCCGGGACGTCGCCTCGCCGACCGCGTGCGCCACGTCGGCCATGCGTGTCATGTAGGCGACGTCGACGAAGAACGCCGGCGACTCGCCGAACGTCCGGCGCATCGGCAGCCCGCCGACGAGAACCCCGGCGCCGACCTCCGCGAGGAACTCCGCGCGGCGTTCGGCGTCGGCGACGATCGCATGCAGCGCGCGCGGATCACGCCAATCGGGGCTGTCCTCGTCCGCGATGAAGGCGCTCACCACCGACAGCCCGCGCACGGCCAGCTCGTCGCGGAACGCGGCCGCCGAACCGAAGGCGCGCAGCACCGAACCGATGTCGCCGGGCGCGAACGTCAGCTCGATCCCGCAGACCCCGGCCTCGGTCAGTGCGTCCATCACCCGGAGCCAGAACTCTCGCGGGTTTTCCATCGCCCAGGAGCGCAGAGCCGCAGCGGAGTCGAGGCCCCAGAACTCGGGATGGTAGAAGGTGATGACGTCGGTCGCGAAGATCACTCCGCGCCGCCGCGAGCGTTGTAGACGACGAGCCCGTCGCTGTCCACGGCCTTCCGGTACGCGCGGAACACCTCGACGGCCTCGTCCCGCAGTACGTCGCGCACCACTTCGATGCCGCGCGCCTCGAACTGCGCGACCCAGTCGTCCCCGAGCGGGCCTTCGTCGAACGTGGTGATCTCCTCGAGTTCCGGCCCGTCCCCCGCGATGACAAGGCGGCGCACGCCGGACCACATCGCCGCGCCGTAGCACTGGATGCATGGACGCCAGTTGACCACGAGTTCGTGCACGGGCAGCCCGGCGCCGCCGAGGTCCCAGCCGCCGAGCCCGGCCTGCGCGAGCCCGAGCGCCACCACCTCGGCGTGCGCGCTGGAGACTCCGGAGGCGAGCACGACGTTCACCCCGATCGACACGATGCGGCCGGTCTCGCGCTCGGCGACCAGCGCGGCGAACGGACCGCCGTTGCCCTCACGCCAGTTGCGGTCCGCGAGCCGGTGCAGCAGCCGCATCCGGTCCTCGAGCTCCACGACCGCCTCGGGCAGTTCGGCCAGCTCGTCCTCGATCCACGCGGGCAGCGCCACGCGGTATTCCTTCGCTACCTCGATCATGCTCGGGCTTCCTCTCGGTGTTCGGCGAGTACGGTGCGCGCGGCCCGGACGGCGGTGACGGCGCCGGTCAGGGTCACGTTGGCGGCCATGGCGGTGGGGATCACGCCGTTGCCCGCGAGGTACAGGTTCGCCAGGCCCCAGACCCGGCCGTCCGGATCGCACACGCTGGTGCCGTCGTCCGCGAGACCGGCGCGGACGGTGCCGGTCAGGTGCAGTGAGGAACCGGCGGGCAGCAGCGCGCACTCGGTCGCGGGATCGAAGGACCCGAACTCCTCGGCGATCACCCTGACCTCGGCCAACGCGCGGTCGATGAGCGTCCGGTCGGCGTCGCAGTAGTCGAACTCGATGCCGATCCGCGGCATCCCGGCCAGGTCGGTCTCCGTCGAGGAGAAGGTGAGCCGGTTCTCGGGCCTGGAGGCGAGTGGAACGTAGAGCGAGATACCGACGGAGTGCGCGAGCGGCGCACCTTCGTCGTCCACGTATGTACGGTTCATGATCTGGCCGTGGAAGGGCTGCGCGGATCCGTTGCGCGGCAGCCAGAGCGAGTCGGTGGCGAACTCGCCGACGCGCGGCAACGGCATATCAGATCGGTCGATATCAACCAGGACTCTCGACGTAATGAACGCATGCTCGTTGAGGTTGCGACCCAGCGCCTCGGGCCGAATCCCCGACGTGTACAGCAGTTGCGGAGTACGCAGCGCGTCGGCGCACACGACCACGGCCTGCGCGCGCAGCTCCGACTCGCCCCGCAGCAGGACGCCGGTCACGCGGTCGCCCTCGACGATCAGGGCCGTGACAAGCGTGCCGGTGACGAGGGCGAACGCCGGATCGCCGCCCTCCGCGATCGGCGGGAAGATCGTGCCGGGCGACGTGCGCGGCCGCGGACCGAAGGCCGTCGCGCGGACCGCCATCGGCATCGGCTGCGGTTGGCGCTCGTCCGGGCCGATCCCCGCGTAGCGCCGACGCAGCACGTCGAGCACCTTCCGGCCGACCGCCGTGGGTTCGAAGGGACTCGGCTCGACCTCGAGCACGCGGCGCGCGGTCTCCAGATCCTCCGCCCAGCGCGCCGGATCGCCGAAGTCGAACGCCTCGTCATCGCCGGGCCAGGGGGTCGCCGCAGTCCAGTGCACTCCCATGCCGCCCGCGTTCCAGGCGAGCGCCGCCGCGGGCATCGCGTCGGCCTCCTGCCCGAACGCGGTCGCCGTGTGCACACCCTGAGGCAGCTCGCTGACATGCCCGGCGTCGTGCCGAACCGTCGTCGCACCCGTATACAGCCCCTGAATCCCGCTGCCGACGGCCTCGTTGTAGCGCGCCCACACTGCCGGGTCCGCGATGTCGTGCAGATGCGTTCCGGGCACGTCACCGATCGGACGGCCCGCCTCGATCATCGTGATGCGCAGCGCCGGATCGCCCTCGCGCAGCAGCCGCGCCACGACGGCGCCCATGATGCCGCTGCCCACGATCAGCACATCGCTGTCGCTGCTCACCGCGTCGCTCCGCCGAAGTCCGCGATGCGGATCCGCGCATGCACGCCGGTCACGACGTCGACGACCTGCGAGATATTGAAGTCCGTGGCAGCACTCAGATACGCGAGGGCGTGCTCGGGATCCATGCCGAACCGCGCCCCCAGCAACGAGATCGCGGCACGCACGCAGCGGCGCATCGCCTCGTCCAGATCGCGATCCAGTCCGGTCGGGATCAGGTACTCGGCCGTCTCCCCCAACGCTCCGGCCAACTGCCCGAACCGCCGCAGCGCCTCGTCCTGCGCGAGGACGTCGAACCGCACCGTGACCCGCAGCGAGGCCTCCAGCGCGGTGAGCGCGACCTCCCCGTCGCCCTGTGCAAAGTGCGGATCGCCGACGTACGCCAGCGCGCCCGACACCTGAACCGGCAGATACAGGGAACTACCAGCGGTAAGCAGCTTGATATCGATGTTGCCGCCGTGCGGTCCGGGCGGCACCGAGTGCGGACGCTCGTCTCCCGCCACGGCGACGCCCATGATCCCGAGGAACGGCGCGATCGGGAACCGTATATTGCGCGGCGCGCCCGCCTTCGCCGCCATCAGCGCGGACTCCCCGGCCGGGTCGAGCTGCGCGAACACGCTGACCGTGCCCGGCTGGCGCGGAAACTCCCCCGGCAGCGCGCCCTTGCCGTGCCGGTTCGAGATGATCCCGTACGGCACGCGCGGCAGCGTTTCGAGGACGGTCATCTTCAATAGGTCGCCCGGCTCCGCGCCGCGCACCCGGATCGGCCCGGTCACCACGTGCGGCCCGTCCACCGCCGGATCCCGCCGCATCGACGACCGCGCCAGTTCGACCGCGTCCCGCAGCACCAGGTCCGCGCCCACGCCGTGCCCCGCGAAGAACGCGAGCGGGTCACGGCCCTGATCCTCCAGGACGCCCTCGTGGCTGATCGTGTCGATCGTGACCTCGTCGCCCGGATCGACGGTCAGCACCTGTTCGTCCGCCGCGCACGGCAGCCGCCCCCACAGCACGGCGCCCGGCGCGGCGGGCAGATAGTGCCGGGCGCGCACCGGGCCGTGATCGGGCTGCAGGATCGGGACGGAAGTCGAGGTCACACCGCGAAGCTAGGGAACCGGCGTTTCACCCAGGTGCCCCGATCTTGAAATTTTTGTTTCACCAAACCGGCACTAGCTCTGCGCGAGCGCCGTGAACAGCACCTTTCCGCCGTCGTTCGAGCCCTCGCTCTTGGTGCCCTGCTCGTAGTCGCCCGCGGAGAAGTGCCCGCTGTCCCCCTGCACGGCGTGCGGCACGGCCACGGTGTAGGACTTGCTCTTGCTGCCCGAGGCGGCGCTGAAGGTGAGCTTGCCGTTGCCGTCGTCGGCGAGCCGGTAGCTGAACGTCGTGCCGACCGCCACGCCTGTCAGCAGCGTGTAGAAGCTCGGGCTGGCGGACGTGCCGGTCTCGACCATCACGTAGAGCTTGCCGGACTTGTAGAAGACCATCACGAACGGCGAGGAGCCGCCGCTGCCGCCCGCGTGCAGCTGGGCCACGCAGATCTCCGGGTTGCTCTTCGGCAGCTGCTGGATCTCCAGCGTCGCGTCGACCTCGTGCTTCTTCGTGCCGACGTCGTACTTGATCGCGGATTCGAGTTCGGTGCGCGAATGCAGCGATCCGGGCGTGGTGGCGCCCCCGGACGGTGCCCAGAACTCCAGCGCGCCGCTGCTCGTCTTCGTCAGCCACGGCGAATACAGCTCCGCCGGGCTGACGACCTTCGCGTCCTTACCGGACAGCTTGCCGGCGGAGTTCACCGGCAGCAGCAGCCCGGCCCAGGTGCTCAGGCTGATCGACGAGGACGAGGACGAGGACGAGGTGACGGCGGCCGCGGTGGTGGTGGGCGGTGCGGCCGAGGCGGGGGTCAGGGCCAGTTCCGAGGCTCCGGCGGCGAGCACGAGCACTCCGGTCACCGACGCGAACCATCTGAGTGGGGTCATGCCGCCGGAGCCTAAGGTAAGTCACCTTAACTAACACTCAAGAAAGGGTTGCGAAGGGAACACGCTCGCGCAGGTCCAGCTCGATCTGCTCCAGGCTGCGCCCCTTGGTCTCCGGGACCAGCTTGAGCACCAGCCCGAACAGCAGGATGTTGACGGCCGCGAACACCCACATCGAGTGGCCGAGGCCGAGCTTGTGCGGGTCGGACATCGTCGGGAAGATCGCGGTGATGATGCCGGTCGCGGCCCAGAGCACGACGGCGCCGACGCCCATGCCGACCGCGCGCACCCGCATCGGGAAGATCTCGGCCATCATCACCCAGACCACCGCGCCCCAGCCGAGTTCGTACCCTGCCAGGTAGAGCACGAGCAGCACCAGCGTGAGCGAGCCGAGCAGCGACTTGTCGTGCACGTCGAGGACCACGAAGCCGGTCGCGATGAGCGTGGCCGCCATCACGATGTTGCCGAGCAGCAGCAGGGGCTTGCGACCCCAGCGGTCCACGACGAACACGACCCACGCCGTGAACAGCAGCTTCGTGACACCGAGCACGACGGCGCTGAGCAGGGCCGAGTTGGTGGTGAAGCCGAGCGAGACCAGCATCGTCGGGAAGTAGGCGTTGATCGCGTTGACGCCGCTGAACTGCTGGCCGATCGCCAGGATCAGCGCGACGACGAGCATCGGCCGCACCCACGGAGCCCACAGGTCGCGCACCCGTCCGCGCTGCTCGGCGTCCCCTTGCAGGACCTCGCGGATGGTGCTCAGCTCGCCGTCCACCTCGTCGGCGCCGTGCGTGCTCGCCAGCACCGCGCGCGCCTCGTCCTCGCGTCCCGCGGCGAGCAGCCAGCGCGGCGTCTCCGGCAGGAACCGCAACCCGATCAGCAGCACCACGGCCGGGACCAGCGCGCCGGAGAACATCGCGCGCCAGTTGCCGGAGGAGGCGACCCAGTAGTCGACGAGGAACGCGATCAGGATGCCGCTGACGATGAAGATCTGGTTCAGCGACGCCATCGCGCCGCGTAGCCGGGCCGGAGCCAACTCGGACAGGTAGGTCGGCACGGTCGCCGACGAGCAGCCGATCCCGATGCCGAGCACGCCGCGCGCGATGACCATGGCCAGCACGCCGCCGGACGCCATACAGCCGATCGTGCCGCCGATGACGACGACGGCCGCGACCATGATCGTGCGCCGCCGCCCGATCCGGTCGGAGAGCCGTCCCGCGAACGCGGCGCCGATCATCGCGCCGACCGACAGGCTCGCGGTGACGGCGCCCTTCTCGAACGGCGTCAGGTGCCAGTCCTTGGCCAGCAGCACCAGGATCCCGGCGATCACGCCGAGGTCGTAGCCGAACAGGATGCCGCCGAGCGCCCCGAAGAAGTAGAGAGTCCCCTTGCCGACGCCGCGTCTCGGCGCCACCGATCCGATCATGGCTCGCCCTCGATCCCATGCCGTGGTGTGTGCGGGTGTGGTGGATGTGGGTTCCCCGCTGCCCACAACCTGGCGCCACACCCGCACACCGGCAATGCCCGAGCGCAGATCTTTTCATAAACGTGACGCTTGTTCATATCCATGAACGCGCCCCGCACTTTATATCCGGGTAAACGGGTAAATCAGCCTTCGTGCTGGATGCGGTGCCGGTTCTCCCCGCCGTCGAACGAGGTGTACGTGTACGGGTTCGGGATCCGCTCGGTGGTCGGCAGCTCCGGCGTCACGCTCTGCTGCCAGGCCTCCTCGCCCATCGTCGCGCGGGCGTACTCGACGGTGCGGCCGACCGCCTCCTTCGCCGCCGCGAGGTCGCCGCGGACCAGCTTGTGCGCGTGCTTCACGACCTCGCCGCCGACCAGGACCGTGTGCACGTCGCCGCGTCCGGCCTGGTAGACGAGGCTGCCGTACGGGTGCAGCAGCGGGTACATCGCCGGCGAGTCGTCGTTCTTGATCAGGACGACGTCAGCCTGCTTACCCTCCGCGAGACTGCCGATCGTGGCGTCGAGCCCGAGCGCCCGCGCGCCGCCGATCGTGGCCCAGTGCGCGACCTCCTCGGCACGCAGGCTGTTGTGCACCACGGTCTCCTCGTTGGCGTGCGCCTCGAGGTGCTCGCGCGAGCGGTCGGCCGAGAGCGTCGCGCGCATCGCCGAGAACAGGTCGGCGCTCCACCACACGCTCGTGTCCATCGATATCGAGACCGGGATCCCGTGCTTGCGCAGCTGCCAGGTGGGCGGGTAGCCCTGTCCCGCGCTCTGCTCGCTCTCGGTCGAGACGGACACCGTGCCGCCGGACGCCGCGATGCGCTGGTACGAGTCGTCGCTCAACGTCGCCGCGTGCACGTACGTGACGTCCGGCGTCATGAAGCCGTGGTCCCACATCAGCCTGATGCTGTCGTCGTTCGTCGCGCCCCAGACGCCCGCGTGCGTCGTCACGCGCAGGCCGAGTTCGCGCGCGGCCTCGAAGGCGCCCTTCTCCGGGAACGCCGGGTCGGCCGTCACGTCGAAGGCCAGTTGGAAGCCCAGCTTGTCGTCGCGCGCGTCGGCCATGCGGTCCACGAACGCGCGGAAGTCCTTGCTGTTGGACCACTCCCACGGCGCGCCGAGCAGGTTGCCGTAGGCGAGGACGTAGCGGCCCGGCGCACTGCGCAGCGCGTCGGCGGCCGCCTCGCCGTGCCCGACGGTCTGCAGGCCGTGCGACCAGTCGAGCGTCGTGGTCACGCCCGCGTCCACGGCTTCCAGCGCGGCGAGCGCGTTGCCCGCGTGGATGTCCTCGGGCCGGAAGATCTTGCCCCAGGTCAGGTAGTAGAACACGAAGTACTGGCTCAGCGTCCAGTCGGCGCCGAGGCCGCGTAGCGCGGTCTGCCACATGTGCCGGTGCGTGTCGACCATGCCCGGCATCAGGATCCCGCCGGACGCGTCGATCTCGACGGCGTCGTCCGGCGCGGACAGCGCGAAGCCGACCGCGGCGATGCGGTCGCCGACGACGAGCAGGTCCCCGTGCTCGATGACGCCCGCCGCGTCCATCGTCAGGATCGTGGCGTCGCGGAAGACGATCGGGCGTCCGGGGGTGAATTCAACAGTCATAACATCCTCGTCATGTGCTGATATCGGGATACGGCAGCGTCTGGTGGGCGAGCTTCGCGGCGTAGTCCAGCTGCATCGCCAGCGGCTCGTCGTGGTCGCGCTCGAACATGGCGATCCAGAGCGTGAGCGTGAGGAAGGGGTGCGCGCCGAGCTCGAACAGCGCGACGTGGTCGTGCCCGGCCAGCGCGGCGCGCTCCTCGTCGGTGAAGGCGAGCCAGGTGGAGGCCTCGGCGTCCGGGAGGTTCAGGATCCGGTTGGCCCGCTCCCGCTCCCACCACTGCACGGTCCCGGCCGGATCATCCCGGTAGCGCTCGACGAGCTCCGGATCCCGGTCGATCGTGTAGAGGAACTTGTCGACAAGGTACTTGCTCACGCGTCGACTCCGTTCGGGTACCAGGTGAAGTAGGCCTCCATCGTGTGGAACAGGTCGAGGCTGTCGGCGTAGTCGGCCTTGGCGTAGCCCGCAAGTCCCATCATCAGCATGAAGTCCATGAATCCGTGCGTCGCGTTGCCCGGCGCGTGCAGGCTGTCGAGGGTCACGTTCGCCAGGCAGCCGTCGATGTCCCCGTTCGCGATCCACTCGACGGCCTTCGCGTCGAACTCGGGGTCGGGGCCGTGCGGACCGAACTGCCGCGGGCCGCCGAGTTCCAGCGAGAGGTGGCCGGTGCCGATCGCGGCGACGCGCAGGTCGCTCGGCCAGGAGTCGATCAGTTCGCGCAGCGTCCGGCCGAGGGCCACGAAGCGCTCGGGGCGCGGCAGCGGCGGCGCGAAGATGTTCGTGTAGATCGGCACGACGGGGAGGTCGTTCTGCGGGCGCACGGTCAGGATCGGGCAGGTGATCGAGTGGTCCACGCGCAGCTCGTTGGAGAACGCGAGGTCGAAGCCGCGGTCGATGCCCTCGCGCAGGATGTACGCGGACAGTTCCTCGTGCCCCTTGAGCAGCAGCCGCGGCAGGCCGAACTCGCGCTCCTCGTTGTAGTAGTTCGCGTCGTAGAAGGGCGCCTTGCCGACCAGGAACTGCGGCATGTTGTCGAGCCAGAGCTGGTGGAAGTGGTCTGATCCGACCATCACCAGCACGTCCGGCCGCACCCGTTCGAGCGTCGCGCGGTACGCGGCCACCTTCTCGATCCACGCGGCCGCGAAGGGCGGCGCCTCGTGCTCGGGCAGCCGGCTGGTGCGGTAGTAGAACGGGTGGTGCGTGGTGGCCAGGATGGCGACGAGCTTCGCCACGGGCCCCTCCTTCGTACCGGAGCTATGATCGGACAAGTGTCCGCAGAGCGGCGCTACCGGAACCTTGCGCCAGTCGGGCCGCGCTGTCAATAGTCTTGGCCCGGATGGAGTCCCCCTTCGGAGGTGAGCAGTGGCACGACGTGGCACCGGCCCGGACTTCGTCGAGGCGCTGGCCCGCGGCCTCGACGTGCTGGCCTGCTTCGACGAGACCCGGCCGCGGATGACGCTCAGCGAGATCGCGGCCGCCGCGGACCTGGCCCGGCCGACCGCGCGGCGGCTGCTGCTCACGCTCGAGGAGCTCGGCTACGTGCGCGTTGACGGCGGCGGCTACGGGCTCACTCCGCGGGTGCTGCGGCTCGGCATGGCGTACGTCGGCTCGCTCGGCCTGTGGGACATCGCCCGGCCGCACCTGGAGACCCTGGTCGCGCAGACCGGCGAGTCGAGCTCGATGAGCCAGCTCGACGGCTCGGACATCGTCTACGTCGCGCGCGTCTCGGTGCCGAAGATCATCGCGCTGCGGGTGCAGATCGGCACCCGCTTCCCGGCGCTGGTCACCTCGCAGGGCAAGGTGCTGCTCGCCGCCCTCGACCCGGCCGAACTGGCCGAGACGCTGGCCGAGCCGAGCCGCGCCGGCCTGCCGCCGTTCCCTGAGCGGGACCGCGCCGCGCTGGAGGAGGAACTGCGTACGGTCCGGGCCCGCGGCTGGGCGCTGGCCGACGAGGAGCTGGCCCCGGGCGTCCGCTCCGTGGCCGTCCCGGTGCGCGACGGCGACGGCCGGGTCCGCGCGGCGATGAACGTGACCGTGCACGCCGCCGAGACCAGCGTCGAGAAGCTGACCGGCGAACACCTGCCCAAGCTGCTGCACACGGCCGGGGAGGTCTCGGCGGAGTGGGCGCTGTGGCGGTCCCGGCCGCAGTCCGGGCGGCCTTGACAACGGCCCAAGATTTTCGGACAGTTGTCCGCAGAGCGGTCGCCACGAAGGGAGACGCCGTGTCTGGGCCCCTGTCCGGAATCCTGATCGCCGACTTCTCCCGGGTGCTCGCCGGGCCGTACGCGACGATGCTGCTCGCCGACCTCGGCGCCGAAGTCATCAAGGTGGAGAGCCCGAGCGGGGACGACACCCGGCACTGGGTCCCCCCGCGCCGCGGCGACACCGGCACGTACTACCTCGCGATCAACCGCAACAAGCGCTCGATCGTGCTCGACCTCGCCGACGCCGCGGACCTCGACGTGGCCCGCGCGCTCGCCGGACGCGCCGACGTGTTCATCCACAACTTCAAGCCCGGCGGCCTGGACAAGTTCGGGCTCGACTACGCGTCCGTCAACACCCTGAATCCGCGCTCGATCTACTGCTCCATCAGCGGATTCGGCACCGCGGGCGGCGCCTCCCTGCCCGGCTACGATCTGCTGGTGCAGGGCATGTCCGGCCTGATGAGCCTGACCGGCAGTCCGGACGGACCGCCGTACCGCGCCGGAATCTCCGTGTTCGACGTCATGACCGGCCTGCACTCGGCGATCGGCATCCTGGCCGCGCTGCACCACCGCGACGCCACCGGACTCGGCCAGCACGTCGAGACGAACCTGCTCTCCACCGCCCTTTCCGCGCTGGTGAACCAGACCTCCGCGTACGTGGCGGGCGGCGTCGTGCCGGGCCGGATGGGCAACGCGCACCTGAGCCTGTTCCCCTACGAGCCACTAGCGACCGGCGACGGAGAGCTCATCATCGCCGCGGGCAACGACAGCCAGTTCCGCAAACTGGCCGCCGCCCTCGACGTCCCCGAACTCGCCGACGACGAACGCTTCGCCACCGTCGGCCGCCGCAACGACAACCGCGAGGAACTCCGTCCGCTGCTCCTCGAACGCCTCGCGACCAGGTCGGCGCACGAATGGTTCCGGATCCTCAGCGACGCGGGCGTACCCTGCGGCCCCATCAACGACGTGCGCGGCGGCGTCGAACTCGCCACGGAACTCGGCCTGGACCCCGTCGTCCAAGCCGGCGACGTCCCCACCGTGCGCAACCCCATCACCCTCTCCACCACCCCCGCGCGCTACGACCTAGCTCCCCCGGCCCTCGACGAGCACGGCGCCGAAATCCGCACGTGGCTCGGCTTCCCAGCGAAAGACGGGACCACGCCGTGACCCTCGACTTCCCCACCTCCTTGGGCACCTCCGACGCCGAACACATCCACCTGCTAGGCCAAGACGTAGCCGGCGACCTCATGGGCCGAGTCGGCTTCGGTGAGTTGGCCTTCTGGCTCATCACCCGCCGCCGCCCCACCAGCGGCGAGGCGCGCCTGTTCGAGGCCGTACTCATCGGCCTGGCCGACCACGGCTTCACCCCCACCGCCATCGCCGCGCGCCTCACGTACCTCAGCGCCCCCGACGCCGTGCAGGGCGCGTTGGCAGCCGGACTCCTAGGCGGCGGCTCCCGCTTCCTAGGCGTCACCGAAGACACCGGCCGCTTCCTAGCCGAAGTCCTCGCCGCAGCCCCCGAACTCCCCCGATCCGAAGAAGCCTGGGACGCGCTCGCCCGCACCGCCGTCACCACCCGCAAGGCAGCAGGAAAGTTCGTCCCCGGCCTAGGCCACCCCGTCCACAAGCAGCAGGACCCGCGCACCCCGAAGCTCATCGAGATCGCCCACGCGGAAGATCTCTACGGCCCGCACCTGGCCCTCTTCGAAGCGATCGGCCGCGTCCACCCCGAGATCCTCGGCAAGACCCTCCCCCTCAACGGCGCCGGAGTCAGCGGCGCCGCCCTCGCCGACCTCGGCCTGCCGCACGAACTGCTGCGCGCCGCCGTCCTGCTGGCCCGCTGCGCCGGACTCATCGGCCACATCGCCGAGGAGATGACCCGCCCCGTGGCCAACTCCATCTACCTCACCGTCGACCGCAACGCCCGCTACGTCGAGCCGGACAGCCCTACCATTCCGTGACCGATCGGTGACAACCGCCCGCCGCCCGCACCGTCTTTAGCGGCAGAGGCGGGGATCGGCCCCCGCCCACAGGGGAGGACCGATCCATCATGCACAAGCACATCGCCGGGGCCGCATTGGCCGTAACCGCCACGATCCTGCTCAGCGGCTGCACGTCGTCCGGCACGCCCTCGGCTCAGGGCAGCAGCACGTCGCCCGCCAGTTCTTCACCGACCGCGACGGCGAGCTCGTCGTCCGCACCCACGTCCACCACGACGTCCACGGGCAGCGCCGGTTCCACCTGCACCGGAGACCAACTGTCCCTCTCCGCCTCGCAGGACAGCGCCGCAGGGCTCTTCGACTACATCGTCATCGAGTTCGTCAATCAGAGCTCGACCACGTGCACAGTCGAGGGCTACCCGGGCGCCGCCGGATACGGCGTGACCGACAGCAACTACGCCATCAACTCGACCCGGACCCTCAGCGGCAACGTCGGCGACAAGTACACCGCCCCGGCGCCGATCACGCTGAAGCCCGGTACCACCGCGTCGACCATCCTCGAGTGGACCGACAAGCCGACCCCCGGCCACCCGTACGCCGACTGCCTCCGCTACGGCGCGGGCTCGTTCGGCATCACGGCCCCGAACGTGACGCAGACCAAGCACATCGCGCTCCCGTCCGACGTCTGCTCCGGCCTGCTGGTCCACCCCCTCGTCCCGGGCTCCACCGGCCGTCAGGCTAGCTAGCGGCGAGTACTTCGGTGAGCAAGGCGTCGATCTGCTCGTCCAGCGACGGGAACTGAGCCTCGGCGTGGATGGACCGCGCCTGCTCCAGCCGGTCGCGCGCGGTCGCGTAGTCGGGCGGGGTCTGGGCCAGGGCTATGCGGGCCATGCCGTAGGCGGCTCGTGCTCGGGCCTTGATGTCCGAGTCCTCCTGGGCGAGCAGCACGCGCTCGTAGTGCTCGCGGGCGCGTGACGGGTCGCCTAGGGCCAGGTGGGCGTCGCCGGTGTGCTGCGCGAGGTGGAGGGTCCAGCGGGTCTGGGGCTGGTCGTGGAGTAGGGATTGGGCCTGGTCGAAGAAACGCAGCGCGTCGGCGGGTGCACCGGAATGCAGTGCGTTGACGCCGAGGTTGACGGCCGACTGGACCACTTCGGAGTAGTAGCCGATGTCGCGGGCGAGTTGGTCTGCCTGTCGGAGCAAGCGCGCCGACTCGTCGAAGTCGCCGCGGTTGGTGGCGAGCGTGCCGAGCACGTTGAGGACCTCGGCGTACAGCGCGGTCGCACCGGCCTGGTCGGCGAGCACCGCTGCCTCTGCCGCCATGGCCAGCGACCTCTCGTGGTCGCCCAGCGAGCTGGTGCTCAGGGCCACGTTGATGAGGATGTAGGACCGCATCTTGTCTGACACGTCGCTCGCGCCGTTGAGTTTCAGCGCCGCGGAGTGCCAGCCCAGGGCTTCCCGGTGACGGCCCATCGCCGCGGCCGTGACACCCAGATTCTGCAGGCAGAAGACCTCACCCCGGCACTCGCCGGTCTCGCGCATGATGGCAAGCGACTTCTCGTAGAGCTCGATCGCCGCGCGGAACAGCCCCGTCTCGAGTTGGATGCCGGCTACTTCGGCCAGGCTTACCGCGAGTTGCCGCGGGTCGCCGACGGCTTCACGGAAGCGCAGCGCCTTTCCCGCGCTGCGCAGCGCCTCGTCGTAGCGTCCGGTGAGCGTGTCACCCGAGATCTTCGCGCTCCACATCTCGGCCTGCGCGAACGCGTCGTTCTCCGCCTCCGCGGCGGCCAGGCCGTACCGGCAGCTCTCCACCCAGTCCGCGTGGTATCCGTTCATGGCGTAGAAGCCCCGCAAGGTCTGGGTGAACCGCCACGCGTGTCCTGGTCGGCCGGACGTCGCGGCGTGCCTGGTCGCGGACAGCAGGTTCGCGCGCTCGGCCGCCAGCCATGCCCGCGCCCCCTCCACGTCGGCGATCACCGGTGCGGCGACCGCGGGCGGTGCCGGGGAGGTTTCGGGCCGGGGCCTGCCCGGACTGTACATGTCCATCGCAGCGTTCGCGGCGTGCAGATACCAGCTCAGATATCGCGTGATCGAGGCCTGCTGTTCGGCGTCTGAATCGGTGGCGCGGCACGTCCGAGCCGCGTAGGCGCGCAGGAGGTCGTGCATTTCGAAGCGGCCCGATGCCGTCTGTTCGATCAGGTGCTCGTCCTGAAGCAGTTCCAGGATCTTGCCGGCTTCGGCCACGTCGATTCCGGCCAGCGCCGCCACGGATCGCGTGGTCGCATCCGGCCCCGGGTCGATGCCGAGGAGGCGGAAGACACGCCGCGCCGCGTCGGGCAGGCCTTCGTAGGACAGGGCGAACACGGCGGTGACGTCGCGGCCGCCGGTGGTCATCTCGCCGATCCCCTTGGCCAGTCGGTCGACGAGGTCGCGCAACTGCCAGGCCGGGCGGGAGCGGAGGCGGGCGGCGGCGAGCGAGACCGCCAGCGGGAGGCCGCCGCACAGGTCCGCGATCTGTCGGGCGGCATCGGGTTCGGCGGCGACGCGCTCGGGTCCGGCGATCCGGGCCAGCAGTTGCACGGATTCGCCGGGTTCGAGGACGTCGAGCATCGTGATGACGGAGTTGTCCAGCGCGGCGAGGCTGCGGCGGCTGGTGACCAGCACCAGGCAGCTCGGACTGCTGGGAATCAGGTCTCGTACCTGGTTCGCGTCGGCGGCGTTGTCGAGCAGGACCAGCGCGTGTTTGCCGTGCATGCGGTCGCGGAACATCGCGGCGCGTTCGTCCAGCGTCTCGGGGACGTGCTGCGCGGCGACGCCCAACTGCCGCAGGAACGCGTCGAGCACGGCGGCGGGGTCGGCGGGCGGGCGGTCCGGGTCGAAGCCGCGGAGGTTCATGTACAGCTGGATGTCGGCATAGCGGCCGGCCTGGATGAGCCGGTGCGCGGTGTGCACGGCGAGCTGTGTCTTGCCGACGCCGCCCATGCCTTCGATCACTGATATGAGGACGGAGGGGGACGCCGCCGACCGGGCCGTGGCGGTCTCCATCAGGCGGTCGATCTCGGTGCGACGGCCGGTGAACGTGGCCAGGTCGGGCGGCAGCTGGCGGAACGCGCCGACCGTGCTGCTCGTCTTGGCCGACGCGTGGACCCGGACGCACGCCGCCCGCCAGCGTGCGACGTCCGGTTCCGGCACGCCGAGCGCCCGCACGATGGCGGAGACCAGGTCCAGGTCGAGTCGGCGGCGGTGCGGTTGGAAGACCTCGCCGATGGTGGTGTGCGCCACCGTCTGCGGCGGCCGCATCAGCGGACCCACCCGCTTGGCCAGGAGCCGGAAGGAGGGCCCGCCCGCCCACAACCGCAGCCGGCCGAGCTCATGGATGAACTCGGCGAGGTCGACCACTCGGTCCGGATCCGGATACGCGTCATCGTGTACCACGTGCGACTCCCCGACAGCCCGTTCGCGTCCACTTCGCCCGATCCGCGCCATTCTACGGATTCGGCGGATTACGGTCTCGGGGATAAAAGACGGCGTCCCGCGGCTCTCGGTTGAGGGCCGCGGGACGCCGCAGATGAGAGGGCTGCTACGGGACGAGCGTCGGGCTGCTGCCGGCGGCCATCCCGAGGTTGCCGGGCGAGGCGGCCGCGGCGGTCAGGCCGGTGCCGCTGCCGGGCGCGACCCACAGGCTGCCGCCGGGGTTGATGTCGTCGGCGCCGTGCCAGGCGGCCATCCAGGTGCCGTTCGGCATGGTCACGATGGAGGGGCTGGTGTTCGCGGCCACGCCCAGGTTGCCCGGCGACGTCGCGGCGGCGTTCAGGCTCGTGCCGTTGCCGGTGGCGACCCACAGACTGCCGGCCGGGGTGATCGTGTCAGCACCGTGCCACGCGGCGGTCCAGGTTCCGTTCGACATGGCGGTCAGGGAGGGGCTGGTGTTCGCGGCCACGCCCAGGTTGCCGGAAGACGTAGCGGCGGCGTTCAGGCTGGTGCCGTTGCCGGTGGCGACCCACAGACTGCCCGCCGGGGTGATCGTGTCAGCACCGTGCCATGCGAGCGTCCACGAGCTGTTCGGCATCACGACGAGCGAGGGGCTGGTGTTCGCCGCCACGCCGAGGTTGCCGGGGGACGCGGCTGCGGCGTTCAGGCTGGTGCCGTTGCCGGTGGCGACCCAGAGGCTGCCTGCCGGGGTGATGCTGTCCGCGCCGTGCCAGGCGGCCATCCACGTGCCGTTCGGCATGGCGACGAGGGAGGGGCTGGTGTTCGCGGCCACGCCGAGGTTGCCGGGCGAGGTCGCGGCGGCGTTCAGGCTGGTGCCGTTGCCCGTGGCGACCCAGAGGCTGCCTGCCGGGGTGATCGTGTCAGCACCGTGCCACGCGACGGTCCACGAACCGTTCGGCATCGCGACGATCGACGGGCTCGAACCGGCCGCCACGCCGAGGTTGCCGGGCTCGGCCACCGCGTTCATCGTGCTGCCGGTGCCGGTCGCGATCCAGAGGCTGCCGGTCGGGTTCGTGGTGTCCGCGCCGTGCCAGGCCGCGACCCAGGACCCGTCCGGCAGCACGGCCATCGAGGGGCTGGTCCCGGCGGCCAGGCCGAGGTAGTCCGGGTCGTTCGCGGCCGCGGTCAGCGACGTGCCGGAGCCGGGGGCGAGCCACAGGCTGCCGGTCGGGTTCTTGTCGTCCTCGCCGTGCCACATCGCCTCCCAGCCGCCGCCGGGCAGCGGGTTGGGGCCGAAGCCGACCGTGAAGCCGATCGGGCCGTAGGTGTGGTCCTGGCCGTCGATCTCGTTGGCCACGGCCTTGATCGAGTAGCTCCCGGACTGCAGGCCGCCGGTGTTCCAGGACTGCGCGTAGTCGTTCGCGCCGGTGCCGCCGGGGATGGTGTCGGTGTAGCCGTTCGGGCCGGTGATCGTGTAGCTCAGCGAATTGATGTAGTTCTGGGCGCTGGCCATCGCGGTCAGGTTCACGGTGCCGGTCACGGTCTCGCCGCTGGTCAGCGCGGAGCCGTTGGCGTCGATGGCGACGTTGAAGCCGGGCGGTATCGACGGGCCGCCGCCGACGGGCGAGACGTATTCCTTGATGTACCAGCCCTCCGCGTACGAACCCACCGCGGAGTCGGCGTACGTGTTCGTCTGCACCTGGCCGTTCGCCTCGATGTCGGCGGCCACGGAGGACGAGGTGCCGGGCGCGACGTAGTAGTCGTTGCCGGACGTGATGGTGACCTTGCTGCCGCCGGGCAGGCCGGTGACGAGGCCGACGTGCTCGATCGTGCTGCCGCTGCTGTTCTCGAAGACGACCGCGTCACCGAGGTGCGGCGTGCTGCTGATGGTGTGCTCGTCGGCGCCGTACGTGTCGAAGCTCGCCGCCATGCCGTTGAGGTAGCTGGTGACGCCGGAGGTCACGCCGGCCTGGGCCCATGCCCACGCGGCGAAGTCGGCGCACCAGTTCTCCTTCTTGCCGCCGGAGCCGTCGCAGCTGTAGTTGCTGCTGTCGCCCGGATTGACGTAGCCCTTGCCGCCGAGTGTGCACGGGAAGTTGCCGGTCTGGCCGCTGGCGATGCTCGCGATATTGCCGCCAACGGTTGCCGCCCACGCCGATGTCGCGCCCGCGAGAACGGCCGCTGGAGCGACCAACGCGCAGGCGAGCAGGGCGCCGGACGCGCGGCGTGCAGGTTTACGGGACATGAGGGTCCGCCTCGTTTCGTACGGTCTCGGTAAGGCCTCTGACTGTCCCCAATCCTGGTGACGGGCACGTGGCGTGAGCACGCATTCCGTACAAGTCCGGACGACCGCCCCGCTCAACCTCTCGACATCGCGACACGGCGCCGATAGCATCCGCGTGCAATTGCTCATTGCACAACCTTTACTCGCAACTTAACCGAGACCGGTTGATTGATCTTGTGCGATCTGCAGGGGGCGACATGTTGATGCAAGGTTCTGATGGCGGGCCGTACATCATAGGCCTGGCTTACATGATGTCGTGCGTGGGCTGCGGGCTCGGCCTGCTGGCCATGGTGCGCGCCCGGGCCGCGGACGGGCCGGCGCGGCAGCGCTGGCTGGCGCTCGGCGCCCTCGCCATCGGCGGCACCGGGATCTGGATCATGCACTTCATCGCGATGCTGGGGTACTCGATCCCCAACGTGACGATCAAGTACAACCTGCCGGTCACGCTCGCGAGCCTGGTGCTGGCGATCGTGATCGTGTGGTTCGGGCTGCGCGCCGCGGTCGTGGGCAACGGCAGCGTGCCGGCGCTGATCCCCGCGGGCGCCGTGACCGGGATCGGCGTCGCGGGCATGCACTATCTCGGCATGGCCGGGATGAGCATGCAGGCCTCGGTGCACTACCGGCTCTGGATCGTGGCACTGTCCGTCGTCATCGCCGTGGTCGCGGCGACCGTCGCGCTCTGGTTCGCGGTGAACCTCAACTCCGCGGCGGCGATGCTCGGTGCCGCACTGGTGATGGGCGCGGCGGTGACCGGGATGCACTACACCGGCGTGGCCGCGATGGTCCTCACCTCGGCCCCCGGCGCGACCGCCTCCGGCCTGACCTCGACGCAACTGCTGCTGCCGGTCGCGATCGTGGTCTGCCTGTCCACGTTCGCGATCCTGCTCACGATCGGCCTGAGCCCGACCGCGCAGGAGCTCGACCGGGAGGCGCAGATCAGGGAGAACCTGCGCAAACTCTCCGCGATGCGCGACTCGGCCGACCCGAGGTAGCTCCGCAGCGCATTGACGTATGCACAGACGGGTGCAATCTTCAGTGGCGAAGCCTGAAAAGAACGAAGCACCCACTGCATATCGTTGACTTCGGAAGCTGACACATGTTCTCGATCACACCCACGTGGCGGTGGGCGCGGCTGGCTGCCGCCTTCATGCTGGTCGCGTCACTCGCCGTCCTCGCGTTCACCGCCGCGCCCGCGCACGCGGCCGCAACCTCAGAGCCTTGCGACATCTACGCCTCGGGCGGCACGCCGTGCGAGGCGGCTTACAGCACCACCAGAGCACTGTTCGCGGCCTATGACGGGCCGCTCTACCAGGTCCAACGCGCCTCCGACTCGACGTATCTGAACGTCGGCCTCGAGTCGGCCGGCGGGGTCGTGAACGTGGCGCCGGAGAACTCGTTCTGCGCCGGCACGTCGTGCACGATCACCGAGCTGTACGACCAGAGCTCGAACGCCAACAACATGCCGATCTCGCCCGGCACCTCCTGCTCGGGGTGCAGCGGCGGGAACGCGGGGCCGGGCCCGAACGGGATGGACATCGGCGCACCGGCCCAGGTGCTGCCGGTGTACGTCGGCGGCCAGCCCGCGTACGGGATCCAGTTCGACAAATTCGGTACGGGATACCGCAACAACACGCCGAAGAATCTGCCGACCGGTTCCCAGGCCGACGGACTGTACATGCTCACGTCCTCGAACCTGACCGACAGCAGTTGCTGCTTCGACTTCGGCCAGGGCGAGTCCAACGACTCCGATGACGGCAACGCCACCATGAACGCGATCTACTACGGCACGGACTGCTGGACCGGCAACTGCACCGGCCCCGGCCCGTGGGTGGGCGCGGACATCGAGAACGGCATGTACTTCAGCGACACGGGCGCGAACCCGAACGCGTACCCGAGCGAGAACGCCACGTTCCTGTCCGCGTGGGAGGAGAACAACGGCTCGACCAACATGACCCTGCAATACGGCAACGGCCAGTCGGGCGGGCTGACGCAGACCTATTCCGGTGCGCTGCCGAACAGCTACAACCCGATGAAGATCCAAAGCTCG
The DNA here is from genome assembly GCA_035493475.1 of Actinospica sp. Classification (GTDB taxonomy): domain Bacteria; phylum Actinomycetota; class Actinomycetes; order Streptomycetales; family Catenulisporaceae; genus Actinospica. The sequence continues at coordinate 127,566 of DATJIF010000009.1, forward strand.
ATCGAGCTCGGCACCGGCGGGGACAACACGAGCCTGGGCACCGGACAGTTCTACGAGGCCGCCGACGTCGCCGGATTCCCGTCCCAGGCCACACAGAACGCGGTCCAGGCGAACATCGTCGCCGCGCACTACAGCCAGACGCCTGCGACCGAGGCCGCGTACACAGGCACCGCCCCGCAGGTGCCCGGCACCGTGCAGGCCGCCAACTACGACAGCGGCGGCCAAGGCGTGGCCTACAACGTCAGCTCGGTCAATGGCACCGCCGACAGCTACCGCACCGACGGCGTCGACCTGGAGACCACCAGCGACACCACGTATGCGACCGGCACCGGCGCGGGCTACGACCTCGGCTGGACCGGCGGCGGGCAGTCCTTCAAATACACGGTCAACTCGGCAGGCGCGGGCACGTACAAGGTGAGCCTGCGCGTGGCCTCCCCCAGCGGCGTGACCGACGCCCTGCACATCGCCAACCTCGCGGGCACGAACCTGACCGGCGCCATCAACATCCCGGCGACCGGCGGCTGGCAGAACTGGACGACCGTCACCGCCAACCTCACCCTGCCAGCGGGCACGCAGACCCTGGTCCTGGACGAGGACAATGGCGGCTGGAACGTGCACGCGATGAACTTCGCCCCCACCGGCGTCACGTCCTCCTGGTTCGAGGTCGTCAACCAGAGCTCTGGGATGTGCGCGACCGCGTCCGGAAGCTCGACCGCGAACGGGACCACCGTCGTGCAGCAGGCGTGCACGGGCGCCGCGAGCCAGCTGTGGAAGTTCGTGCCGACCTCCGTGGGCGGCTACTACGACGTGGTCAACAACAACGCCCAAGCCCAGGACGAGACCTGGAACATCACCGGCGGCGTCGGCGCGACCGCTCCCGGCGTCGGCCTGCAGATCTGGAACTACGGCGGCACCGGCAACACCAACGCCCTGTTCTCCGCCACCGCCGGATCCTCGGGCTACTACACCTTCACCGCCGACAACTCAGGCCTGTGCCTGGCCGTCCCGTCCACCAGCAGCGGAGCCCAACTCGACCAGGCCACCTGCAACAGTTCCACGGCCCAGTCCTTCAGCCTCGTGCCCAACGCGGGAATCAACACCACAACCTGGTACGAGGTGGTCGACGAGGCCACCGGTCTGTGCGCGAGCGCCGCCGGAAGCTCGACCGCCAACGGCACCGCCGTACAGGAACAGCCCTGCACCGGCGCCACCAATCAGCGCTGGCAGTTCATTCCGACCTCCGTGAGCGGCTACTACGAGGTCCTGGGCGAGAACGCCCAATCGCAGGGTGAGAGCTGGAACATCACCGGAGGCATCAGCGCGACCGCACCCGGTACCACGCTCCAGACGTGGAACTACGGCGGTATCGGCAATACCAACGCCCTGTTCTCCGGAACCCTGCAGTACTCCGGCTACTACACCTTCAGCCCCGACAGCTCGGGACTGTGCCTCGGCGCACCATCCGCCAGCAGCGGCGTTCAGCTCGACCAGGCGACCTGCGACGGCACCGCATCGGAGGCATTCAGTCTGGTCGCGTAAACAGTAGATTAAAGGTATTGAAGAGATACCATTCCTGCGCCTACTCTCGGTCCACCATCGCCCCCCGGACCGGAGACCCTCCCCCATGCCCGAACCGACAGACACCGCCCCGAGCACGCTCTCCAAGTTCGGGTACGCCCAAGAACTGCACCGCAGCATGACCCTGCGCGACCTGGTCGTCTACGGCCTGGTCTTCATGGTGCCGATCGCGCCGTTCGCCATCTTCGGATCGGTGTTCGACGGATCGCACGGCATGGTCGCGCTGACGTACGTCATCGGCTGGATCGCGATGACGTTCACGGCGCTCAGCTACCGCGAGATGTCCCGCGCGTTCCCGGTCGCCGGATCGGTCTACGCGTACGCCGGCCGGGGAATCGCCGCCCCGGCCGGCTTCCTCGCGGGCTGGGCGATCCTGCTGGACTACCTGCTCGTGCCGACGCTGCTGTACGTGATCGGCGCACAGGCCATGGCGAACGTGCTGCCCTCGATCCCGCAGTCGGCGTGGGTGGTCTTCTTCGTGCTGCTGAACACCGCGATCAACCTGCGCGGCATCGAGACCACCGCGAAGGCGAACAAGGCCTTCCTGTACGCGCAGCTCGTCGTGCTGGCCGCGTTCTGCGTGCTCGCCGTCGTCGCGGTGCTGCGCGGCACGGACGGAGCGCACTGGAGCTTCACGCCGTTCTTCAACCACGCCGAGTTCTCCTCGTCGCTGGTCTTCGGCGCGCTCTCGATCGCCGTGCTCTCGTTCCTCGGCTTCGACGCGATCTCCACGCTGTCCGAGGAGACGAAGGGCGGTGAGAAGGTGGTCGGCCGGGCCACGATGATCTCGCTCAGCCTCGTCGCCGTGCTCTTCATCCTCCAGACGTACCTCGCGGCGCTGCTGGAGCCCGGACGCACGCAGTTCGCCTCCTCGGACGCCGAGAACAACGCGTTCTACGACATCTCGCACCGGATCGGCGGGCACTTCTTCCAGGACGTCGTGGCCATCGCGGTCGCGGTCAGCTCGGCCGTCGCCAACTCGATGGTCGCGCAGGCCGCCACCTCGCGCCTGCTGTTCTCGATGGCCCGCGACCGGCAGCTGCCGCGGTTCCTGCGCGACATCCACCCGGTGCGCGGCGTGCCGCACAAGGCGATCCTGCTGGTCGCCGCGATCAGCCTGGTGCTCGGCCTGTTCTTCGTCGGGCAGATCAGCCTGCTGTCGTCGCTGGTCAACTTCGGCGCGCTGTTCTCCTTCATGCTGCTGCACGTGTCGGTGTTCGTGCACTTCATCGTGCGCCGGCGCAGCGGCAACTGGCGGCTGCACATCCTCACGCCGCTGCTCGGCTTCGTCATCATCGGCTACGTGCTGCTCAACGCGGACATCCACGCGAAGATCGGCGGCCTGGTCTGGCTGGCGGTCGGCGCGGCGATCCTGGTGTTCCTGCGCGTGACCGGCCGCTCGGCCACGCTCACCATCGAGGAGTAGTCAGCGGCCCGCGACGATCTCGTCGAACGTGGGGAAGCGGGTGGCGACGTCACTGCCGGTGAAGTCGCCCACCCAGCCGTCCTCGTCGTGGAAGAAGCGGATCGCGGTGAAGTCGGGGTTCGTGCCCATGTCGAACCAGTGCGTGGTGTTCGCGGGGACGGACAGCAGGTCGCCCGCCTCGCAGAGCACCGCGTGCACCCGGCCGTCCACGTGCAGGTAGAAGACCCCTGATCCGGAGACGAAGAAACGGTCCTCGTCGTCGGCGTGCCGGTGCTCATTGAGGAACTTGGCGCGGGAGTTCGCGGCGGTCTCGGCCCAGTCGGCGGCTCCGGTCGGGCGCAGTCGGGCGACGTCGACCAGCACGTAGCCCTCGCTGGCGATCACCGCGTCCACCTGCACGCGGTACGCGGCGAGCACGTCCTCGTTGCTCGCGCCCTCGGCCAGCGGCGCGACCTGCCAGCGCTCGAAGCGGACGCCGATCCCCTTGAGGACGCCGGCGATCTCGGCTCCGTCCTCGGTGCGTACGAGCGGCTGAGCGGCGGCGGGCGCGTCGTCGGCCCACACGGTCAGCAGGGTCATGATTCAGTGCTCCTTGGTCTCGGTCTCGATCGTGAAGCGCAGCAGCCACTCGACGATCTCGGCGTGGTGCCTGGCCTGGGTGAGGTCGCGGCCCCACGCGTACATGCCGTGCCGCGCGACGAGCAGCACGGGCACGCCGGGCTGGTACGCCTGCTCGAACGCGTCGCCGAGCACCTTCATGTCCTGCCCGTTGGCGATCACCGGTATGCGCACGTCCTCGTCGTGCGCGGCGTGGCCGATGCCCTTGAGCATCTCCAGGTCGCGCAGCACGACGCCCTCGGGCCAGTGGTGCGCGGCCAGCACCGCGGACAGCGCGTGCACGTGGATGACCGCGCCCGCCCCGGTGCGCGTGACGATGCGGGCGTGCAGTCCGGCCTCGGCTGAGGGCACGTACTCGGGGTGCGGCTGGTCCGGCACGGCGGCTCCGTGCTCGTCCACCACGACCACGTCCCGGCTGGTCAGCTCGCCCTTGTCGGCGCCGCTGGTGGTCACGGCCAGCCGCAGCGGATCGGCGGCGATCACGGTGGAGAGGTTGCCCGCGGTGCCGCGCATCCAGCCGAGCCCGGCCATCCGGGCCGACTCGGCGGCCAGCGCGCGTCCGGCCAGGTCCAGGGTGTTGAGGTTGACGGTCACGGTGCGAGGACCTCCAGGGCGTCGAAGCTGTCGATCTCGGGGGCGCCGCCGAAGTCGGCCCCCTGGTGCGGCTCCCCGGCCCGGCGCACGGCCACGGCCTGCCAGGCGGCCCGGCGCGCGGCGGCGAGCTCCTCGGGGTGGTCGGTCAGGAAGAGCAGGCGCCCCGGCTGCGCCTCGAGCGCCCGGGCGATGCTCTGGTACGAGGACTCGACCTTCTTGGGCCCGGCCGTGACGGTGTCGAAGTACCCGGAGATCAGGGGCGTGAGATCGCCGCCGGGCGCGTACTGGAACCAGGAGCGCTGCGAGGTGGTCGAGCCGGAGGAGAACACCGCGAGCCGGATCCCCGCGGCGTGCCAGGCGCACAGCCGCGGGATCACGTCGTCGAAGAACTGCGAGGTCAGCTCGCCGCGCTCGAAGCCCCGCGCCCAGATCTGCCCCTGGATGGTCTTGAGCGGGGTGGCCTTGACGTCGTGGTCCATCCAGTCGTGCAGCACGGCGACGACCTCGGCGGTGGACGCGGTCTTGCGCAGGCCGCCGTCCGCCTTCGTGCGCGCGACCGCCTGGGCCACGTCGGGGTCGTCGGCGTGCTCGTCGATCCAGCCGGCCAGCCGGGGGCGGGCGTGGTCGTAGAGGTCGCCGAGGATGAACCCGGCGGCGCTGGTCGTGCCCTCGATGTCGAGGACGACCGTGTGCGCGGTCAGTTGCAGTGTCATCGGTGTGCTCCAGTGCCGACGGCGAGTCCGTCGACCAGTTCGCGGATCGCGCCGGGGCCGTCGAGGCGGTCCCGGCCGAGGATCAGGGCGCGGCCGAGCAGCAGCACGGCGCGGGAGGCGGGCAGCGGGTCGGGCAGCGTGGTCAGGTCGCCGACGTGCGCGTAGCCGATGACGCGGCGGATCATCTCGGTCCCGGCGAAGCCGAGCGCGTCGGTCCACACCCGGCGCAGGAACCGGTCCAGGTAGGCGTCGTCGAAGAAGGTGTCCACGCGCTCGGGCCAGCGGCGTCGCAGTTCGCTGACGAAGGCGTCCCAGCTCACCGCGATCTGCTCGGCGTGGTCCTTGACGGTGCCGAGAGCCTGCGCGCGGGCCTCGGCGATCAGCACGTTGCCCCAGTACACGCCGAGATCGAAGCCGACCGGCCCGACGAAGGCGAATTCGGGGTCGAATACGCGCACGACCTCGGCGCCGTCCCGGGTGCCGACCATGATGCTGCCGGTGTGCAGGTCGCCGTGAACGAGGGCCTGCGCGTCGGACATGAAGGCGTGCCGCAGCGCCGCGACCTCGGTGCGCAGCCGGGCGTCCGCGTGCACCTTGGCGGCGAGCTCGGCGAGACCGGGATGCCAGTGGTTGTGTTCGTGCTCGATGTACGGCTCGCTGAGCACCACGTCCTCGGTGATCTTGCACAGCTCCGGGTTCGCGGACGCGGCGATCAGTGCCTTGCGTTGCTCCGAGGGCATGCCGAAATCGCTGGTGGCGAAGGCGAGCCCGGCGGAGAACTCGCCGATCCGGACCGAGGCGTCGCCGTACCCGCCGCCCTCGTTCAGGTGCGTTCGCAGAACCTTGAGGTCGGACATGTCCTCCATGGTCAGCGCGTGGTTGTCCGGGTCGTAGCCGTGCAGCCGCGGGATGACGTCCGGGGCCACGTCGGCGACCTGGCGGTAGGCGCGGGCCTCGGCGTCGGCGCGGTCCGGGCTGAGCGGCCAGGACGGTCCGGCCACGCGCACCCACGGCAGCGCCTGCTTCACGGCCAGGCCGCGGCCGCCGTCCGGCGCGGACGCGATGAACACGCGGTTCAGGTTGCCGTCCGAGACCTCGCGCACCTCGATCGGCGCGTCGTCCCAGTGCCCGAGCCCGCGCAGGTATCCGGCCAGGTTCTCGGTGTCCAGCAGGAGATATCCGGCATTGATCATCATGCGGCCCCGCCCTCGTGATAGCGCGCGACGGACGCGGGCTCGAAGGCGCCGCGGTCGGTCACGATCAGAGTGGTGAACTCCGGCGGGGTCACGTCGAAGGCCGGGTAGTGGCCGCGCGTGACCAGCGGGGACGCGGTGCGTTCGGTCAGCGTGTGCAGCACCTCGTCGCCGTCCCGCTCCTCGACGACCACGTCGGCGGCGGTCGGCGCCTGGTCGTCGGGGGCCTGAACCAGCGCGTAGTACGGCACGCCGAACGCCCGGGCCGCGACCGCAGCACCGAGCGTGCCGACCTTGTTGAACACGTGGCCGTCCATGCTGACCCGGTCCGCGGCCGTGACCACGGCGTCGATCCGGCCGAGCGTGGACTGCGGGCTGAGCACGGCGGCGACCATGCCGTCCGTGATCAGCGTGACCTCCTGGCCCATCTCGGCGAGCGTGTGCGCGGTCAGGCGGGCGCCCTGCAGATACGGCCGGGTCTCGGTGGCCACGTACGTGTACTGCTTCCCGGCCCGCTCCGCCGCCCTGACCAGCTCGATCAGGTAGGTGTCCATCCAGCAGTGCGTGAGCAGCCGGGATCCGTCGGGCAGCAGCGCCACAGCGTGCTCCGCGAGCGCTCGGCTGCGGGCTCGGTACGCCTCGGCCTGCGCGTTCGCCGCGTCTTCGGCTGCTGCGACGATCCGCGCGGTGTCAGCTTCCTGCGGAAGTGCGGCAAGCACCGCCTCGACCGTGTCGCGCACGGCGTTGTTCGTCGGCCGCGCGGCAGTGAGCAGCGCTCCCGCCTCGATCAGCGTCGTCCGCGCCGTCTCAGGGGGCTTCGACGCGACCTGGCGGGCCGTGATGATCAGCGCGGCGCTCGCGGCGTATGCGGGCCCTGAGCTCTGCGTCACCATGGCGCGGATCGCCTCGGCCACCTCGGCGGCCGAGCGCGCCGTGACCCACTCCTGCCGGTGCGGGAAGTCGCGCCGGTCCAGGATCAGCACCGCGTCCTGCTCGATCCGGACGCTGCGGTCGAGTACCGGTTCGCCGGTCATTTGCGCCTCGACAGCGTGAAACTGAAGATCAGCGCGCCGATCAGGACCAGGCCCTCGAACACGTCCTGCCAGTAGTAGGACAGGCCGCGGATCGTCAGTCCGGTGCTGATGATGCCGATCAGCACGGCGCCGAGCGCGGTGCCCCACACGTGCGGCCGGTTGCGGCCGAGCACCGACGTTCCGACCAGCGCGACGGCCACCGCTTCGAGCAGCTGCGAGGTTCCGGCGGACACGTCGCCCTGCCCGATCCGCGCGGCCAGGATCAGCCCGCCGACGGAGGCGAGCAGCCCGGACAGCACGTAGGCGAGCGAGCGGTACAGCCCGACCCGGATGCCCGCGAGCCGCGCGGCCTGCGGGTTCGCGCCGATCGCGTAGATGACCCGGCCCCAGCGGGTGCGCGCGAGGAACACCCAGACCAGCACGGTCAGCACCGCGAAGACGACGACCGAGATCGGCACCGGCCCGATCGTGCCGCGGTCGATGTCCAGGAAGTCGGAGGTGAACACGCCGGGCGCGGTGCTCCCGTTCGGCAGCGTCATGCCGGGCGAGACGGACTGGCCGCCGACCAGCACCAGCTTCAGGCCCTGGATCACGAACATCGTGCCGAGCGTGGCCAGCATGTCCGGGATCCGCAGCACCACGATGAGCAGGGCGTTGAGCAGCCCGACCAGCACGCCGGACAGCAGCACGGCCACGATCGCGACCGGTCCGACCTGATTGTGGATCACCATCGTCTCGGCCGCGACCATCACGCCGAGGCCCGCGACCGAACCGACGGACAGGTCCATCCCGCCCGCGGCCATGGTGATCGTGACGCCGAGGCCGAGGATCGCGGTGACCGAGATGTACCGCAGCGTCGAGAACAATCCGGCCTCGGCGCGGAAGGCGGGCTCGGTGGCGAGGAAGAACGCGAACAGCGCGACCGTCACCAGGATGAAGCCGTAGCGGACCACGAGGTCCTGCGCGCGCCGGGGCCGCTCGGCCGCGTTCGCCGGTGCGGAGGCCGCGGTCGGCTCCTCGGTCGTCGTCGTGGCGGTGCTCATGCCGCCGCCTCCGTTTCGGTACTGGTGTCAGTGGTCTGAGAAATCGCGCGGATCACCGCGTCCCGGTCGGTCTCGCCGCGCCGTACGTCGAGCCGGATCACGCCCTCGGCGAGCACGAGCACGCGATCGGCGGACTCCAGGACCTCGTCCACGTCGGCGGACAGCACGAGTACGGCGGCCCCCTCGGCCGCGATCTCCCGGGCGCGCCCGCCGATGTCGCGGCGGGCGCCGATGTCCACGCCGCGGAACGGCTCGTCCAGCAGCAGGACGCGCGGCGGCTCGACCATCCAGCGGCCGACCACGACCTTCTGCTGGTTGCCGCCGGACAGCTCCTCGATCAGCGAGTCCTCGTCGCGGGTGACGATGCCGAGCCCGTCGATCGCCCGGCGGCCGAGCCCGGCCTCCGCGGACGTGTTGACCAGTCCCGCGCGCGAGAACGAGGCGAGGAACGGCAGCGAGAGGTTGTGCGCGAGCGACCAGCCGGGAATCAGCGCGTCGGCGTGCCGGTCCTCGGGCACCAGGAACACCCGCTGCCGGATCGCGTCGCGCGGGGACTTCGGCCGGTACGCGGCGCCGTCGAGCTCGATCGTTCCGGCGGCGAAGCGGTCCGCGCCGAACAGTCCGCGCGCCAGTTCGCTCTTGCCCGCGCCGAGCAGCCCGACGACGCCGGTGACCTCGCCCGCGTACAGATCAAGGTCCTGCGGCGCGCGTCCGGGCAGCAGCGGCACGCCGCGCAGCGAGACCGCGACGCGTTCGCCGCGCAGTTCCGTCTCCGGCTTGAGCTCGACCGCGTTCCGATCGCCGCCGTCGTCGCCGGAGCCCGCGCCGAGCATCGCGTGCAGCGCCGTCTCCCAGGCGAAGGGCTTGTCCTGCTCGTCGGTCAGCCGTCCGTCGCGCAGCACGACCAGCCGGTCGGCCAGCGCGTCGATCTCGCCGAGCCGGTGCGAGACGTAGAGCACCGCGATCCCCCGCGCGCGCATCCCGTCCACGATCGCGAACAGCCGCTCGGCCTCGGCCGCGGACAGCGCGGAGGTCGGCTCGTCCAGGATCAGCAGGCTGGGACGCGTGGCGAGCGCCCGGGCCAGCACGAGCAGCTGCTGGTCCGAGATCCCGAGCTCGGCCACGTCGCGGCGCAGCACCCGCTCTGGCCAGTCCAGGTCCAGCGCGGCCTGCACCTCGCGCGCGTGCTCCAGCGTGGCCCGCGTGCCGACCAGGGGATTGATACCGCGCTTGGCGAGCCGGCCGAATGCCAGGTTCTCGGCCACGGTCAGCCCCGGCAGGATGCCCTCGCCGACCCGCTGGTGCACGGTCTGGATGCCGAGCCGCTGCGCCTCGATCGGCGTGCGCAGGGCGACCGGCCGGCCGCCGACGAGCACCTGGCCGCCGTGCTCCGGATAGACGCCCGACAGCACCTTGATGAGCGTGGACTTGCCCGCGCCGTTCGCCCCGAGCAGCGCCAGCACCGTGCCCGGCGCGACGTCGAGGGTCACCGACTCGAGGACCGTCTTCCCGGCGAAACCCATGCTGACGCCCCGGAGCGAGACCGCGGCGGTCCCGGCCTCCGGAGCGTCGGCGGGCGGTGCGAGATCAGTGCGAGACAACGGGAATCCAGTTCGCCGTGCTGATGCCGCTCAGATTCAGCGCCGGGATCGCGGCCCGCAGCTGGTCCATGTTCTTGATCTTGTGGTCGAGCAGGAACTGCCGGGTGATCGCGACGCCGGGGAAGTCCACCTTGGTCTTGCCGAGCTGCCCGGCCAGCTCCAGCGCCGTCGAGCGCACGACGGCCGCGCCGACCGACGAGGGATCGGTTCCGGCCGTGGCCACCCACGGGCTATTGCTCTCCGTCAGAATCTGGATGTCAGCATTGGAGATATCGATGCCGAACACCTTCACCTTGCCGACCAGGTTGTCGTTCTGCACGGCCACGACGGTCGCCTTGGCCAGTTCGTCGTACGGCGCGAACACGGCCGCCACGTCCGAGTGCTGCAACAGCGCGGCGCTGACCAGCGGCACGTTGTCGGTCGCGGTCGAGTCGGTCACCTCGCCGACCTTGAACGACTGGCTCCAGGACTCGGCGGTCTTCACCTTCTGCCAGACCGTGTCGCGCGCGTCGAGGGCCGGGTAGCCCGCGACGTTCACGTAGCCGACCTTCGCCGACTTCCCGAGGTCCTGTTCGGCGACGTTCAGCACGTCCTGCGCCAGGTCGGCGTCCGACTGCTCGGTACTCACGACCTTGGCGTTCGTGCTGTCCACGTCGAAGGTCACCACCTTGATGCCCTTGGCGACGGCCTGGTTGATCAGCGGATCGACGGTCGCGGCGAATCCGTGGTCGATGATGATCGCGCTGACGCCGGAACTGATCGCGGTGGACAGGTCGGTGGCCTCGGCGGCGTTGTCGGCCTGCGCGTCGTACACGGTCAGGTCGATGCCGAGCGCCTTGGCCTGCGCCTTCGCCCCGCTTCCCCACTGCTCGTAGAAGTCCCCGGCGCCGGACTGGCGCACCAGCGCGACCTTCACCGTGCCCTGCGAGAACGGGGCGGGCTTCGCGCCGGTCGCGACGGCGGCGCCGGCGTTCGCGCCGGCCGAGGAGCCCCCGGACGACGAGGAGGCGGAGTTCGACTGCGAGCAGGCGGCGGTCAGCAGCGCGAGCAGCGAGACCGAGACGAGCGAGAGTCTCGCCCGGGAAGGGGACAGCGTCATGGGAGGGTGCTCCAGAAAAGGTCGTCCGAAATCACGGCATGCGTCGGGGAATGACGGTGCCGGAGGATGAAAAGACAGAGAAAGAAGGTGAAAGCGGCCGTCAGCAGCGGACGGCGGTGGACACGACTCAGCTACACGAGGCCGTAGTCGACTGGAGCAGGTCCACGTACAGCCGTCGCACCAGGAGCAACAGCGTCATCATGCGTCAATGGTGCTTGGACCCGACCATTAAAGTCAACGAAGTCGATCATTTTCTCACGCACCGAGACGCATCGTGTCAGACTGAGCGGGTGAAGCGTCGTCCCCGCACGTCGTTGCTCGCCTGCTGCCTGACTGTCCTGGCACTGTCCGCGGCCTGCTCCGCCACGCCGCCGCCCGCCGACCCGGCACCGACGGCCGCCCTCTCCTGGCAGGCGCACCTCGACGGCGCCGTCTACGGAAAGCCCCTGCTGGTCGGCGGCCACCTCCTCGCCGCGACCGAGAACGACTCCGTCTACGCACTCGACGAAGCGACCGGCCGGGTGCTGTGGCGCACGCACGTCGGCACGCCGCAGCCCTTGTCCGCGCTGCCGTGCGGCGACATCGACCCGCTCGGCATCACCGGCGCGATGGCGTACGACCCCGCGACCGGCTCGCTGTTCGCGCTCGCCGAGACCGACGGCGGCCACCACACTTTGTACGCGCTCGATCCGGCTACCGGGGCCGTACGCTGGCACCGCGCGGTCGAGCCTCCACTCGGCACGCCGAAGGACAACCAGCAGCGTGGCGCGCTCACCGTGGCGTTCGGCCGCGTATACGTGCCCTTCGGCGGGCTGGCCGGAGACTGCGGCGACTACATCGGCTCCATCGTCGGCACGCCCGCGAACAATCAGGGCTCGCAGGTCCACTACTCGATTCCCACCACACGCGAGGGCGGCATCTGGGCTCCCGGCGGCCTGCTGACCGTCGGCGACACCCTCTACGCGGCCGTCGGCAACGGCGCCTCGATGACGACGTTCGACGGCAGCGACTCGATCGTCGCGCTCAGCCCCGACCTGACCCGCCGCGACGTCTTCGCCCCCGCGACGTGGGCGCAGGACAACGCGGAGGACCTGGATCTCGGCTCGCTCAGCCCCGTATCGGTCAGCGGCCGGATCCTGGCCGTGGGCAAGCGTGGCACAGCATATCTGTTGGCGGCCGACCATCTCGGCGGCGTGGGCGGGCAGATCGCGCAGACGCAGGTCTGTTCCGCGTTCGGCACGGCGGCCGTGGTCGGCGGCACGGTGTACCTGGCCTGTCCCGACGGCGTGCGCGCCCTCGACGTGACGAGCAGCGGCATCAGCATTGCGTGGAAGTCGGCGGTCGCCGCGAACGGCTCGCCGACCGTCGCAGGTAACGACGTCTGGACCGTGCACTACCCGGCGGGCACGCTCTACCGGCTCGACGCGGCCACCGGCGCCGTCACCGGACAATTCGCGCTCGGCACGGTCCCGCACTTCGCCTCCCCCGCGATCGGCGGCGGCCGCGTATACGTCGGCACCATGACCGGCGTCGCCGCCGTGACCGCTTGAGCCCCTTCTTGCCCGGCGTATCCGAGAACTGATTCCATGGGGGCATGCTCATCATCCGGAGAGCCGTCCTCGACGCGGTACTGGCCCACGCGTGCAGCGGGCATCCCGACATCTCCTGCGGCTTCGTCGCCGGCCAGATCGGGTCGGACCGGCCGGAGCGGCACGTGCCCATGCGCAACGCCGAGCCGTCCCGGACGTACTGGCGGTTCGACCCGCTGGAGCAGGTGCGGGCGTGGACCGACATGGACGACCGGGGTGAGGAGCCCGTGGTCATCTACTACTCGCAGGACCTGCCCGACGCCGTGCTCTCGAAGATGACGATCTCGTACGCCGTGGAGGAGCAGGCGCACTACCTGGTGGTCTCCACGTTCCGCCCCGACGAGCCGCGGTACCGCTCGTTCCGGGTGCGGGACGGACGCGCCGTCGAGGACGAGATCGCCGTCCTCGACGAGCCCGTGATCGAAGACCAGATCTCCGACCGCAGGCCCTGACTCCTGACCGAGCGCGCGTCGCCCTACTACCGCCCCTGGAACTTCGGCGGACGCTTCTCGGCGAACGCCGCCATGCCCTCCTTCTGATCGGCCGTCGCGAAGGTGGCGTTGAACAGGCGCCGCTCGAAGTACACGCCTTCGGCGAGGGTGGACTCGAACGCGCGGTTCACCGCCTCCTTGGCCATCAGCGTGGCGACCGGGGACATCTCGGCGATCGTGCCCGCGAGCTTGACCGCCTCGTCGAGCAGGTCGGCGGCCGGCACGATCCGCGCCACCAGGCCCGAACGCTCGGCCTCCTCGGCGTCCATCATCCGTCCGGTCAGCACGAGGTCCATGGCCTTCGCCTTGCCGATCGCGCGGGTCAGCCGCTGCGTGCCGCCCATGCCGGGGATGACGCCGAGCTTGATCTCCGGCTGGCCGAACTTCGCCGTGTCGGCCGCCAGCAGGATGTCGCACATCATCGCGAGCTCGCAGCCGCCGCCGAGCGCGTACCCGGCCACCGCCGCGATCACCGGCTTGCGCAGCCTGGTGAAGCGCTCCCACTCGGCGAACAGACCCTTGAGATAGGCGTCGGTGAAGTCCAGCCCCGCCATCTCCTTGATGTCCGCCCCCGCCGCGAACGCCCGCTCGGACCCGGTGAGCACGACCGCGCCGATCTCCAGATCGCGGTCGAACTCCTCGGCCGCGCCCACGACCTCGTGCATGATCTGCGTGTTGAGCGCGTTGAGCGCCTCGGGTCGGTCCAGTGTGATCAGTCCGACGCGCCCGCGCCGATCCACCTTGATCGTCTCATAGCCGGTCATGGGCCTCAGGCTACCCGGTGCCCGCCGCCGCGTTCGGCAAGGATCCGCCGCACCGCGTCCGGATCGTCCGGCGTGATGGTGGGACGAACGCGGCGCCCGACGTCCAGCACGAGCGCCACGTCCTTCCGCGGCCGTTTCGGATCGAGGTTCCACCAATGCACGAAGTCGCCCGATCCCCAGATCCGCCACCGGCGCACGCTGTTCACCCCGGTCAGCGGCAGCGGCTCGACTGTCTGGATCGAGCCGTACCGGATCCGTTTGGCGCCTCCCCAGAGGTAGTAGCGGCGGATCGTCAAACCCTGATCATCACACTGGATCGCGCCATCGTCGTACGCGGCCACGGCTCCTCCTTCTCACGGAGTCTCGGGCGTGAGGATGAACAGCCCGGCGACCCGCTCCTGCGCGTCGAACGCGACCCGCGCCTTCATCTCGCCCGCCTCGTAGCGCAGCGGGACGTCGACGACGGTGTGGTCCCCGATCCGGCGCACGAAGGGCTCGGCCTCGCCGAAGCCCTCGAACGCGCCGACCAGCCCGGCCACCGTGGCCAACGCGTCCCCGCGCACCTCGTCGGTGAACGCCTCCCGCACCCGCTCGTCGAATGACTCCCTGGCCTGGTCCATCCGGCCCTCGAGCACGTCCGCGACGATCCGCGCCGCCCGCTCGGCGGCGTCGGCCATCCGCACTGTCTTGTCCATCGGCTCTCCCGTTCGCGGATCGATCGGTTTCCCGAAACGCTGGAACGCGGCCTGCCGGGTGACGCCGAGCAGGTCGCCGATCTCCTGCCAGGTGTGGCCGGCGTCCCTGGCCTGCTGGACGCTCAGCCTGAGCACCTGGTCGGCCGACTCGCGCACCTCGTGGGCGTCGCGCACCAGCTCGAGATAACGCGGCGGGTCCAGCGGGCCACGCGCCACCCCGGCCAGCACCGAGGCCCCTTCGGCGAGCCGAGCGCTGAGCGCCGACAGGCTCTGCGGAGAGTCGACCATACGTAAAGGATACGTTTACGCCTCGGCGGCCGTCAAGGATTACTTGACAGCCGCCGCCGCGCGTGAGGGTGGGTCAGTCGAGGATGAGGCAAGCCTTGACCACGCCGTAGTCCGGGTCACCGAACACCGCGTTATTACACGTGGCGCCATTGGTGATTGCCTTGCTGGTCCAACTGCTGCCCGCGCCGTAGTAGACGGTCTTGGTGCCGGTGAATGAGCACAGGGCGTTCTCGGGGGCGCAGTAGGTGGTGGACTGGCCGCTCGGGCCGGAGGTGACTTGGCCGACGTAGCAGGACTTGACGATGCCGTAGTCGGGGTCGGTGAGGGCGGCGTCGGTGCAGGCCACCGAGGATGAGGTGGTCGTGTAGGCGTAGATGCCGTTCGCGCCGTATGCGACGGACTCGGTGCCGGTCACGGTGCAGGTGGCGCCCTCGGCCGCGCACTTGGTGTAGCCGGTGGGGACGCCGTAGCTGCCCGGGTTCGCGGCGACGGTGTAGGTGCCTGGCTGGACGCCGGTCAGGTAGACGTAGCTGCTGTCGGCGTGCGCGCCGCTGATGCCGGTGGTCGCGGTGAAGGTGCCGCCGCTCCAGACGGTGTTCCCGTTGACGGCGACGATCGGATCGGCCGCTCCGTAGGTCGGGACGGCGATGGTTCCGCTGGTCCCCGAGGGCGCGGTGACCTGCATGCTGAACTGGCCGACGCCGCTCTCCCCCGCCCAGTCGACGCCGATCGCGCCGTGCGGGGTGGGGACGCTGCCCTCGGCCCAGGCCAGATCGCCCGGATGCGGCTGCACGGTCCACGTGGCGTAGCCCGCGGTGGCCGGCTGCGCGCCGAGGACGTAGCCGGAGAGCGCGGAGACGGGGGTGGTGGACCAGCCGTGCGACTCGCTCGTCGAGGAGCCGAGTCCCGGTTGGCCGGTGCTGCCGGAGACGTTCTCCCACATCGTCCCGGTCGTGTCCTGACCCGCGGAGATCATGTGCCCCCACACGGTCGAGAGCAGGCTTTCGGCGTCGGCGGTGTCGTTAGTCGCCAAGCGGGCGTCGAGTTCGTATCCGCTGATGTACGGGCTGACGGTGTCGGCGTACGAACTGCCGGAGAACGGCTTCGGCCCGTACGAGGTGGTCCACAGGTCGGTCTTGAGCGCGGCGAGGATCGCAGCGTCGTCGGATGCGGGTGCCACGCCGTAGAGCACGGCGAGCGCATTGGCGTCCTGGGCGATCGTGCCGGTGTCCTGGTTGCTCAGGTCGTACAGGCCGGTGCCGCTGTTGTAGAGGTGCGCGTTGATCGCGGTCTTCAGAGCGGCCGCGTCGCTCGTGTACGTGGCGGCGTCGCTGCTGTCACCGGCCGCGTTCGCAAGGGTGGCGCCGTCGAGCAGGGCCTCGTAATACAGCACGTTGTATTCGGTGACCTCGCCGTTCTTCCCCGCGTCGTAGAAGTCCCAGTCGGCATTGTCGCTGCTGTTCGTGGTGAGCAGCCCGTTCGCGTCGAGTTGGGTCGCGTTCCAGGCCAGTTCGCCCTTCAGCACGGACAACTCCTGGTCCACGAACGCCGTGTCGCCGGAGTAGAGGTAGTAGTCGGCGAGTCCGAGCACGAAGTAGATCGAGTACGAGGCCGAATACGATCCGGTCGTCCCGGTCTGCTGCGTGGTCGCGAGCGGGGTCTGCGGGGGCAGGTCGCCGGTGACGAATCCGCTGCTGAGCTGGTAGCTGCCGAGCGCTTCGAGGGAGCCCTTGAGGTACGCGGCGTTGTCGGTGGAGTAGGACACGCTCGGGATCTCGACGTTCATGTCGCCGACCCAGATCGCCCGGTCGCGCTTGGCGCCGTCGAGGATCGATGCGTACGAGTTCTGTCCCGGCAGCGGCGAGAAGTCGGCGAGCGCCGAGGACGATCCCAGGCTGTTGCTGAACAGCGTCGAGCCCGATGAACTCGTGACGGTGAGGTTCTTGAAGGCGGCCGACTCGCCGGTGTATTCGCGGAAGCCTACGGTGCCGCTCGCGTAGGTCGAGTCGGTCAACGAGGTCAGTTGGGTGCCGTCGAGCGAGACGGTGATGGTCGAGCCGGAGACGGTCGTGCTGACGGTGTGCCAGGTGCCCGCCGTCAGCGCCGTGGGGAGCGTGACCGTGCCGAGTGACGTGTAGTTGCCGTTGTGCAGGTCGAGTTCCTGCAGTGAGTTCGGCGTGCCGCTGGTGTCCGCGCTGTCGTTGAGGATGAAGACGTAGCCGTCGTTCTCGTCCTGGCCCCGCACGACCCAACCGGCCTGGTTGGAAACCACATCGGTCTGGAAGCTGGCCGTGTACGAGCCCCACGACGAGCCCCCCGTGACCAGCCCTATGTTCGTACCCTGCGATGTGCCGCCGGCCTGGAGCGCACCGCCGGTCACGGTCCACGCGGAGGGCAGCGACTGTGCGGGGACGGAGTCGATCTGGTCGGTGTACTCGCTGTCGTACCAGATCTGATTGAACTGCGCGTTGCTCGAGTCGAACCAGCCGGGCAGCGCCGACGCCTGCGTCCGGTCGGCGATGTACGTGATGCCCGCCGCGCCGAGCGTGACGGTTCCGGGCGAGGTCAGCGTGATCTCCTCGTAGCGCTCACCACCCTGCACGTACTGGTCGGTGATCGTCCCGGCGCCGGTGATCGAGTAGTCGTCGTAGCGCTGCGGGTCGCCCTCGGCCCACGGCGGATCCGCGTCACCCGTGGCGCTGACGTTCCGCTCCGATTCCGAGTACCCGGCCCGCAGCGTCGGCGATCCGCTCTCGGCGGTGACGGTGAACGTCGGGATGCCGCCGACCTCCTTGCCGTAGTCGAGCACCACGGTCGGAGTGGCGCCGCCGGACGCGAGCGTGAGCGTCGCCCCTCCCGATCCGCCGCACACGAGGTTCCCCGCACCCGACACCGTGCCGGACGTACTGACGACGGCGACCGGACAGACAGCGGACGAGGTGGGCGTCTCGTCAAGGGACTGCCACGAGGGCGATGCGGGCCAAGGAGTGGAAGCACTGGAGGCTGCGGCCGAGGCCGAGGGGACCGTGAGGGTCAGCGGTACGGCGAGGAGTGCGGCGGCGAGCAGCGCGATCGTGCCCCGTCTCGGCGGCACGCGCCCGGGGAATCTGGGCATGACTCATCAACTCCATTGTCGAGGAGAATACGAACCCTGAGCTCGTGAAACGTTTCATATCGTGGGTCGGACTTGCCCACGGAAGTTGGGTATGGGCAGTGGTTGTGAGTATCGATGACGTTTCAGCACGCGTCAAGAGAGAACGCGAGAGTCCCGTATCGCGGCGCGATACGGGACTCTCGACCAGCGGTTAGTTCGTGATGGAGAATCCGTTGAAGTCGACGAGGCCGGCGGTGCCGGCGACGTGGCTGGATACGAACATGCCGGCGTCCTGCGTCGTGCTCTGGCCGGGGACGGTCGCCGTGCCGACCTCGGTCCACGTGGTTCCGTCGGTCGAGTAGTAGCCGGTGTAGACGCCGCCGGTGCCGATGACCAGCTTCAGGTAGACGGGAACGGTGTCGGCGATCGTGCCGTTCACCGGGGTGACGCTGTCGAGGTTGTCGCCGCCGGTGGACGTCCACTCGAGCTGGATGCCGCCGGACGGGGACTGGTAGAGGATCACGCCCTCGGGACTGGTGCCGGAGCCGGTCATCGAGTTGCGCACGATGATGCCGGACTTGGCGTAGCCGGTCATCCCGGTCTGCGCGGTGACCTCGGTCTGGATGGTGGAGCCCGAGGTCACTGAGGCGGGCTGGTAGATCGTGGTGTACGCGTCGGCGTCGGTCCACAGGTCCTTGCCGGCGCCCTCGATCGCGAACTGCGTGCCGCTCTGGCCGTAGCCGGTGGGGCCGTCCGTCGCCGAGGAGTACGTCAGGTACGGAGCCTGCACCGGCGACGCCACCTGGAGCACGGCGTTCGTCGACACGCTCTGCTTCGTGCACGGCCACGCGTACGTGACCTGCGCGGTGATCGTCGCAGTACTCAGCGGTCCGCTGGTCGAGCCTGGCGTCACCGAATAGTCCGTGACGACGGTCTGGCCGGATGCCACGGTCCTGAACGTGGCGGGCGTGGTCGGGGTGGCGGTCCAGCCGGTCGGCAGCGTGAGCGAGACCCTGGCGTCGGTCACCGACTGGGTGCCGTAGTTCGTGTAGGAGAGGGCTGCGGTGAACGGCTGGCCGGACTGCGCGGTCGCCGGGACGGAGAGCGAGGCGACGGTGTCCGGCGGGGCGACGGCCGCGTTCGGGGCGGCCGTGACCTTGTAGAGGGCCACGCCGTGCGTCGGGACGTCGGTCGCGATCGTGCCGGCCGTCTCCGTGCTCTTACCCGTCCAGAGGTTGTCCAGCTTGTACGTTCCGGCGGGCAGCCCGAGCGCGGCGACGGTGGTCGAGACGGCCTCCGAGGAGCCCGAGGTGTTGAAGAGCCCGACGATCACGTCGCCCGGCTTCTCGGTCTTCGCGAAGACCTGCGCCGTGGACGAGCTCGAGATCCGGGACGCGTCGATGCCGTCCTGGTCCACGGCGAGCACGGCCCGGTTCTTGAGGTACGACAGGTCGGTCGGGTCCAGGTTGGTCAGGTCCGTGCCGAGGATGAACGGCGAGGAGCCCAGCGCCCACAGGCTCATCTGCGTCTGCCGCTCGTCGGGGGTCAGGCCGTCGTTCGAGCCGTTGCCCACCTCGATCGAGTCGTAGTCGTTGTACGCGCCGGGACCGCCGTACGGCTGCCACTGCGCGACCTGGTTGAAGCGCGACGACACGTGCGACCAGTCGGTCAGCGGATAGCTCGCGCCGCCCGCACCGCAGTAGCACTCGATGTCGCCGCCGGTGCGCCAGCCGTTCGAGTACTGCGCCCAGGTGGCGGCGCTGCCGATGGCGAGGCTGTTGGACAGCTCCATGTGGATCGGGCGTCCGGTCTGCTGGAGCGCCGCCGACCACGCCTGGACGTCGCCGACGTCGCTGGTGCCGACGCCGTCGATCTTCACGTAGTCCACGCCCCAGGACGCGAACTCGTTGGCCCAGGAGTCGATGAACTGCTGCGCGCCGGGCTTGGTGTAGTCAATGCCCTGCATGCCCTTGCAGTTGTAGTTCTTCTCGCTGACGCCGTTAGCGATCTGATCGGCGGTGTACGAGGTGCCCTCGATCGGAGTGTTCTGCGCGACGGCCTGGTCGGATATACCGGGGGTGACGTAGATCCCGAACTTCAGGCCGAGTGAGTGCACGTAGTCCGCGACGACCTGGATTCCGTTCTCCCCGCTCGCCGACGGCGGGAACTTGGTCGCATCGGTGACCCAGCGGCCGTACTGGTCCACGTTCGGGCCCTGACTGCCAGGGCACTGATACCAGAAGTCATCGATGTTCACGTACTGGTAGCCGGCGGCCTGCAGGCCGCTGGTGTGCATCGCCTTGGCCTGCGCCTCGATCGTCGCGGCCGTCGGGTCGTGCCGGACGTAGCTCCAACTGCTCCAGCCGAGCGCGGGCTTGAGCCCGACGCCGTTCGCCTCGGCCTGCGCGGTGGACGCGGTGGCGACGGCGGCCAGCGGTATCGCCAGTGTGGTGGCCAGGAGTGCTCGGAAGATCCTCTTCATGGACAAACACCACTTCCTCGTGGGTTCGCATGTGGGTGCGTGGATGTAAGGAAATGTTGAATCCTGTCGTAACGCGGGGGACGTTAGGCACGCTCAGCAATCCTGTCAAGCCCGCGGCGGGTATTGACAGCGGCCGGATCCCTGACTAAGAACAGTGGCACACCACGTTAGTAAAGTTGACTAACTAGCCGGGACGGGAAACCCACATGCCCACTGAGGGACTCAGCCGCCGCCTGCTGTTCGGCCGGGCCGCGGCGGTCTCGGCCGGTCTCGCGGTCGGCGCGCCACTGGCCGAACCCACCACCGAGACCGCCGATGCCGCGACGATCGCGCCGCAGGACGCCGGAACGGTGTCGATCTCCTGCACGGTCAACGGGAAGACCAAGACGCTGACCGCCGACGCGCGGGTCACGCTGCTGGACGCGCTGCGCGAACGCTGGGCGCTGACCAGCACCAAGAAGGGCTGCGACCGCGGCCAGTGCGGCGCATGCACGGTGCTCGTGGACGGACGCCGCGTGCTGTCCTGCCTCACCCTGGCGGCGACGGTGAACGGGCACGAGGTCACCACGACCGGCGGCCTCGCGTCCGGCAGCACGCTGAGTCCGGTGCAGCAGGCGTTCATCGACAACGACGCGATGCAGTGCGGGTTCTGCACCTCCGGCCAGATCATGTCGGCGGTCGCGCTGATCCAGGAGGGCCACGCCGGGAGCGAGGCGGAGATCCGGGAATGGATGTCCGGCAACCTCTGCCGCTGCGGCTGCTACTCGAACATCGTGGACGCGGTCACGCAGGCCGCCGCCGCGCAGGGGAGCGCGTGATGCAGGGCTTCGACTACACCGCCGCGACCACCGTCACGCAGGCCGTCGGCGCCGCGGGCACCGGCTCCGCGTACCTGGCGGGCGGCACCACGCTCGTCGACCTGATGAAGCTCGACGTGATGGGCCCGAGCACCGTCATCGACATCAACGCGCTGCCACTGACTGCGGTCACCACGGACTCCGCCGGGCTGCACATCGGCGCGCTGGCCCGGATGAGCGACGTGGCGGCCAACACGCAGGTCACCAGCGCGTTCCCGGTGCTCAGCCAGGCGCTGCTCGCCTCCGCGTCGCCGCAGATCCGCAACATGGCGTCGATCGGCGGGAACCTGTTGCAGCGCACGCGGTGCGACTACTTCCGCGACGTGACCGTCTCGTGCAACAAGCGCTCCCCCGGCTCCGGCTGCCCCGCGCAGACCGGCGCGAACCGGGGCCACGCGATCCTCGGCACCAGCACCTCGTGCGCCGCGACGCATCCCAGCGACCTGGCCGTCGCGCTGACCGCGCTCGGGGCCAGCGTGCAACTGCAGAGCGGTTCCGGCACGCGGCAGGTCGCGCTCTCCGACTTCTACGTCGAGCCGGGCACCACGCCCAACGTCGAGAACACGTTGCAGGCGGGCGAATTGATCACCGGAGTTCTGGTGCCGCCGCTGCCCTGGGCGACCAATTCGTCGTATCTCAAGATCCGCGATCGGCAGTCCTACGAGTTCGCACTGAGCTCGGCCGCGATCGCCGTCGAGATGTCGGGCAGCACGATCACCGCGGCCCGGGTCGCGGTCGGCGGCGTGGGCACGGTGCCCTGGCGACTGCCCGCGGTCGAGGCCGCGCTGCAGGGCCAGACGGCCACCGTCGCCAACTTCACGACCGCCGCCGCGAAGGCCGTCACGGGCGCGAAGACGCTGGCGGACAACGCTTTCAAGGTGACTCTGGTGCAGCGCGCGATCATCCGGGCGCTGAGCGAACTGCTGGGAGTGTCATGAGCACCTCACCGATCGGATCCTCGACCAGCAGGGTCGACGGCGTACTCAAGGTCACCGGCGGCGCCAAGTACGCGGCCGACAACATGCTGACGAACATGGCGTACGGCTACCTGGTCACCAGCACCGTCGGCAAGGGGACGATCAGCGCGATGACCACGTCGGGCGCGCTGGCCTCGCCGGGCGTGCTCGCGGTCTACACGCCGTTCAACCCGCTGAAGCTCTACGCGTACGGCGGCGACGAGAACGACGAGTTCACCCCGCCGTTGCAGGACAAGAACGTCCGGTACCGCGGCCAGGTGATCGGCATGGTGGTCGCGGAGACCTTCGAGCAGGCCAGGGACGCGGCCGCGCTGGTGACCGCCACGTACTCGACGCAGACCCCGGTCACGGCCATGGCGAAGAGCGCGTCGGGCAGCGGCACGGTCTCAGAGGTCTACAACACTTCGATCGTGCACCACCACGCGATGGAGCCGCACGCGACCGTGGCCAGCTGGAGCGGCACCCACCTCACGATCTACACGGCGACGCAGGGCACTCCGCTCGTGGTCAGCCGGCTCTCGCACGCGCTCGGCGTCTCCAGCGCCAACATCCACGTGGTCAACCCGTACGTGGGCGGCGCGTTCGGCGGGAAGTGGGGCAACTGGGCGCACACGCCGCTGACCGCCGCGGCCGCCCAGGCGCTCGGCCGTCCGGTGAAGACCGTGCTGACCCGCGAGCAGGTCTTCACGGTCGTCGGCCACCGTCCGAACACCAGCCAGACCGTGTCGCTGACCGCGAACAGCAGCGGCACGATCAGCGCGCTCAAGCACATCGCGACGGTCAGCAAGTCGAACTCCAGCAACTTCACCGAGAACCCCGCGTCGGTCTCGAAGTCGACGTACGCCGCGGGTTCGATCAGCACCGCGCAGACCCCGGTCAGCATGGACATCCCGGCCACCACGATCATGCGCGCGCCCGGGGAGGCGAACGGCTCGTTCGCGCTGGAGTCCGCGATCGACGAGCTCGCGGTGGCGCTGAACATGGACCCGCTGGCGCTGCGGCAGAAGAACTACGCGAAGACCGTGCCGGGCGGCTCGACTCCGTGGTCCAGCAAGCATCTCGCGGAGTGCTACACGACCGGGGCCGGCGCGTTCGGCTGGTCTCAGCGTTCCGCCAAGCCCGGCCAGGTGACGAACGGCGACTGGCTGGTCGGGCTCGGCATGGCCACGGCCGCGTACCCGGCGGGACGCAGCGCGTCGACGCTGATGGTGCGCCTGCAGAACGACGGGACGGCCGTGGTCTCGGGCACCGGCTCGGACGCGGGAACCGGCCAGGCCACCGTGTTCGCGATCCTCGGCGCGGCCGCCCTCGGCATCCCGGTGGCGCAGGTCAGCGCGGAGCTCGGCGACTCGACCCTGCCGACCGCGGCCAACGCGGGCGGCTCGGGCTCCACGTCGAGCAACGGCACCGCGGTGAACGTCGCGGCCCAGGCGGCCATCAGTGCCCTGATCCAGCTCGCGATCAGCAACACGTCCTCCCCGTTCCACGGCAAGAGCGCCTCGTCCGTCACCTACAAGAACGGCAACCTGACCTCCGGCTCGACCACGATCAGCTTCGGCGCCCTGCTCACCAAGATCAACGTGGCGGGTGTGCAGGCCACCGGGACCTCCGCGAAGAACACCACCAGCGGCTACGGATTCATGTCCTTCGGCGCGATCTTCTGCGAGGTCCAGGTCAACAAGTGGACCGCGGAACCGAGGGTGACGCGGCTGCTCGCGGTGATGGACGCGGGCACGATCGTGGACGCGAAGACCGCCCGCAGCCAGATCATGGGCGGCATGATCATGGGGATCGGCCAGGCCCTGCTGGAGGGCACGATCCTGGAGTCCGACGGCCGCTTCGCCAACGCGAACCTGGCCTCCTACCTGGTCCCGGTCAACGCCGATCTCCCACACATCGACGTGACCTTCCTGAACTACCCCGACACCATCCTCAATCCGATCGGCATGCGCGGCATCGGCGAGCTCGGCATCGTCGGCGCGGCCGGGGCGGTCGCCAACGCGATCTACAACGCCACCGGAAAGCGCGTCCGCGACCTGCCCATAACCCTGGACAAGCTGCTATGAGACTTCCGCGAAAGCCCGTCCTGCTCCTCGCCGCGGCCGCCCTCGCCTTCATTCCCACCGCACCCGCGAAGGCCACGGCGACCACCACGACCACGACCGCGCCCACCGACTGGTCCGTCGCACTGGTCAACTCGACGATGAAGCGGTTCACCCCGGACACCATCGGCTCCTGGTCGTACCAGGTCGGCCTCTACCTGTACGGCCAATACCAGGTCTACCTCCGCACCCACGACAAGGCGTACCTGACGTACATCGAGGACTGGGTGGACCGCTTCGTCTCCGCGAACGGCACCATCAACCAGACCTTCGACAGCCTGGACAGCATGATGGCCGGCCGACTGCTGGTGATCCTGCACCACGAGACCGGCGAGGCGAAGTACCAGATCGCCGCGACCACGATCCGGGACCGGCTCAACACCTACCCGCGCACCTCGGACGGCGGTTTCTGGCACGCCGACACCTCCTCGCGCGCGCACCAGCTGTGGGACGACGGCCTCTACATGGTCGTGCCCTTCCTGCTGGAGTACGGCAAGGAGTTCAACGACTCCACGTACACCCACGCCGAGGCGGTCAAGCAGCTCACCGTCTACGCGAGCCACCTGCAGCAGCCCAACGGCCTGCTCCAGCACGCGTACGACGAGTCCAAGACGGCGAGCTGGGCGGACCCGAAGACCGGACTCTCCCCCGAGCAGTGGTGCCGGGCCAACGGCTGGTACGGCATGACCCTGGTGACGGCGCTCGACGACGTGCCGACCACCCAGCCGGGCCGCGCCACGCTGCTGACCGACCTGAGCAAGTTCGCCGCGGGCCTCGTGCACTATCAGGACCCGAAGTCCGGGCTCTGGTACCAGGTCATCGACAAGCCCACCGGCGCCGGCAACTGGACCGAGACCTCGTGCTCCAGCATGTTCGCCTACACGCTCTCGCTCGCCGTCCAGCACGGCTATATCGGCACGTCGTACAAGGCGGTCGCGCAGAAGGCGTACCAGGGCGTGCTCGGCCGGATCTCGCTCGGCAGCGACGGCCTGACGAACCTCACGACGATCTCGCCCGGCACGAACGTCGGCGACTACACGTACTACATCGACCGTCCGAAGGCCACGAACGACCTGCACGGCCTCGGCTCATTCCTGCTCATGAACGAGCAGCTTCGATAATCACAAGGAGAGTTGGCCACTTGAGACCCACACGTGCCCGGGCACTCGCGCTCGGGCTGTCCCTGGCTACCGCCACGCTCGGCGTGGTCGCTGTGACGGCGGTGACCTCGGCGCCTGCCCAGGCCGCCACGTCCGCCGCCTATCCCTTCCCGACCCACGTGACCTACAAGGTCGGCGTGACGCCCGCGGGGTCGCAGTCGTCCAAGGACGCGGCCGTCGAGAAGGCGTACAACTCGTGGAAGAGCACGTACCTCATCCACGGCTGCGCCTCGAACGAGTACTACATCTCCACCAAGGGCGACGGCGACGCCACCAACAACGGTCCGGTGTCCGAGGGCCAGGGCTACGGGATGAACATCATCCCCCTGATGGCCGGGTACGACGCGGACGCGCAGACCGAGTTCAACGGCCTGTGGCAGCTCGTGAAGGACCACGAGGACCAGTACGGCCTCATGGAGTGGCAGCTCGACGGCAAGACCTGCAAGTACTACAGCAGCGGCACTCCGGACGGCGCGACCGACGGCGACCTGGACATCGGCTACGGCCTGATCCTCGCCGACAAGCAGTGGGGCGGCTACACGTCGGCGGCCAAGACGTGGCTGGCCAACTTCTACAACCACGACGTCGCCTCCGACGGCCACCTCAAGTGCGAGGACGACGACAGCACCGCGGACGACTCGCGCCCGTCCGATTACATGATCGACCACCTGCGGGCGTTCGCCGCGTACGACCCGTCGCACGACTGGAACAAGGTCATCCAGAAGACCGAGTCCATCGTCACCGACTTCACCGCGAGCTACTCGTCGAAGTACGGTCTGATGTCCGACTTCATCCGCGGCGCCAACGGCAGCAGCCCGAAGCCCGCGGCGGCGAACTACCAGGAGGACCAGCCGGACAACATCGTCGGCTACAACTCCATCCGCGTGCCCTGGCACATGGGCACCGACGCGCTGGAGAACGGCACGACGGTGGCGGCGACCGCGTACGCCGACGCCGTGAAGTGGTCGAACTGCCTGAACACGTTCTCGGGCGGTGATCCGGGCAAGGTCTGGCCGCACATGAACCTGAACTGCACCGGGTTCGACAGCTCACCGGACCAGGGCGACACGCAGGCGGAGGAGGCCGGCGACTCGGCCGGACCCGCCGCGATGGCCTCCGGAAACCAGGCGTGGACGAACGCGATCTGGAACCAGCTCGCGACCAACCCGTTCGGTGACGGCTACTACGGCGAGACCATCAAGATGCTGGTCTACATCGTCATGGCCGGCGACTACTGGAACCCGGCCGGCACCACCGCCGCGGGCAACGACTTCTCGATCTCGGCCTCCCCCGCCTCGGGCTCCGTCGCGCAGGGCTCCTCGGCCACCTCGACGATCTCGACCGCGGTGTCCTCCGGCTCGGCCGAGTCGGTCGCCCTGTCCGCCACGGGCGGGCCGGGCGGATCCACCGTCTCCTTCAGCCCGTCCACGGTGACCTCCGGCGCCAGTTCGACGCTGACCGTGAGCACGAACTCGTCCACCGCTACGGGCACGTTCCCGATCACCGTGACCGGCACCGCGGCCTCCGGAACGCACACCACCACGTACACGATCACCGTGACCTCGTCGACCGGAAGCACCTGCACCGCGGCGCAACTGCTCGGCAACCCCGGCTTCGAGAACGGCGCGACCATCACGCCGTGGACCGAGTCGTCCACCCTCGGCAGCGCCCCGATCAACAACGACACCGCCGACGAGCCCGCCCACGCCGGCAGCTGGGACGCCTGGCTGAACGGTGACGGCAAGGCCGACACGGACACGGTCGCGCAGAGCGTGACCATCCCGACCGGCTGCTCCGCGTCGTTCTCCTACTACCTGCACATCGACACCACGGAGAGCACGACCACCGCGAAGCCGGACACCCTGACCGTCCAGGTCCTGAACTCGAGCGGCACGGTCCTCTCGACGCTCGCGACCTACAGCAACCTGAACAAGAACACCGGCTACACCCAGCACACGAGCGACCTGTCCAGCTACGCCGGGCAGACCGTGACCATCAAGTTCACCGGCACCGAGACCGACGCGAACGGCGGCACGACCGACTTCGTGATCGACGACACCGCCCTGCAGACCAGCTGATCTGCGGGTCCTGACAGCAGTAGGCAGCCCCGTCGGCCGTCCGGCCGGCGGGGCTTCGTCGTCCCCGGGTCAGGCGATACCGCGCCGCTCCACGGCCGGGGGGCGGGTGCCCTGGATCGAGGAGACCATGTCGAGGACCTGCCGCGTCTCGACGACCTCGTGGACGCGGTAGACGCGGGCGCCGAGCCAGGCGCACACGGCGGTGGTCGCCAGGGTTCCGGTGAGGCGCTGCCGGACCGGCATGTCGAGGGTCTCGCCGATGAAGTCCTTGTTGGACAGCGAGACCAGCACCGGCCAGCCGGTCTCGATCATCTCGCCGATCCGGCGGGTGGCCTCCAGCGAGTGCCGGGTGTTCTTGCCGAAGTCGTGCGCCGGGTCGATCAGCACCGACTCGCGCGGCACGCCGAGCTCCACGGCGCGCTCGGCCAGCCGGAGGGTCTGGTCCAGGATGTCGGCCATCACGTCCGGGTAGCTGACGCCCTTGCGCGGCCGGTTGCGCGGCACGGTACCGCCCGTGTGCGTGCAGACCAGGCCCGCCCGGAACTCGGCGGCCACCTCAGCGAGCCGCGGATCGTAGCCGCCCCACGCGTCGTTCAGCACGTCCGCGCCCGCCTCGCACACCGCCCGGCCCACCTCGGCGCGCCAGGTGTCGACGCTGATCACGAGGTCGGGGTGGCGGGCGCGGACCTTGCCGACGAACGGGACGGTGCGCCGGATCTCCTCGTCGGTGGTCACCTCCTCCCCCGGCCCCGCCTTCACGCCGCCGATGTCGACGATCCGCGCCCCGTCGGCCACGGCCTGGTCCACCCGGTCCAGCGCCGCGTCCTCGGCGTAGGTCGCGCCCTTGTCGTAGAAGGAGTCGGGGGTGCGGTTGACGATCGCCATCACGACCCGGTCGTCGGGTCCGAACTCGCTCCGGCCCAGCCTAAGCAACCCGTCCATCGGATACCTTCCTGTCCTGATACTGCTCGACGAGGTGCGCGGGCGGCCGTTCGGTCGCCGTGATGTCGTAGGTGAAGGAGCGGAATCCGCCGTCCTGGCGGCGGAACTGGGTGAAGCCGGTGTGCACCGGCTCGCCGCCGAGCCGGCGTCCGGCGCGCTCCAGCCGGCGCAGCGCGGTCTGCCAGATCTCGCTGGACATCCGGCCGAGCGCGTCGTCCGCCTGGTGCCGGTGGTAGCGGGTGCCGACGTCGACCTGGGCGAGCGCGTCGAGCCCGGCGAGTTCGAGCGCGTCGACGAGCAGGCCGAGTTCGACCCCGTAGCCGCAGGGGAACGGGAGCCGCTCCAGCAGGCCGCGGCGCGCGGCGTACTCCCCGGCGAGCGGCTGCACGATCCCGGCCAGCCGCGGCCAGTGCAGATTGAGCAGCGGGCGGGCGACCAGTTCGGTCACCCGCCCGCCGCCGCCCGGCAGCACCGTTCCGGCGTCCAGCAGGGGCCGGTCGTACGCCGCCTTGACCAGCTGGACCGAGGGGTCGGTGAGCAGCGGGCCGAGGATCCCGCGCACCAGCGCCGCGTCGAACTTCCGCAGGTCCGCGTCGACGAAGCACACGACGTCCCCGGTCGTGACGAAGAGGGACCGCCAGAGCACCTCGCCCTTGCCCGGCACGGCGGGCAGCTCCGGCAGGATCTCGTCGCGGTGCACGACGCGCGCCCCCGCCGCCGTCGCGACCTCGCCGGTCCGGTCGGTGGAGCCGGAGTCGATGACGACGAGCTCGTCGACCAGCGGGCACTGCTCCATCAGCCGAGTCCTGATACGGGTGACGATCTCGCCGACCGTCTGCTGTTCGTTGAGCGCGGGGAGCACCACGCTGACCGACGTCCCGGAGGCCTGCTTGGCCGCCAGGACGTCGGTCGCGCGCCACTGCTCCAGCCGGGACCAGCGCCGCTCCATCCAGCGGCGCACGTCCTCGGACGGCGCGTCGTGGTGGATCAATACCGTGTCCCGCCGGTCGCCGGGTGCCGGAAATGCCGCATGAACAGCGAGAGCACCAGCGCGGCGGCCGCGGCGATCGTGAAGATCAGGAACATCTGCGTGTACGCGCCGGCGGTCGGCAGCTGCGCGAGCGCGCCGGTGTTCAGCGGCGTGTTCGTGACGTGGCCGGGGGCGTTGACGTGCAGGATCAGCGGATGCGCGGCGACCACCGAGGCGATGATGGACGTGGCGAAGGCGGCGCCGAAGTTGGTGACCGAGCCGACCATCCCGGAGCTGACGCCCTGCTGCTCCTGCGGCACCGCCTCGACCACCATGTTGTTCAGCGTGCTGAGATAGATGCCGACGCCGACGCCGAGCAGCACCAGGATCAGCGCCACCTCGAGCACGCTGCGGTGGTAGAAGGTCAGCAGCAGGCAGGAGAGCACGAAGAAGGCCATGCCGGCGATCAGCGGCCGTTGCAGGCCGATCCGCGTGGACAGCGCCCCGGCGAGCGGCGAGAAGATCACGTACACGACGGCCAGGCCCAGCGTGAGCTGCACGGTGAACTGGAACAGCGTCAGGTTGAAGCCGGGCAGGTCGCCGATGACGGAGAAGTAGGGCTTCAGGGTCGCGGTCGGCAGGTGGTACTGCTTGGCGGCCGCGGCCGCCGCGCCGGTGGCGATCTGGGACTTCACGGCCTCGCCCGCGGCCCCGCCCGGCGTCTCGGCGAGGTAGCCGATGACGTAGCTGGCGCCGTTGACGATCCCGTTGCAGCAGAAGCCGATGCCGAGGATGGGCAGGAACCGGCCGGAGCGCAGCAGCGCCGGGCTCATGATCGGCTCCGGGACCCGCAGCTCCCAGAGGTAGAACGCGCCGAGCAGCAGCACGCCGCCGATCAGCCAGGCGAGCGTGACCGGCCGTCCCCAGCCCCAGCCGCTGCCCCGGCTGACGTAGATCATCACCAGCGCGATGCCCGCGCCGAGCAGCGCCGCGCCGGGCAGGTCGAGCCGCACCCGGTGCCGCAGCCGGGTCTCCGGCACGAACACCATCAGCAGAATCAGCGAGGCGACGATCCACACCGTGCAGAACCAGAAGAGCGAGCGCCAGCTGAAGTGGTCGGTGAGGTAGCCGCCGGCCAGCGGGCCGAGGATGGCGCCGAGGCCGGTGCCGCCGCCCGCGATGCCGATCGCCATGTTGACCATCCGGCGCGGCACCAGGTCGCGGATCAGACCGAAGGACACGAACATCGCGGGGAACGCGACCCCCTGCAGCGCCCGCCCGACCAGCAGCACCGTCCAGGATGTCGTCACCGCGTCGAGCACGGAGCCGACCAGCGAGACGGCCACGCAGGCGGCGATGACCTTCTTCTTGCCGATCACGTCGGAGAGCTTGCCGATCACCGGCACGGCCACGCCGCCGACCAGGGTGTAGATCGTCGCGAGCCAGGGCAGTTGGCTGCCCGCCGCGGGGAAGGACGCCCCGATCTTCTGCGCGGCCAGGCCGATGAACGCGGTCTGGAACGGGACGATCTCGGTGCTGGCGACGATGGCCAGCACGATGAGCACGACGCGCAGCCGGGTGGCGTCGTGCAGACGTCCGGTATCGAGCTCGGTCGGCTCGCTCTGGCCGACGGGCGCTGTTGTCATGGTCTGCTCCCCTTGGTCCGCACCGGGGCCGGCCGCCGTTGGCCGGCTCTCCGCGGGGGCGGAATCGTATTCTGCGTTATAGAGAACACTATTTCCGGAGAACGTCAATGGGTCGCGTCAGCGCAGCCGGTCCTTCAAGACCTTGCCGGCCGCGTTCAGCGGAAGCTCCGTCCGGAACTCCACGTACCGGGGCGCCTTGAACCCGGCGATGCGCTCCCGGCTCCAGCGGATCAGCTCCTCGGCGGTGACCGGGGCCCGCAGCACCACGAACGCCTTGCCCACCTGGCCGAGCCGCTCGTCCGGCACGCCGATCACCGCCGCCTGCGCGACGGCCGGATGCTCCATCAGGAAGGCCTCGATCTCGGCGGGATAGGCGTTGAAGCCCCCGACGATGAACATGTCCTTCTTCCGGCCGGTGATCCGCAGGTGGCCGCGCGCGTCGAGGGCGCCGAGGTCCCCGGTGTGCAGCCAGCCGTCCGCGTCGACGGCCTCGGCGGTCGAGGCCGGGTCGTCGAAGTAGCCGTGCATCACGTTGTAGCCGCGGATCAGCACCTCGCCGTCGTCCGCGATCGCGACCTCGACGCCGTCGCAGGGTGTTCCGACCGTCGAGGCGATGTCCTCGAACGAGTCCCCGGCGCGCGACGCGGTCGCGGTCCCGGCCTCGGTCAGCCCGTAGCCGGTCATGATGGACTTGAACGGCAACTCGTCCCTGATCCGCCGGATGAGTTCGACCGGGATGTCCGCGGCACCGGTCACGGCCGTGCGCAGCGACGACAGGTCCCTGCCGGCGGGCGCGGACAGCAGCGCGTGGTACAGCGTGGGCGGCCCCGGGAGCATCGTCACCCTCTCGCGCTCCACGAGTTCGAGGACGTGATCGATCTCGAATATCGGCACCGGCAGGATCGTGGCGCCGCGGATCAGCGAGGCGATGCAGCCGGCCTTGTAGCCGAAGGTGTGCGAGAACGGATTGACGATCAGATACCGGTCGCCCTCGCGCAGGTCAGCCAGGTCGCACCATTCGGCGTAGGCGCGCAGGTTCTGAGCGTGCGTCATCGGCACGCCCTTGGCCCGGCCGGTGGTGCCCGAGGTGTAGACGATGTCGCTCACGTCGTCGCCGCGCACCTCGCGCTCGAAGGGCGAGCCGCTGGCCAGGAAGTCGCCCTTCAGATCAATGCACTGCACGCCCGGCGGAGCGCTCTGGTCCAGGCCGAGGAAACCCTCCTGCACGAGTACGGCCTTGGCCCCGCTGCGCAGCACGATCTCGTCCGCCTCGGCCGCCTTCAGCCGCGTGTTCACGGGCACCAGCACCCCGCCCGCGGCGAGCAGTCCGAACGCCGCCACGATCCACTCCGCGGAGTTGGGCGCCCGGATCGCCACCCGGTCGCCGCGCTCGACGCCGATCGACGCGAAGGCCCCGGCCGCCACCCGGATCCGCTCCGCGAGCTGCGGATAGGAGAGCCGGAGCGGGCCGTCCACGACCGCCTCGGCGTCGCCGAAGCGGTCGGGCGTGCTGAGGGCCATCCGCGGGATGCTCTCCCACGCCGGACGCATCAGGACATCAGCCTGGCCAGGTTGCCGCCCATGATCTTGGCCTGGTCGGCCTCGCTCAGGCCGCTGATCGCGTCCAGGTAGCTGTACGGGTCGGCCAGGCCCTCCGGGTGCGGGTAGTCGGAGCCGAACAGCACCCGGTCCACGCCCATCAGCTCGACCAGCGCGCTCAGGTCGTCCTCGTAGAACGGGCTGACGTGGATGCTGTCCTTGATCGCCTGCACCGGGTCGCCGGGGAACTCGTGCGGCATCTTCTTGTAGACGTCGGCCAGTTCGTCGAGCAGCGGCTTGACCCAGTTCGAGCCGTTCTCGATGAGCGCGATCTTCAGGCCGGGCACCCGGAACAGCGCGCCGTGGCAGACCCACGCGGCCACCGCGTCCTGGATCGGGCGCCACTCGCCGATCGTGCGGAAGGCGTTCGGCTTGAAGGGCAGCATCTCGTTGCGCTGCCCCTCCCAGTCGCTGGTGTACCGGGCGTAGCCGCTGTCCGAGGAGTGCATCGCGACCAGCACGTCCGCCTCGACGACCTTGCGCCAGAAGGGGTCGAACTCGGGCAGCGCGAAGGAGCGCGAACCGCCGAAGCCGGGCACCGGGGCGGGCCGGACCAGGATCGCCCGCGCGCCGCGCTCGACGCACCATTCGAGCTCTTCGATCGCCTTGTCCACGATCGGCAGCGTGATCACCGGCGTGGTGAAGATGCGGTCCTTGTAGTTGAAGGACCAGGTCTCGTGCAGCCATTCGTTGAGCGAGTGGATGACGGCGTGGATCAGCTCCGGATCGTCGCGCATCCGCTCCTCGATCAGGCTGGCCAGCGTCGGGAACATCAGCGTCTGCTGCACGCCGAGCTCGTCGAGCAGTTCGAGGCGCGGGCCCGGCTCGCGGAAGGCGGGGATCGAGCGCATCGGCTCGCCGAAGATCTCCCGGCGGCTCTTGCCCTCCGGGTTGCCGAACTTGAAGTACTCCTCCATCGCTCCCGGCCTGGCCACCACCTCGAAGGTCGGGTTCGGGATGTACTCGCTGATCTGGCCCCGGATCGCGATCTTCGTACGGCCGCGCAGCTGCACGTACTCGATCGCCCCCTGGTACTCCGCCGGGAGATGCCTGGTCAGCGCGTCCTCGGTCTCGTACAGGTGGTTGTCCGCGTCGAACAGCGGAAACGGCACTTCGCGCGACGCCATGAGATCCTCCTTCTCTCGTTAGAAGAACTATATTCTCGGGCCTAGTTCGCCGCAAGGCTCCTCTGCAAATTTGAGAATTGCGCTCTCGTTCTAGGAGAACGTACTATTCAGGCATGGCGCGAGACCACGGCTTCCATCCGGCGCGGGTCACCCGGGTCGTGCAGGAGAACAGCGACACCCGCACCTACGTCCTCGAACTCGGCGTCCCGTACACCTACCTGGCCGGGCAGTTCATCACGCTCAAGGTCGGCGGCACGCTGCGCAGCTACTCCATGTCGAGCTCCCCGGACACCGACAGCGAGCTGATGGCGACGGTCAAGCGCGTCCCCGGCGGCTTCGCGTCGAACTGGATCCACGACAACCTGCGCGCCGGCGACCTCGTCGAGGCGACCCTGCCGACCGGTGTCTTCTGCCTGCGCGAGAGCACCGGGCCGCTGGTGGCGTTCTGCGGCGGCAGCGGCATCACGCCGATCGTCTCGCTGGTGAAGACCGCGCTGGCCACGACGCCGCGCCGCGTCAGGGTGCTGGCAGCCGACCGGGACGCGGACTCGGTCATCTTCGGGCCGACGCTGGAGGCCCTCGCCGCCCAGTACCCCGACCGGTTCGAGATCCACCGGCACCTCGACGCGCGGCACGGCCTGGTCACCGAGTCCCGAGTGCGCGGATTCGCCGGGGACGACCGCGACGCAGACTTCTACCTCTGCGGCCCGGCCCCCTTCATGGAACTGGCCGAACGCGCCCTGCTGGCCCACGGCGCGGCCCCGGACCGGATCATCGTCGAACGCTTCGCGGCCCCGCCCGCAATCGAGCCGGACGACGACGCGGCGGGCGGCACCGTACGGATCGTGCTGTCCGGCAAACGGCACACCGTCGCGCAGCACGCCGGGGAGACGCTGCTGGAGAGCGCGCGGCGGGCCGGCCTCGCCCCGCCGTTCTCCTGCGAGGCCGGGAACTGCGCCACCTGCATCGCCCGGATCACCGAGGGCGAGGCCACCATGCGCGTCAACAACGCCCTCGAGGATGACGAGATCGCCGACGGCTGGGTACTGACCTGCCAGGGCGTGCCCGCATCCGCGCACGTCACCGTCGTCTACGAGGGCTGAGGAAACACCATGGACGTGGAACTCGAAGCGGACGGCGACCTGGCCGTCATCACCGTCAACCGCCCGCACCGGCGCAACGCGATCGGGCCGGACACGATGGACGCGCTGGACAAGGCCCTCGACGCGGCGACCGACGCGACAGCCCTCGTCGTCACCGGCGCGGGCGACCGGGCATTCGTCTCCGGCGGCGACCTGAAGGAGCTCGCCGCGATCCGTTCACTCGAGGACGCGCGGACGATGGCACTGCGGATGCACGGGATCTGCGAACGGCTCGTCGCCTTCCCCGGACCGGTGATCGCGGCACTCAACGGTTCCGCGTTCGGCGGCGGCGCCGAGTTCGCGACGGCCGCCGACATCCGGATCGCCGCGCACGACATCAAGATCGGGTTCACCCAGACGGCCCTGGCGATCGTGCCCGCGTGGGGCGGCGCCGAACGCCTCGCGAAGCTCATCGGCCCCGGCAAGGCACTGCTACTCGCGGGCGCGGCGACCGTACTCGACGCCGAGCAGGCCGAACGGATCGGGCTGATCGACCACGTACTCCCGCGCCCCGAATTCGAGCAGGGCTGGCGCACGATCGCCCGTTCCCTCGCCACCGCCCAGGCGCGCGAGATCAAGCGCCTGGTGACGCGGCACCCGACGCCCGAGGACGCGGCCGAGGCCTTCGCGCACTTCTGGGTCGCGCAAGAACACTGGGACGCGGCGGAAAGGACGACCCGTGGCAGGTGACCTGTACGTCCAGACGAGCCCGGTCGGCTCGATCGTGCGCCCGGCGCGGGCCGGGGAGACGGTCGTGCTGTTCGTGCAGAACGACTGGCTGCTGCCGCGTTCGACCTCGACGATCCCCGAGACGGCCGCCCGGATCGCCCGGGAATCGCAGGCCACCGTCGTATGCTGCGGCTACAGCCCCTCGTTCCCCGGCTCGCTGGACGACGTGCGCGTCGCGTTCCACTACTGCGAAGGCCGCGGACGGACCGTGGTCGCAGGCGAACGGCTCGGCGCCGGACTCGCCGCCGCGCTACTGCTCCAACTGAGGGACGAGGGAGTCGCGCCGCCGTGCTGCGCCGTGCTCACCTCAGCCCTGTTCGACCTGACCCTCGACGCGCCGAGCCTCTCGCTGAACGCGGCCGCCGATCCCGAACTCGACGTCTCCGCCCTCGCCCGGCGGGTCCGGCGCTACGCGGCAGGCGCGGCCCCGGCCGATCCGCTGCTCAGCCCGCTGCACGGAAACCTGCACGGCCTGCCGCCCATCCAACTGCTGGCGGCGGGAAACGATCCGCTGCTCGACGACTCGCTGTCCTTCGCGACCCGCGCCGCCCGCTCCGGCGTGACCGTGGAACTGCGGATCCGCCCGGTCGGCGCCCGCCCGGACAACGAGGCGGTGGCCGCGATGGCCGGGTTCATCCGGGCTCACGCCGGAGTGGACCCGAGCAGGACCGAGATCACCTCGCGCATGATCTCCGGGTAGTCGGCCTGCACGCCGTCCAGCAGCCACTGCTCCTGGAACCCGTCGAGCATCGCGAGCAGCGCCGTCGCGGCGGCCCGCGGGCTCAGACCGCTCGGCAGCCGCTCGCCGTACAGCCCGGTGAGCCGCTCGGCCATGTAGTCCCGCAGCGTGCGGTAGTAGTCCTGGACCTCCTGCCAGACCGGATCGTCGTGCACCACGCCCGACACCATCAGCTTGCTGTTGACCTGCGCGAGCGCCGGAATCCGGTGGTCGAAGGCGAGCACCTCGGCCAGCAGGCTCGGAAGGTCGTCGAGGTCGGCGTGCCCGTCCGCCAGGTGGTCCCGGTGCATGTCCTCGCGGAACCGCAGGATGCCCATCAGCAGCTTGGTCTTGCTCGGGAAATAGTGCAGCACGCCCTGCCTGGTCAGCCCGGCGCGCCGGGCCACCTCGTCGAACGAGGTGCCGCGGTAGCCACGCTCGGCGAACACCTCCACCGCCGCCTCGAGCACCGCGTCGCGTCGGGCCGTCGTCATCGGCTTCCCTCCGGCAGTTCGAACTCTGCTGCCGTAAGCCTAGGGGGCGGGCACCTCCACGACCATCGCCGAGCCCATCCCGCCGCCCGCGCACATCGAAGCGACCCCGACCCCGCCCCCGCGCCGCCGCAGCTCATGCACCAGCGTGACCAGCATCCGAGCCCCGGTAGCCGCGATCGGATGCCCGAGCGAGCAGCCACTGCCGTTCACGTTCACCAGCTCAGGATCAAGGTCAAGCCGACGAACCGCAGCCACGGCAACCGACGCGAAGGCCTCATTAATCTCGTACAAGTCCACATCCGCAGGCTTCAGTCCGCAGCGCGCCAGAGCCTTCGGAATCACCAACACCGGAGCAAGCCCCGTCTCAGCCGGATCAACGCCAACCGAAGCCCAAGCCCGAACCGTACCGAGCACCGGAAGCCCACTCCCACCCCCGTCGCGCGCCAAAACCAACGCCGCAGCAGCGTCATTGGCACCGCACGCGTTCCCCGCAGTGATACTGAACCCTTCGATCTCCGGATGCAGCGGCTTCAGCGCGGCCAGCTTCTCCATACTCGTCGTCCGCCGCGGGTGCTCATCAACAGCGAAGCGTCCCAACGCGGTATCGATCGGAATGACCTCCGCATCGAAGCGCCCCTCGTCAATCGCACGCACGGCGTTCTGATGCGACCGCAGCGCCCAGGCGTCCATCTCCTCGCGCGTAATGCCCGCCTGCACGGCCGTGTTCCAGCCGATGGTGATCGACATATCCCGGTTAGGCGCATCCACCCGATCCGGATGCGTCGCCGGCAGCCAGTTCTCAACCCACTCCCCCGGCGCCGTCTGGAACCGGCTGCGCGGCGCGGTAGACGAGGAGTGCACCCCGCCCGCGATAACCAACTCCTCCATCCCCGCACGAATCCCCGCCGCCGCAGCCGCAACCGCCGACAGTCCCCCCGCGCAGTGCCGATTCAAAGCCTGCCCCGGAACAGACCCAAGCCCGGCCGTCAACGCCGCGTGCCGAGCCAGCACCCCGCCCCCATAGTGCTCCTCAGCCAGCACCACGTCGTCGATCGCGGCAGGATCCAGACCCGCGGCCGCCGCGGCAACCACGTGCTCAGCCAGATCGAATGCGTTGGTCTCCCGCAGAGTCCCCTTGCCGGCGGTACCGATGGGCGTGCGCAGGGCGGAGACGATGACGGCTTCAGGCATGACTTCAGGCATGAGCGGACTCCGATTCCAATTCGGCCAGCAGGACGCGACGCAGCAGCTTGCCGGTATCGGTCCGCGGCAGCGTGTCGCGGAACACAACGACGTCAGGGGTCTTCGACGAGCGGAGCCGTTCCTTCACCCACGCCCGGATCGCGGCCGGATCCCCATCCCCGACCACGACGGCGACCAGCCGCTGCCCCCACTCCGGATCAGGCAGCCCGAGCACCGCCGCCTCGACGATCCCCGGATGCGCCAGCAGCACGTCCTCGATCTCGGCCGGAGCGATGTTCTCGCCCCCGCGAATGATCGTGTCGTCCGCCCGCCCCTCGATAAAGAGGTACCCCTCCCCATCAAGCCGACCGCGGTCCCGAGTGGCGAACCACCCCTCCCCGTCCAACACACTGCGCCCGCCGTACTCCCCCGCAATCTGCCCGCCCCGCACGAACACGAGCCCCGTCTCCCCCACCCCAACCGCCACCCCGTCCTCGTCCCGAACCTCGATCTCGATCCCAGGCAACGCCCGCCCCACCGACCCAAGCCGCTCCCGACCGGCCCCCTCAGCAGCCAGCGCAGCACGATGCTCCTCCGGCCCAAGCACAGCAACCGACGACGACGTCTCCGTCAGCCCATAAGCATTGACGAACCCCGTCGATGGAAAAACCCGCAGCGCCCTCTCCACCACCGGCCGCGGCGTACGCGCACCCCCGTACGCAAGGCTCCGCAACGTAGGCGCGTCCGCCTCCCACCCCTCAGGAACCTCGGCGACGATCCGAGCCAGCATCGTCGGCACCACCAGCGCGTGCGTGACCCGTTCCCGCCGAACCGCCTCCAACCACCCACCCGGCGAGAACGACGGCAAATACACCACCCGCCGCCCCGAGTAGAGGTTGGTCAGCACGTTCATCAGCCCCGCAACGTGATACGGCGGCACCGCCACCAACGCCGCGTCCTCCGCCGCCGCCGACATGAACTCCTGCGTATTCAGCACGTACGCAAGCAGATGCCGATGCCGCAGCGTAGCCGCCTTAGGCTCGGCCGTAGTCCCGCTCGTATAAAGCACCACCGCAACCGGATCGTCCTCCCGCTCCCCCTCGACAAGCTCGCCCTCCGACGCGCCGCCCACCCCACCATCAGACTCGAGCAGCCCGTCAAGCCCCTCCCCCCGCAGCACGGCGGCTCCAGGATGCCGCTCGATGATCGCAGCGGTCTGCTGCTCGCCGAGCCGATAGTTCACCGGGATGAACGGCACGCCCGCGATCGCCGCACCGAACAACGCGACCGGGAACGCGAGCCTGTTGGTACCGAGATAGAGCACGGCCGAGCGACCGCGAAAGCGCCCAGCGGCCCCACGCGCCAACGACAGCAGTTCCGCGCCGGTCAGCGAGCGCCCGTCCGCAGTGACCGCCGCGCGATCCCCGCCCGAGGCTGCCATTTCCAGGATCATCGTGATATCCATGATAATGGCATTCTCGTCCAGGAAGAACATGGCTCGCAAGAGGAGAGACGATGCAGATCATGGGGAGTTCCGCGATCGTGGTCGGCGGCACCGGCGGCCTGGGCGAGGCAACCGTCCGCCGACTGCACGCCGCCGGCGCGAAGGTAGTAGTCGCAGACCTCTCCGACGACAAGGGCAAGGCGCTCGAACAGGAACTAGGCGTGCGCTACGTCCGCACCGACGCCACCGACGAAGACTCCGTCCGCGCAGCCATCGCCGAAGCGGAAGCCGCCGGCCCCCTCCGCATCTCCGTAGACGCACACGGCGGCCCAGCCACCGGAGGACGTCTAGTCGGCAAGGACGGCAATCCCCTAGACCTAGCCGGCTTCCGCACCACCATCGACGTCTACCTCACCGCCGTCTTCAACGTGATGCGCCTAACCGCCGCCGCCATCGCCAAGACCGACCCCCAAGGCAAGGACCAGACCCGCGGCGTCATAGTGAACACAGCCTCAATCGCCGCATACGAAGGCCAGATCGGCCAGTTGCCGTACGCCGCAGCCAAGGGCGGCGTAGTCAGCATGACCCTAGTAGCCGCCCGCGACCTAGCCCCCCTAGGCATCCGCGTAGTAACAATCGCCCCCGGCACCTTCCTAACCCCCGCCTACGGCAAAGCAGGCGAGCAACTGGAAGCGCACTGGGGCCCCCAGATCCCCCACCCCAAACGAATGGGCCACTCCCCCGAATACGCCTCCCTAGTCCAGCACATCTGCGAAAACGACTACCTCAACGGCGAGATCATCCGCCTAGACGGAGCACTCCGCTTCCCGCCCAGATAACCTCCGCCGCCCGTCCTCTGCGATAAACCGTCGCCCCGCTCCGGAGTCTCCGCTC
Source organism: Actinospica sp. (assembly GCA_035493475.1). GTDB lineage: Bacteria > Actinomycetota > Actinomycetes > Streptomycetales > Catenulisporaceae > Actinospica. Next base: position 167,929 of record DATJIF010000009.1, read on the forward strand.
ACGCACCCTCCCACCCGTTCCCGTCCGGTTCAGGTTTGTCTGTCCGCGGCGGTGGGGCGTCGCTTCGCTCCGCTCCCCGGTTTGCGTTTGCCCACCCTCCCACCCGCTGCGTTGCAGCCCTGCCTGCGGTTTCACCCGAAAGTCAACGTCAACGGCGCCTCCGGCAGGCCCTCCCTCGGAGAGTGACCTGCAAGCCGGCGGTTGTGAGGGTGTGGTGGTGGGGTTGGGGGTGGGTCTCTCTCCTCGCCCGGGCACCGGAGGCGTATCAGGAACCTGGCGGGGCCGCAAACGGCGACGGCTCGGGTTGATGTAAATTTCTGGTTCGCCGTGTGCAGCCCCGCCAGAACCGCTGATAAGGGCTGCGCCTGCCCGACCGAGGAGAGAGACCCACCCCCAGGCCGAACCTATGCGAAGAAACCATGGCCCGGCCGCGCCCAATGCAAAAAACCACATCACTGGTAGTGGACGCATGACGTGAGGATCTCGTCCTCCGCCCATTACTTCAATTCTAGTCGGCACGTCTGACAAAAGATGCGTGGGCGCGAAGGAACTCAGTGGGAGTGTCGCGCGTTGGGAAGAGTGGAAGTGCCCACCAAGTCAGTGATGTAGATTTCTGCATCGGATCCGGCCAGACCGGAGATGCGGAATTTCACATCTGGCGCGGATGAGGGCAGATTGCTAGTGGGACAGGATCTACCCCGTGCTGTTCGCATGGGCCGAGCAGCGGCGATGTGAATTTTTGCAGCGCACGTGACCGGTCTTGATGTTGATCTTTGAACCGCAGGCGGGGCTGCTACGCAACGGGTGGGAGGGTGGGCAAGCGAAACCCCCGGAGCGGCGCGAAGCGACGCACACCGCAGCGCCACATGATCACTTACCACCAGCGATGTGGTTTTTCGCATTGGGCGCGGCCGGGCCACGGGATCTTCCGCAAGCGTCCGCCTGGGGGTGGGTCTCTCTCCTCGGTCGGGCAGGCGCAGCCCTTATCAGTGGTTCTGGCGGGGCTGCACACGGCGAAGCAGAAATTTACATCAACCCGAGCCGTCGCCGTGTGCGGCCCCGCCAGGTTCCTGATACGCCTCCGGTGCCCGGGCGAGGAGAGAGACCCACCCCCAACCCCACCACCCACACATCCCGACCCGGCCACGCGTCACTCTCCGAGGGA
>DATJIF010000010.1:0-3484 GCA_035493475.1 Actinospica sp.
GTTGTAGCCCCCGGTCGCGGTCGCCTTGGAGACGGCCTTGCCGTCGACGTCGATCTCGCACGACACGCTCCCGCCGCCCTGGAGCTGGGCGGTGACCGCGTAGTACAGGGGGCTGCCGAGCTTCTCGGTCACCTTCATCGGCACGGCGCCGGACGCGCTGCTGCCCGCCGGGCCGTAGGTCACCTGGGCGTAGGAGCCGGAGACCTCGAACGTGACAGTCTGCCGCGGAGACGACGCGGGCACTGCGGCAGGCGGTGCCGCCGACTCCGAATCCGACGGGAACACCGTGATGCCCTCGGCCGTGCACTCAAGCGATACCAGGGCGGCGTCCGCGTTCACGAGGGAAGAGCCGCTCTTGATGTCAGAGACCCAGGTGGAGAACTCGCCTGACAGCGGCTGGGTCGTGTCCTGGAACGTCTTCCGCAGTGCGGCGTCATCGGCCACGGAGCCGGAGCCGCTGTTCTCCCATGCGGCGAGGGCTTCACAGGCGGCCTTGGCGGTCACCGTGCCGGGGGCGGCCGTCGCTGCCTTCGGCGCGGCCGCGGCCGTCGCTGAGGCCACAGGGGCGCTAGCGGACGACGAGGACGAGGAGGAGGTGCACGCGGCAAGGGAGGCGAGGAGGGCGGCGGCGAGCAGGGGGAGCATCTTCATGGTTCAATGACGCGCCGAGCCCGGCACTGGTGGGCTTCCTGGACAGAACCGGTTCCCGCTTGTTACCGTCCCGTGACGGAATGTCCCTCTTGCGAGGGACCGCTGCGCGAGGACGGGAAGTGACGGCCATGAACAGAAGCCACGCCAACGGCAACGGCGAGTGCCAGGCGGGCAATAGCTTCGCCAACGGGAGCCCGGTGCCCTCGTGGCTCCAGTACAACTGGGAGTTCCGCGAGGTCCGGGAGGCGCAGTACAGCATCTGGGACCACATGCCCTGAACGGGGGGCTCCCGCCTTCCCTGCGGCAGTACCTTGGTGCGGGGGCTGACGCGAGGGGGCCAGGTGGACCGCAAAACCGGCAGCGGCTATGGCAATAGCATGAACAACGGGAGCAGCGTGCCCGCGTGGCTGCGGCACTGCTGGGAGTTCCGCGAGGTACACGAGGCGCGGTTCTGCTTCTGGAACGTGATGGCCTGAAGGGGAAGCCCTTCCTTCCGCGCTACGCTTTGCCTATGCGCCTGACACGGAACCCCGATGCGCCTGATGCCGAGGCTGAGCCGTGGGACCCGGCTGACCCCGGGCCGTTCGCGCGGCTGGCCGGTGGGCAGTTCGTGCGCGCCGACGGGGACCAGGCGGTCGTCCGGACGCAGTCCGGGGTGGAGCTTGTCATCGGCCCCGGCTGGCTCGCGGTCCTGCCGGACGGCGGCACGCCCGGGAGCGACACGGAGTTCGCCGAGCCGCGGAGCGTCGGCGCCCCGCTGTCCCGGTGGGCGGTCGCGGAGGCCTAGGCCGCGATAAGCTTGCCCGCATCGACCGTGATGGGGCGAAGCGGAGCCTGGCAGGCTGCACCCTGCCGGGCTCCAGCCATTCGCAGGCGGAATGTCGGCGGCCAGAGGTACCGTCGGCCCCATGGACCACCTGCCTTTGACGCGCTCGGCGCCGTTTGAGGACTTCCCGGCCGACGGCGTCATCGAGACGCTGTTCCCGGAGCTTCCGCCTCCCGGCATGAGGCCGGTCGAGGTCACGGTCACGCTGCCGGAGGGACGGTGCGCGATGCACATCGTGGTCGCGCAGGCGGACGGCGCAGAGGCGTTCGGGATGGCGTTCCGGGCGTGCGCGGACGTGGAGGATTTCGAGATCACCGCCCGGCGGTTCAGGGGCTGAGGGCACCCGGGAAATGACTCGGGGCGGTCGGGTCACCGTCCGGAAACCGCCGCCCCGTTCAGGCCCAGAGAGCCTTAGCCATGCGCGGGCCTCCCTCGGAGACCTTGGCCTTTCGGCGAGCGGCGTGCGCGTCCTGCCGCTGCTGCGATCCTAGCGCCGCGTCAGCAGGACTGCCAGCAGGTCAAGGTCCGCGCCGAGCGCTGCCGCGTCGCCTTCCTGCAGCTTCCCCGCCTGCGCGAGCTCCAGCCTCCGCCGGATGTCCGGGGAGCCGGTGACCCCGGTAACCGCTACCGCCAGCCTCGTCATCGACGGAAGCAGGGCGGCTGCCACGGCGGGGTCCAAGGGGGCTCCTGGCAGGGGGACGGGGCGCGAGTGCGGCGGGTACAGCCTATCGGCGGCGTCTGTCCGCCGCCTTGCCGGAGACTGCGGCAAGTAGTCCTCCGACATCACTGTACGGGCCACGTATAGGGTGTACGATGTCCGTATAGAGACCAACGGACACCCGGAGGAACCAGTGAACGCCACCACCGCCATCTTCGGCACCCTCACCGACTACGCGAGCGGTACCGCGATCCGGCCCGCCACCGCCGCCGAATGGCGCAAAACGGCCGAGGCCTACCACGGCGGCGGCGCTGGCGACTACACGGGCGCGTTCGATCTGGACGGGCGCGCGGTCTACGTCGATGGCGGCCCAGACATGCACCCCCACCGCGACGCCATCATCGCGCTGTGCGGAGAGGCGGCCGAGGCCGGCAACGACGCGCAAGTCCTGCTCTGCGACACCGCGCTAGTCGTGAACGCGGGCTATCAGGCGACGGCCGCCGAGGCCAACGCGGCATGGGGCGAGTGCGTGCGCGTCATCCTCGACAACCGCGCGAATGCCGCCGAGTAGCGCAATGGGCACTATCGAAGACGCGGCCGCGCAGATCGCCGAGGAGATCGACGCGCAGCACATCTGGCCCCTGGAGTCGAACCTCGGGCCGGGTGAGGAATTCGGGATCCTCCGGCAGCGAGCGGCGGCCACAGCGCGCATGATGGCCGCGCAACTCGCCAGCGGGGACGACAAGCTAGCCGCTCAGACCGCCATCGACCTCGCCTCGCTGATACTTCCCGACGACATCCCTGACGACTTCTGGGCGACGCCCCTCGGGCGGCTCATAGCGAAATCGGCAGGGCACCCCAGTTCGGATGAGGTGCCCTACTCCGTCGCGGCGGCGATGCTCGGCGTGTCCAAGACCCGCGTTCAGCAGCTCGTCGAGGCAGGGAAGCTGGAAAGGCACCCTGGTGGCGGGATCACCTCGGTGTCAGTCCGGCTGCGTGCGCAGGGGACCGCGTGAGTGCCAGCCCGCCCGGGTGCCGTTGACCCCCGTTCGGGTGTCATCTGCGGCGATCACGGCCCGCGACAGGCCAAGACCCCGCAGGCTAGTGTGGAGCTTGTCTAGGGTTCCGCAGTTAGCGAGCGAGGTCTTTTTCACGTGAACGATACCATCAGCGACGGCACTATAGGCGAACGGCTGCGCAGGTTCCGGCAGGAACGCGCACTAACGCAGGAGGAGCTCGCAGAGCGCTCCGGGATCAGCAAGGACGTCATCCGCAAGCTCGAGCAGGGGCAGCGGGACTGGCCGAGGAGGGCGACTCTGGACGCTCTGGCGAAGGGACTCGGGGTGACC
>DATJIF010000011.1:0-37973 GCA_035493475.1 Actinospica sp.
CACGATCGGGCAGCGGCCGCCGCCGATGTTCTCCCGGTACCAGATCCAGGCCTCCGGGTTGATCGGCTCGCCGACCGAGCCGAGCAGCCGCAGCGAGCTCAGGTCGTACTTCGCCGGGATCGCGTCGCCCCACTTCATGAACGTGCGGATGGCGGTCGGCGCGGTGTAGAGCAGCGAGATCTTGTACTTCTGCACGTTCTCCCAGAACCGGCCCTGGTGCGGGGTGTCCGGGGTGCCCTCGTACAGGACCTGGGTGACGCGGTTCGACAGCGGCCCGTAGACGATGTACGAGTGGCCGGTGACCCAGCCGACGTCCGCGGTGCACCAGTAGACGTCGGTGTCCGGCTTCAGGTCGAACACCGCGTTGTGCGTGTACGAGGCCTGCGTCAGGTAGCCGCCGGAGGTGTGCAGGATGCCCTTGGGCCGGCCCGTGGTGCCCGAGGTGTACAGGATGAACAGCGGGTGCTCGGCGTCGAAGGCCTGCGGAGTGTGCTGGTCGGACTGCGCGTCCACCAGTTCGTGCCACCAGACGTCGCGCTCGGCGTTCCAGGGCACCTCCTGGCCGGTGCGCCGGACCACGATCACCTTCTGGATGGAGGCGGTGCCCTCGACGCCCGCGTCCGCGTTCGGCTTGAGGTTGGCGATCGTGCCGCGCCGGTTGTAGCCGTCCGCGGTGATCAGCACCTTGGCCTCGGCGTCGTCGATCCGGGCGCGCAGGGCGTCCGGCGCGAAGGCGGCGAAGACCACCGAGTGCGGCGCGCCGATCCGGGCGCAGGCCAGCATCGCGAAGACGGTCTCCGGGATCATCGGCATGTAGATCGCGACCCGGTCGCCCGCCGCCACGCCGAGCGAGGTCAGCGCGTTGGCCGCCTTGCTCACCTCGCGCTGCAGCTCGGCGTACGTGATCGCGCGCGAGTCGCCGGGCTCGCCCTCGAAGTGGATGGCCACCTGCTCGCCGTGCCCGGCCTCCACGTGCCGGTCCACGCAGTTGTAGGCGACGTTCAGCTTCCCGCCGACGAACCACTTGGCGAACGGCGCGGCGGACCAGTCGAGGGTCTGCGTCCACGGCTCGGCCCAGTCCAGCCGGTTGGCCTGTGCGTCCCAGAAGGCCAGCCGGTCGGCCTCGGCCGCGGCGTACGCTTCGGCGGTCACGTTGGCCGCCGCGGCGAACTCCGCCGGCGGCGCGAACCGTCGCTCCTCGTGCAAAAGGTTTGACAGCGCTTCGTTGGACACGCTCGAACTCTCCTTCAGGACATTCGTCGCAGGGCCGGTGCGGGGTTCGAAACCCCCTCAGGGCCCAAGCACAGCAGCCGGGCCGGGGTATTGCAAGGGCCTGCGCGGAAAATTTGGTCTAGACCTATGATGCCAAACCGCGGCCCCGTGAGGACGGGGCCGCGGCGCGGTTGGATCATGGTGCCGGTCGGGTCACCGCTTCAGGTTCAGCGGCAGCAGCTCGCGCTTGTGACCCGTGTTGATCACGTTCGCCGCCGCGGTGTACCAGGCCAGCAGCCCGGTGACGACGCCCAGCCAGCCGCCGATCTTGGTCAGACTCGTCGGCGCCGTTCCGTGCTGCCACGCGCCGAAGGCGAGGAACAGGAACGTGAGCGTCAGGAAGAGGAGCGTCAGGGTCAGGGCGTGGGTGGTCTTCAGTGAGGCGACGGTGAAGATCGCCGTGAGGATCGCCCAGCCGAGGAAGAACCAGGCCAAGCCGTTGTTCGAGGCCGGAACGCCGCCCTCCTCCTTCAACGCGTACCAGATGATCAGCCAGAACGCGCCGTATGAGAAGAACGCCGTGGCCCCCAGGAGGTTGCCGCGGCGGAAGTCCCACAGCCCCGCGATCAGCTGCGCGCCGCCGCCGTAGAACACGGCGAGCGCGAAGATCAGCGCGCCGCCGTCGCTCAGCTTCAGCACGTTGGCGTTGGCCAGGGAGAGCATGAGGGTGGTGAAGCCGAAGCCGAACAGGCCGAGCGGCGCCGGATCGGCGATGGCCGTGGTGGGAGTGCTTTCTGTGCTCATGATGCGGCCGAGATCCCTTCTTCATTGTAGGGTTCTGACCGAGCTGTGCCCGCTCGCCGTATCGGCGCAGATGATCCTTGGTACCTCTGCGCTCAGCGGTCAGCGGAGCGCGCCGAACGGCACACGCGCCTCAGCCGCGCTGGCCGGGCAGGTTTACCAGCCGTTCGCGCAGCTCCCTGGCGTGCCGGCGGCTGACCGCGAGCACCTTCCCGCCCACCGTCACGGTGGTGTGCCCGGCGTCCCAGCGGACCTCGGAGATGTGCCCGAGCGCGACCAGGTAGGAGCGGTGGATCCGGGCGAAACCGTGCTCCGTCCAGCGCTCCTCCAGGGTGGCCAGCGAGATGCGCACCAGGTGGGAGCCGTTCGCCGTGTGCAGCCTGGCGTAGTCGCCGTGCGCCTCCACGTACCTGATCTGCGAGCGCAGCAGGAAGCGGGTCACCCCGGCGAGCTCCACCGGCACCACCTCGTCCTCCGGCGCGCTCTTGCCCTTCGCCCGCGCGGTGCGCCGCTCCTCGACCCGGCGCACGGCCTCGGCCAGCCGGTCCTGGCGCACCGGTTTCAGCACGTAGTCCACGGCGTGCAGGTCGAAGGCGTTGACCGCGAAGTCCTCGTGCGCGGTGACGAACACCACGTGCGGGCTGTCCTTGCGCCGGGCCAGCGTGCCGGCCAGGTCCAGGCCGGTCACCCCGGGCATCCGGATGTCCAGGAACACCGCGTCGATCCGGCCCGGCTCGGACAGCGCCCGCAGCGCCTCGGCCGCGCCGTTCGCCGTGCGGATATTGCCGATCCGGGAGTCGGCGCCGAGCAGGTAGGCGAGCTCCTCCAGGGCGGGCTTCTCGTCGTCCACCGCCAGCACGGACAGTCCGGTCTGCTCAGTCACCGCGCCGCTCTCCTCGATCCCTCGGTCCGCCACGCCTGCTACCGCGGGACGCGCACCGTCACGCTGGTCCCGGTCTCCGGGGAGGACGCGAGCTCGAGGCCGTAGCCGGGGCCGAAGGCCGCGCGCAGCCGCTCGTTGATGTTGGACAGCGCGTGCGCCTCGGTGGACCCGGTCCCGTCCAGCGAGCCGCGGATCATCTCCTCGTCCATGCCGACGCCGTCGTCGCGGATCACGATCGCGTAGTGCTCGTCGATCCCGCCGGCGCCGCGGCACTCCGCGGTGATCGTCACCGTACCCTGCCCGCCGCGCCCGCGCAGCCCGTGCCGCACGGCATTCTCCACCAGCGGCTGCAGGCACAGGAAGGGGATTTCCACCGCGAGGATCTCCGGCGCCACCCGCACGGCGAGTTCCAGCTGGTCGCCGAACCTGGCCTGTTCGAGTTCGAAGTAGCAGTCGATGCAGCGCAGCTCCTCGGCCACGGTCGTCATCGAGCCGCCGCGGCGGAATGAGTAGCGGGTGAAGTCGGCGAACTCCAGCAGCAGATCGCGCGCCCGGCCGGGGTCGGTGCGCACGAACGAGGCGATGGCCGTGAGCGAGTTGTAGATGAAGTGCGGGGAGATCTGCGCGCGCAGGGCCCTGATCTCGGCCTCCACGGCGCGGGCCCGGGACTGGTCCAGCTGCGCGAGTTCGAGCTGCGAGGAGACCCAGCGGGCGACCTCGCACAGCGCGCGGGTCAGCGCGACCGAGGCGGCGGTGTTGTACGCGGCGAGCGTGCCGACGATCTCGCCCTCGACGACCAGCGGCGCGATCACCGCGTCCCGCACGGTGCAGTCCTCGCTGCCGCACTCGATCCAGTCGAGGAGTTTCACGCGGCCGGTCGCGATGACCTCTTTCGCGTGCGTGTACGCGTCGATCTCGTGCCGGTGCCCGCTGCCCTCCCAGGCGAGCAGCTCGTTCACGTCGGTGATCGCGACGGCGGTGGTGTCGAGCAGGCGGCGCAGGTGCAGCGCGGCCTTGCGGGCGGAGTCGGCGGACAGGCCCTCGCGCAGCAGCGGCGCGGCCAGCGAGACGGTGTGCATCGCCTCGTACGCGGCGCGCTCGGTGGCCGTGCCGTAGACGTGGTGGCGCCGCGCCGCGCGCATGGCGGCGCCGACCGGAATGGCGAGGACTCCGGCGATGGCGATGGACGTGGTCACTGAGTCCACATCTGTGACGGTACGGCAGTCCGCTCTCCTGTGGAAGACGGGCTCCGCCGAATCGCCGACCCGTTCGCCCGGGCGCCGACCGGCCGCGGTTACGATCTGCCCATGACCCAACAGGTGCAAGCCGACCCCCTGGCCGCCGTCGCCGAGCTCCCCGGAGTCGCCGAGGCGGTGGACGGGGCCAGGACCGCCGTGGACCGGCTGCGCGGTCACAAGGTGCTGCGAAGCCGCAGCTCGCAGGTGACGGCCGAGTCGGCGCTGCGCGGCGCCCGGGCCTCGGCGGCGCTGGCCGGGGCGGACTGGCCGCTGGAGGAGCTGCGCCGGCGCACGGACCTGGGGGACGAGGAGGGCGCGCCGCTGGTGCGCGGCGCGCTGCGGATCTCCGGCGAGCTGTCCGAGCTGCTTCCGATCCTCCGTCAGGCGCCCGCGCAGGCGCTGACCCGGATGCACCTGCTGGCCGCCGCCGGGTCCTTCGACTCCGCGCGGATCGGGCGTCCCCGGCTGCCCGGCGAGCCGGTCGAACTCGAGCCCGCGATGGCCGCCGAGCCGGTGGACGCGCCGCAGGCCGCCGCCCGGTTGAACGCGCTGACCGGCGTGCTGGCCGCGCCGAGCAAGGCCCCGGCGCTCGTGGTTGCCGCGATCGCGCACGCCGAACTGCTCGCCACGGCCCCGTTCGGCTGGGGCGACGGACTGGTGGCCCGCGCCGTGTTCCGGCTGCTGTTGGTCGATCGCGGCCTCGATCCGAACTCCTTGGCGGCGCCCGAAGTCGGCTTCGTGGAGCTCGGCGCCGACGCGTACCGCGAGGCTCTGGCGGGCTACACGGAGGGCACCGCGGCCGGGATCGCCGCCTGGATCGGGCACTGTGGCGCGGCTCTGGAGGCGGGCGTGCAAGATTCTTTGGCGGTGTGCGAAGCGCTGGTACGTGGCTGACCTGCGGCTTTGTCTGGCTTTGTCCGCCATTCGGGTGAAGATCCCGGCGTAAGGGTGGCGCCCGGCTTTCCAAGTGGCCGGTTCGGGCCTAGAAAGGAAGAAGACGGCCCGCGCGACCGATTCCAGTGGATACCAGGGATATCCGAGACTAAGGAGTAGGAGTCGACCGGCCACACGGACCGCAGACGGAGATTCGGGAACCCACGCGCGACCAGCCCTCGTCAGGGCCCGCCGCCGGACCACCGACACCCGGGTGGAGCGAGACCGGGCGGTGGCCTGGAACAGGCGAAAGAAACGGTGCGGCGCTGCTAACCCGGATTCCCGCTCCCGACGGCACCTCGAGCCAACGCCCGAGGTGCCGTCACCTGTTACGAGTCCCCTGACTTCTTCCGGCGCGCGTACCAGACGATGCCCGCCGCGGCCGCCGTGCCGACGCCGACCGCGGTCGCCGCGAGGACGGGCTTCGGCGGCAGTTGGATGTTGGCCATCTTCGCCCGCAGCGACACCGGGTTCGTGAACACCAGCACCGGCCACTCGCGGGTCCCGGCCTCCTTGCGCAGCGCCCGGTCCGGGTTCACCGCGTACGGGTGGCCGACCGACTCCAGCATCGGCAGGTCCGTCGCGGAGTCGCTGTACGCGTAGCTCTCGCCGAGGTCGTAGCCCTCCGACTCGGCCAGCTCCTTGATCGCGGCCGCCTTGTTCTCGGCGTACGCGTAGAACGCGATCTCACCCGTGTAGCGGCCCTCGTCCTCGACCATCCGAGTGGCGATCACCCGATCGGCCCCCACCATCTCGCCGATCGGCTCGACCACCTCGGCGCCGGAGGAGGACACGATGATCACGTCGCGGCCCGCCTGCTTGTGCTGCGCGATCAGGTCGGCCGCCTCCTGGTAGATCAGCGGGTCGATCAGGTCGTGCAGGGTCTCGGCCACGATCTCGCGCACCTGCCCGACGTCCCAGCCGGTGCACATGTCGGACAGGTACTGCCGCATGCGCTCCATCTGGTCGTGGTCCGCGCCGCCGGCCAGGTACACGAACTGGGCGTACGCGGTCTTGAGCACCGCCCGCCGGTTGATCAGCCCGCCCTGGTAGAACGAGCGGCCGAAGGCCAGGGTCGAGGACTTCGCGATGATGGTCTTGTCGAGGTCGAAGAACGCCGCCGTGCGCATGAGGGAAGCATACGTGCTCGGCCGGTCGGGCGGGCCCGCACCCACGTGCCCGAAGGCTGACGCGGCGCCGTCGGACGCGCCGTGTCACCCGCCGGTTGCGGAGTATATCCGTGCTGGTCAGCGAGGCATACTCAACCGTTCAGCGTAGCGTCGGGAGCGTCAGTTTGCCTTTAACGCGGTTCGGGTACACCATGGAAGTCACGGATCGTTCGCGACCGTGCAGCCTTGGCCCGGCTCCTCCCCCCCGAGCCGCGCCAGGGTGACGACCCCCGCTCTCCCCCCCGGCGGGGGTCGTCCTTTTTCCCTGACGACCCAGGTGTCTTCGCCCTCGTCGATCCCGCGCGCTGACTACTCGCGCCGCCTCAGGTTTTCTCTCTGGTCAAGGGCAATTTTCGCCCATCCGTGGGTACGGCTGCCCCCTTCATCTCGCCACGTCCGCCGGCTGTCCACAGGCTGGGGACGGGCTTTTCCACAGATTTCCGGACGGGCTGGCGCCGGATGATCGCGGTGACGGATGGTGATGGAGCGGACGCGGATCGCGTCCGAAGCCCGTCTACCAAGGGATCCGTCACCATGTCGCCCAGCCAGCACCGCCTAGGCTCAGCACCCTGCGTCGCCGTGTTCGGCGGCTGCGGGGGCGCCGGCGCGTCCACCCTCGCCGCGGGGCTCGCCCGCAGCGCCCTGCACAGTGGCCGGGCCGTCGTCCTGGTCGACGCGGACCCGCTCGGCGGCGGCCTGGAGACCATCCTGGCCGACGACCTCTCGCCCGGTCGGCACCGCTCCGCCGGCGCCGCCGAGGAGACCGGGCTCTCCCTGCTCACCTGCGCGCGGCCGGACGGCACCCCGATCCCGCCCGAGTCCATGGGGCACGCGCTGTCCGCGATGGCGCCGGAGGCCGAGCTGATGGTGGTCGACCTGCCGCGCAGCCTGAGCGACTCGACCAGGCTCGCCGCCGCCTGCGCCACGCACACCCTGCTCGTCGCGCCGGTCGCCGAACGCGTCCTGGTCTCCGCGCGCCGGCTGCTGGACCAGCTCGGCTCGCTCGGCCCGCGGCCCGGCCTCGTCGCCCGGCTGCCCAGCCGGGATCTGCTGAGCCCGCAACGGCTGGCCGAGCACCTGCGGCTGCCGCTGCAGGGCGTGCTGCGGCCCGGGCGCGACCGGTCCCGCATCCAGCGCGCCTCGCTGGACCGCTTCTGCGGCCGCTTCGTGGACTCGCTCTTCGGGACGGTGGCCGCGTGAACGCGAGCATGTCGGATCCGCACGGCGGCCTGATCCGGGAGATGAAGGACCGGCTGGCCGCGGGCGACCTCAGCCCCGATCCCGCGGCGGTGGCCGCGGCGCTGACCGCGGAGCGCTGCCTGCTCGGCCCCCAGGGGATCGAGGCGCTGTCCCAGGTGATCTGCGAGGAGTACCTCGGCAGCGATCCCGTCGTCGGCTACCTGCGCGACCCGGGCGTGACCGACGTGCTGATCAACGGTTCGTCGGCGATGTGGATCGAGCGCGAGGGCCGGCTCGAGCGCGTCGAGAACGGCTTCGCGGACGAGGAGGCGGTGCGCTCGTATGCGCAGCGGCTCGCGATCCGGGCCGGCCGCCGCGTGGACGACGCCAGCCCGTTCGTGGACGCCCGGCTGCCGGACGGCACCCGGATGCACGCGATCCTGCCGCCGCTGGCCGTCGGCGGCACCACCATCAGCCTTCGTATTCCACGGCGGCAGGCCTACACCCTCGGCGAGCTCAACTCGCTCGGCACCCTGGCCGACGACGCGGTCGGCCTGCTCAACGAGATTGTCAACAAACGCGTCGCCTTCCTGGTGACCGGCGGCGCGGGCACCGGCAAGACGACCCTGCTCTCGGCGCTGCTCTCGCTCGCCGATCCGGGGGAGCGCCTGGTGCTGGTCGAGGACTGCGCCGAACTCGTCCCGAACCACCCGCACGTGGTCCGGCTCGAGGCCAGGCCGCCGAACCAGGAGGGCCGCGGCCGGATCACGGTCCGCGAACTCGTCCGCCAGGCGCTGCGGATGCGCCCGAGCCGGCTCATCCTCGGCGAGGCGCGCGGCGGGGAGATCGTCGACCTGTTCACGGCGCTGAACTCCGGCCACGAGGGCGGTTGCGGCACGCTGCACGCCAACCGGCCGCAGGACGTGCCCGCGCGGATCGAGGCGCTGGGGCTGCTCGCCGGGGTCTCCCGGGAGGCCGTGCACAGCCAGGCGGCCGCCGCGGTCCGGGTGGCCGTGCACCTGGTGCGGGACGAGGACGGCCGCCGCAGGCTCGAATCCGTCGCCGTGCTGCGCCGCCGGGCCGCCAACGGACCGCTCCAGGCCGCGCTGGCCCTCACCTTCGACCAGTCCGGCAGAACCCGCGAGTGGCCCGGATTCGACCTGCTCGAAGGGGAACTCGGCCGCGGCCGCTATGCCGAACTGCGCGCGGGTCGCGGCATCCTGCGCGCCCCGAAGGCCGAGCCCGTGCCGTGGATCCCGCGCCCCCGCGAGGCCGGAGAGGCGGCGGAGCGATGACTCAGGCCCTGGCCACCACCGTGCCGCCGCAGCGCTGGCGCGTGCCGCTGCGCGCGGGCGAATTCCGCAGGCCCAGCCGCAGTTTCGTCGTCACGGCGGTCACACTGACCGCGGTGCTCCTCACCGTCGGCTTCCGCTCGCTGATGCCGCTCTTCGTGCTGCCGCCGGTTGTCGCGGTGCTCGCGTTCCGCCGATCCCGGCAACGCCGCTGGGCCGAACACGACGCGCAGCGCGAGGCGATCACGGCGCTGTGCACGGCTTTGCGGGCCGAACTCGAGGCCGGACTGCAGCCGCGTACGGCATTCACCTCGGCCGTCTGGTCCTGCCCCGAGCTCGCCGACCTCGCCGAGGAGGCGTGTCGGCCCGGCAAGGAGGTGGACCTGCCAGCGTTGCTGACCAAGCACTCCGGCCAGCCCGGCCGCCGCGCGCTCCGTGCGCTCGCCGCCTGCTGGTACGCGGCCGATCGGCACGGCATCGCGCTCGCCGACGCCGTCAGCGGGATCGAAGAGGGCTTACGTGCCGAGGGTGCCCGGCTGCGGGCGACGGAGGTCGAGCTCGCCGGGATCCGCGCGACGATCCTGCTGCTGGCCGCGCTCCCGATCTTCGGCTTCGCGCTGGGGTTGGCCCTGGGCGCGAATCCGCTCGACACCCTGCTGCACAACACGATCGGCCAGCTCAGCCTGCTCACCGGAGTCGGCCTCGACCTCGTCGGCCTGCTCTGGACGGACCGCCTGGTCGCGAGCCTGCGCCCGGACGGGGTGATGGCTGCGTGAGCATCCACAACAACGCTCTGAGCTGGCCCGACCCCGGGGCGCGGGTGCTGGAGATCGCGCTCGCGATGCTGCTCGGATTCTGCGCGCTCGTCCTGCGGGGCAGCCGATGGCCCACGTTCCCGAGCCTGCCGCGTTCCGGCCGCACCGATCCGCTGGCGATCGATTGGACCGCCGTCCACCTGCGTCGGCCGAACGTGCCCGAGGCCGTGTGGGTCCTACTCGGTGGTGTCGGAGTCGCGCTCTTCGTCGGCGGCGCGGCGGCCTTCCCAGCCGGGCTGATCGGCGCCGTCGGCACCTACGTCTGGTTGTCCCGGCAGCGTGCGAAGGCGCAATTGCGCGACAAGGCGAGGCTCGCCGCGCAGGTACCACCCCTCGCCGATCTCTTCGCCGCGGGCTTGGCCGCCGGGCTCCAACCGGCGCACGCGGCCGTCACCGTGGCCCAGGCGTTCGGCGGCAGCCACAAGAAGACGCACATGGACCGCAGCACGTTGAGCGGAATCGACCTCCTGGCCTGCCGATTCCACGACGCGGCGACCGCCGTGCTCGCCGGAGCCGACCCACAGGCGGCGTGGAGCGCGCTCGCCCTCGACGAGGCCACGGCTCCGCTCGCCACCGCCGTGATCCGCGCGGACCGCACCGGCGCTCCGGCGGCGGCGACGGTCGGCCGTGCCGCCCGACAGCTCCGCGAGGCGGCCGCCGACGCCCTGTCCGCCGAGGTCCGCACGGTCGGCGTCCGCGCCACCGCGCCGCTCACGCTCTGCTTCCTGCCCGCATTCGTCTGCCTCGGAGTGGTCCCGACCGCTCTCGGCCTGCTGCCGCGCCTGAGCGGCTGAACCCCGACCGAAAGGAACGAATCCCCATGCTCCGCCGAATAAGAACCCGAGCACGAAACGACGAACGCGGCACCACGACGGCCGAATACGCCATCGGCACTCTGGCGGCCTGTGCCTTCGCCGTCGTGCTGTACAAGCTCGTCACCGGTCACGCGGTGGCCTCGGCCCTCGCCGCGCTCGTGCACCGCGCGCTGAACCTCGCAGGATGACCGATGCCGACTCGCATTCGAGACGAGCGGGGCTACGTGACCGCCGAGACGGCCCTGCTCCTGCCGATCATCTTCGGGATCGGATACGCGCTGGCCCTGGTCGTGCTCTTCGCCGGAGAACAGATCCGCTGCGCCGACGCGGCCTGGGAGACGGCCCGAGCCCTCGCTCGCGGCGCGCCGGTCGCCCAATTGCCGGGAATCGCCGCGCGCTACGCCCCATCCGGCGCACGGACGTCGTCCTGGAGCGACGACGGCTCGCTGACCGTCGAGGTCGATCGCGACCAGAGCGTCGTGAGCCGATTCCTGCCGTCCCTGCGGATTTCGGGGCGGGCCACCGTGCCGTGCGAACCGCGGGCCACGGCCTGTCAGACCAACTACGTGGAGGCCAAATGAAAGCAGAGGAACGGGGATCCGCGACGCTGTGGTCGGTGAGCGTCCTGCTCCTGGTCTCGGCCGCCGTCGCCTGGGCGCTGCTGTGGGCCGCGGCCGAGGGCACCAGGCACTCGGCCGAACGCGCCGCCGACTCCGCAGCCCTGGCCGCCGCGTCGGCCGCCCTGCGCCGCCTGGCGATGCGCGACGACTCCGACCCCTGCCTCGCCGCCGCGAGCGCCGCCGCCGGAGCAGGCGCCGAGCTCACCGAATGCGCATGCGTCCCACTGGACTGCACGGTCGCGGTACGTCGCGAGCTGCCACTCATCGGAACGGCCCGCGCCACCAGCCGCGCCGGTCCGGTCGGCGAAAGCGGCGGTGAAGAGGAGGTCTGATCAGCTGGAGGGATCTGCCCGGTAGAAGCGGCCGCTGTCGGTGCGGCGGGCGAGCTCGGCCTCGATGACCTTGCGGAGGTGGTCGAAGTCGAGGGTCACGGTCGGCTCGTTGTCGTCGTCGGTCTCGAGGCGTGCGTCGGCCTCGTCGCCGAGGTCGCTGCCGGAGGCCACGAAGCCGCTGGCCATGATGCTCGCGTGCGGGAAGCCGCGCCCGCGGAGCGTCTTGATCGCGCGGAGTTCGATGCCGCGTTCCTTCGACCGCTTGACCCCGACCGACAACAACCACAGGGAGGCGAACAGGGCCCAGGTACAGATGGCTCCGGAGAGGAAGATCTGCGCGGCGGTGGTCTTCACCATCACGCCGAGGAAGGTGAGCGAGTCGGCGTGGTTGGAGTCGGCGACGATGCCGCAGGTCACGGCGACGACGCCGAGGATCACCGCCACGGCCACGGCGATCATCGGACGCTCCCGGCCGCGGCGGTCATGCGACGCCTGCGGCCAGGGTGGTCGTGCGATGCTCCGGCCCGCGATATGCCCGCGCTCGTGCTCGCCATCGTCAACACGCGCCTTCTCTCGGTCTGACAACGACGGCTATGTACCCGCTAGCTCGGCTTGAGCAAAACCTCCAGCAGGCGGATGGCACCCGTCTTGTCTAAGGGTTCGTTCCCGTTGCCGCACTTCGGGGACTGCACGCAGGAGGGGCATCCGGTCCGGCACTCGCAGGCGCGGATGGCCTCCAGCGTGGCCGTCAGCCAGTCCCTGGCCTTGGTGAAGCCGCGTTCGGCGAAGCCGGCGCCGCCGGGCAGGCCGTCGTGCACGAAGACCGTGGCCAGGCCGGTGTCCGGGTGCTCGGCGGCGGACAGGCCGCCGAGGTCCCAGCGGTCGCAGTCGGCGAACAGCGGCAGCAGGCCGATCGAGGCGTGCTCGGCCGCGTGGGCGGCGCCGGGGACGTCGGGGGCGCCGAGCAGGGCGTCCTCGAGGCCCGCGGGCGTGACGGTCCACCAGACGGCCTTCGTGGTCAGCGTGTGCTCGGGCAGGTCGAGCGGCTCCTCGCCGAGGACCTGGCCGGTCCGCGAGTCGCGCTTGAGGTAGCCGACGACCTGGCTGGTCACCGCGACGCTGCCGTAGGCGACGCGGCAGTGCGGGTTCCACTGCTCGGAGCGGTCCTCGCCGACGATGCGGACCTGGGCGAGCTCCCTGGCGTACGTCGCGTAGCCCGGGTCCTTCTGCTCGACGAGCGCTATGGCGTCGTCCAGGTCCAGGTCGCGCACGAGGTAGGTCTCGCCCTGGTGCAGGTAGACGGCCCCGGGGTGCACGGCTCCGGCCGCGGAGCCGCCGTCGGCCATGCCGAGCAGCCGGCCGGTGGCCGCCTCGATGATGCGGATCGGTTCGCCGCCCATGCCGCGCAGGTCGCTGAGGTCCGCCGCGCGTTCGGGGCGTGTCCAGAACCAGCCGTCGGCGCGCTTGCGCAGCCAGCCGGACCTGGCCAGCTCGTCGACCAGTGCGGGGGCGCCGGGGCCGAACAACTCCAGATCCTTCTCGCGGAGCGGGAGTTCCGATGCCGCTGCGCAGAGGTGGCCCCACAGGACGTACGGATTGCCCGGGTCGAACACCGTGGCCTCGACGGGCTTGCCGAACAGGGCCTCGGGGTGGTGGACCAGGTAGGTGTCCAGCGGGTCGTCGCGGGCGATCAGGACGGCCAGGGCTTCCTGGCCGCCTCGTCCGGCGCGTCCGGCCTGCTGCCAGAGCGAGGCTCGGGTGCCGGGATAGCCGGCGAGCAGCACGGCGTCGAGGCCCGCGATGTCCACGCCGAGTTCCAGCGCGTTCGTGGCGGCGACCGCCGTGAGCCGGCCGCTCTGCAGGGCGGACTCCAGTGCGCGCCGGTCCTCGCGCAGGTAGCCCGCGCGGTACGCGGCGATCTGGTCGCCGCTGCCGCCGCTGCGCATCAGGTCCTCGCGGGCCATGACCGAGACGAGTTCGGCCCCGCGCCGGGAGCGGACGAAGGCGACCGTGCGCACGCGCTCCCCGGCGAGGTCGGCGAGCAGCGTCGCGGTCTCGGCCACCGCCGTGCGCCGGGTGGGCGCGCCGCGCTCGCCCCGGGCGTCGGTCAGCGGCGGCTCCCAGAGGGCGAACAGCAGCCTCCCGTGCGGCGAGCCATCCTCCGTGACCTCCGCGACCTGAAGACCGGTCAGACGCGCCGCTGTGGCCCCTGGGTCGGCTGTGGTGGCGGAGGCGAGGGCGAACACCGGGTCAGCGCCGTAGTGCGCGCACAGCCGGCGCAGCCTTCTGATGACGGCGGCCACGTGCGCGCCGAAGACCCCGCGGTAGCCGTGGCACTCGTCGACGACCACGTACGTCAGTCTTCGCAGAAAGGACGACCAGCGCCGGTGGTCCGGAAGTATCGAATAGTGGAGCATGTCGGGATTGCTCAGGACGAACGCGCCGTTCTCCCGGATCCAGCGCCGCTCCTCGCCGCTGGTGTCCCCGTCCAGGCAGACGGCCGGGGCCATCGGCAGGTCCAGCTCGCGCAGGCGGCGAGCTTGATCGGCGGCCAAAGCCTTCGTCGGGGCCAGGTAAAGTACCGTGCCACTGCGCTTGCCGGCCGCGGTGTCCGCCAGAAGTCCGCTGAGCGCGGGCAGCAGGTAGCCCGCCGACTTTCCGGAGGCGGTGCCGGTCGCCAGCACGGTGTGCGTCCCCGCGTGCAGCAGTTCGGCCGCCTCGACCTGGTGCGACCAGGGATTCTCCACGCCGCCCGCGCGCAGCCGCTCGACCAGCAGCGGGTCCGCCCACTCCGGCCACCGCGCGTGGTTCGCCGCACGCGCCTCGATCTGCTCGACGTGCACCGCCGCCTCGGCGCGCGTCGGCCCGCCGAGAAACACAAGTCGGCGAAGGATCTCCTCAGCGGTCCGCGATCGTGGCATGGTAGTAAGAGGTTAGGCGCTCCTGGCCGTCGTGGTCCGCACCAAGCCACTCTTCGTGGTGAAGCCCTACGACGGATTGACCCGAAGCTGGGCCATTCCGTCACCGGGCCTCCCCGGAGAGTGATTGAATGCAGGGTACCGATGGAACCGGGCCCGGCTCGCACGCTTGGCGAGACGGTTGCGGACAACGCATAGAAGCATGTGCTGGAGGACCCGTGGATCTGTACCTGTCGACGCGGCACGAGGGTGACCGCACGATCGTCGAAGTCGGCGGCGAAATCGACGTCTACACCGCCCCCAAGCTGCGCGAGCAGCTGGTGGACCTGGTGAACCAGGGGCGTTACCACATCGTGGTGGACATGGAGGCGGTGGACTTCCTCGACTCCACCGGTCTCGGCGTACTGGTCGGCGGCCTCAAGCGGGTGCGCGCGCACGACGGCTCGCTCCGTCTCGTGTGCACCCAGGAGCGCATCCTGAAGATCTTCCGGATCACCGGTCTGACGAAGGTCTTCCCGATCCACCAGAGCGTCGAGGAAGCCGTCTCGGCCACCGACTGACGCCCTGTGGAAGACCGGAACGCGACTGTGCGGAGGAACAGATGACGGGTGTTCAGGCCGCCGAGCCCGACGCGGCCGAGGGCCGCGACGAGCAGGAGGGCGTCTCGCTTCGCTTCGCCCCGCTGCCCGAGCACGTGCGCACCGCGCGGCTCGTCGCGGTGGCGCTGGCCCGCCGGGCCGGCGTGGAGGACGGGCTGCTGGACGAGGTGCGGCTGGCGGTCGGCGAGGCCTGCTCGCGCGCCGTGGGCCTGCACCGGTCCGCGGCGCCCGGCGAGCCGGTGCTGGTCCGGTTCGCCCCGCCCGGCGAGCGCTTCCGGGTCGAGGTGGCCGATCTGGTCACCGGCGGCCCGGTGCCCAAGCCGGACGAGGGCGAGGGCGACGCCGGACTGTTCGAGGCGAGCGGCGTCGACGCCGACATGGGCCTCGCGGTGCTCCGCGGGCTCGTGGACGACCTCGAGGTGGAGACGGTGCCGGCCGGCGGCGTCATCCGGATGGGCTGGCCCGTCCAGCACCCCGACTACAGCTGACCGACCGAAGTCCCGCGACAACTCAATCGGCCCTCTCCGGCCGCGGATCCCGAATGGCGCGCCCGCCGAGGCGTGAACCAACGTGATGTCGGGAACCACCCGGAGGATGAAGAACCCGGATATCCCCTTCACCTGTTCCGTCCTCGTACGGAATGGGGCGAAGGGGATATACGCATTTCCGGGTGGATCGACGACAGGTGAGGAACTTTGGCACCCCCAGGAGTGAACTTCGCCGCGCCGCGGGAGCGTGCCGCGCGGAATCCACGCTCGTTGAGACGTGGATCACATCTCTTTACGTGATCATCTCCTTACTCGACGCTGGTCCAATCCATTGCGCGTGCGTAAACTCCGGATCCACTGAACGCTCCGCACTGTCAGGAGTCTCACCCACGTTCTCTTGACGCAACGCCGGGGCGACTACGTCAAGGAGGACGAGTATGCCCAGGCCCGCCGAGTTGTATATGGCGGACTCCGCTCCGAGTCTCACGGGCGGAAACATCACTTTGGTCATCGTTGTCGCGATCGTCGCGCTGGCCGCCCTCGGCGTTGCGGCCTATCTGATGCGCGAGGTCAGGTCGGCCAGCGAGGGCACCGAGAAGATGAAGGAGATCGCCGCGGCGGTCCAGGAGGGCGCCACGGCGTACCTGGCCCGGCAGTTCCGCACCCTGTCGCTGTTCGCCGGGGTCGCGTTCCTGCTGCTGCTCGCGCTGCCCGCGGACAACTGGAACGAGCGGATCGGCCGCTCGATCTTCTTCCTGCTCGGCGCCGGGTTCTCGGCGGTGACCGGGACGGTCGGCATGCAGCTGGCGGTGCGCGCGAACGTGCGCGTGGCCGCGGCGGCGCGCGAGTCGGGGGCCAACCGCGCCACCCGGATCGCCTTCCGCACCGGCGGCGTGGTCGGCATGTTCACGGTCGGCCTCGGCCTGTTCGGCGCCGCGATCGTGGTGCTCGCCTACCAGGGCGAGGCCCCGAAGGTGCTGGAGGGCTTCGGCTTCGGCGCCGCGCTGCTGGCCATGTTCATGCGTGTCGGCGGCGGCATCTTCACCAAGGCCGCGGACGTCGGCGCGGACCTGGTCGGCAAGGTCGAGCAGGGCATCCCGGAGGACGACCCGCGCAACGCCGCGACCATCGCGGACAACGTGGGCGACAACGTCGGCGACTGCGCCGGCATGGCCGCCGACCTGTTCGAGTCCTACGCGGTGACCCTGGTGGCCGCGCTGATCCTGGGTTCCGCCGCGTTCGGCAACCAGGGTCTGGTCTTCCCGCTGATCGTCCCGATGATCGGCGTCGTCACGGCGGTCATCGGCATCTTCGCCGTCTCGCCGCGTCCGAACGACCGCTCCGGCATGGTGGCGATCAACCGCGGCTTCTTCATCTCCGCGGTCGCCTCGGTGATCCTGGTCGCCATCGCCGCGTTCACCTACCTGCCGAGCAGCATGGCCAAGCTGACCAACGCCACGGCCGGCGGCAGCGGCAACCCGCAGGTGATCGCGCTGGTCTCGGTCGTCATCGGCATCGTGCTCGCGGTGGCGATCCAGCAGCTGACCGGCTACTTCACGGACACCGCGTTCCGCCCGGTCAAGGACGTCGGCAAGACCTCGCTGACCGGCCCGGCCACGGTCATCCTGTCCGGCATCTCGCTCGGCCTGGAGTCTGCGGTCTACTCGGCGCTGCTGATCGCGGCGGGCGTGTTCGGCGCCTACCTGCTCGGCGGCGGCTCGATCATGCTCTCGCTGTTCTGCGTGGCCATGGCGGGCACCGGCCTGCTGACCACGGTCGGCGTGATCGTGGCGATGGACACCTTCGGCCCGGTCTCGGACAACGCGCAGGGCATCGCCGAGATGTCCGGCGACGTGCACGGCGAGGCGGCCCAGGTGCTCACCTCGCTGGACGCGGTCGGCAACACGACCAAGGCCATCACCAAGGGCATCGCGATCGCGACCGCCGTGCTCGCGGCCACCGCGCTGTTCGGCTCGTTCCAGAACGCGATCACCGACGCGGTCGCCAAGAAGCAGAACCTGAACCTGACGCCGACCGCGTCCAACTACCAGTACGCGGGCATCCTCAACATCGCGGACCCGCGCAACCTGGTCGGCCTGATCGTCGGCGCGGCGGTCGTGTTCATGTTCTCCGGCCTGGCGATCAACGCGGTCTCCCGGGCGGCGGGCGCGGTGGTCTTCGAGGTGCGGCGGCAGTTCGCCGAGATCCCCGGGATCATGGAGGGCACCGGACGCCCCGAGTACGGCCGCGTGGTGGACATCGTCACCACCGACTCGCTGCGCGAACTGGTCACCCCTGGCCTGCTCGCGGTGATGGCGCCGATCGCGGTCGGCTTCTCGCTCGGCGTCGGCGCGCTCGGCTCCTACCTCGCGGGCGCGATCGGCACCGGCACCCTGATGGCCGTCTACCTGGCCAACTCGGGCGGCGCCTGGGACAACGCGAAGAAGCTGGTCGAGGACGGCGTGCACGGCGGCAAGGGCTCGTCGGCGCACGAGGCGACCATCATCGGCGACACGGTCGGCGACCCGTTCAAGGACACCGCGGGCCCGGCCATCAACCCGCTGATCAAGGTGATGAACCTGGTCTCGCTGCTGGTCGCCCCGGCGATCGTGGCGCTGTCCCTGGGCACCGGCAGCAACCCGACCGTGCGCGGCCTGATCTCCGCCGCCGCGATCGCGGTGATCGTCGTCGCGGTGTGGAACTCGAAGCGCAAGTCCATCGCGGTCTCGGCCGAGACCGAGCTGCCCAGCCAGGGCACCTCGGAGCTGGATCACAACGGCGCCGACAACGCCGCGACGCCCGCGTAGCACGAGACACGTAACAACCAGCACGACCGCGTAACAGCAGGGGCCTGGCACCTTTCGTGCCAGGCCCCGTACTTTATGCTGACTCCGCCTTGGTGATCGGCGATCAAATGGGTGGGGGATACATGAGGACTTCTGTGCGCGTCGGCGCCGCATTCACGGCGGCGGTCGTCGGCGCTGCGATCAGCGTGATCGGTTCGGCGGGAGCGGCCTTCGCGGCGACGCAGGAGGCGACCGAAACCAGCACCGTGCTGCCGTTCGGTGTGCTCGACGACATGGTGGTCGACACCACGACCGGCCACATCTTCGTTTCGGGCGGCAACTACGTCTCGGGCACCTTGACGAGCACCTACATCGAGGTGTTGAACCTGGCCGGCCAGATCGTCGGGCAGATCCAGGATCAGGACGACGCCACGGGCCTTGCCCTGTCGCCCGACGGCAGCACGCTCTACGCCGCGGACGCCGGTTCCGACTCCATCGCGGTGATCGACGCCAGCACGCTCACCCAGACCACGAGCTACGCGGCCGGTGTCGCCCCGCAGTATGTGGCCGTCTCCGGCGGGAATCTCTGGTTCACGACGAATTCCGACGAGAAGATCCATGAGGTCGCGCTTTCGACCGGCGCTGTCGCGACGACGAACGCGACCACGACCTACTACGGCTCGGACCTCGTCGCTTCTTCCGCTGCCGCGAACGTCCTCGTGTCCGGCACCATGGGGCTGAGCCCGACGACGGTGGACGTGTTCGACGTGTCCTCCGGCGCACCGGTCCTCACGACCGGCGGAGCGCTCGTGTCGGTGGGCGGAGGCGGCTGCGCGAATCTCGGCAACATGGTGATCACGCCTGACGGTCAGTCGCTCGACATGGCCTGTGGCTCCCCCTACGAGGGATTCCAGGTATCGCTCAGCGCGGTGACGTCGGTCCAGCAGACCTATGACAGCGGCGCCTACCCGAGGTCGATCGCCGTCTCCCCCGACGGAGAGACTCTGGTCGGCACGAACGGCCAACTCGGTGACGACACGTTCTATGAGTTCGCCGAGGACAGCCCGACGCCGGTGGCGGCCTTCGCCGTCCCGGAGGCGGATGGCCCGACCACGAACTTCGTCGCGTGGGGCGCGAGCGATTCCGTCGCCTACGCGATCACGCAGGGCGGCGTGGCAGGCCCGTCGGTATTCGAGACCTTCGACCTTCTCGGCAGCGTGGACCTGACCGTGTCCGTACCTTCGGTCACGTTCCCGCACAGCACCTTCACCGTGGGCGGTCGGCTCACGGCGAACGGCTCCGCCCTGTCCGGCATGGAGGTCCGGGTGACCCGGAGCAGCGCGGGTGCGACGAGCACGGTCGGCGAATACCCGACGGACGCGAACGGCGACTTCTCGTTCACCGATTCGACCTCCACTGCGCTGACGACCACCACCTACACCGCGACCCTCGTCGGAGTCGTTTCGACGCTGACCGCCTCCGGAACGATCACGACCGTCCCGGTGAAGGTCCCCGTCTCGAAGCCGCCGGTGCGCACGCCGGTCAAGGCGGTGAGCCTGGCGGTGCGCCGGTAGCCTGAATGCATGAGCGAGCTTGCGAGCGAATCATTGAACACAGTGCGTGCGCGAACGCGCGTACCGAGCGCCAGCGAGGTCGTGGCGTGAGCGAGCTGATGCGGGATCCGGCGGCGATCGAGCGGCTGCGTACGGCGCTGGAGAAGGCGCAGTACACGGTGGACGGCTGCCTGGAGGCTATGGGGGCCACGGCGTACGCGGCGTTGGCGCGCAACGAGTCGGTGGCGGCGTCGCACGCGGTGGCGGGGGACGACTCGCCGGTGGCCACGCTGACGAAGCTCTTCGTGCTGCAGGAGAACGTGGACCGTTCCGCTGCGGAGGCCGCGCTGCCGCTGGCGGAGGCGGTGTCCGGCGGGCTGCTCGCCGAGGACGGGACGGACGGGACCGTGCGGGCGCTCGTCGACATCCGGCCGTACGGCGAGTCGGACGTGGACTGGTGGCTCGTCTCGGACCTCGGCTCGGGGCTGGTCACCGGGCGGAACGCGCCGATGCGGCCGGACTACGTGCTCGGGGTCGGCGGGGCGTCGACCACGCTGGCCCAGCTGACGGTGCGCCAGAACGTCGAGCGCGCCCTCGACGTCGGCACCGGCTGCGGCGTGCAGGCGCTGCACCTGGCCCGGCACGCCCGGCACGTGACCGGGACCGACCTGAACCTGCGGGCGCTCGACTTCGCGCGGCTCACGGCGGCGCTCTCGCTCGGGGACGAGGCGGAGCGGATCGAGCTGCGCGGCGGCAGCCTGTTCGAGCCGGTCGCGGGCGAGCGCTACGACCTGATCGTCTCGAACCCGCCGTTCGTCATCTCGCCCGAGTCGGCGGCCGGCGAGGGGCGCTTCACGTACCGCGATGCCGGGCTGCCGGGCGACGAGCTGTGCCGCCGCTTCCTGGAGCAGGCCCCGGCGCACCTGGCCGAGGACGGCTACTGCCACGTGCTGGCGAACTGGCTGCACGTGGACGGCCAGGACTGGCGCGAGCGGCTGGCCCCCTGGGTGCGCGGCACCGGCTGCGACGCGTGGGTCGTGCAGCGCGAGCTGCAGGACCCGGCCGAGTACGCGGAGCTGTGGCTGCGCGACTCCGGCGACCACAACTCCGCCCGCTACGTCGAGCGGTACCAGGCCTACCTGGACTACTTCGCGGCGAACCGGATCGAGGGGGTCGCCTTCGGTTGGATCATCCTCAGAAACACCGGAACGGATCAGCCGACCATCCGTTTGGAGGAGCTGACCCGGCAGATCGAGCAGCCGCTCGGCGCGTACGTCCCGGAGTGGTTCGCCCGGCACGCCTTCCTGGCCGACACCGACGACGAGCAGCTGCTCGGCACGGTGCTGCGGGTGGCGCCCGGGGTCGTGCTGGAGCAGACGGCCGAGGCGGGCGACGGCGGCTGGAACCCGACCGACACCCGGCTGCGGCAGACCCGCGGCCTGCACGCGACCGGCGAGATCGACCCGGTGGGCATCGCCGTGGTCGGCGCGGCGGACGGGGAGCGGCCGCTCGGCGAGCTGCTGGACCGGATCGCGGAGCAGTTCGGCATCGAGTCGGCCGAGCTGCGCTCCGGGGCGCTGGACGCCGTGCGCGCGCTGGTCGAGGAGGGGTTCCTCAGTACGGACTGAGCGGCCCGGAAAACGCCCCGCAGGGCCCGCTCGGCACCGCCGGGAGCGGGCTCCGACGGCCCGTCGTACCATCGCTTGGCGATACTTATGCTCAACAGGGCGTAGCCTGGTGGGCGTGTCGCGCCGTCGGGCCGCGGCCGAAACGGGAGATTCCCCCGGTCAGCTCCGGGGTATCGAGGGCCCCAGGAACGCCCACACAGGGTAAGCAGGAACCGGAAGGACGCAACGACCGTGCCGCCGAGCAGCAAGAGCGGGAGTGATCTGCGCCGCCTCGTGATCGTCGAGTCGCCGGCCAAGGCGAAGACGATCGCGGGCTATCTCGGCCCCGGCTACACCGTCGAGGCCAGCATCGGCCACATCCGGGACCTACCCAGCAAGGAGACCAGGGACAAGCTCACCGACGAGCAGCGCTCGTCGCCGTGGGCCAACCTCGGTGTGGACGTGGACCACGACTTCCAGCCGTTCTACGTGATCTCCGAGGGCAAGGACGCGCACATCGCCAAGCTGCGCAAGCTGGTGCGCGAGTCCGACGAACTGCTGCTCGCCACCGATGAGGACCGCGAGGGCGAGGCCATCGCGCAGCACCTGGTCGCGGCGCTCAAGCCGAAGATCCCGTACCGCCGGATGGTCTTCCACGAGATCACCAAGGAAGCGATCCAGGGCGCGCTGCACGAGCTGCGCGACATCAACGGCGAGCTGGTCGAGGCGCAGGAGGCGCGCCGGGTGCTGGACCGGCTCTACGGCTTCGAGGTCTCCCCGGTGCTCTGGCGCAAGATCGCCGGCGGCACCTCGGCGGGCCGGGTGCAGTCCGTGACCACCCGTCTCGTGGTGGAGCGCGAGCGCGAGCGGATCGCCTTCAAGCCCGCCGCGTACTGGGACCTGACCGCGGTCTTCGACACAGACCTCGCGGCCGATGGACCGGTTACCGCTGGGCTCGGGGGCCGCGAGTCTGTAACCGGCAGTGACATTAAAAATCGGGCGAGCGACGACCCGCGCACGATGGGCGCCCGGCTGCTCTCGGTGGACGGCGCGCGGGTGGCGCAGGGCCGCGACTTCGGCCCGGACGGCCAGCTGAACAAGGACGGCGTGCTGCACCTGGACGCCGAGTCCGCCGCCGCGCTGGCCGCGGGCCTGAGCGGGCAGCCGTTCGCGGTCACCTCGATCGACCGCAAGCCGTACCGCCGCTCGCCGTCCGCGCCGTTCCGCACCACGACGCTGCAGCAGGAGGCGAGCCGCAAGCTCGGCTTCAGCACGCAGCGCACGATGTCGGTGGCGCAGAAGCTGTACGAGAACGGCTTCATCACCTATATGCGCACCGACTCGGTGACCCTCTCGGAGACCGCGATCACCGCGGCCCGGGCGCAGGTCCGCGAGCTGTACGGCAGCGACTTCCTGCCGGAGAAGGCGCGCACGTACGCCTCCAAGGTAAAGAACGCCCAGGAGGCGCACGAGGCGATCCGCCCGTCCGGCAACACCTTCCGCACCCCGGCGAAGGCGGGCCTGAGCGGCGACGAGTTCCGGCTGTACGAGCTGATCTGGAAGCGCACCGTCGCCTCGCAGATGAAGGACGCCACCGGCAGCTCGGTCTCGATCAAGGTCGCGGGCAACGCCGCGGACGGGCGCCGGGCCGAGTTCTCCGCGTCCGGCAAGGTCATCACCTTCCACGGCTTCATGAAGGCGTACGTCGAGGGCTCGGACGACCCGGACGCGCAGCTCGACGACCAGGACCGCAGGCTGCCGGACGTGGCCGAGGGCCAGCCGCTGCGCGCGGCCGAGCTGAGCGCCGAGGACCACTCGACCAAGCCCCCGGCGCGCTACACCGAGGCGAGCCTGATCGAGGAGCTGGAGAAGCGCGAGATCGGGCGGCCCTCCACGTACGCCACCTTCATCTCGACGATCCAGGACCGCGGCTACGTGTTCAAGAAGGGCACGGCGCTGGTGCCGACCTTCCTGGCGTTTTCGGTGGTCGGGCTGCTGGAGAAGCACTTCGGCGACCTGGTGGACTACGAGTTCACCGCGCACATGGAGGAGGACCTGGACCGGATCTCCCGCGGCGAGGCCGAGCGGGTGCCGTACCTGGCGAACTTCTACCTCGGCGACGCGGGGCTCAAGGAGCAGATCTCCAGCAAGCTCAACGAGATCGACGCGCGCGAGACCAACACCTTCGCGATCGGCGGCGACATCGCGCTGCGGGTCGGCAAGTACGGGCCCTACATCGAGAAGTACGACGCGGACGGCAACTCGCTGGCCCGGGCGAACGTGCCGGACGGGACGCTGCCGGACGAGCTGACCGTGGAGGTGGCGGAGGAGCTGCTGGCCCGGCCGAGCGGCGACTTCGACCTCGGCGTGGACCCGGGGACCGGCTACCAGATCATCGCGAAGGACGGGCGCTACGGCCCGTACGTGACCGAGGTGCTGCCGGACGACGTGCCGAAGACCGGCAAGAACGCCGTCAAGCCGCGGATCGCCTCGCTGTTCAAGACGATGGCCGTGGACACGGTGAACCTGGAGACGGCGCTCAAGCTGCTCTCGCTGCCGCGCGTGGTGGGCAAGGACCCGGAGTCCGGCGAGGAGATCACCGCGCAGAACGGGCGGTACGGCCCCTACCTGAAGAAGGGCGCGGACTCGCGTTCGCTCTCCGGCGAGGACCAGATCTTCGACATCACGCTGGATGAGGCGCTGGCCGTCTACGCGCAGCCGAAGCAGTTCGGCCGGCGCGGCTCGGCCAAGCCGCCGCTGCGCGAGTTCGGCGCCGACCCGACGAACGGCAAGCCGGTGGTGGCGAAGGAGGGCCGGTTCGGCCCCTACATCACCGACGGCGAGACGAACGTGACGGTGCCGCGCGGCATGACGGTGGAGGAGCTGACCGTGGAGCAGGCGCACAACCTGCTCGCGGAGAAGCGCGCCAAGGGCCCGGCGGTGAAGAAGACCGCCAAGAAGGCCGCGGCCAAGAAGACGGCGGCGAAGAAGACGACCACCGCGAAGAAGACGGCCGCGAAGAAGACCGCGACGAAGAAGTCGGTGGCCGAGAACTCGGAGTGAGTTCACTTCCTGTCGTCTCGGCCCAGTAGCCTTGGCGGCATGGTCGGGAAGTTGCGCGCGTTGCGGTCCTGGCGGGCCGCGGGCGGCTCGGCGCGGGCCGAGGGCGAGCCGGGGCGGCCGTACCCCGGCTGGTTCATCGCGGTGGAGGGCGGCGACGGCGCGGGCAAGAGCACGCAGATCGCGGCCGTGGCCGACTGGCTGCGCGGCCGCGGGTTCACCGTGGTGACAACGCGCGAACCGGGGGCGACGCCGCTCGGCTCGGTGCTGCGAAACCTGGTGCTGCACGCGCAGGAGCACAAGCTCGGCGCGCGGGCCGAGGCGCTGCTGTTCGCGGCGGACCGGGCGGACCACATGGAGACGGTCGTGCTTCCGGCGCTGGAGCGCGGCGCGATCGTGCTGACGGACCGGCACGTGGACTCGTCGGTGGCCTACCAGAGCGGCGGCCGGGGGTTGGCCGCGGCGGACGTGGTCGCGCTGTCGGCCTTCGCGACCGAGGGCGTGCGTCCGGACCTGGTGGTGCTGCTGGACCTGGACCCGGCCGTGGCGCGGGCCCGGCGCGAGGAGCGGACCGGCCAGGCGGACAAGCTGGAGGCCGAGGCCGGGGAGTTCCACGAGCGGGTGCGGGCCACGTTCCTGTCCCGCGCGAAGGCCGAGCCCGAGCGCTATCTCGTGCTGGACGCCGATCGGGCGCCGCGGATACTGACCGGCGCGATCCAGGACCGGCTCGACCAGTTGCTGCCGCCCTCGGCCGACGAGGTGGCGAAGGCGGCCGCGCGCGCCGCGGAGATCGAGGCGCACGTCACGAAGGAGCGCGAGTTCCGGGAGGCGCGGGCCGCCGCGGAGCTGGCGAAGCGCGAGGCCGAGGAGCAGGCCGTCCGCGAGCGGCAGGAGCGCGAGCTCAAGGAGCGTTACGCGGCCGAGCAGGAGCGGCTCCGGGCGGCCAAGGAGCAGGCCGCCGCGAGCGAGGCCGAGGAGCGGGCCCGCGCGGAACGGGAGTGGGCCGAGGCGACGCGGCTGGCCGAGGAGCACAAGGCGGCCGCCGCGCGGGCCGAGAGCGAGGAGCAGGCCCAGTCGCAGCGGGACGCGTCGCGCCGTCGTGAGCACGAACTGGCGATGCGTCAGGCCGAGGCGCGCGCCAAGGAGCGGGCCAGGCTCGCGGCGGCCGCGGCGAAGGCGGCGGCCGAGCAGGCGGAGCGGCTGAGGGGATCGGCGCCGGAGCCCGAGGAGGACTCGTCGTGAACTACGGAGTCTGGGCGGACCTGATCGGGCAGGGCGAGGCCGCGGGACGGCTGATCCGCGCCGCCGAGGCCTCCCGCCGAATCCTGGGGGGCGCGCGCGGCGCGAGCGTGAACGCGATGACGCACGCCTGGCTGGTGACCGGTCCGCCCGGATCCGGCACGGGTCTGACGGCGCGTTCGTTCGCGGCCGCGCTGCAGTGCACCGGGGAGCTGCCGGGCTGCGGACACTGCCAGGAGTGCCGCACGACGATGGGCGGCACGCATCCGGACGTGACCATCGTGCGCAGCGACCAGCTCAGCATCGGCGTGGACGTGGCGCGCAAGCTGGTCCGCGAGTGCGCGATGGCCCCGGCGGGCGGGCGCTGGCAGATCATCGTGTTCGAGGACGCCGACCGGCTCACCGAGGCCGCCGCGAACGTGCTGCTCAAGGGGATCGAGGAGCCCGCGGCCCGGACCGTGTGGCTGCTGTGCGCGCCGTCCAGCCAGGACCTGCTGCCGACGATCCTCTCGCGCTGCCGGCAGCTGAACCTGCGCACGCCCTCGGTCTCGGCGGTCGCCGAGGCCCTGGTGCAGCGGGACGGCGCCGACCCCGCGAGGGCGATGACCGCCGCGCGGGCCGCGCAGGGCGACTACGAGCGCGCGCGGACGCTGGTCCTGGACCCGGAGGCGGCCGCGCGCCGGACCGCCGTGCTGCGGCTGCCGATCGAGGCGCGCGACATCGGGCGTGCGCTGAACGCCGCTCAGGCGCTGGTCGACGCCGCGGAGGCCGAGGCGAAGGCGGCCACCGAGGCGCTGGACGCGTCCGAGACCGAGGAGCTGAAGCTCGCGCTCGGCTTCGGCCAGGGCAAGGGGGCGGGCACGGCGCGCGGCGTGGCGGGCTCGGCCGGACTGCTCAAGGAGCTCGAGACCAAGCAGAAGCGCCGGCTGACGCGCAATCAGCGGGACGCGCTGGACCGGGCGCTGAACGACCTGATCGCCTTCTACCGGGACGTGCTGGCGGTCCAGCTGACCAGTGGCGGCGCCGCGCCCGAGCCGGTGCACGAGGATCTGCGGCCGCAGGTCGCGGAGATCGCCGCGCACTCCCGGCCGCAGGACACGCTGCGCCGGATCGACGCCGTGCTGCGCGCCCGGGAGGCGATCGCGGCGAACGTCGCTCCACTGCTCGCGGTCGAGGCGATGGCGGTATCGCTCGGTTAGCGTATTTTCCGGCTATATCGGCGAGTCCATGATCAACACGCCCGGTTCGCGGCGCTGCGCCGGAGTACGGTTGAGGGGTCTTCCCAGGGAAAGGATTTCGCCGATGACCCCTCGTCTCCCGTCCCGACCACTGGCGCTGGGCGCGCTGCTGCTCGCCCTGCCGCTCGCCGCGTGCACGGCGTTCAGCAGCGCACAGGCCGCGACGACGGGCAAGCCGGGTCTGACGGCGGGCACGGCGGCGGACCTGGCGAAGTTCTACGGCCAGGACCTGGTCTGGAAGTCCTGCGACAAGGGCTACCAGTGCAGCGACCTGACCGTGCCGCTGAACTACGCGGACCCGAGCGGCGCGACCCTGAAGATCGCGGTGGTCCGCAAGCCCGCCACGAACAAGGCGCAGCGGATCGGCTCGCTGGTGGTCAACCCGGGCGGTCCCGGCGGCTCCGGCATCTCGTACGCGACCTCGGGCGACGTCCTGGACGCCGGTCTGCTGGCCCGCTACGACCTGGTCGGCTTCGATCCGCGCGGGGTCGGCCAGTCGGACCCGGTGCAGTGTCTGACGGACAGCCAGATGGACCAGTTCGTGGACACGCCCTCGAATCCGGACAGCGCGGCCGAGCTGGCGAAGGTGCAGCAGGAGTCGGAGCTGTTCGCGCAGCAGTGCGAGGCCAAGTCGGGCGCGCTGCTGCCGCACGTCGGCACCGTGGACGCGGCCAGGGACATGGACATACTGCGCGCGGCCCTGGGCGACAAGCAGCTCAACTACCTCGGCAAGTCGTACGGCACGCTGCTCGGCGCGACGTACGCGCAGGAGTTCCCGCAGCGGGTCGGCAAGTTCGTGCTCGACGGCGCGATCGACCCGAACCTGACGGCCGAACAGGAGAACCTGACGCAGGCCGTGGCCTTCGACAAGGAACTGCACCTGTTCCTCGCCGACTGCGTCAGGCAGAGCGACTGCCCGCTCGGCACCACCGATCCGAACGCCGCGTTCACCAAGCTCAAGAACTGGGTCGCCGGCCTGGACGCGCACCCGATCACCGGCGACGGCACCCGGATGCTGGACGAGCCCTACGCGCTGACCGGCATCTCCGTCGCCATGTACGACCAGAGCTGGTGGCCGACCCTGCGGCAGGCGCTGACCACCGCGCTCAAGGGCGACGGGGCCACGCTGCTGGCCATGGCCGACGCGTACAACGACCGGGAGAACGGCCGCTTCGTGGACAACGAGATCGCCGCCAACTACGCGGTGAACTGCGTGGACCACCCGGACGAGGCGACCTCCGTGGCGCAGATCCAGGCCAGCCTGCCCACGTTCGAGAAGCAGGCGCCGTTCTTCGGCCCGATGGTCGACTGGTCCAGCCTGCCCTGCGCCTACTGGAAGGCCGCGACCTCCGACTCCCCGCACACCATCGCGGCGCGCGGCTCCGGACCGATCCTCGTCGTCGGCACCACCAACGACCCGGCCACCCCCTACGCCTGGGCCGAGGGCCTGGCCAAGCAGCTCGCCGACGGCCACCTGCTGACCATGAACGGCGACGGCCACACGGCCTACCGCAGGGGCTCGACCTGCATCGACAGCGCCGTGGACGCCTATTACCTGACCGGAGCGCTGCCGGCGTCCGGAACCGTTTGCCAGCAGACCAGCTAGGTCCGCTACACTAGGGGCTCGGCCGGGGCCGCAAGATCTCCGGCCAGGCCTCCTTAGCTCAGTCGGCCAGAGCGACGCACTCGTAATGCGTAGGTCATCGGTTCGATTCCGATAGGAGGCTCCGGCAGGCCCGGACCAGTTCGCTGGTCCGGGCCTTTCGCGTTCTCCGGCCGCGCTGTAGGTCCGAATGGGTGTGATTATTCGCATTTTGCACGCATGCGAGTGATGACGAGCGTGTCGTCCGGCCGTCTCGGGGATCAGCGGGTCACGATGCTTATCCGACTAGCGCACGGACGACGGGCGGTGACACAGGTATGCGGCGGCACGAGAGGCGGCGGACGCTGCGGCGGCGCTCGCGGGTGGCGGTCCCGCTCGGCGGCGTTCTGCTGAGCGTCACGATCGTCACGGGGGTGGTCGACGGGGCGCAGGCGGATCCGGTCTACCCGAGCCAGGGGCAGGTGGACCAGGCGAACCAGGCGGCGAACGACGCGAAGGCGGCGGTGACCCCGGCGCAGGCGGCGTTGCAGGCGGCGCAGCAGCATCTGGCGCAGCTCGAGACGACGGCGCGGGACGCCCAGCAGCGTTACGTGGCGGCGACGGCGAAGGAGCAGGCCGCGGAGCAGACGGCTGTGGCGGCCACGAAGCGTGCGCACGACGCGGCCGCGTACGCCGACGCCGCGCAGGTCCAGCTCGGCAGGCTGGTCGCGGCCGCGTACCGCTCAGGCGCCGCGGCCGATCTCAGCTCCCTCACGATCGTGCTCGACGTGAAGGACCCGCAGCAGTACATGAACGGCGTGCACGTCGTGCGCCGGGAGCTCGCGACGCAGTCCTCGATCGTCGATCAGGCGCAGGGCGCGAGCAAGACTGCTGCCGAGGCGAAGACGCAGGCCGACCAGAGCGCGGCGGCGCTCAAGACGGCCCAGGCGGTCGTCGAGCAGTCGGCGCAGCAGGCCCAGCAGGCGGCCGATGCGGCTCAGTCGCAGGTCAGCAACCTCGGCACGCAGCTCGACGCGCTGCTCGCCAAGCAGCAGGCGGCCCAGAACGCGGCGACGCAGCTGGCCCAGCAGCGGCAGAACGGGATCGCGCAGCAGCAGGCCGAGGAGCAGGCCGCGCA
Organism: Actinospica sp.; assembly: GCA_035493475.1. GTDB lineage: Bacteria > Actinomycetota > Actinomycetes > Streptomycetales > Catenulisporaceae > Actinospica. Next base: position 29,498 of record DATJIF010000011.1, read on the forward strand.
GCAGGCTCAGCAGTCCTCGAACAGCGGCTCCTCCGGCTCCGACTCGGGTGACGGATCGTCAGGCCCGGCCCAGTCCACCGGCGTCGGGGTGCCGCCCTACGCGTCCAACATCGCCGCGCAGGCACTGCAGTACGCGCTGGCCCAGCTCGGCAAGCCGTACGTGTGGGGCGGCACCGGCCCCGACTCCTTCGACTGCTCCGGTCTCGCGATGCGCGCCTACGAGTCCGCGGGCATCGACCTGCCGCACTTCGCGGCGTTCCAGTACCAGGCCAGCCATCCGCTCAGCTACAGCCAGCTGCAGCCCGGCGACCTGCTCTTCTGGGCCACCAACCCGAACGACTCGAACACCATCTACCACGAGGCGATCTACCTCGGCAGCGGCCGGATGGTGCAGGCCCCGAAGACCGGCTGGAACGTGATGATCTCCGACATGTGGATGTGGGGACCGATCCAGTTCTACGCCCGGCCCTACTAGCGGTCAGCGCAGGGCGATCTCCCCGGACCGGTCCACGAAGCGTCCGGTCCCGGCGCCGGGCCGCTCCGTGGCGAGGGCGACGATCGCGTCCGTGCCCTCGCCGATGGTCTGCGGACCGCTGTGGTCGTTCAGGTCCGTGGCGGTGTAGCCGGGGTCCACGGCGTTGATCCGCACGTCGGGGAAGGCCTTGGCGTACTGCGTGGTCAGCATCGTGAGCGCCGCCTTCGATGAGGTGTAGAGCGGCGCGATGATCTTCGACTCGGCGCGCTCGGGGTCGTGCGTGAAGACCAGCGAGCCCATGCCGCTGCTCACGTTGATGATGACCGGGTCCTGCGAGCGGCGGATCAGCGGCAGGAACGCAGTAGTCACGCGGATCACGCCGAAGACGTTGACGTCGTAGACACCGAGCGCGTCGGCGCTGGTCAGGTCGACGGCGTCGCGATGCGGTCCGGTGATCCCCGCATTGTTGACCAGCACGTCCACGTGGCCCTCGTGCTCGGCGATGTTCTTGGCGGCGGCCGCGACTGACGCGTCGTCGGTCACGTCGATGGGCACGAACCGGGCGCCGAGCGCGGCGGCGGCCTCCGCGCCCCGCTCGGGGTCGCGGGCGCCGAGGACGACGGTGTGTCCGAGTTCGATCAGGCGGCGGGCGGTTTCGCGGCCGAGGCCCTTGTTGGCCCCGGTGATGAAGGTGATCGTCATAGGGCGATCGTGCGCTCGGCGGAAAGACTCGGCCAGGGACGGCGTGACGGTAGGAATAGCCGTACCACCCTTACCCTCACCGCGCCGACCGGTGGCGGAGCAGAATGAGGAGTATGACCACGCGACCCTCCGACGGCCTCGGCGCGATGATCCGCACCTGGCGGGACCGGCTGCCGCCCTCGGCCGCCGCGCTGCCCTCCGGCCGGTCCCGGCGCGCGGTCGGGCTGCGGCGCGAGGAACTCGCCGACCTCGCCGGCCTGTCGGTGGACTACGTCGTGCGGCTGGAGCAGGGGCGGGCCACGACGCCGTCCGCCTCCGTGGTCGGCGCGCTCGCCCGGGCCCTGCAGCTCACGACCGCCGAGCGCGACCACCTCTACCGGCTGGCCGGTCTCGCCCCGCCGGCCGACGGCGCGATCTCCGACCACATCCCGCCCGGCGTCCAGCGCGTGCTCAAGCGGCTCGGCGACGTGGCGGTCGGCGTGTTCGCGGCGGACTGGCAGCTGATCTGGTGGAATCGGCGGTGGGCCGCGCTGCTCGGCGATCCCTCGGCGTGGCCGCCGCACCTGCGCAACTTCGCGCTCACCAGGTTCCCGATCGGCGAGGCTCCCGGCCAGCTCGCGCGCTGGCCCGTGGTCGAGGCGGACGACGAGGCCACCGACGCCGCCGTCGTGTCGGATCTGCGCCGCGCCACCGGACGTTTCCCGCGCGACCAGCGTCTGGCCGAGCTGATCTGCAACCTGACCAGCGGCAATGCGCGCTTTGCCGAGTTGTGGGCGAACGGCGCCGTCGACTCCCATCGCGAGGACCGCAAGCGGATCGACCACCCGACCATCGGTCCGATCATGGTGGACTGCGACACGCTCACCGACGGCGATTCCGAACTCAAGATCGTGATCATGACCGCGGTGCCCGGCAGTGAGGACGAAACGAAAATGCATTTCGCGGAGATCGCCGGTTCGCTTCAATAGCCTTTATGACGCAAGCGCTTCCCGTGCTCTGGCTCTATGGGCCTTCGGGTGTTGGTAAGACCACTGCGGCATGGGAATTGTGCACACGATTGTGGCGAGACGGGGTGCGCGCGGCGTACGTCGACGTCGATCAGATGGGCATGTGCTACGGCCCGCCGACCGCCGACAACTGGGCGCCGGAACCGGTGGACGACCCTGGACGGCACCGTATACAGACCGCGAACGTGAACGCGGTCGCCGCCAACCTGCGGGACGCGGGCGCCGCGTGCATGGTCGTGTCAGGCGTCGTCGATCCGGAGCACGGAATCGACCGTACGCTGCTGCCGGACGTAGATCTGACGGCGGTTCGGTTGCGTGCCGACGCCGATGAACTGCGGAGACGGCTCGTCGCGCGGGACAGGCCGGGCGAGCCGATCGAAGAGGACTTGCGCGAAGCCGAACTGATGGACCGTCTTACAGGGCCGTGCATCGATACGACGGGCCTGATCGTGGACGACGTGGTCCGGAAGATCGACCTGCCGGAGTTGGCGGATGCCGCGCCGCACGCCGTCCAGGCGGGCGAACTGCCCGGCCGGATCCTGTGGATCCGCGGACCGCGCGAGGGAACGCGGTCGGTGGTCGGCTGGCAGCTCTACCGGCAGTTGAGGCTGTCCGGCACGTGCGCCGCGTACGTCGATCTGGTCCAGCTGGGACTGCTGCGGCCGGCCGACGCAGCGGACCCCGGCAACCGGCTGCTGCGGGCCGCGAACCTCGCCGCGGTGTGGCGCGCGTTCCGCGCGGCCGGGGCCGAATGCCTGGTGGTAGCAGAACCGCTCCCCGGAACGGAGGATGGTATTCCGGGGAGCGGCGGGGCCTTCGACGGGCCTATCGTCTGATCAGTGGCCGTGGGCCTCGGGGGACTCGGCGAAGCGCAGCCGGGAGCGGCGGATCTCCTCCTCGGCCTCGGTGCGGCCGACCCAGTTCGCGCCCTCGACGGACTTGCCGGGCTCCAGGTCCTTGTAGACCTCGAAGAAGTGCTGGATCTCCAGCCGGTCGAACTCCGAGACGTGGTGGATGTCGCGGATGTGCTCCTGGCGCGGGTCGTTGGCCGGGACGCACAGCACCTTGTCGTCGCCGCCCTTCTCGTCCGTCATCCGGAACATGCCGATCGCGCGGCACAGCACCAGGCAGCCCGGGAAGGTCGGCTCGTCCAGCAGCACGAGGGCGTCCAGCGGGTCGCCGTCCTCGCCGAGGGTGTCCTCGATGTAGCCGTAGTCCGAGGGGTAGCGGGTGGAGGTGAACAGCATCCGGTCCAGCCTTATGCGGCCGGTCTTGTGATCCACCTCGTACTTGTTCCGCTGACCCTTGGGGATCTCGATGAGAACGTCGAACTCCATCGGTCTGAATTCCTCCATTGCGGCTTCCGTCGAGCCGAGTCCAGCCGCACCGGACCCGTGCCCGCGTATGTCACGCACAAGTGTCCCCTACGCGGGAGACCACTCGTCGCACCCGGCCGGTGGACGTGATCAACGCAACATTCCGGACGTGCTCACAGACATTCTTCACCCCGGAACGGGATACCTTGAACAGTGTGGAGAACGACGAGCTCATCGACTGGCAGGTGGCCGGGGCCACGGCACGCGGCCTGGCCAGGCCGGGACCGGCGGTCTCCCGCGCGGGCGCGGACCGGGCCGTGGCCGAGCTGCGGGCCTGCGCGGTCGCGGCCGAGGAGCACGTGCGCACGTTCACCGGGCTCGAGGTGCCCGCGGCCGACCGGCCGGTGCTGGTCGTCGACTCGCGCGGCTGGGTCAACGCCAACCTGGACGTGATGCGCACGCTGTCCTCCCCGATGGTCGAGAAGGTGCGGCAGTACCGCGAGGGCGTGCCCTCCGGAGAGCTGCGCTCGCTGGCCAACACGCTCGGCGCCAAGCTCACCGGCGCGGAGGTCGGCTCGGTGCTGGCCTTCTTCTCCACCCGCGTGCTCGGGCAGTTCGACCCGTTCGGCGGAGAACCCGGCCGCGGCGGACGGCTGCTGCTGGTCGCGCCCAACATCGTCCGGGTGGAGCGGGAGCTCGGCGTGCACCCGCCCGACTTCCGGCTCTGGGTCTGCCTGCACGAGGAGGCGCACCGGGCCCAGTTCGGCGCCGTGCCCTGGCTGCGCGACCACCTGCTCGACGGGCTCGCCGCGCTGGTCGCCGAACTCGACCTGGAGCCCGCCCAACTCATCGTCCGGCTGCGCGAGGGGATACGGGGATACGCCCGTCCGGAGCAACGGGGACACGCCGACGTACCCGCCGAAAGAGTGGAGACGGACCCCTCCGCCGTCACCCGGACGGCTCGTCGCTCGTTGCTCGATCTGGTGCGGACCCCCGAGCAGCGCGCCGCGATGGACCGCCTGACCGCCGTGATGACGCTGCTCGAAGGCCACGCCACGTACGTGATGGACGGAGTCGGCCCGCTGGTCGTGCCGTCGGTCGCGGAGATCAGCCGGGAGTTCGCCCGCCGCCGGAACACCCACCGGGTCCGGCCGGACGCCCTGCTGCGCAAGGTGCTCGGGTTGGACGCGAAGATGCGGCAGTACCGGGACGGGGAGCGCTTCGTGCGCGCCGTCGTCGGCGAGGTCGGCATGGACGGCTTCAACCGGATCTGGACCTCCCCGAACACCCTCCCGACCATGGCGGAGATCGCGGAGCCCGCCGCGTGGGTGCGGCGGGTCCCGCTGCGCCGCGGCTGAGGTACGGCCCGTCGGATTCGAGCCACCGAAGCGAGGAGCACTTCCATGGGACCTGTACCGGCCGTAGCGGCGATACGACTCGCCGTCCGCACGGCGCTCGCCGACCACCAGCCCGGCGACCTCGTCCTCGTCGCCTGCTCGGGCGGCGCGGACTCGCTGGCCCTGGCCTGCGCCGCCGCCTTCGTCGCGCCCCGCCTCGGGCTGCGCTGCGGCGGGGTCAGCGTGGACCACGGCCTGCAGGACGGCTCCCCGGAACGCGCGCGCGAGGTCGTCGAGCTGCTGCGGCGGCGCGGCCTGGACCCGGTCGAGTCGGTGGCGGTCACCGTCGGCCGCACCGGCGGACCCGAGGCGGCCGCCCGGGCCGCGCGCTACGAGGCACTGGACCACTTCGCCGAGCGCTACGGCGCGCGCAGCGTGCTGCTCGGCCACACCAGGGACGACCAGGCGGAGACCGTGCTGCTGGGCCTGGCCCGCGGCTCCGGCGCCCGCTCCCTCGCCGGGATGCCCGCCGTCTTCGGCCCCGAGGACCGCTACCGCCGTCCGCTGCTCGGCCTGCCGCGCTCGTCCACCGCGGCCGCCTGCGACGCGGAGGGCGTGGACCCCTGGCAGGACCCGCACAACGCCGACCCCGCCTACACCCGCTCCCGGGTCCGGCACCGGCTGATCCCCGAGCTCGCCGCCGTGCTCGGCCCCGGCATGCCCGAGGCGCTGGCCCGCACCGCGCGGATGCTGCGCGAGGACACCGAGGCGCTCGACGCGTGGGCCGAGCGCGAGTACGTCGACTGCCAGCACGCCGAGGGCGGCCTCGACGCGGTCCGGCTGGCCGGACTGCCCACCGCCGTGCGCCGCCGGGTGATAAGGCTGGCCGCCCTCAGCAGCGGCGCCCCGGCCGGAACCCTCGCGGCCGCGCACATCGAGGCGGTCGACGCCTTGGTCACCGGTTGGCGCGGCCAGGGACCGCTGCAGCTACCCGGGGCGGTCGAGGTGCGCAGGACGAATGGCAGACTGGCCTTCGGCGAGACCGCGCCCACAACAGGTCACAGCGACGGCGCGCGCGGCCAACAGCTCACCGGAGCGGCGTCCAAGTAACGAGGGAGAGAAAAGCGACGTGGACGACAAGGACATGGGCGACAAGCTCGAGAAGATCCTCCTCAGCGAGGAGGACATAAAGGCCGGGATCGCCCGTCTGGCCGCCGCCGTCGACGCCGACTACCACGGCGAGGAGCTGCTGTTGGTGGGCGTGCTCAACGGCGCGCTCATGGTGATGGCGGACCTGTCCCGGGCCCTGCACAACCCGATCACGCTGGACTGGATGGCCATCTCCTCCTACGGCGCGGGCACCAAGTCCTCGGGCGTGGTGCGGATCCTGAAGGACCTGGACACCGACATCAAGGGCAAGCACGTGCTGGTGGTCGAGGACATCATCGACTCCGGGCTCACGCTGTCCTGGCTGCTGTCGAACCTGAAGCAGCGTCAGCCCGCCACCCTCGAGGTGTGCACGCTGCTGCGCAAGCCGGACGCCGCGAAGGTGCAAATCGACGTCAAGTACGTCGGCTTCGACATCCCCAACGACTTCGTCGTCGGCTACGGCCTGGACTACGACCAGCGCTTCCGGAACCTCCCTTTCATCGGGCTGCTCGCGCCCCACGTCTACTCCTGACCGAAAATGGCTGCGTAGTACGGGAACGCGCAGACCCCGTAGGATCGTTGCCACCATGTAATGACCCGGTACTCCGTTAGGGCCGGGTCACCCGGTTGCTCCGGGCGGCGGACGGGTAGCGCCACCGTCGCCGGGGCATCTTCCAGGGCAACGCGCAGCGTCAGCCCGTGGTCGACCGGGCAGAATGAAGGTTTCCGGGCAGTGGTCCGGGGACGAAGAGCCGGCAGGAGGGACGGGGCCGTGAGCGCCTCGCAACGATGGACGTGAAGCGAATTTTCCGTGGACCCGTGATCTGGGTCGTGCTCGTCGTGCTCGCCGTGCTCGCTGTGATGAACATCATGTCCTCGGGCAACGGCTACACCTCCGTGGACACCTCCAAGATCGTCAGCCAGATCACCGCCGGACAGGTCCAGTCCGCCGAGGTGAACACCGGCTCCAGCCAGACCATCCAGGTCACGCTCAAGGACGGCACCAAGGAGCAGGCGACCTACCTGAACGACCAGCAGGGCGTGAACCTCACCACCGCCCTGGACGCGGCCGTGAAGGACGGCAACCTCTCCGGCGGCTACAACGTCAACGTGACCAAGACTTCGTGGATCGTCTCCGCGCTGGTCACCCTGCTGCCCTTCCTGCTGCTCGTGGTCGTCTTCATCTTCCTGCTGAACCAGATGCAGGGCGGCGGCTCCCGGGTGATGAACTTCGGCAAGTCCCGGGCCAAGATGATGACCAAGGACACCCCGAAGACCACCTTCGCGGACGTGGCCGGCGTGGACGAGGCGATCGAGGAGCTGCAGGAGATCAAGGACTTCCTGCAGGCCCCGGCCAAGTTCCAGGCGATCGGCGCGAAGATCCCGAAGGGCGTGCTGCTCTACGGCCAGCCCGGTACCGGCAAGACGCTGCTCGCGCGCGCCGTGGCCGGCGAGGCGGGCGTGCCGTTCTTCTCCATCTCCGGCTCGGACTTCGTCGAGATGTTCGTCGGCGTCGGCGCCTCCCGGGTGCGCGACCTGTTCGAGCAGGCCAAGGCGAACGCCCCGGCGATCGTGTTCGTGGACGAGATCGACGCGGTCGGCCGGCACCGCGGCGCCGGTCTCGGCGGCGGCCACGACGAGCGGGAGCAGACGCTGAACCAGCTGCTCGTCGAGATGGACGGCTTCGACGTCAAGGGCGGGGTCATCCTGATCGCCGCCACCAACCGCCCGGACATCCTGGACCCGGCGCTGCTGCGTCCCGGCCGCTTCGACCGGCAGATCGCGGTGGACGCCCCGGACCTCAACGGCCGCAAGCGGATCCTCGAGGTGCACGCCAAGGGCAAGCCGATCACCCCGGACGTGGACCTGATGGCCGTGGCCCGGCGCACCCCCGGCTTCACCGGCGCGGACCTGGCCAACGTGCTCAACGAGGCGGCGCTGCTCACCGCGCGCACCGAGAAGAAGCTCATCGACAACCAGGCGCTGGACGAGGCGATCGACCGCGTCGTGGCCGGTCCGCAGAAGAAGACCCGCCTGATGAGCGAGAAGGAGAAGAAGATCACCGCGTACCACGAGGGCGGGCACGCCCTGGTGGCCCACGCGCTGCCGAACACCGACCCGGTGCACAAGGTGACGATCCTGCCGCGCGGCCGGGCCCTCGGCTACACGATGGTGCTGCCGGACGAGGACAAGTACTCGACCACCCGCAACGAGCTGCTGGACCAGCTGGCCTACGCGATGGGCGGGCGCGCCGCGGAGGAGATGGTCTTCCACGACCCGACCACCGGCGCCAGCAACGACATCGAGAAGGCCACCAAGGTGGCCCGCGCGATGGTCACCCAGTACGGCATGACCGAGCGGCTCGGCGCGATCAAGCTCGGCCAGGACAGCGGCGAGGTCTTCCTCGGCCGCGACATGGGCCACCAGCGCGACTACTCCGAGGACGTCGCCGCCCTGGTGGACGAGGAGGTCAAGAAGCTGATCGAGAAC
>DATJIF010000012.1:0-49726 GCA_035493475.1 Actinospica sp.
GCGGGCGATCACGCCGTCGTCGAGCGCGACCTCGACCTCGACCGTGGGGTTCCCGCGGGAGTCGAGGATCTCCCGCGCGCCGACTGCTTCGATGGACGCCACGTGCGTACTCCTTCGTCAAGCTGTCATATCTCGTCGTGAAGCAGCCTAGTTCACCGGCAGATCCAAGCGCACGGGTAGTCCATAGAGGCCGCGCATGATCAGTCCGGAGTGCCAGCGCAGCGTGTCGGCGGGCACTGCGAGGGCGGCCTCGGGGTGCCGGGCGAGCAGCCGTTCGAAGCCGATCCGGCCCTCCAGCCGGGCCAGCGGCGCGCCGATGCAGAAGTGGATGCCGTGCCCGAGCGCGAGGTGGCCGCCGGCGGCGCGGCCGAGGTCGAGCACGTCCGGGTCGGGGAAGCGGGCCGGGTCGCGGCCGGCGGCGGCGAGCACGGCCAGCACCGGTTCCCCGGCGGGGATCGGCACGCCGCCGACCTCGATGGGCTCGGTGGTGAAGCGCCACGTCGCGAACTCGACCGGGCCGTCGTAGCGCAGCAGTTCCTCGACCGCGTTGTCCAGCAGGCCGGGGTCGGCGAGCAGCCGGGCGCGCTGCTCGGGGTGGGTGAGCAGGGCCAGCGTCCCGTTGCCGATCAGGTTGATGGTGGTTTCGAACCCTGCGAAGAGCAGGATGAACGCCATGGACGCGGCCTCGTCCTCGCTCAGGTGCTCGCCGTGGTCGGAGGCGCGCACGAGGGCGGTCAGCAGGTCCTCGCCGGGGTTCAACCGCTTCTTGTGGATGATCTCTCGGAGATAGCCGCGGATCCGTTTGACGGAGCGTCCGACGCCGCCGCGCACGCTGCTGCGGTCCACGACGCCGAATGCCCACTCGTGGAAGATCGCCTGATCCTCCGTCGGAACCCCGAGCATCTCCAGGATGACGGCGACCGGCAGCGGGCAGGCGTAGCCGCGGATCAGGTCCACGGTGCCGTCGCCGTCCCGGGCGGTCTGCTCGCAGGCGTCGAGCAGTTCGTCGGCGATGCGGCGGATGGAAGGCTCGAAGTCGGCGATCCGGCGCGGCGTGAAGGCCTTGGAGACCAGGCTGCGCAGCCGGGTGTGGTCCGGCGGATCCAGGTTGAGCAGGTGCGCGGCGATGCCGGAGCGGTGCTCGCCGGGGATGCCGGTGCGGCCGGGCTGCCAGCCGGGGAAGGAGGTCGCGGCGTTCTTCGACAGCCGCGGGTCGGCCAGGACCGCCTTGACGTCCTCGTGCCGGGTGACGAGGTAGGCCTCGACGCCGTTCGGCAGCTTCGTCCGGTGCACGGGGGAGTTCTCGCGCAGCCACGCGTAGGCCGGGTACGGATCGTCGATGAACGCGCGGTCGAAGAGCGGCGGCGCGGCGGGCTCGGTCACCGCTCCATGGTCACACAGCGCGGACGGTCAGCCGCGTTCGATCCCGGCGAAGCTGCGCAGCAGCTCCCGGCGGCGCTCGGCGTCGCGGTGGCCGGACCGGCGGCGGTGCTCGTGCTCCTTGTCCGCGAGGTACTCCTCGAGGGCGAGGAAGACGACCTCGTAGGTCGTCGCCTGTTCGTATTCGGCGACCCGGCGCAGGCGTTCGGTCTGGGTTTCGGTGAGCGCGAGTGCCATGTCCACGGCGGGAAGTTATATGACCGGCGGGTCAGCCGGGAACCGGGGACGGCGCGCGTCACCGGAACGAGTGAATGGCCTAGACCAGCTCGAAGGCGGCCGGAGAAACGACGAGATCCCGTCCCGGCGGGCACACGGGCCGCGGCCGGGACGGGATCACCCGTCAACGGATGCTTCGGGTCAGCGCTGGACGGCGTCCTGGCTCGGGACGGCGTCGTTGGCCGCCTGCTGGGCCGGGGTGATCACCGAGGCCTCGACGGCCTGCGGCGCGGCCGGCGCCTGCGACTGGGCGGCCGGGGTGTCGTCCTTCGCCGCCGCCTTCATCTCCGACTTGAAGATGCGCAGCGACTGGCCGACCGACCGGGCGGCGTCCGGCAGCTTGCGCGAGCCGAATAGCAGCACCAGAAGGGCCAGGATGACGATGACGTGCCAAGGCTCAAGTCCGCCACGCAACATGGTTCCGCACTCCTAAGTTCTCAATGCCGTAGCCGTGTTCCGCACCGTTGGGTGGGTTTCCGGCGCCGGTGCACTCACCAGACTAACCGCACTTACCCGACGACCGGGAGGCCTCAAGGTTAAGAATCTGCTGGCGCAACCCTCTGGCCTCGACACGGAGCGCCTCCTCGGGATCCACCCCGAGCTCCCGGGCCAGCCCCACGACGGCCAGCAGCAGCGTCCCGACCTGCGCTTTGGCCTCATCGCCGGAAATGTCGGAGCTGGGCAGCGCCGCGGACGGAAGTTGCGGAACCGTTACATCGAGACCCGCGTTCTTCGAGCGCTTCAGAAGTTTCTCTGCTAATGAGAGCGCGGGCTGGGCCAGCGGAACGCCCTCCACCGCCGAACTGCGGCCCTTCTCCGCCGCCTTGATCTGCTCCCAGTTCGCCTCCACGTCGGACGCGGTGCGCGCGTCCACGTCGGCGAACACGTGCGGATGGCGCCGGATGAGCTTCGTCACGATGCCCTGCGCCACGTCGTCGATGTCGAAGGGGTCCTCCGGGTGCTCCCGCGCGATCCGGGAGTGGAAGGCCACCTGCAGCAGCACGTCGCCGAGCTCCTCGCGCAGCGCGTCCCGCCCCTCGCCGGGCGTCTCGAAGTCGCCGTCCTCGATCGTCTCGACGGTTTCGTAGGCCTCTTCCAACAGATACTTCACGAGGCTCTGATGCGTCTGCTGCGCGTCCCAGGGGCAGCCGCCGGGTGAGCGCAGCCGGTCCATCACCGCCACCAGGTCCAGCAGCCGCGCACCGGGCACGTCGTAGCTCCCGGGCAGCAGCTCGAGCTCGACCTCGGGCGCCGCGTCGGCCGTCAGCCGCTCGCCGAGCGCGAGCACCAGCGGCTCGTCGTCCCCGGTCGGATCGGCCAGCCACACCACCGTCTCCCCCGCCGCCGCCTCCTTCAGCAGCTCGGCGGCGACGTCGGCCGTCTCCCCCTCGATCAGCTCGATCACGACGTCCTGGTCGTCCAGGTACTCCAGCACGGGATGGTCCTCCCGCGCCGCGTGCACCCGGACCCCCGGCGTGCTCACCGCCCGCCAGGCCGCCGCCGAGATAAGGCCGGGCGCCACCCGGGGGGAGAAGGGCACGAGGATGATGCGTCCGCTCACGGCGCTCACCTTACTCACGCACCCATCCGGATAACGCCCTCGATCAGCGAGCGGCACCATTCGAGCAGGGGCAGGCCGGTGACCGGTTCGGCGGGGAAGCCGGAGGTCTTGGGGCGGGGGACGAGGATGTGGTCGGACTGCTTCTTCACGATGGAGCCGGGGAAGACGCGCTTGAGCCGCATCTCCTGGGACTCGCGCAGGTAGACCTGGCTGAACTTCACGAAGTTGCCCTGCAGCACGATCTCGGCGAGGCCGGCGTCGCGGGCGTAGGCGCGGAAGAGGGCGACCGCGAGCAGGTTGCCGACCGGTTCGGGGAGCTTGCCGTAGCGGTCCACGAGTTCGTCGTGCACCGCGATGACGTCCTCCTCCTTGGCGATGGAGGCGATCCGGCGGTAGGCCTCCAGGCGCAGGCGCTCGCCGGGGACCCACTCGTGCGGGATGTGGGCGTCCACGGGGAGGTCGACGCGCATGTCGGGCGCCTCGTCGGGGCTGTTGAGGCCGGCCGCCTGCTCCTTGAACTCCTTGACCGCCTCGCCGACCATCCGCACGTACAGGTCGAATCCGACCCCTTCGATGTGGCCGGACTGCTCGCCGCCGAGCAGGTTTCCGGCGCCGCGGATCTCCAGGTCCTTCATCGCCACGTACATGCCCGCGCCGAGGTCGGTGTGCTGGGCGATGGTGGCCAGCCGCTCGTGCGCGGTCTCGGTCAGCGGCTTCTCCGGCGGGTACAGGAAGTAGGCGTACGCGCGCTCCCGGCCTCGGCCGACCCGGCCTCTGAGCTGGTGCAGCTGGCTCAGGCCGAAGTTGTCGGCGCGCTCGACGATCAGGGTGTTGGCGTTGGCGATGTCGATGCCGGACTCGACGATCGTGGTGCACACCAGTACGTCGTACTCCCGGTTCCAGAAGTCCACGATCAGCTTCTCCAGCGTGTGCTCGTTCATCTGGCCGTGCGCGATCGCGACGCGGGCCTCGGGGACGAGCTGGCGCAGCCGGGCGGCGGCGCGGTCGATCGACTCGACCCGGTTGTGGATGTAGAAGACCTGGCCCTCGCGCAGCAGTTCGCGCCGGATCGCCGCGCCGATCTGCTTCTCCTCGTAGGCGCCGACGAACGTCAGGACCGGATGGCGCTCCTCCGGCGGGGTCTGGATCGTCGACATCTCGCGGATTCCGGTGACGGCCATCTCGAGCGTGCGCGGGATCGGGGTGGCGGACATGGTCAGCACGTCCACGTTCGCGCGCATCTGCTTGAGGTGCTCCTTGTGCTCGACGCCGAAGCGCTGCTCCTCGTCCACGATCACCAGGCCCAGGTCCTTGAACCTGGTGTCCTTGGCGAACAGCCGGTGCGTGCCGATCACGACGTCGACCGAGCCCTCCGCGAGCCCGCGCAGCACCTCCGTGGACTCCTTGTCCGTCTGGAAGCGCGACAGGGCCTTGATCGTCACCGGGAACTGGGCGTAGCGCTCGGCGAAGGTGGAGAAGTGCTGCTGCACGAGCAGGGTGGTGGGGACGAGCACCGCGACCTGCTTGCCGTCCTGCACCGCCTTGAAGGCCGCGCGCACTGCGATCTCGGTCTTGCCGTAGCCGACGTCGCCGCAGATCAGCCGGTCCATCGGGACCGTCTTCTCCATGTCGCCCTTGACCTCGTCGATGCACGCGAGCTGGTCCGGCGTCTCGGTGTACGGGAAGGCGTCCTCCAGTTCGCGCTGCCACGGCGTGTCCCCGGCGAAGGCGTGTCCGGGCGCGGCCTGCCGGGCCGAGTAGAGCCGGATCAGGTCGCCGGCGATGTCGCGCACGGCCTTGCGGGCCCGCGACTTCGCCTTCTGCCAGTCCGCACCGCCGAGCCGGTGCATCGACGGGGACTCGCCGCCGACGTACTTGGTCACCTGCTCCAGCTGGTCGGTCGGCACGTAGAGCCGGTCGCCGGGCTGGCCGCGCTTCGAGCTCGCGTACTCGATCACCAGGTACTCGCGGGTGGCCCCGGCGACGGTCCGCTGCACCATCTCGATGTAGCGGCCCACGCCGTGCTGCTCGTGCACGACGTAGTCGCCGGTCTTGAGCTGCAGCGGATCGACCATGTTCCGGCGCCGCGAGGGCATCCGGTTCATGTCCTTGGTCGACGAGCGCTGGCCCGAGATGTCCGTCTCGGTCAGCAGCACCAGCTTCGCCGCCCCGTCCACGAAGCCGCGGCCGAAGGAGGCGCAGGTGACGTACGCGATCCCGGGCTCCGGCGGCTGCTCCAGGTCGGGCACCAGGCGCACCCCGAGGTCGGCGGAGCGCAGCACCTCGGCGAGCCGCTCGGCCGGGCCGTGGCCCTCCGTGGTCAGCACGACCCGCCAGCCCTCGCGCAGCCAGCCACGCACGTCGGCGATCATCTTCGCGCCCTCGCCGCGGTAGTCCGGCGCCTCGGTGGCCGGGGAGAGCTCGGTGTCGTCGGCCTCGACCGCGTCGCCGCCCTCGATGAACTCGGCGAGCTCCGCGTCCGCCACGAACGGGGTGATGGACCACCAGGGCAGGTCCAGCGAGCGCACGTGGTCGCGCAGGTCGGCGAGCGACCAGAGCGAGGCGGCGCCGAGGTCCAGCGGGCTCTTGCCGCCGAGCGCGGCCGCCGCCCACGAGGCCTCCAGGAACTCCTGCGAGGTGCTGACCAGGTCGGCGGCCCGGGTGCGCACCCGCTCCGGATCGCAGACCACGACGTGCGTGCCCGCCGGCACCACGTCCACCAGCAGCTCCATCCGGTCGACCAGCACCGGGGCGAGCGACTCCATCCCCTCGACTGCGATGCCCTCGGCGATCTTGCCGAACACGTCCGCGAGCTCCGGGTACTCGGAGGCGTAGCCGTGCGCCCGCTTGCGGACCGTCTCGGTCAGCAGCAGTTCGCGGCACGGCGGCGCCCACAGACCGCCCTGCGCGACCTCCAGCGAGCGCTGGTCGGCGACCTTGAAGTAGCGGATCTCCTCGACCGAGTCGCCCCAGAACTCCAGCCGCAGCGGGTGCTCCTCGGTCGGCGGGAAGACGTCCAGGATGCCGCCGCGCACCGCGAAGTCGCCGCGCTTCTCCACGAGGTCGGTGCGCAGGTACGCGGCGTCCACCAGGCGGCGCGTCACCTCGTCCAGCTCGAGCTCCTGACCCGCCGTCACCTGCACCGGCTCCAGGTCGCCGAGCCCGGCCACCTGGGGCTGCAGCACGGACCGGATCGGCGCGACGACCACCCGCAGGCCGTTCTCGGCCTCGGGGTGGGCCAGTCGGCGCAGTACGGCGAGGCGGCGGCCGACGGTGTCCGAGCGCGGGGAGAGGCGCTCGTGCGGCAGCGTCTCCCAGGACGGGAACTCGGCCACCGCCGCCTCGCCGAGCAGGGAGCGCAGCGCGGCGGCCAGGTCCTCGGTCTCGCGGCCGGTCGCGGTCACGGCCAGCACGAGGCGGCCGGTCTCGGCGATCTGCGCGATGGCGGGGGCGCGCAGCCCGCCGACGGCCGTCAAGTCCAGGCGCGGGCGCGCACCGGTGCGCGCGGCGTCGGCGGCCGAACGCAGCGCGGGGTCGTCGATAAGAGGAGTGAGGAGACCGGAGAGGGTCATGGGCACCTTCCGTAGGCACGCCGAGTAACCCCGAACAGCCCACAGGGGGGCAGGGGGTTTCGTGTACTCCTAGGGTACGCACTCCCACCGACAACCCAACTCCCCGCGTGCCCGACGCAAGATCGAATCGCCGCCGCGCCGGGGCCGAGAAATCGTCAGGAAACGGGCGCGAGCCGGTAAAACGCCCCACCTGGACGGCACTCCCGCCTATCGCCGGACCGCTCGGTCCGGGTACCGTCTTGAGAAGCACTGAACGATGCGCCGGGCCACCCATGCCCCGGCACACGCGAGGCGACGTAAGGGACTGAAGATGACGCAGGGAACGGGCACGGGCCTTCCGACGAACGCGGCCGGAATACCCAACGGTCAGTTCGCGGGGCGCCTCATCGAGTTCAGCGACGTCGAACTGGATCGAAAGTACCCGCGCGGCGTCTACCTGAACTTCCACGGCTACCCCGACTTCTCGGTGTACGCCCGGCATGCCGCGCAGATCGCCGACCCGCCCGCCGAGCTGTCCGTGGACGAGGTCAGGGTCACCGACGTGATCGCGGCGAACCTGCTGGCCAGCACCACCGGCGACCCGATCTACCAGCAGGGCAGGCCGCCGACGGCCACGCCCGAGGGCTGGACCTGGACGCACGAGGCGCGCACCCGGCGGCTGTTCCTGGTCCCGGCGGAGCTCAACGGCTCCTTCCGGCACCACGGCGGCGTGGCCACGCTGCAGCTGGACCGGGGCAAGAGCGGGCTGTGGCACGAGGGCATGCTCGACCCGGTGGCCTTCGAGCGCTCCGGTTCGGTGCCGGAGGACGCGATGCAGCAGCTCGAGTCGCAGCTCGGCTTCCAGCTGCCCGTCTCCTACCGGCGCTTCCTCGCGGGCACCGACGGCGGCCGGCCGCTGAGCCCGGCCGTGAACCTGCAGTGCGGCTTCGTGGCGGACGGCTGGCTGTTCGGCGTGCGCCGCTCGGACCCGCACCAGGAGCTGGTCTACGCGAACCAGTCGCTGTTCGACCGGTTCACCGAGGAGTTCCTCGCGGTCGGCTACGTGCGCGGCGGCATGCTGGTGCTCAAGATCCGCGGCCACGACGTCGGCTCGGTCTGGTACTTCGACGACGACGACGCGCGCGACCGGGACTCCCGGGACGCCGCCTCGATCTGCAACGAGCTGCTGATCCGGGTGGGCAACGACTTCGACGACTTCGCCCGGCACCTGGTGGCGCTGCCGCAGCAGATCCAGGAGATCTCCGAGGCGGCCGTGCAGCAGGGCTTCGCCAGCCTGGTGACCGATGTCGAGTACCTCGGCTCCGCGCTGCCGCCGCACCTGGCCTTCCGGCGGCACTGAGCCCGCCGCGAAACCCCCGTCTTGCTCCTCGGACGGCCATCTCATCCAGTGGGCCGGGTATCGTGCGTGTGACGTACGCCGCATACGATGCACACGAAGCCTTCAGCTCGGACAACGGCGTCCCGGCTCAGCTCGCCCGCTAACGAGGAGTGTGCCGCCGTGGCCGACATCGACGCCGTACCCGCCCCCGCCCTTCCCGCGCCGGACGCCGCGCTGCGCGGCGACATCAAGGCGCTCGGCGAGCTGCTCGGGCAGACGCTGGTGCGCCAGGAGGGGCAGGAACTGCTCGACCTCGTCGAGGAGATCAGGGCTCTGACGCGGTCGGCGGACCCGGCGGCCGCGGACGCGGCGCAGGCCCGGCTCGCCGAACTCGACCTGGCCACCGCGATCCGGCTGGTGCGCGCGTTCTCCAGCTACTTCTACCTCGCCAACGTCACCGAGCAGGTGCACCGGGCCCGCGAGCTGCACGCCGAGCGGGCCACCAGCGGCTCCTGGCTGTCCCGGGCCGTGGACCGGATCGGCGCGGCGATAGCGGACCCCGAGTCGAAGGTCACCCGCGACTGGGTCGAGGAGGTGGTCAACCGGCTCTCCGCGCGTCCGGTCTTCACCGCGCACCCGACCGAGGCCGCCCGCCGCACCATACTGGGCAAGCTGCGGCAGATCGCCCGGCTGCTCGACGCGAACCCCTTCCCGCAGCCCGGCACCGTGACGGATCCGGTGGCGCAACGGCGGGCCGAGCGGCGGCTGCAGGAGCTGGTCGAGTCGCTCTGGCAGACCGACGAGCTTCGGGTGGCCCGGCCGGAGCCGACCGACGAGGCGCGCAACGCCCTCTACTACCTCGACGAGCTGCACGGCAGCGCCGTCCCCGACGTGCTCGACGAGCTGGCCGCGGAGCTGGAGCGGATCGGCGTGAGGCTGCCGGTGGACGCGCGTCCGCTGAGCTTCGGCAGCTGGATCGGCGGCGACCGCGACGGCAACCCGAACGTCACCCCGCTGCTCACGCTCGAGATCCTGGCGCTGCAGCACGAGCGCGCCGTGGACGACGCCCTGAAGATCGTGGACGGACTGCGCAACAGCCTCTCCACCTCGAAGCGGATCGCGAGCATCACCCCCGAGCTCGACGCCTCCCTCGCGAAGGACCTCGCGGCGCTGCCGGACATCCCGGCCCGGTACAAGCGGCTCAACCAGGAGGAGCCCTACCGGCTCAAGGCCACCTGCGTGCGGCAGAAGCTGCTGAACACGAAGAAGCGGATCGGCAAGGGCCGCGCGCACGTGCCAGGACAGGACTACCTGAACGGCGAGGAGCTGGTCGCCGACCTGCTGCTGATGCGCGACTCGCTGCTGGCCGACCGCGGCGAGCTGATCGCGCGCGGCAGCCTGGACCAGGTGATCCGCACGGTCTCCGCCTTCGGCCTGCAGCTCGCCACGATGGACGTCCGCGAGCACGCCGACGCGCACCACCACGCGATCGGCCAGCTGATCGACCGGCTCGGGATCGAGTCGTGGCGCTACGAGGACATGCCGCGCAAGTACCGGGCCGAACTGCTGGCCAAGGAGCTGCGCTCGCGCCGTCCGCTGTCCAAGCTGCCGGAGAAGATCCACCGCGACGGCGTCGAGGGCTTCGACGCGTGGGGCGGGGCCGCGCCGATCCTGGACCCGGACGCGGCGAAGACCTTCGGCGTGTTCACCGCGATCCGCGAGACCATCGAGCGCTTCGGCCCGGACGTCATCGAGTCCTACATCATCTCGATGTGCCGAGGTGTGGACGACGTGTTCGCGGCGGCGCTGCTGGCCCGCGAGGCCGGACTGATCGACCTGCGCGGCGGCCGGGCCCAGATCGGCTTCGTGCCGCTGCTGGAGCAGGTCGCCGAGCTGCGCCAGGCCGACACGATCCTGGACGAGCTGCTGAGCGACCCCTCGTACCGCAAGCTGGTCCGGCTGCGCGGCGACGTGCAGGAGATCATGCTCGGCTACAGCGACTCCAACAAGGACGCGGGCATCGCGACCAGCCAGTGGGAGATCCACCTGGCCCAGCGCAAGCTGCGCGACGTGGCGCACCGGCACGGCGTGCGGCTGCGCCTGTTCCATGGCCGCGGCGGCACGGTGGGACGCGGCGGCGGCCCGACCCACGAGGCGATCCTGGCGCAGCCCTGGGGCACGCTGGAGGGCGAGATCAAGGTCACCGAGCAGGGCGAGGTGATCTCGGACAAGTACGCGCTGCCGAGCCTGGCCAGGGAGAACCTGGAGCTGACGGTCGCCGCCACGCTGGAGGCCTCGGTGCTGCACCTCGGCCCGCGGCAGAGCGCCGACGCGCTGGCCCGGTGGAGCGCGGCGATGAGCGGCATCTCGGACGCGGCGTACGCCCGGTACCGGACGCTGGCCGACGACCCGGACCTGCCGCGCTACTTCCTGGCCTCGACCCCCGTGGACCAGCTCGGCGACCTGCACCTCGGCTCGCGCCCCTCGCGCCGCCCGGACTCCGGCGCCGGTCTCGAGGGCCTGCGCGCGATCCCGTGGGTGTTCGGCTGGACCCAGTCCCGGCAGATCGTGCCCGGCTGGTTCGGCGTCGGCACCGGCCTCGCCTCGGCGTACGCGCAGGGCCACGACGACGTGCTCAAGGAGATGTACGAGG
This sequence comes from Actinospica sp., assembly GCA_035493475.1. Classification (GTDB taxonomy): domain Bacteria; phylum Actinomycetota; class Actinomycetes; order Streptomycetales; family Catenulisporaceae; genus Actinospica. The sequence continues at coordinate 10,761 of DATJIF010000012.1, forward strand.
ACTGGCACTTCTTCCGCAACTTCCTGTCCAACGTCGCGATGACGCTGGCCAAGACGGACCTGCGGATCGCCCGCCTCTACGTCGAGCAGCTGGTGCCGGACGACCTCAAGCACGTCTTCGACACCATCGTCGAGGAGCACGAGCTGACGGTGCAGCAGGTGCTCAAGGTCACCGGCGAGACCGAGCTGCTGGGCCACGAGCCGGTGCTCGCCCGCACGCTGGAGGTGCGCGACCGGTACCTGAACCCGATCTCGTACCTCCAGGTCGCCCTGCTCAAGCGGCACCGCGACGCCCAGGCCGCCGGCGAGACCCTGGACCCGCAGCTCAGCCGGGCCCTGCTGCTCACGGTCAACGGCGTGGCCGCGGGCCTGCGCAACACCGGCTGAGCGGTTCTGCCGCGACACCGGCTGAGTTCTACACGGACAGGTTCCGCACAGTTCTGCACAGCTCGCCGCCGAGTTATCCACAGGCCTGGGCAGTTGTCCCCAGGATCCACAGATCTTGTCCACGATGGGGATAAATCCTGTGGATAACTCGGCGACTTGTCCCCAGTCGAGCGTAACGAAATGGCAGCGACTGGGGATAAGCCCCGTCCACCTGTGGATAACTCGCCGGGCGCGCCGCTTCCGCAGGTCAGAAGTAATCCCCAGGTAAAGTCGTCCACTGATCTGGACGTCCCAACTCGCTCATCGTTAGCTTGGGGCTGCGTACCAGGGGGTGCGCGACACCGGGGAGGGCGCGTATGCGCATCGGGGACAGCGGTTCGGATTTCGAGGTGGATCCCGCGCAGCTCGGCGGCGTGGCGGGCCGGCTCGGACGGGCCTACGACGACTTCAACACGGCCATCGTCGACGACGACTCGGCGTACACGGACCCGGCCGCATTCGGCGATCCGACGGTCGGCCAGGCGTGGCAGTCCTTCGACAGCGCGTGGGCCGCCGAAATGTCGACATATGCCGAGGCGCTCGCCGAGATGGTCCGCAACGTCGAGACCACCGCCCAGCGCTACCGCGAGACCGAGCAGAGCATCACCGAGAACCTGCGCGGGATCGGTGCCCGATGACCGACCTCGAAAGCCTCGAATCCGCGCGCGGCCGCCTCCAGGACACGCTCTTCGACTTCGTCCCCTTCGAACTCCAGCTGGCCATAGACGCCGCCCTGTCCCCCGAGCCGCTCCCCGGCAACCCGGCAGCCGTCCGCGCCCAGGCCCAGGCGTACACCAAGGCTGCCGAGCAGTGCCTCCAGGTCGCCGTGGACGTCATGCAGGTCTCCGCCACCGAACTCCCCGCAGCGTGGCGCGGCCAGGTAGCCGAGAACGCGTCCCAGGCCGTGGCCGCCCTCAGCACCGAGATCGGCAAGATCGAATCAGACCTGGGCCAAGCCGCCGGTGCGCTCAACTCGTGGGCCGAACTGCTCGAATGGGCCCAAGCCAAGGACGCCGAAGGAAGAACCCAACTCAAGGCCGCCCGGAAACTGGCGTCCGGCGACGGCGAGAACCCCTTCAGCGCCCAACACGCGCAAGCCGCCAAGCAAGCCCAAGCAGGCGTCGACACGCGCATCGCAGCGTTCCAAGCAATCGCCGACCAGTCCCCGAAGACCGCCGGCCTGCTGACCGAACTCACCAGCCAAGCCCGCGCCCACGACGTCACCACCCCCGACCTGGACGCGCTCAGCGCTGTGGAACTCGCCGCCACCACCGACCCCGGCGGCACCGTAGACGGCGCCCAAATCCTCACCCCCACCGCCCTCACCCGCGCCTCCCAACGCCTAGACGCCATGTCCGCCGCCGACCAGGCCGCCTTCGAGAAGCTCCTCGCCGACGCCAAGTCCCCCCAGGAATCCGCCTACCTCTACAAGGTCCTGGCCGCCGGCTACAACCTCCAGCAGATATCAGCCTTCGACGCCGCCATCCACCCCCACGGCGACGACCCCACCTGGCTCGCGGAACACCTGACGCCGAATCTGAGCAATGACGACTCGACCAACGACCCGCTCACGACGACGTACAAGGGCGTGTCGGGCGTGAACGGCTGGGGCTACGCGCTCTACAGCCAGGGCGGCGTCAACGACTGTGTCGCGGCATCCACAGTTATCGCGCAGGCGAGTATGGACCCGGTCCTGACGCTCAGCCTGACGACGGGCTACGGCGAGCCGAAGGGCGGCACACCCGCTCCCGGCGATGACAGCCCGGCGGCACTCCAGCAGCGCTTGCAGCAGGTCTATCAGAAGGAATACGCGGTCGGACGCAGCGACGACAGCCTGATGGAGCAGTGGTTCGGCAGTTCGTCGGGCATCTACTCGGACGGCGGACAGGCGCTCGCCAACAACCTGTTGTCCAACTCGACCGGCACGTCGTACCACTACCAAGGGCTCGGCGACACGGGTGATCGGCAGGCGGCCGTGCCCAAGATCGAGGCGGCCGTGGATTCGGGAAAGCCGGTGCCGTTCCAGGTCACGAACGGCAACGACGGGCACCAGATGCTCATCATCGGCCACAACGGCGATCAGCTCGAGGTCTACAATCCGTGGGGCTTCACCCAATGGATCTCGGAGAGCCAGTTCGTGAACGGCGACCTCGGTTCGCTCACGAAGGACGCCGCCTCCGGGGGACCCATGCCCACGGCTGATGGAGTGGACCTGCCGCAATGAGACCCGACACGGACCTGCGCGACCTCGACGTGGAGGCCGCGATCACGCAGGGCATGTCGTGGACGGGTGCAGCGCGGAGCGCGCTCTTCCGCGAGGCCGCCATCGCGGCATCCTGGCAGGCCGAGAAACTGGACGTGGGCCCGTACCCGCTGACGTTTCTTGCGCGCTACGTTCGAGCAGCGGGCGTACGCGGCGCGCTCGAACTGCCCGAGCCGCTCATCGGTGCCGAACCCGCCGAACTCGTACGCGGCTGGATGTCCGCGGCGGTCGCGGCGGACACCACCGTCGCGGACGACGACCTGTTCGCGCAGTGGCTGGACACGGTCGCGATGTTCCTGGCCGTACGGCGGCAGGCAGCATGAAGCACCTCGGACGCGCGGCGATCGGTCTTGCGCTGCTGGCGGCCGCCGGTTGCAGCAGCGGACTTCAACCCGCGCTTCCGATGCCCATGACGTTCATCATGCTCTCCGGGAATTTCGACCATGGAAAGCTCGAATCGCCTGACCCGAATCAGACGGTCACGCTGAAGCCGAACACCGTGCTCCGGGTCGAGGCGGCGCAGTATTCGGGATTCGAGTGGCGCTTCGGCGACCCGCAGGACACGAAGACGCTCTCGTTCCTGGAACGCGAGGCGCCCGGGCCGTGCCCCACCGGAACCACGGCCTGCGTCTCCACTCAGGCCGAGCAGTACCGGGCCGACGCAGCCGGAACGACGAAGATCGTCTTCACGCTCGCCGCGACCGGCACCGGACGCGTCCTCGGCACGGTGACCCTCACCGTGACCGTGTCCTAGGGAAACACCACAGTCCGCTTGCTGCCCAGCAGGACTCGGTGTTCGGCGTGCCAGGCCACGGCGCGGGAGAGGACGCGGGACTCGACGTCGCGGCCGGCGGCTACGAACTGGTCGGGGGTCATGCCGTGGCCCACCCGGACGACGTCCTGTTCGATGATGGGGCCCTCGTCGAGGTCGGCGGTGACGTAGTGGGCGGTGGCGCCGATCAGTTTCACGCCGCGGTCGTGGGCCTGGTGGTAGGGCTTGGCGCCCTTGAAGGACGGCAGGAAGCTGTGGTGGATGTTGATGATCCGCCCCTCCAGCGCCTTGCAGACCTCGTCGGAGAGCACCTGCATGTAGCGGGCGAGGACGACGAGTTCGATGTCGTGTTCGCGGACCAGCTCCAGCAGCCTCGCCTCCTGGGCCGCCTTGTCGGACTTGTCGGGGGCGACGGGGAGGTGCACGAACTCGATGCCGTAGCCCTCGACCATCTGGCGGAAGTCGGCGTGGTTCGAGACGACGAGCGGGATCTGGACGGGGAGGGCGCCGCTGGCGTGCCGGAAGAGCAGGTCGTTGAGGCAGTGGCCGAACTTGGAGACCATGATCATCATCGGCATCCGGGCCTCGGCGGCGTGGATCTGCCACTGCATGTGGAAGGACGTGCCGGTGGCCGCGAAGCCGTTGGTCAGCGCGGTGAGGTCCACGCCGGGCTCCTGGGCGCGGAAGTGCACGCGCATGAAGAACACGCCGGTGTCCGGGTCTCCGTACTGCTGGCTGTCCACGATCGAGCATCCGGTGACGAGCAGGAAGCTGGCGACGGCGTGCACGATGCCGCGCTGGTCGGGGCAGCTCAGGGTCAGGATGTAGTCGGCGCGGGGCTCCTCGGTCATGCGCACAGGGTAAACGACGGTTCACCCGGTACGCGGGCCGCGACCGCCTGGCGAACGCGGCCGCCGGGTCACTGCGTGTAGAGCGCCTGGTCGTAGCGGCGGATGAGCAGCCGGGCGACGAGGTCGTGGGCGCCGAGCGGGCCGGCGACGCGCGGGGTGCGCACGGCGTTCTGCTCCATCCCGGCGAGCGCGGCGATGTCGGCCAGCCGCTGGGTGTAGCCGCCCTCGGCCAGCAGGTAGCTCGCCACGGCGACGGGTCGGCCGCGCCGGGCCAGCCGGGTGAGCACCGACTCGATGGTCGGCTCGGTCGCGCTGAGGTACGCGGTGCGCACCGGCATGCCGAGCCGTTCCGCGAGCAGGCCCGCCATCACCACGGCGTCGGCGTTGGCGCGGCGGTCGTTGGAGCCGGCGGCGGCCAGCACGACCTCGGTGCCGAAGACGCGTCCGGCGACGGTCGCGAGCCGGTCGGTCAGCACGTGCGCGAGCATCGGGTCCGGGCCGAGCGCGCGGGCCGTGTGCACCCGGAAGCCCCGGGTCTCGACGGCGCGCACGGCCTCGGCGATGTCGTGCCGCACGTGGTAGCCGGTGGTCAGGAACATCGGCAGCACCACGGCCTCCCGCTCGCCCCGGCCGGCGAGGTCGGCCAGCACCTCGACCGGGCGCGGGGTCGCGTTGGAGACGAAGCCGAGGCTGACCGGCAGGCCGGGCCGCAGGAACCGGACGCGCTCCATGATCGCGTCCAGGGTGACCAGGCCGGGCAGGTGGGTGGTGCCGTGCGCGACGGCGACCAGCGGCACGTCGTCCCGCGCGGGCGGCAGCATGGCCGGGGTCGGGGACGTGCGTACCCTGATGTCGCCAACCGCCATGACTTCCCTCTCCTGTTCTTCCGGACCGCGGACCGCGGGACCAGTAGTCTGCGACGAGCGCGTTACAGCTCGACGGCGAGCCGGTATCCCCGCTTGGTCACGGTCTTCACGAGTCCGGACGCGGGTCCCAGCGCGGTCCGCAGCCGGGCCACGGTCGCCTCGACCGCGTGTTCGTCGCGGCCCGCGCCGCCGCGCACGTCCCGGCCGTCCCAGACCCGGCGCAGCAGTTCGGCGCGGGAGACCACCCAGCCGGGGCGGCGGGCGAGCTCGGCCAGCACGGCGGCGGGCAGCGGCGGCAGGGTGACCGAGTAGTCGCCGATCGCCGCGCTGAACCCCTGCATGACCAGCGTGCGCGCCGCGTCCACCCGCACCTCGCGCCGAATCCGCGGCGGCAGCTGCTCGCACAGCGCCTCGACGAGGGCGGCGAACCGCGGCTTGTCCGAGGTGAGCGCGGGCACGCCGACCGCCTCCAGCGGCCGGGCGCAGGCCGGGCCGAGGCAGACCGGCATGACGTCGCTGCGCAGCGCGGCGAGCAGCTGGTCCAGCGAGCCGGAGACGGCCGCGGCCTCGAGCAGCCCGGTCACGCCGGGCGCGGTGGTGAAGGTGACCGCGTGCACGTCGCGGCGCAGCACGGTCTCGACGAAGCGGGCGGCGGCGGCGCGGTCGCCCGCGCGCCGGGCCACGACGCCCTCGTCTCCCGGGGCGAGCCGGACCGTCGGGGTCTCCACGGTCCGGGCCCCGCGTTCCTGCAACAGGGCGGCGAGCTCCTCGCGGCGGCGGTCCGCGGTGATCGCGATCACGCTGCCGGTGAGCGGGCGGGCGTCGAAAACGGTGCCTTCGAGCGCCGCGTCCGCCCCCGCTTCGGCGCCCCTGGCTGCGATGACGGTGTGGTGGTCAAGCGTCTCTGCCGGTGCCATGGCACCAACCATCGCCGCCTGTCGTTTCCGCAGTGTTGCCGGATCGTTGTGCCGCGGTAAGACCCGCTACCGCTGGCGCTGCTACAGGTCGCCTCCGCTGATGGAGGGCTCGTACTTCGTCATGACCGAGTTCCACAGATCGGCGGCCTTGGACTTATCCGAGGTGCTCGAACTGTCGGTCGCGGCCCGGTAGTTGGCGTCCTTGTCGAGGGCGCCCTTGCTGCAGCCGCCGTTCGCGAAGTCGGCGGCGGCCTTGGCGTAGTTCTCGTCGGAGGTCGCCGAGTCCTGCCAGGCCGTCTGCAGGGCGCTGACGACGGCCGCGGCGCCGCTGATCTTGTCCACCGGGAGCTTGGCGACCTGGGTGGCGGCGTTCTGCCGGGCCTGCGCGGTCGCGTTGATCTCGCTCTGCGCGTCCGAGATGTCGCAGGCGCGCAGCTTGCTGACCTCGCCGGAGATGTCCTCGCGCAACTGCTTGGCGTTCTTGACGAGGACGTAGACGGCGTCCGCCTCCTGCCGGGCGGTCTCGTTGGACGCGGCGCTGGCCGAGGTGGACGTGCTGGCGCCCGCGCCGGTCTTGCCGGAGCCGCCCCCGCCGGACAGCCCGAGGTAGAGGCCGACGACGGCGACCACCGCGACCACGGCGCCGATGATCAGCGGGCCGCGGCGCGGTCCGGAGCCGCCGCCGTCCGGGGGGCCGTCGTAGCTGAACGGGCCGTTGTTGTAGTCGATCGGCTGGCCGGGGCCGTCGTAGCCCTGCTGCTGCGGCGCGCCGTACCCGGGCTGCTGCGGGGCGACCTGCGTCTGCTGGGGCGCCTGCTGCTGGGTCTGCTGGAAGCCGGGCGAGGGCGAGGCGCCCGGGCCGGAGACCATCGGCTGCCGGCCGGATATCGCGCGCCGGTTCCCGGGGTCCGAGTCGCGGAACAGGTGGTCGAACTCGCTGGGCAGCGCGGACTGCTCCTCCTCGTAGGAGACCGCCTGCTGCGGGACCGTCTGGTCCTGGTACTGCTGCTGTTGCTGCGGGTACTGCTGCGCCTGGGGCTGGTGGTACTGCGGCTCCTGGTAGCCCTGCTGCTGGTACGGCTGCTGCGTTTGGTAGGGCGCTTGCGGCGGGTATGCCTGCTGCACCTGATCCATCGGCGCACCGGGCGCGTACGCGGCGCCCTCTTCCGGCCAGCCCCCCGTGACTTCGGGCATCTGGGACACAGTGCGTCTTCCTCGCAAATAGGCGAACTCTCCGGCGCCACGGCAGCATCGAGCAACCGCGCCACGGCGACCGGACAGACGCTACTCGCCCCGGCGCGCCATGCCACGCCCGCGTGAGTGTTCGTCACGAAACTGCAACGCGTTTGCACACGTCAAAGAACGGTTGTGCCCGCCAAACGCGCTGCTCAGCGGGGAATCGCGGGGGCCAGCACCAACGGGAGCGCGCTCTGCCGCACCGCGAGCCGTCCCAAGCGCTCCCGGAAGCCGCGCACGGCGCTGCTGTCCTGGTACGGGTCGAGCCTGCGGTCCAGGTCGTGCAGGTACTCGATGCCGCGGTGCGATCGCAGTTGGCTGAGCATCTCGATGGCCTGGGATCCGGTGGCGCAGGCCGCCTCCACCTCGCGCTCCTGGGCGTACGCGGTGGCCACCAGCACGGTGTCGACCACCCGGCGCCGCACGTGGCCCGGCTGGTGCTCGGCCAGCGCCCGCTGCGCGTGGTCCCTGGCCTGCCGCGGCTTGTCCAGGTCGCGGTAGCAGTGGGCGAACTCGTCCGCCAGGTAGGCCGGGGTGAAGTGCCGGATCCAGTCCGGGTCCTCCTGCGGGTTGGACTTCTCCATCTCCGCGGCGGCCTTGGACAGCGCGCCCTCGCAGGCCCGCACGTCGCCGAGCACCGCGTGCCCGCGCGCCTCGGCCGAGTGGAACATCGCGCGCACGGTCGGGGTCGCCTGGTCCCTGGCACCCTCGCTGGCGGCGCGGGCGAGCTGGGTTATCTCGCGCGGCGAGCCGAGCTGCCCGGCCAGGTGGCTCATCCCGGCCGCCAGCACGTAGCCGCCGTACGCGCGGTCGCCGGCCGCCTGGGACAGTCGCAGAGCCTGGATGTAGTAGCGCTGGGCCAGGCCGTGCCGGCCGGTGTCCACCGCCATGTATCCGGCGAGTTCGGTGATCTGCGCGGCCGCCGAGAACAGCGCGCGGCCGGTGCGCTCCGGGTAGGTGCCGGTCAGCAGTTCGGCGACGACGTCGTCCAGGTAGTGCACCACGATCGAGCGCACGTATCCGGAGCCGAACTGGTGGTCGAGGTCGCGGAAGACCCGGGCGGCGGCGCGCAGCGCGTAGACGTCGGAGGGGCCGACCCGCGGCCCGCGTCCGGCGAGCGACGGGGGCCTGGCCACCTCGGCGTCCGGCGGGGTGATCAGCCAGTCCCGGCTCGGCGCGATCAGCGCGGCCACCGCGAACGAGGACCCGAGCAGGAACTCACGGTGGCTCACATCCGCGCGCCACAGCTCGGTGACCTCCTCTATGGCCGCCGCGGTGGACGGCGCGAAGTGCAGGCCGACGCTGGACGAGCCGTTGCGCCCGTCCGCCATGCCGATCTCCTCGACGGTGACCGGGCGGCCGAGCTTGCGGCCGAGGGCCTCGGCGATCAGCGTGGGCGCCATGCCGCGCGGCTGCTGGCCGCGCAGCCAGCGGGCCACGGAGGTCTTGTCGTAGCGCAGGTCGAGACCGTGCTCCGCGCCGACCATGTTGACGCGACGGGCCAGCCCCGCGTTGGAGCTCGCCGCCTCCTGGATCAGCGCGGCAAGCCTCTGGTTCGGCTGCCGCGGTCCGGCGGTGCGTACGGCCATCGGGCCTCCCCTATCTCCCTCGGTCCACAGGCGGTGTGCACGGGCACTGCCAACGCGCACCTCTTGGTAAAGCATGCGCATATGTCGCGAAGAGTAGCGGCGAATCGCTCCGAGCGGTAGCCCAGCGTAATCGCTCGGACAAAATTCGTCGTTACCCACGGGCAGGTGATTTATCCGCCACGCCGGGGGACGCACCGTAACCAGGACCGTCAGAGCCCGGTTTCCAGCGCGTGGAGACAACTATCGCGACAGGCGCGCCCAAGAAGGCGGGCGCCGCCCGGACCAATCCGGAGGACCGGCTCGGTCTGCTCGACGCCGCTCTCGAATATATCGAGGATCGGCACTGGGATGTGGTTCTTGGGACGAGTGTGCTTCGGGAGGACGGAGTCTGGTCCTGTTCCTGCGGGGACAAAAGGTGCGCGATGATCGGCGCGCACCCGGCGATGCGGGACTGGCAGAAGAAGATCAGCGGGCAGCCGAGCAAGGCGCACGAGTGGTGGTCGGCCGAACCGCAGGGTTCGATCATCCTGCCCACCGGCCGGGCCTTCGACGTACTCGAATGCTCCGAGGAGGCCGGGCTGCTCGCGCTGGCCCGGCTGGAGCGCTCCGGGGCGAACCCGGGCCCGGTGGCCGCGACGCCGACCCGGCGCCTCTACTTCTTCATCCTGCCGAACTCGCGCACGAAGGTGGCGAAGTCGCTGGCCACGCTCGGCTGGGGCCGCACCGCGCTGGACCTGGCCTGCCGCAGCACCGGCGACTACGTGGTCGCGCCGCCGTCCCGGATGGGCGTGACCGGCCAGGTGCAGTGGGTGCGCGGCCCGGCGGACTCGGCGCGCTGGCTGCCGGATCCGGAGGAGGTGCTGGCCCCGCTGGCCTACGCCTGCGGGCTGCACCGCCGCCGCTAGTTCTCAAACACTCCCCAGGCCCGTCTAGCGCTCGTCCGCGAAGACGTGCGCCGCGAGTTCGAGGTCGAGTTCGGTCGACTCCTTCGCGGCGCTCAGCAGCACCCCGCCCTCGGTCGGGGTGACCTGCACGGCGTTGCCGGGGCGCACCCCGGCGCGGCGCAGCCGGTGCATCACGTCCAGATCGGACTGCACCGGCTCGCCGATCCGCCGGATGATCGCCACCGCGTGCTCGCCCGCCGGGACCGCCTGCGCGAAGTCCCGCAGCGTGACCAGGCCGACCTCGCGGAACGCGGTGGAGTGCAGGCCGGCGTCCAGCTCCTCCAGGCCCGGGATCGGGTTGCCGTAGGGGGAGACGGTCGGGCTGCCGAGCAGTTCCAGCAGCTTGAGCTCCACCTGCTCGCTGATCACGTGCTCCCAGCGGCAGGCCTCCTCGTGCACCTCGTCCCAGGGCAGCCCGATCACGTCCACCAGCAGCCGCTCGGCCAGCCGGTGCTTGCGCATCACCCGGGTGGCCAGCTGCCGACCGTTGTCGGTGAGTTGCAGGTGCCGGTCGCCCTCCACGGTCAGCAGGCCGTCCCTGGCCATCCGGGCCACGGTCTGGCTGACGGTGGGCCCGCTCTGGCCGAGGCGCTCGGCGATGCGGGCGCGCAACGGGACGATGCCCTCCTCCTCGAGTTCGAAGATCGTACGCAGGTACATCTCCGTGGTGTCGATCAGATCGCTCACACCGCCACCTCGCCAGGCCCGTCATATCCGTCAAAGTCCAGGTCCATTGTGACGCACCGTGGCGGGGGCGGCGGACCGCCGTTCACGGACTGAGCCGCTCGACGCGCCAGCCCGACTCGGACGCCGCGTCCCTGCGGTAGACGAGCCGGTCGTGCAGCCGGTCCGGGCGGCCCTGCCAGAACTCCACGGATTCCGGACGCACCCGCAGCCCGCCCCAGTGCGGCGGCCGGGGCACCTCGTCCGGGTACTTCGCGTCGAACTCGGCCAGCCGCCGCTCCAGCCAGGCCCGGTCCGGGATCGGTTCGGACTGCTCGCTCGCCCAGGCGCCGAGCCGGGCGCCGCGCGGACGGCTCGCGAAGTAGGCATCGCTCTCCGCCTCCGGCACCGGCGCCGCCGTGCCCAGGACGACGACCTGACGCTCCAACGGGTACCAGGGGAACAGCAGGCTGACGTTCGGATTGGCCGCGATCTGCCGTCCCTTTCGGGAGCGGAGGTTCGTGTAGAACGTGAATCCGTCCGGTCCGTACCCTTTGAGCAGCACCGTTCGACTGGACGGGTGAGCCTCGGCATCGGCGGTGGTCAAGACCATCGCGTTGGCTTCGAACCAGTCGGCGTCCGATTTTCGTGCAACGGCGTCGACTTCAGCGAACCAGCGGCCGAACAGCGGCTCCGGCGTGCTTGTGAGCTCGGTCACCTCAATCGCCCGTTCGGCGTAATCTCGACGCAACCTTGCGAGTTCCGGCTGCTCAGCGGACATCCGCGCGCCTCCCAGATCTTTCGGCCCCCTGGATTTCCATCCGGCCGTTGTAGCGGTCCAATATAGGTAGCTGGCCGCGCTTGGCGGGAACCTCCAAGGGTGCGCCGCCCGTTCACACAGCGCTCGAAGGCACCGCGTCCCAGCGGACACGGGACCGCCCACGGCGCCGGAGAGAACCTCACGAAGGACATTTGCCACAGCAAGGGAGCCGTAGGATGGCCGAATTCGTACCCGGTCTCGAAGGCGTCGTCGCCTTCGAGACCGAGATCGCCGAACCCGACAAGGACGGCGGATCGCTCCGGTACCGCGGCGTCGACATCGAGGACCTGGTCGGGCACGTCACCTACGGCAACGTGTGGGGCCTGCTCGTCGACGGTAAGTTCAACCCGGGCCTGCCGCCCGCCGAACCCTTCCCGCTCGCCATCCACTCCGGCGACATCCGGGTGGACGTGCAGTCCGCCCTGGCCACCCTGGCGCCGATCTGGGGCCTGAAGCCGCTGCTCGACATCAGCGACGAGGAGGCCCGGGACAACCTGGCCCGCGCCGCGGTCATGGCGCTGAGCTTCGTCGCGCAGTCGGCCCGCGGAATAGACCACCCGATGGTTCCGCAGCGCGAGATCGACAAGGCCGAGACCATCGTCGAGCGCTTCATGATCCGCTGGCGCGGCGAGCCGGACCCCAAGCACGTCAAGGCCGTGGACGCGTACTGGACCTCCGCCGCCGAGCACGGCATGAACGCCTCCACCTTCACCGCCCGGGTGATCGCCTCCACCGGCGCGGACGTGGCCGCCTCGCTCTCCGGCGCGGTCGGCGCGATGTCCGGCCCGCTGCACGGCGGCGCCCCGTCCCGCGTGCTGCACATGATCGAGGAGATCGAGCGCACCGGCGACGCCAAGAAGTACGTCCAGGACACCCTGGACCGCGGCGACCGGCTGATGGGCTTCGGCCACCGCGTCTACCGCGCCGAGGACCCGCGTGCCCGCGTGCTGCGCCGCACCGCCCAGGAGCTCGACGCCCCGCGCTACGAGGTGGCCAAGGCGCTCGAGGACGCCGCGCTCGAGGAGCTGTGCGCCCGCCGCCCCGACCGGGTGCTGGAGACCAACGTCGAGTTCTGGGCGGCCATCGTGCTGGACTTCGCCGAGGTCCCGGCGAACATGTTCACCTCGATGTTCACCTGCGCCCGCACCGCCGGCTGGGCCGCGCACATCCTGGAGCAGAAGCGCACCGGCCGCCTGGTGCGTCCGTCCGCGCGCTACATCGGCCCGGGCACCCGCAAGGTCCAGGACGTCGAGGGCTTCGACTCGATGATCGTCCACTAAGCACTGAGAACCACCGGAGCCCACACCCCGACAAGGGGGTGTGGGCTCCGTGTTCTTCCGGTAACCTCTCCTTCACGTTCTCGGACGACGACGCCCGGACCGGGTCTTTCCCCGTCGGCGCGGCCGTGCCGGCGGTCCCCAAACGATTGCCGGAGGCACGCACCGTGTCGGACATCCCCGAAATCAAGATCCCCGCAGATCTCCTGCCCACGGACGGCCGCTTCGGCTGCGGTCCCTCGAAGGTCCGTCCCGAGGCCGTCGCGGCGCTCGCGGCGCAGGGTTCGCAGCTGCTCGGCACGTCGCACCGCCAGGCTCCGGTGAAGAACCTGGTCAAGCGGGTCCGCACGGGCGTCTCCCAGCTGTTCGACCTGCCCGAGGGCTACCAGGTGGTGCTCGGCAACGGCGGGTCCACCGCGTTCTGGGACATCGCCGCGTTCGGCCTGATCCGGGAGAAGTCGCAGCACCTGCACTTCGGCGAGTTCTCCAGCAAGTTCGCCGCCTCCGCGAAGGCCGCCCCGTGGCTGGCCGAGCCGCAGGTGATCAAGTCGGAGCCGGGCACGCACCCGCTGCCCGAGGCCGCGGCCGACGTGGACGTCTACGCGCTGACCCACAACGAGACCTCGACCGGCGTCGCCATGCCGATCGCGCGTCCGGCCGGGGCGAACGAGGACGCGCTGGTCCTGGTGGACGCCACCTCCGGCGCGGGCGGCCTGCCGGTCGACATCAGCGAGACCGACGTCTACTACTTCGCCCCGCAGAAGGTCTTCGCCTCGGACGGCGGCCTGTGGATCGCGGTCTTCTCGCCGCGCGCGCTCGAGCGGGTCGCCGAGATCTCCGGCTCCGGCCGCTACGTGCCGACCTTCTTCGACCTGCCGACCGCGATCGACAACTCGGCGAAGGACCAGACCTACAACACCCCGTCGGTGGCCACGCTGTTCCTGATGGCCGATCAGCTCGACTGGCTCAACGGCAACGGCGGGCTGGACTGGGCCGTCGCCCGTACGGCCGATTCGTCGTCCCGGCTCTACGGCTGGGCCGAGAAGACCGGCTACACCACGCCGTTCGTCGCGGACCCGGCGCAGCGCTCGCAGGTCGTCGGCACCATCGACCTGGACGACGACGTCGGCGCGACCGCGGTCTCGAAGATCCTGCGCGCGAACGGCGTCGTGGACACCGACGCGTACCGCAAGCTCGGCCGCAACCAGCTGCGCATCGCGATGTTCCCGGCGATCGAGCCCGCGGACGTCGAGGCGCTGACCGGCTGCATCGACTACGTGGTCGAGCGCCTCAAGGCGAATTGAGAATAAGTCTCATCTTCTTGTAATACTGAATTGAGCTTTGCTTACAACTGACCGCCTAGCGTCGCGGTCATGCTGCGCAAGCCCAAGTTGAGTTCGCTGATGTCCAACGCCATAGGGATGACGCTGGTCATCGGCACGGGCTTGATCGTGGTGGTGGCGATCGCCATGGCGCTGTTCGGTCCGAGCCGCGGTTCAGCGGCGGCGGCCGCGGTGCGGGTCGAGAGCGCCTCGCCGAGTGCCTCGGCGGCGTCGAGTGCGAAAGCCGGGACGAATCTGGCCGGGGCCGACACTTCGTCGGCCCCGGCTTCGTCTTCGGCGAGCGCCTCGGCGTCGCCGAGTGCCACTCCCGATCCGTCCGCCTCGCTGGCGAGCGCCGTCTCCAGCCTGGTCTCCGCGGACGACGGCCACGTCAGCGTCGCCGTCGAGGACCTGAGCAGCGGCACGACCGCGAGCTACAACGTGAGCGACGACTACGTGACCGCGTCCATCGTGAAGCTCGACATACTCGAGACGCTGCTCTACGACGACCAGCAGAAGGGCACCTCGCCGACCTCGTCGCAGCGTTCGCTGATCATCAGGATGATCGAGCAGAGCGACAACGACGCCGCGCTGGACCTGTACGACGAGGAGGGCGGCTCGTCGGCGATCACGGCCGCGAACAAGGTCTTCGGCCTGACCGGCACGACCGTGGACTCCGACGCCTTCGGTGACACGACGACGACCGTCAACGACCAGCTCGTGCTGCTGCGCCAGGCCTTCACCGGCGATTCCTCGCTGACCTCCGCGAATCGCGGCTACATCCAAAGCCTGATGTCGAAGGTCGAGTCGGACCAGCGCTGGGGCGTGAGCGCGGCGGCGGACGACTCGAGCTCCTCGGCCACCGACTACATGCTCAAGAACGGCTGGCTGCCGCGCAGCGCGACCGACCTGTGGGAGATCAACAGCATCGGCGAGGTCGAGCACGACGGGCACGAATACCTGGTCGCGGTGCTCTCCGCCGACAACGAGACCATGGACGACGGCGTGGACACGGTCGAGAAGGTGGCCAAGGCCGCCGTGGACGGCCTGGACTAGAAACCGGCCGGCGGCCGCTCAGTGGACGTGCTTGACCAGGGTGCCGATCAGCACGAGGGCGAAGATGGCCAGGAGCGTCGCGGTGACGATGCGGGTACGGATGCGCGGGTCCACCCCACCAGGATAGGCGCGGCCGCGGTGTGTTGATCGGGCCGGGGGCGGTGCCGGGGGTTCAGCGGCCGGTCAGCGGCCAGCGGCCGCGGCTGAGGTAGATGTTCGCGCGGCCCGGGGTGGTCGGGGTGACGGACTCGAACAGCTCCATCTCCTTGACCAGCCAGCGCGGCGTGCGGAAGACCGCCATCCGCTCCACGTACGGCTGCAGCTCGGTGTGCGCGTCCGGGGTCTCGCCGCGCACGCCCGCGAGGGTCACGTGCGGGCGGAACGGGCGCTCGTCCACCTTCAGCCGGCAGCGCCGGGCGGCCGCGGCGACCGTCTCGGAGAGCCGGCCGAGCCGGTCCCGGTCGCCCTGCACCCCGGCCCACAGCACCCGCGACTCGAAGTGCCCGCCGCCCGCCACCGACAGCTCCATCGGGGTGGCCCGGGACGCCGCCCTGGCCAGCCGTTCGGTGAGCTCCGGCAGCGTCTCCCGGGGGACGTCGCCGAGGAAGGCCAGCGTGATGTGCCAGCTCTCGGGGTGGCGCCACCGCAGGTTCCCGTCCGTGTGCGGCAGCGTGGTGAGCGCCGCGCGCAGTTCGAGCAGGACGGGCCGCGGCGGTACCACCGCGACGAAAAGGCGCATCGGGCACACCTCCCGAGGGAGCTGACTGACGAGTGGACTCGTCAATCATGCAGGGCGGGCGACCACTGCGATGTGCGGGCGGGCCAGCAGGCGGGTCCGGATCTGCCGATCGGTGGTCCTCGCCAGCCAGTATGCCGCGCCGAGCGCGGCCACGGTGGTGAGCGCGCCGCACAGCGACTGGGTCCAGCGCACGCCGATCTGCCCGGCGAGCCAGCCGACGATGGGCGAGCCGAGCGGCGTGCCGCCCATGAACACGAGCACGTACACGCCGGTCACCCGGCCGCGCAGCTCCGGCGCGACGGTGGTCTGCATGACCGCGTTGGCCGTGGTCGCCGTGGTCAGGCCGCACACGCCGGTCAGCGCGAGCAGCGCCGAGTAGGTGAGGATGTCCGGCATCACGGCCGCCGCGGTCTCGCCGAGCCCGAACAGGAAGGCGCCGACCAGCACGACGCGGATCCGGGCCACGCCGCGCCGGGCCGCGAGCAGCGCGCCGAGCAGCGAGCCGCCGGCCATGATCGCCGAGATCACGCCGTACGCCGAGGCCCCGGAGTGGAAGACCTGGGTCGTGTAGAGCGGCAGCAGCACCGGGAAGTTCAGCCCGAAGGTGCCGAACACGGCGATGGTGCACATGACGGCGAGCAGGTCGGGGCGGGTGCGCAGGTAGCGGAAGGCCTCGCGCTGGCCGCCACCTCCGCGCCGGGCCCGCTTGTCGGAGTGCAGTTCGCCGAGGCGGATCATGGCCAGGCCGCTGACCACCGCGACGTAGGACACGGCGTTGATCAGGAAGACCCAGCCGCTGCCGGTGACCTCGGAGGCGAACGCGCCGATCATCAGTCCGGCGACGGCCGGGCCGACCACGCGGGCCAGGTTGAAGTTGGCCGAGTTGAGCGAGACCGCGTTCTGCAGGTCCTCCGGGCCGACCATCTCGACGACGAAGCTCTGCCGGGCCGGGGTGTCGGCGGCGGTCACGGTGCCGAGCAGCAGCGCGAAGGCGTAGATCTGCCACTCGGTGATGTGCCCGGTGACGGTCAGCACGCCGAGGATCGCGGCGAGCACGCCCATCGCCGACTGCGTGAGCATCAGCATGGTGCGCTTCGGGAAGCGGTCGGCGAGCACCCCACCCCAGACCGAGAACAGCAGGATGGGCAGGAACTGCAGGGCGGTGACGATGCCGAGGGCCGTGCCGCTGTGCGTGAGCGTGAGCACCAGCCAGTCCTGGGCGATGCGCTGCATCCAGGTGCCGGTGTTGGACACGACCTGGCCGGCGGCGAACAGCCGGTAGTTGCGGATGCGCAGGGAGCGGAACAGGCCGCCGGTGTGGGCGGGCGGGGGAGCTTGGGTCGGAGCCGGGGCGGGCTGCGCGGGTATCGATTCAGCGGGTTCGGTCAGGACGGATTCGCTCACGGGCGGCCCCCTCAGGCGTTGCAGACATGATGTAGATCACACGTTCTTCAGGTTACATCATTAGCAGCGCTAAGGGGAAACCGGCTATTCCCGGATTCGGGTGTTACCGCACGCCGAGCCACTGCTCGATCGGGCTGAGCGCGAAGTAGGCGACGAACAGCAGGGCCACCACGATCATCAGCGGGTGGATCTCGCGCACCCGGCCGAGCACGAGCCGGATGGCCACGAAGGAGATCACCGCGGCGCCGATGCCGTCCGTGATCGAGTACGTGAACGGCATCAGCGCGATCGCCAGATAGCCCGGGACCGCGATCGACCAGTCGTCCCAGGGGATCTCCTTGATCTGAGTGAGCATCAGGAAGCCGACGACGACCAGCGCGGGCGCGGCGGCCTGCTGCGGCACGATCCCGGTCAGCGGCGTCATGAAGGTGGTCAGCAGGAGCAGTGCGCCGGTGACGAGGCTGGCCAGGCCGGTGCGCGCGCCCTCGCCGACACCCGCCGCCGACTCGACGAAGGTGGTGTTCGAGGAGCAGGAGCCCGCGCCGCCCGCCGCCGCGGCCAGGCCGTCGATGAACAGCACGCGGTTGATCCCCGGCACCTCCCCCGCCTCGGTCAGCAGCCCCGCCTCCGCCGTGACGCCGACGATCGTGCCCATCGCGTCGAAGAAGTCGGACAGGATCAGCGTGAAGATGAACACGACCGCCGTGACCACGCCCGCGTGCACGAAGCCGCCGAACAGCGAGAACCGGCCGAGCAGATGGAAGTCGGGGGAGGCGAACAGGTGGTGCGGCAGCTTCGGCTGGATCAGCCCCCAGTCGGCCTGCGTGAGGTGCGCCGCACGGTTGACGATCACCGCGACGACCGTGCAGCCGACGATCGAGAGCAGGATCGCGCCGGGCACCCGGCGCACCAGCAGCAGGAAGGTGCCCAGCACGCCGAGGCAGAAGATCAGCACCGGCCAGCCGTTCAGCTCGCCGTTCGAGCCGAGCTGCACCGGCACCGTGGACTGCGCGGCGTCCGGGACCCGGGTGACGAACCCGGCGTCGACCAGGCCGATCAGCGCGATGAACAGGCCGATGCCGACGCCGATGGCCCGCTTGAGCGGCATCGGGATCGCGTCCATGATCATCCTGCGCAGGCCGGTGAGCACCAGCAGGCAGATGCCGACGCCCTCCAGCACGACCAGGCCCATCGCGTCCGGCCAGGACATCGTCGGCGCGATCGTGTAGGCGACCACGCCGTTGAGCCCGAGCCCGGCGGCGATCGCCAGCGGCAGGTTCCCGCCGAGGCCCATCAGGATCGTCATCACGCCCGCGACGATCGCCGTGGCCACGGTCAGCTGCGCCGGGTCCAGCGTGTGCCCGTACATGTCCTTGCCCGAGCCGAGGATCAGCGGGTTGAGCACCACGATGTAGGCGAGGGCGAAGAAGGTCGCCACGCCGCCGCGCACCTCGCGCAGCACGCTCGTGCCCCGCTCACGGGTCCGGAAGTAGTCGACCATGCTGGCTCCGGGCTGGACGTCGGCGGACTAGTCTGGCCCTGTGGCCATTCCCGCTGGATCCGACAACCCGACCGAGCAGCCGCCGAACGAGGGTATGCGCGAGCTCAAGCCGATGGAGGTGGACCTGGGCCGCATCGTGCTGATCGGCACGGTGCTCTACGCCGTCGCCGCGGCCGTCCTGCTGCCCCTGCAGAGCTCGCTCACCCACGACGGGCACGGCCGCTGGCCGTGGGTCGCGGTCAGCGGCGTCGTGCTCGGCCTGCTCGGCCTGGTGTACGTCAAGCGGCGGGACCGGGCCATCGCCCGGGACGCGGCCGACGCCCCGTCAGCCGACTAGCCGTCAGAACCCTCAGGAGTGGCCGAGTTCGGCCGACTCCATCGCGAACTCGTCCAGCACCGGCTCCGGCAGTTCGCGCGACTCCGGCGCCGCCACGGCCTCCGAATGCCCGCCGCAGCCGAAGCTGAGGGCGACGACCTGGCCGTCGGCCGAGGAGAACTCGTTCGCGCACACGCCGAGCGCCTGCCGGAACGCGCCGGCCAGCGGGGCCAGGAAGCCGCAGGTGGAGCAGCGCGCCGGGGCTTGCTGGGCCATGTCCGAGTCGGGTCCGCGCAGCTGCGACCAGCGGTCCGCGGCGGCCTCGCGGCCCTCCCGGGACAGCACCCGCGGCCGGCCGAGCCCGAGCTCGAAGCTGACCAGCGGCAGCGAGTCGCGCAGCTCCCAGCTCTCGTCCTGCTGCGGCTCCTCCATCGCCGGATCGTCCGCGCCGGTGTAGCCGGGCTCGAGCCGCACGTCGTCCGCGGCGGTCGGCAGCAGGTCGCCGACGCCGATGTCGCCGGGCTGCAGCCGCTCGCTCCACGGCAGCCAGCGCGGCGGCATGATCGCGCCGTCGCCGGGTACCAGCACGGTCTCGTCCACCGTGACCAGCTTCGAGCGCGAGGCCCGGGTCACGGTGACGGCCCAGCGCCAGCCGACGTAGCCGCGCTCGTTGGCGGCGAAGAAGTGGGTGGCGACGCGCTCGCCCTCCGGCTGCACGCCCAGGTGCTCGCCGACGTGGCCGATGCCCGCCACGTCCTCCGCCGCCGCCAGGGCGAGCTCGACCGCCTCGGCGCAGGAGGAGTCGAGCACGGGAGTACGGCTGCTACGGGACTTGGTGGCGGTTGTCACGTGTCGATGGTAGTCGTTCCGGGCCCCGCCAGCGCCAATCGTCCACGGATGACAAGCGCACGCTGCGGAGTCGCCAGCAGACTCGAGGCGCACCGTGATGACAACCGGCCTATACGGGGTGGAGACTTGAGGCTGGTTGCGGTGGAGGGGGAAGGTAGAGGCATGGCAGGTGCGGACGACGCCACGCGAGCCGTGGATCCCGAGGGGACGGGCCGTGGCGGCCCGCCGCTGGAGGAGACCCTGCTCGGCGACCCCGCCGACCTGCACCAGACCGAGGTGGTCGGTGCCGGGAAGGCCGCGCCGAACGGGTCGAAGGCCAACCGGGCGCCCGCGTGGATGCAGCAGACGGCCGGGGCGGTCAAGCACGGCGCCGACGTGGGCGCCGACGTGGCCGACGCGGTGTACGGCCGGATCCAGAAGATCACCCGGGCCGAGGGCGCCGGGGAGTCCGGCCTCTCGCACGTGATCGAGCTCAACGCCGTCGTGGCCACCGGCGACCTGCTGGTCACCGTCGCGCTGGCTTCTTCGCTTTTCTTCAGCCTGCAGCCGGACGAGGCGCGGTCCAAGGTCGCGCTCTACCTCGTGGTCACGATGGTCCCGTTCGTGGTGCTGGCGCCGGTCATCGGCCCGCTGCTGGACCGGCTGCGCGGCGGCCGCCGTTTCGCGATGGCGACGACCGCGCTGATCCGCGCGCTGCTGGCGCTGGTGCTGGCCAAGACGATCGCGAGCGGCAGCCTGGCCGTGTACCCGGCGGCGTTCGGCTGCCTGGCCGCGTCCCGGGCGTACGGCGTGAGCCGGTCCGCCGTCATCCCGCGTGTGCTGCCGCAGGGGACGAGCCTGGTCCGGGCCAACTCGCGTATCAACCTGTTCACCCTGTTCGCCACGCTGGCCGCGACGCCGATCGGCTACGGCCTCGGCAAGGTCGACAACGCGTTTCCGCTGCTGCTGGCCGCGCTGGTCTTCTTCGCGGGCACGGCGCTGGCGCTGCGGCTGCCGAAGCACGTGGACTCGGACGAGGGCGAGATCAAGGCCCGGCTCAGCCGCGAGGACCACGGCCTCGACGCGCAGGAGGCCAAGATCGCGCGCACGCTGCCGGACAAGCGGCTGCGCGCCGTCGGCCTCAGCGTGGTGATGGCGCTCAAGGCCACCGGAGCCCTGCGCGCGTTCGCCGGATACATGGCGCTGTACTTCGCGTTCATGCTGCGCACCAACTCGATCGGCGGCCTGAAGAACCTGACCGCGATCGGCCTCGTCGCCGGCGCCCTCGCGGTCGGCGGCGGCCTCGGCTCGCTGGTCGGCGGCTGGCTCAAGGCGCGCGCGCCGGAGGGTATCGTCGCGGGCTGCATCGCCCTGAGCG
Organism: Actinospica sp.; assembly: GCA_035493475.1. Taxonomy (GTDB): domain Bacteria; phylum Actinomycetota; class Actinomycetes; order Streptomycetales; family Catenulisporaceae; genus Actinospica. The sequence goes on from DATJIF010000012.1 coordinate 31,928, forward strand.
CGATCATCTCGGTGATGACGGCGTTCTACTACAACCTGCCGATGGTGCTGCTGTGCTGCGGCCTCGCCGGACTGCTGCCCTCGCTGGCGAAGCTCTCGCTGGACGCGATGATCCAGCGCGACACGCTCGAGGCCGTGCGCACGTCCGCGTTCGCCAAGTCCGAGACGCTCATGCAGCTGTGCTGGGTGCTCGGCGCGGGCCTCGGCCTGGTGATGCCGAGCAGCCACCCGGTACTGGCGCTGAGCACGTGCGCGGTGTGGCTGTCGCTGGTCACGCTGCTGACGGGCAAGTCGCTGTCGGATTATCGGGCGCAGCAGAACACACCGGCGCCGTCCGCTTCGTAGCGCCGGTGTAGCGTCGTGACCATGAATCGGATCCTGATCGTCACCGCCGTGGAGGCCGAGGCGGACGCCGTGCGACGCGGCCTGCCCACCGACCGGCCGCACGGCGTGACGGTGCTCGTCGGCGGGGTCGGCTCGGCCCGCGCGGCCGCCTCGACAGCACGGGCGCTCGCGCTCGACCCCGGCTACGAGGCCGTACTGAGCGTGGGGATCGGCGGCGTGTTCCCGGGCAAAGCAGAGCTCGGCGAACTGCTGCTGGCCCGGCACGTGGTCGCCGCGGACCTCGGCGCGGACAGCCCGGACGGCTTCCTGAGCGTCGACGAACTCGGATTCGGCACCACGACCATCGACGGCGGCCGCGTGCCCGGCATCGACGCCGTGGTCGGCACCATCCTGACCGTGAACACCGCCACCGGCACCGACGAGCGCGCCGTCGAACTGATGCGCCGGTTCCCGCAGGCCGTCGGCGAGGCCATGGAGGGCTACGGCGTGGCCGCCGCGGCGACGCTCGAGGACCTGCCGTTCGCCGAGGTGCGCGCCGTCTCCAACGTCGTCGGCAAGCGCGACCGGTCCACCTGGCAGCTAGGCCTGGCCTTCAAGGCGCTCACCGAGGCCGCCCTGCCGATCGCGGAAGGACTCGAAGCATGCTGAGCCTGGCCCACTCCCCCTGCCCGAACGACACGTTCCTGTTCCACGCGTGGACCCAGGGCCTGCTGCCCGACGCCCCGCCGGTCGAGCTCACGTACGCCGACATCGACCTGACGAACGGTTGGCTCGCCGGACCGGGCGGCCTGGACGTGATGAAGATCTCGGCGGCGGCACTGCCCGAGGCCGAGGCGAACGGCTACGAACTGCTGCCCTGCGGCGGCGCGATGGGCCGCGGCTGCGGACCGCTGGTGCTCGCCTCGCCCGGCCACGACAGTTCGCTCGCGGGCCGGACCGTGGCCGTGCCCAGCCTCAAATCCACCGCGTTCCTGCTCTTCCGCCAGTGGATCGCCGAACGCGGCGAGCAGCCCGAGATCGTCGTGCTCCCGTTCCGCGACATCATGCCCGCCGTGCGCGACGGGAAGGTGGACGCGGGCCTGGTCATCCACGAGGCGCGGTTCACGTTCCACAAGTTCGGGCTCGAATGCCTCACCGACCTCGGCGACTGGTGGGAGCGGACCACCGGCGCGCCGATCCCGCTCGGCGTCATCGTGGCCCGCACCGCGCTCGGACCCGAGACGATCGCGCGGGTCACGGCGGCGCTGCGGACCTCCGTCGAGCACGCGTTCGCGCACCCCGAGGACTCCCGCGAGTACGTGCTCTCACTCGCCGAGGAGATGGACCCGGCCGTCGCGCAGAGCCACATCGACCTCTACTGCAACGAGTTCTCCCAGGACCTCGGACCCGACGGCCGCAAGGCACTGGAACGGCTCTTCCGGTAGTTCGAAAGGCCGTTCGAGCAGGGTCCGGAGCCTCACACGTCGAGCTGGTCCGCCACCGCGCGCAGCAGCCGGGCCACCTTGTGCCCCTGCTCGCGGTCCGGGTACTTGCCCCGGCGCAGCGTCGTCGAGACGTGGTCCAGCACCTTCATCACGTCCTCGACGATCACCACGAGCTCCTCGGCGGGCTTGCGCTGCGCGGCCGCGACCGAGGGCTTCGAGTCGAGCAGCTGCACGTTGAGAGCGCTCTCCCCCCGGCGGCCGTCCGCGATGCCGAACTCCACGCGCTGACCGGGCTTGAGCGCGGTCACCCCGGGCGGCAGGGCGGAGGAGTGGACGTGGACGTCCCCGCCGTCCTCCCGGGCGATGAAACCGAAGCCCTTTTCGGCGTTGTACCACTTCACCTTGCCGGTCGGCACGGGACTACCTCATCCGTTTCGTCGTTTGCTCGCGGGCCACGCGACAGCCGCGCGTTCACCCTGACGAGTTAAGGCTAGCCGTCCGCGTGCTCGTGGTCACGCCGCTTTGTCACACCCGGCACGAGCACGCGGACTCCCGGTGACGCAGCTGGGCCGTTCGGGGCCGTTTAACGCCCGCTCGGCATGAGAGCGCTCACGACCGCCGGATCACGCCGCGCCCGAGCCGCCACGCCAGGAACACCGCGCCGAGCAGCGCGATCATCCGCGGCAGCGGGCCGAAGAAGGAGTCCACGCCGTTCAGCAGGTCGGCCGGCCTGTTCGTCGTGCCGCCCGGCTTGCCGTGCGTGTTGAGCCAGAACCCGAGCGTGAACAGCAGGAAGCTGACGACCGGCACGCCGATCAGCAGCGTCCACTTCTCCGCCGGGCTGTAGAAGCGCGAGGCGAACGCGACCAGCACCGCGGCGAGCAGCACGATCCAGTTCCCCATGACCGCGCCGACCAGCAGCAGCACTATGGCCAGCGTCTCCACCGGATGCACCTTGGGACCGCCGTCCCAGAACACCCGGAACCGGTCCGCGATCGCCGCCTCGCCCGGCCCGGCCGTCGCCGCGGCCTGCCCGGAGCCGCCGCCGTCCGAACCCGCCGACTGCCCCTGCGCCGCCCCGCCGAGCGCGCCGACCGTCTCCGGCCGGTACTCGAAGGCCATGCCGAAGGGATCCGGGTCCAGGCAGATCTCCGGCCCCGAGCCGGGCGGCCCGACCGGATGCACCGGCCCGTGCCCCTGCCCGTCCGGCGCGAGCTGCTTGATCACCTCGGCGTCCATGTTCGCCGCGGCCGGGCTGTTCGAGGTGGCCCGGTTCAGCCGCGCCTCCAACGCCTTCTGCGACTCCGGGTCGCGCTGCACCTCCGCGTCCACGATCGTCACCGGATCGCCGAGCGAGCCCAGGATCCGGTCCAGCGCCCGGATGTCCATGCCCTGCGTCGTGCGCTCCTGGTCGATCGTCGAGCGCAGCGTGTCCAGCAGCCGGTGCCGCGCCGCCGGGGACAGCTGCGGAGCCGCCGTGTCCGCCACCTTGCTCAGAAAGCCCGCGAGCACGTGCTCCGGATCACGGTCCGGCCGCGCCGTGCGCCCACCGTAGTCGCCGAACTCGTATCCACTGCGCACCGTCGCCACCCCTCATCTGATCGCCGAGTCCTGTTATATATGCCCGGCGCCGCGCGCGGTGATCCGGCGCACACCCCGCGAGGGGAGCGCGCCCGGCGCACGCACAGCCCCGCGCACGCACATGCACGCCACCGCCACGACGTAAGGCCCACCACAGCCTCCGGCCCTTCCCTCACGTCCCGACCTTGCCCGCCGGTCGGCGATCTCAAGCGTCACGCGGGGTTGCTTCGCTCCCGCGAGGTACGGCAAGCAGCAGGCAAACTCTGTCCCCGCTCCGTCACCCTCCGCGCTATGGGTACGGGGCTGTATGGGAGGGTGGCCTCATGGCTAACGGATTGCTGGAAGTCATCGCCCTGGACGCGCGGGACGCGCGGGCGGCGGTGGACGGTGGGGCCGACCGGATCGAGTTGGTCAGCGGGATGGAGTTCGCGGGGTTCTGCCCGGCGCTGGAGACGGTCGAGCTGGTGCGCGCGGCGGTGGACGTGCCGGTGCGGGTGATGCTGCGGCTGCGGGACGACTTCTCGATCGGCGGGGCGCAGGGAGCGGCGGAGATCGCGGCGGCGGGGCGGCGGCTGCGCGAGGCGGGGGCGGACCAGTTCGTGCTGGGCTGGCTGGACGGCGCCGGGGCGGTGGACCTGGCGGCGATCGAGAAGGTGCGCGAGGCCTGGGAGGGGCTGCCGTTCACCTTCCACAAGGCGATGGACCACGTGGCGGACCGGGACGCGGCGTACGCGGCGATCCGGGGGCTGCCGGGGATCGACACGGTGCTGACCTCGGGCGGTCCGTTCCCCTCCGGGCAGGGCGTGTCTGTGCTCGCGGCCGAGGCGGCCCGGGAGGCGGCGTTGGGGGCGGACGGGCTCGCGATCCTGGTCGGCGGCGGGCTGAAGCTGGCGGACGTGCCGGCGCTGCGGGCCGCCGGGCTGCGCGACTTCCATGTGGGCTCGTCGGTGCGCGGCGGCGCGGACTGGTCGGGCAACGTGGACGCCGAGCTCGTGGGGCGTTGGCGGGACGCCATCGACGGCTGAGATGCCGAGGACGGACGTCCCGCCGGTGCCCTGCTAGGCGGCGGCCAGTTCCGCGGGGAGCGGGCGGGCGTGCAGCACGGTGAGCCTCGTGACGGCTCGGGTCAGGACGACGTAGAGCCGGCGCAGTCCCAGCAGCGCGTCGTGTTCGGCTGCTGCGATGGTGCCCGGCTCGACGACGATGACCTGGTCGTATTCGAGGCCCTTGGCGAGGGTGGCGGGGACGAGGATCAGGCGCGGTTCCTCGGCGCCCTCGGTCTCCTCCGCGTCCAGGCGGGTGCCGGCGATATCGGCCTTGGCCAGGGACTTTCCGATGCGGTCCAGGTCGGCGTCGGCGGCGATGAGGCCGATGGAGCCCTCGTCGGCCAGGGCGCGGCGGACGGTGGCGATCAGCTCGCTGGTCAGTTCCCCGTCGTCGGCCACGGGGCGCACCTCGAGTCCGCCGCCCTGCTGCCGGACCGAGGTCGGCGGAGCGAGTTCGGGGGCGATCGAGGGCAGCAGCCGGGCCGCGTACTCGATGATCTGCCGGGGCACGCGGAAGCCCTGGGTCAGCTCCTCGATGTGCGCCTCGCCCTTGCCCAGGTGCTCCAGCGCGACGGCCCACGAGCCGGTGGCCCATGGCGTGGTGGCCTGGGCGATGTCTCCGAGCACTGTCACGCTTCCGGTCGTGCAGCGGCGGGCCACGGCGCGCAGCTGCATCGCCGAGAGGTCCTGCGCCTCGTCGACCACGACGTGCGCCAGCGAGGAGGTGCGCTCCAGCAGGTCGGCGAGTTCGTCGAGCAGGACGACGTCGGCGGCGGTCCAGCGGGCGGCGCCGGCGGAGCGCGGGGGCTTGGGCCAGATCAGCAGTTCCTGTTCCTCGGCGCTCAGGATTCCCTCGGCGGCGGACGCGAGCCGTTCCGGGTCGCTGAAGAGGGCGTGCAGCAGCTTGGCGGGATCGACGGCGGGCCACGCCTGGTCGACCGCCTTGCGCACCGGCTGGCTGCGGGCCACGGCGTTCTGCACGCGGTCGTCCGGCGACTCCCCGGCCTCCTCCATCCGGGTCAGCACACTGTGCGCGATCCGCTGGCCGAGCATCGTGCGTCCGGCGCCGTAGCGCACGTCGCGGCCGCGCAGGGCCTCGATGTGCTCGGCGAGTTCGTACGCGGGGACCCGCCAGCGCCGCGAGCCGCGCACCACGAGCAGGGCCTCGGCGGGTTCGGCGATGTGCGCCCAGACGGCCCGGGCCAGCACCTCGGCCATCCGTGCGTCGCCCTTGAGCCGGGCGGGCGCGCCGTCCTCGGTGGCCCGGACCGGCGCGCGGTCCACGAGTTCGGCGACGGTGGCCTGCGCGACGTCGATCTCGCCGAGCGCCGGGAGCACCTGCTCGATGTACTTCAGGAACTGCCGGTTCGGTCCCACGACGAGGGCGCCGCCGCGCTTGATCCGCTCGCGGTGCGCGTACAGCAGGAACGCGACGCGGTGCAGGCCGACGGCCGTCTTCCCGGTGCCCGGCGCCCCCTGCACGCAGATGCTGGTGGCCAGGTCGGCGCGGACGATCTCGTCCTGCTCCGGCTGGATGGTGGCGACGATGTCGCGCATCGGGCCGGTGCGCGGGCGTTCGATCTCCTGGCGCAGGATGGACGAACCGCCGGAGTCGTCGGCGGCCGGAGCGGTGGCGGCGTCGCCGAAGGGTTCGTCCTCGATCGCGGTGAGCACGCCGCCGGAGAAGCCGAAGCGGCGGCGCAGGCCGAGGCCCATCGGCTGTTTCGCGCTGGCCCGGTAGAAGGCCAGCGAGACCGGCGCGCGCCAGTCCACGACCATCGGGTCGCCGTGCGCGTCGTGCACGTGGCGGCGGCCGACGTAGTAGTGCTCGGCCTGGAAGTCGGTGTCCCCGTCGGCCGCGTAGTCGAGCCGGCCGAAGAACAGCGGCACGTCGGCCCGGTCCACCAGCGCGGCGGCGCGGGCCTGCAGCGCGAGGTTCAGCACCTCGGTGGACCAGCCGGTGCCGCCCTGGGCCTTGAGCGCGAGAGTGTCCTCCCGCATGGCGCGCAGCGCGGCGCGGGATGCTTCGAGATGCTCCCGCTCGGCCACGACCTGCGGGTGATGTGGCGTGAGTGCCCCGTTTTCGGGCATGGCGAAGCCTCCAATAAATACACGATTCACGATCAGGTTGTGTATTCCGGAGGCAGAGGTCCGAGCCGATCTCCCGACGGCCCGTACGTGCGCGTCGCGGCGGGGTGTTGCCGCGTGAAATGGAGACAAGCACCTTAGCAGGGTTCTTGACAGAATGTCGATTCAACGCCAATCTGCTCACCACGCGCCCGGTGTCTCCGCCGGACGCGCGCGGTTGTACAGGCGGGGGTCAAGACTTCCGGGGCGGCGGTGCGGCGCCGCGTGAGGGGTCGTGGCCCGGCCGCGCGTGTCCGGCGGTTTCGAAGCAGTACGTGGATCAGCATCGGGTGCCCGCCTGTCCGTCGCCGACGGACGGGTCGATTCCGCCTGTCGACGATGAGGTCCTCGATGCGACGACGACGATCCCGTTCATCGCTCACCCTTGTTCTGACCTGCGCGCTGGCCCTGACCACGGCCACCTCCGCCGCGCACGCCGCGTCCCCCGGCTCGGCTGCCGCCGGCGGTCCGGGCGCGGCCTCCTACTACGACCTGGCCCGCAAGGACTGCCTGGGCACGGCCGAGAACACCGCCTCGAAGGTCTGGTACACGGTCGCGGACGGCGTGCTGTCCGACGTCTACGAGCCGACCGTGGACAACACGAACGTCAGCACCCTGCAATACGTGGTGACCGACGGCTCGTCCTTCACCGACCTGCAGACCCGCGACATGACGTACACGGTCGCGGCCGACCCCACCGGCATGGCCTGCACGGTCACCGCCAAGGACCAGGCACACGGCTACGCGCTGACCACGACCTACGTCACCGATCCGCGCCGTGACACGGTCCTGATGCACACGACGATGTCCGCGCTGCCGGGCACGCACACGAACCTGGCCAGGCTGCACGTGTACGCCCGCCTCGACGCGCACGCGAACGGCGACGGCGGTGGCGGCACGGACAACGCGGGCGGCAACACCGGCGTGATCGACGCCTCCGGCGTCCCGGTCGTCTACAGCACCCTGACGTCGACCGAAGCGGTGAACCGGAACTACGCGGTGCCGACCTACATGGCGCTGACCTCGACCTCGCCTGGCAACTCCAGCGTCGGCTACGCGGGGACGGCGAGCGACGGGCTCACGCAACTGGACGCGGCGCACGCGCTGACTCAATACTCTGCGGCGGACGACGGCCACATCGTCGCCACCGAGGCCGTCGCGCACGGCACCGACTTCACCCTCTCGCTCGGCTTCGGCCGCACGCAGTCGCAGGCGGTGGCGGGCGCGCAGGCCTCGCTGCGCATCCCGTTCGTTGCCACGCAGCAGCAGTACGAGGCGACGTGGCGCGCGTACGACGGTCGGCTCAAGAACCCGCCCGCGCAGTACGCCCGCACCTACTACCTCGACGCGAACGTGCTGAAGGCGAGCGAGGACAAGACGTACCCGGGCGCGATCGTCGCCTCGCTGGCCTCGCCCTGGGGCCAGGCGGTGAACGCCGGTGCGTACGTCGGCGGCAAGGCGGTCTACTTCGGCTCGTACCGCGAGGTGTTCGCCCGCGACCTGTATGAGGCGTTCACCGGCCTGCTCGCGGACGGTGATGTGTCGACGGCCAGGGACGCGGCACTGTTCCTGTTGCAGAAGCAGCAGCTGCCGACCGGCGAGATTCCCCGGAATTCGTTGGTGAACGGGAAGACCGCGCCCGACACCGGCGGCGATCAGCTGGACGAGACCGCGTACCCGATCCTGATGGCGTACGAGTCGGGGCTCGGCGGCGACTCGACGCTGTGGACGGACCACATCAAGCCCGCGGCCGACTGGCTGGTCTCGCACGGCCCGTCGTTCGGCGTGGAGCGGTGGGAGGAGCAGTCGGGGTATTCGCCCTCGACGATCGCGGCCGAGATCGCGGGATTGACCGCCGCGTCGGCGATCGCCAAGTCGCACAAGGACTACGCCGACGCGAACCTGTATCAGGCCACTGCCGACGACTTCCAGCGCAGCATCAAGAACTGGGACGTCACGACGACCGGTTCGCAGAGCTCTTCGCCGTACTTCGTCCGGCTGTCCAAGACCGGCGACCCGAACGCGGCGATAACTTACTCGCTCTCGAACGGCGCGCCGAGCGTGGACCAGCGCAGCGTGATCGACGGCGGCTTCCAGGAGCTCGTCCGGCTCGGTGAGCTCTCGCCCTCGGACGCGACCTTCAAGAACTCGTTGAGCGTGCTGGACAAGACGCTCGCAGTGAAGACACCGACCGGAACCGGTTATTACCGCTACGGCGATGGCGCGAGCCTCGGCAGCGCGGACGGCTACGGCGACTGCTCGACCGTGAACAGTCAGACCTCGTGCACGGTGGACGGCCAGCCGTGGCCGACGACCGACACCGGAACCGGGCACCTGTGGCCGGTGCTGTCCGGTGAGCGCGCCGAGTCCGCGATCGCCGAGAACGACCCGGCGACCGCGAAAGCCCTGCTGCAGTTCATGACCAAGTCGGCGAGCGGCATCGGCCTCGTCCCCGAGCAGGTGTGGGAGGACCCGAACCTGGCCGCGTCGCCGTACGGCTCGGACCCGACGTCCGCGAGCATCGGCTTCGTGGACGGCCAGGCCGCCGGTTCCGCCTCGCCGCTCACCTGGGCGCAGTCGCAGGAGCTGCGGCTGATCATCGACCTGGGGGCGAATAAGATCACGGACACGCCGCAGATCACCGCGGCGCGCTACGTCGCCCACGGAGCACCGGGCACCGCGAACGTCACCCTCACCGCGCCGACCTCCGGCAGCACGATCGAGGGCGGCACGACCACCGTCAGCGGCACGACGACGCCCGGCGCCGCAGTCTCGATCGAGACTCAGGACTCGGATATCGCATCCGCCGCGACGACCGTGAGCACCACGGCCGACTCGACCGGCGCGTTCTCCGCCTCGGTCGCGATCGGCTTCGGCACCAACGTGATCAGCGTCGCCGCGACCTCCGGGAACTCCACCGGCTTCGCGCAGACGCAGGTGGTCGGCGACGTGTCCGGCGGCACGACGGTGCTCGACGTGACGCACACCGGCACGCACGACGGTCCCGGCACGTACCAGTACCCGACGGCGGCCGACTTCGTCGCGGGATCCTTCGATATCAACCGCTTCCAGGTGATCACGGCGGATAACACCGTCTATCTGCGGCTCACGCTCGCCAAGCTGACGCCGACCTTCGGTGCCACGATGGGCGCGCAACTGCTCGACTACTACATCCACGACCCCGCGGCGACGAGCACCTCCACCGACGCCGCATACGCCAGCCGGAACTACACGATCGCCCCGGCCGACGCGTGGAGCCAACTGATCGAGGTGCAGGGCTTCGCCTCGCCGGTGTGGAAGGACGCCGGCGGCAACGCGGTCGGCACCCCGACCGCCGTCGTGGCCTCCACCCTGACGAACACGATCACCGTGGCGCTGCCCGAATCCGAGTTCGGCACCCCGAGCTCCGGCTGGACGTTCACCATCGCGCTCACCGGCCAGGACGGCTTCAGCTCGGACCAGGCGCGGGCCTTCACCGCAACGCCCGGCGCGTACTCGTTCGGCGTCTGTGGCAGCGGGAACACCGCCGCGATCTGCGCGGTGGACCCGGCGACGGTGCCCAAGGTCATGGACACCGTCACGCCTTCCGGAGTCTCCCAGGAAAATGAGCTCAACCCAACGCTCGGCCCGGTCGTCTTGGAGGGTGTGACCGTGCCCTGAGCCGTCCCGGACTCAGGGTTTGAACGCGTTCGGGAACTTCGCTAGGCTCACGCGCCGAGCGGGTTTTCGAACGCGTTCAACTCCTCCCGAAGGAGAGCGGGAGGAGTGCGCCGCGGGCGCGCGGAACTGTCGGTGGACCTCGCTAGGTTCTAGGGCGGTGCCGGATCCGCTCGCGGCACGGGCACGAGGCTGCGACCCGGCCGCGGATCGACGACGAGGAGGGGAGTCGGTCCGCGCCGGAGAGCTGCCGGGGACGTACGGTGGAGCGGATGCGCGAAACGGTCCGGGCCGGGACGGCCAAGAGCGAGCAGACCAGGGCACTGATCCTGGAGACGGCGCTCGGCCTGTTCCGCGAGCGCGGCTACGACGGGACCACGATGCGGGCGATCGCCCAGCGGGCCGGGGTCTCCGTCGGCAATGCCTACTACTACTTCGCCTCCAAGGAACACCTCGTCCAGGGCTTCTACGACCGGATGACCGAGGAGCACCGCGCCCTCGCCGTCGAGCAGCTCGCGGACGTCGCGGACCTCGGCGAGCGGGTCCGGATCGTGCTGACCACGTGGCTGGACATCGCCGAGCCGTACCGCGAGTTCGCCGCCACCTTCTTCAAGAACGCGGCCGACCCCTCCAGCCCGCTCAGTCCGTTCTCCGCCGAGTCCAAGGCGGCCAGGGACACGGCGATCGAGATGCACCGGTACGTGCTGACCGGCTCGAAACTGCGCTACGACGCGGAGATCGAGCGCCTGCTGCCGGAACTGCTGTGGCTGCACCAACTCGGGATCGTGCTCTACTGGGCGCACGACAAGTCCCCGCACGCCGAACGCAGCAGGCGGCTGGCCGAGCGCACGGCCGGCGTCGTGGCCAAGGTGGCGCGGATCTCCAAGTACAAGGTGGTGCGGCCGCTGGTGCGCGAGGCGGACTCGCTGCTGCGCGAATTCCTGATCAGCGAACCGGATCCGGGCTCTCCGCCGCCGGAGCCTGCTCGGCCGCCGGAGCCGGAACATCCTCGTCGTCCGGTTCACGGCCCGGCGTCATCAGGTTGAACCGCTTGATCGCGAACGTGAACAGCGTGTAGTAGAGCGCCGCGAAGGCGAGCCCGATCGGGATGAGCAGCAGCGGCTTCGTGGCGATGTCGAAGTTGAAGACGTAGTCGAAAAGACCGGCCGAGAACGAGAATCCGTCGTGGATGCCGAGCGCGTTGCACAGGGCCATCGAGACGCCGGTCAGCACCGCGTGCACGCCGAACAGGGCCGGGGCCACGAACAGGAACGCGAACTCGATCGGCTCGGTCACCCCGGTCAGGAACGAGCAGAGCGCGGCCGAGAGCATGATGCTGGCGATCGCCTTGCGCTTCTCCGGCCGGGCGCAGCGGGTGATCGCCAGCGCGGCGGCAGGCAGCGCGAACATCATGATCGGGAAGAAGCCGGTCATGAACATCCCGGAGTGCGGGTCGCCGTGGAAGAAGCAGGCCTGGTCCCCCATGTAGGCCACGCCGTTCTCGCTGCAGGTGCCGCCGACCGCCGAGGTCCACACCAGATTGTTCGGGATGTGGTGCAGGCCGAACGGCAGCAGCAGCCGGTCCACGACGCCGTACACGCCCGCGCCGAGACTGGCGTGCGCCGCGGCCTGCTTGCCCAGACCGGTGATCGCCGCGGCCGGCCACTGCCAGATCAGGCCCATCACGACGCCGAGCAGCGTGGCGGCGAACGCGGTGACGATCGGCACGAAGCGGCGCCCGCCGAAGAACGCCAGGTACGTCGGGAGCTTGATCCGGTGGAAGCGCTGGTAGAGCAGCGCGGCGAGGATGCCGACCATGATGCCGCCGAGCACGTAGGTCGGGTTCTTGTTGATCGCGTCCGTGGTGTTCAGCGTCGTGCGGCCGTTGACGGTCGTGGTGCCGTACCAGGTGGTCGCCCACTGCTGGCTCGCGGTGATCGGCATCGCGAAGACCGCCGCCGTCACCTCGTTGTAGACCAGGTAGCCGACGGCCGCGGCCAGCGCCACCGTGCCGTCCGCCTTCTTCGCGAAGCCCACCGCGACGCCGATCGCGAACAGCAGCGGCAGGAAGTTGTAGATCCCGTTGCCCGCGGCCGCGCACACCTGCTGGACGTACACCAGCCAGTGCCAGCCGGTCAGCGACGCGAGGTAGAGGCCGTGCTCCCCGGTCTCGCCCGGGGTCCGCTCGCCGAGGATGTCCGGGGACCCGAGCCGCAGCAGCACGCCCGCGGCGGGCATCACCGCGATCGGCAGCATCACGGAGCGGCCGATCCGCTGCAGCACGGCCAGGGCCCGGGACGCGAGGTTCGCGGTCCGCGCGGCCGGCGGGAGGCCGTCCGCGGGTGAAGCTGTCATCTAGGCGCCTCGATGGGGTTGGCGGCGGCGGCCCGCGGGTTGACGATCGGCTGGGCCGGGCGCTCGAGGGGCACCCACAGCTGGTACCGGTCGGCCCGGTAGGCGGAGTACGCATACTCTACGAGCACGTCGTCGCTGTAGCTACGCCGCGTCATCTGCAGCACGACCCCGGTCGAGGGCACCTCCAGCAGCGCCGCCTCGTCCGGGTCCGGGTTGCCCGCCTCGATGACCTGCTCGCCCCAGGTGAGCGGCAGGCCGTAGTGCTCGGCGAGCAGCTGGTAGAGCGACTTGGGCGAGCCGAGCGCGAGGATGCCGGGCACCCGGTGCTCCGGGATGTGGCAGCGCTCCACGGCCATCGGGATCGAGTCGGCGTAGCGCAGCCGCACCAGCCGGATCACCCCGTCGCCCGGCTGCAGCTCCAGCTGCCTGGCCAGCGCCGGGGAGGCCTCGATCCGCTCGAAGGCCAGCGTGCGCGAGGCCGGGACCATGCCGCGCCGGTTCATGTCCTCGGTGAAGGAGGCCAGCCGGATCTGCAGGTCCATCTTGGGCTGGGCGACGAAGGTGCCGCGCCCGCGCACGCGGTAGAGCTTGCCGTCCGCGACGAGCTGGTTGACGGCCTGACGCACCGTCATCCTGGACAGGCCGTAGCGTTCGCCGAGTTCCCGCTCGGACTGGATCGGGGCGTCCGGCTCCAGTTCGGTGGCGATCAGCTCCAGCAGGATTTCCCGCAGCTGCTGGTGCTTGGGCACCGGGCTACGCGGATTGATCTCCATCTACCCTCACTTGCTGTGAACTGGGTCACGCCCTACTGTTATGGACCGGACTAGACCACCTGTGGTCGACTGTTGTCAAGACGGTCTGCTGCGGTTAAATCCAAGCGCAACTGCACAGGCCGGGACAAGCCAACCGTCCGACGGACGGGAGCGGTCCCGCGGTAGACCGGACAGGAGAGGCAGCCATGGACAAGGCGCAGGCGATCCTCGCCGCCCTCGGCGGGGCGGACAACATCATGGAGATCGAGCCCTGCATCACCCGGCTGCGCACCGTGGTGCACGACGCGGCCAAGGTCAGCGAGGCCGCGCTCAAGGCGGCCGGGGCGCACGGCGTGATGCGCGCCGGCTCGGTCGTGCAGGTGGTGGTCGGCCCCGACGCGGACACCGTCTGCATGGACATCGAGGATCTGCTCTGAACACCCTGAACGCCGGCGAGCGGAAACCGCCCCCGGTGCGCGCCGTGCCGCTGCCGGTGGTCGCCCCGGTCAGCGGCCGCGCCATCGCCCTGGCCGAGGTCCCGGACGCCGTCTTCGCCCAGCACATGGTCGGCCCGGGCGCCGCGATCGACCCGGTGCGCGGGCCCGGCGTCGTGGTCAGCCCGGTCTCCGGCATCCTGGTCAAGCTCAAGCCGCACGCCTTCGTGGTCACCGCCGAGGACGGCCGCGGCGTGCTGGTGCACCTCGGGATCGACACCGTGAACCTGGACGGCGGCGGCTTCGTGCTGTTGGCTGAGGAGGGCGGAGTGGTCCCGGCGGGCGCGCCGGTGATCCGCTGGAACCCCGCCGCGGTGGAGGCCGCGGGCCTGAGCCCGGTGTGCCCGGTGATCGCGCTGGACGCCGACCGGGCCGCCGCCGTGTCGCTCGCCGGCTCGGTGGCCCTCGGCTCGGTACGCGCGGGTGACCGGCTGTTCACCTGGGCCTGATACTGGTGGGGCCGCGAGAAGCGCGAGAATAGGCGCCGCACGAGGACCGACCGAGGAGAGATAAACCAATGCAGCGCACCGTGACCGTAGCCTCCCGGGTGGGACTGCACGCCCGCCCCGCCGCAGTGTTCGTCAAGGCCGCCAGCGCCGCGACGCTGCCCGTGACCATCGCCAAGGAGGGCAAGGAGCCGGTCAGCGCCCGCTCCATCCTGGCCGTGCTCGGGCTCGACGTGCGCGGCGGCGAGGACGTGGTGCTCGAGGCCGAGGGCGACGGCGCCGAGGACGTGCTGTCCCGGCTGGCCGAACTGCTGACGGAGGACCTGGAAGGGTGAGCTGAGGGTTGAGGAAGCTATCGGGGGTCGGTGTCGGGGGCGCGAGCGTGGCGGGACCGGTGGCGCTGATGGGCGTGCCGGAGCCGCCGCCCGGGCCGGACGCGCCGCCCGCCGGGCCGCCGGCCGAGGAGACCGAACGGGCGCTGGGCGCGCTGCGCCTGGTGGCCGCCGAACTGGGCCGCCGGGCCGAACTGGCCGGGGGCGAGGCCGCCGAGGTCCTCGAGGCCCAGGTCATGATGGCCGAGGACCCCTCGCTGGCCGAGGCGGTGACCGCCCGCACGGAAGCCGGCGTGTCCGCGGGCCGCGCCGTTTTCGAGGCCTTCGGCGTCTTCCGCGAACTGCTCGCCGGGGCCGGGGAGTACATGGCCGCACGGGTCGCGGACCTCGACGACCTGGCCGCGCGCGCCGTAGCCGCGGCCGCCGGACGTCCCATGCCCGGAGTCCCGGTGCGCGACGAGCCCTTCATCCTGGTGGCCCACGACCTGGCCCCCGCCGACACCGCGCTGCTGGACCTGCAGAAGGTCCTGGCGCTGGTCACCGAGCAGGGCGGCCCCACCAGCCACACCGCGATCCTGGCGAGGTCCCGCGGCATCCCCGCCGTCGTGGGCGTCGCCGGGGCCCTGGAGCTGGCCGAGGACGAACTGCTGCTGGTCGACGCGGCGGACGGCGCGGTCTACGTGGCGCCCACCGAGGAGTTCGTCGAGCAGGCCAGGGAACGCGAGGCGGAACGGCGTGCCGCGGCGGCCCGAGCGTCCGCCGACACCGCCCCGATCCGCACCCCCGACGGCCGCACGGTGAAACTCCTGGCGAACATCGGGGGCGCGGCCGACGTGCCCGACGCCCTCGCCGCCGGAGCCGAGGGCGTAGGCCTGTTCCGCACCGAGGTGCTCTACCTGGGCGCCACCGAACCGCCGTCCTACGAGGACCAACTGACGGCGTATCGGGCCGTCTTCGAAGGCTTCGACGGCCGCACCGTCATCGCCCGCACCCTGGACGCGGGCGCCGACAAGCCCCTGCCCTTCCTCCCGCTCGGCGAGGAGCCCAACCCCTCACTAGGCGTACGCGGCATCCGAGCCTTCCGCGAGACCCACGAGCACCTCCTGGACACGCAGCTAGCCGCACTCGCCGCCGCGGCCGAGGGCACCGGCGTGGACCTGTGGGTGATGGCCCCCATGATCGCCGACGCCACCGAAGCCCGCTGGTTCGCCGCGAAGGCCCGCGCCAAGGGCATCGCCAAGGTCGGCGTGATGATCGAGGTACCCGCGGCAGCCCTATGCGCCCGCGAGGTCCTGGCCGAGGTCGACTTCGCCTCCATCGGCACGAACGACCTCACCCAATACACGATGGCCGCCGACCGCCTCGTAGGCGCCCTAGGAGCCCTCCAAGACTCCGGCCACCCCGCAGTCCTCAAACTGATCGCCATGACCGCCTACGCCGGCGCCGAACTAGGCAAGCCCGTAGGCGTCTGCGGCGAGGCAGCAGGCGACCCCCGCCTAGCCGCCGAACTCATCCGCCTGGGCATCACGTCCCTCTCCATGGCCCCCGCCGCCCTAGGCGAAGTCCGCGCCGCGCTAAGGACGTAAGCGGAAGCAGAAGCGGAAACCGGACTGGCCCGCCTGCCTGAGCTGGGTCTGGACGCTGCGATTCGCGCCGCTCCGCGTCGCTCCGTGGGTTGCGCTTGCCCACCCTCCCACCCGTTGCGTCGGGTGGGTTGGCTGGGGATTCAACCTAAGGATCAACAGCAAGGGCCAGGCGAGGAGAACTCACGACATCGGGTGGCCAGCATGCTCGGCACCGGTAAGCCGATCCAGGTTGCGGTCCGATGCGAGATTTCACATCAAGGTCAGTCGATCGGTACGCAATGGCTTCAGCTCGGGGTCGCTCAGGCGCGCGGAGGTCGCTGTCGAATTTCACCTCGCCGTTCCTCAGCGAACCGAGCCAGCTCATTGACCTCCCGGTTGAAGCCGCAGCCGACCTGCTCAACGCAACGGGTGGGAGGGTGGGCAAGCGCAACCCACGGAGCGACGCGAAGCGACGCGGACCGCAGCCGACAAGACATCCGGACCACCGACGGGAAAAAGAACTTCGGCCCCGCTCCGCGTCTGCGGAACGGGGCCGAAGCCGGTGGAACCGGTACTCAGGTCAGGACCTCTTAGAAGTCCATGTCCCCGCCGGGCATGCCGCCGGCCGGGGCCGCGGCGGCCTTCTCCGGCTTGTCGGCGATGACGGCCTCGGTGGTGAGGAACAGCGCGGCGATGGAGGCGGCGTTCTGCAGCGCGGAGCGGGTCACCTTGGCCGGGTCGGGGATGCCGGCGGCCAGCATGTCGACGTACTCGCCGGTCGCGGCGTTCAGGCCGAAGCCGGGCTCCAGGTTGCGGACCTTCTCCACCACGACGCCGCCCTCGAGGCCGGCGTTGACGGCGATCTGCTTGAGCGGGGCCTCGACGGCCAGGCGCACGATGTTCGCGCCGGTCGCCTCGTCGCCCGTCAGGTCGAGCTTCTCGAAGGCCTTGGTGGCCGCCTGCAGCAGGGCCACGCCGCCGCCGGCGACGATGCCCTCCTCGACGGCCGCCTTGGCGTTGCGCACGGCGTCCTCGATGCGGTGCTTGCGCTCCTTGAGCTCGACCTCGGTGGCGGCACCGGCCTTGATGACGGCCACGCCGCCGGCCAGCTTCGCCAGGCGCTCCTGCAGCTTCTCGCGGTCGTAGTCCGAGTCCGACTTCTCGATCTCGGCGCGGATCTGGGACTTGCGGCCCTCGATCGCGTCCGCGTCGCCGGCGCCGTCGACGATGGTGGTCTCGTCCTTGGTGACCACGATCTTGCGGGCGCGGCCGAGCAGGTCGATGCCGACGGTGTCGAGCTTGAGGCCGACCTCCTCGGTGATGACCTGGCCGCCGGTGAGGATCGCGATGTCGCCGAGCATGGCCTTGCGGCGGTCGCCGAAGCCCGGGGCCTTGACGGCGACGGACTTGAAGGTGCCGCGGATCTTGTTGACCACCAGCGTGGCCAGCGCCTCGCCCTCGACGTCCTCGGCGATGATCAGCAGCGGCTTGTTCAGCTGCATGACCTTCTCGAGGATCGGCAGCAGGTCCTTGACGTTGCCGATCTTCTGGTTGGCGATCAGGATGTACGGGTCCTCGAGGACCGCCTCCTGCCGCTCCATGTCGGTGGCGAAGTAGAAGTTGATGTAGCCCTTGTCGAAGCGCATGCCCTCGGTGAGCTCGAGCTCGAGGCCGAA
>DATJIF010000013.1:0-29524 GCA_035493475.1 Actinospica sp.
GGCGCGGCTCGGGCGCGCGGTGCCGATCGCCGCGGTGCGGCACGTGCACCTGTCCGAGGAGCCGTTCGTGCTGATCCCGCTGATGCAGGCGGGCGAGGCGGCGGCGCCGCTGGCCGTGCTGGCGGGCACCCGCCGCGACGACGCGCACCTGCTCGTCGTCGGCCAGCCGCGCAACCGGGACCAGCGCTTCGCGTTCCTCACCGACCTCGCCAGGCTGCTGATGCCCTACGTGCAGGCGCGGCGCGAGCACACCGAGACCGTGGAGGCGACGAAGAACCGTGAGGAGTGGCAGCGGTGCACCGACGCGCCGCAGCTGATCCTGCCCAACACGGGCGGCGTCGAGGCGCTGCGGCTGCTCGGCCGCTCCGCGCGCTTCCGCACCACGGACGGGCCGTACCCGGTGGACCCGCTCGTGCCGCTGCTCGGGCGCTTCCTGACCTGGTTCGCCGAGGACCGCGCGGCGATGCCGGGTTCGAGTGCCTGCCTGGCCCTGACCTCCGTGCTGGGCCAGCACTGGGCGAGCGGGCAGAGCGCGCTCGAGGACCAGCACCTTCCGGCGCTGCTCGGCTGGATCGACCCGCCTGACGGCCTGTCGGGAGCCGAGGCCGCCCTGCGCGCCGAGGATCCGGACCTGGTCCCGCCGGCCGGACCGGTCACCGACCCCGCCTTCGACACCGGCGTGCTGGCCCCGCTGGTGCGCGCGCAGGAGGAGGCCAGGGCCGCGGACGACCTGCGCGCCGTGGCGAAGGCGGAGCAGGAGCTGGGCGCCGCGCTGGCGGCGCAGCTGCGCCCGACCTGGGAGACCGTCTGGCACGCGATCGACGTGCTGCGCGCGTTGCCGGCCGCCGCCTCGGACGGGGTGCGCTGGCAGGTGGACCGCGGCCGGTTCACCGACTTCGTCACCGGGCTCGAGGAGGGCGCGCCGCCGCAGCCCAAGCGGCCCAGCGCGGTCGCCGCGGCCCGCCGGCTCGCCGACCTCGAGGCGGCGCAGCAGAGCTATGACCGTGCCCAGGCCGTCGACGACCCGCTGGTGCTGGCGCGCTACCGGGTGGGCGGCGAGGCCTTCGCCGGGCGGATCACCTTCGTGGACGCGGAACGCCAGGAGATCAAGGGCAAGCGGGCCTGGCCGCGCCCGCTGGTGCTGCTGCGCACCCAGGACGAGGTGATCCTGCGGCCTGGCGCCAAGCTGGCCAGCCCTTCGCGCACCGGGCAGACGGTGCGGCTGCGCGCGGTGCGCCCGGTCGAGGACGCCGACGGCGGGTTCGAGGTCGAATTCGAGGTGCAGAGCGGCATGGGGCGCGGCAAGACGCCGGAGCAGGGCTCGGTGCCGGTGGTCGGCGAGGAGCGGTGCTACGCGACGTTCCTGGCCGAGCAGCGCGGCACCCGGCCGGAGCTGCCGGACGCGGATCAGACCCCGTGGACGCACGGCGGGCCGCCCTGGCCGTTCGTGCCGCGGGCCGAGGAGCAGGCCGAGGACTGGCGGTAGGCAATGAGCGCACGACGATCCGCCGAGGCCCGCGCCGTCATCGAGGCCGTGGCCGCCGACCTGCTCTCCCGCGCGCACCGCGGGGTGATCGTGGACTCCCCGCCCGGCGCCGGCAAGTCCACCCTCGTGGTCGAGCTGGCCGGGCGGCTGGCCGCGACGGGGGAGCGGGTGATGATCGTCGCGCAGACCAACGAGCAGGTCGACGACCTCGTCGCCCGGCTCGCCGCCGCGCATCCGCGGGTGGTGCTGGGCCGGCTCACGGCGGGCGACTACGAGGTGCCCGAGCGGCTCGCCCCGCTGCGGGGGGAGACGCTGGCGTTCTCCGCGAAGCCGGCCGAGCTGGCGGCGGCGCAGATCGTGCTGGCGACGGCGGCGAAGTGGGCGCTGGTCAAGGAGGGCACGTTCGCCTGGGCGATCCTCGACGAGGCGTATCAGATGCGTTCGGACGGCCTGCTCGCTGTCGCCCCCCGGTTCGCCGACGGCACGGCGCTGTTCGTCGGCGACCCCGGCCAGCTCGACCCGTTCGCGACGGTGGACACCGAGGCGTGGGCGGGCTCGCCGTGGGACCCGAGCGACAGCGCGGTCGCCGTGGTGCGCGCGCACAACCCGGAGCTTCCGGTGCACCGGCTGCCGTACTCGTGGCGGCTGCCCGCCTCGGCGGCGCCGCTCGTGGCGAAGGCCTTCTACCCCTTCACCCCGTTCGAGGCGGGCAGCGAGGACGGTGATCGAAGCCTGCGTCTGGGCGCGGGCGGCGACGGCTCGGCGCTCGACGAGGCGTGGGAGCAGGCCGCCCGCGAGGGCTGGGCCTGGTACGGCCTGCCCGCGGCGCACGTGATCCGCACGGACGCGGAGGCGGTCGAGGCCTGCGCGGCGCTGGCGGAGCGGCTGGTGCGGCGCGGGGCCGAGGCGGTGGACACCGCGGCGGGTTACCGCCGCGCGGTCACCCCGGACCGCATCGCGATCGGCACCGCGCACCGCGACCAGGCGGCGGCGGTGCGCGCGGCGCTGGCGACGAGCCGCCGGGCCGCGCTGGGACTGCCGGAGGTGACCGTCGACACGGCGAACCGGTTGCAGGGCCGCGAGTACGACGTGACGATCGTGCTGCACCCGCTCTCCGGCCGCCGCGACGCGACCGCGTTCCATCTGGAGACCGGCCGCCTGTGCGTGCTGCTCTCGCGGCACCGGCACGCCTGCCTGGTCGTCGGCAGGGCGGGCATCGCCGCCCTGCTCGACGCGCATCCGCACGCGGAGCCGGTGCGGCTCGGCGTGCCGGTGAAGTTCCCCGACGGCTGGGCGGCGCACCAGGCGGTGCTGGCGCACCTCGGCGCGGACTAGATGACTGATCGGGTTTCGTTGCGTGGGGGTGGCGTGGTTCGTTTGTGCTGCTCGGGTGGCGGTTGGTGGTTGTAGGCGGTAGGGAGCGCTCGACGGGTGCTGCGGTGGTCCAGTTGTGCCATACGGTGGCGTTGAGGGCCAGGATGCGTTGGACGACGCGGGTGAACAGTCCGGTCGGTTCAGGTGCTCCTGGATGCTCGATGCCGAGTTGGCCCTTGAGGGTGTCGATGACTGATTCGACGCGGTTGCGAAACCATGCGGGGTAGATCCGGGATCTGCTTCGTCTTTCATCGCGGGGCGTATCAGGGTCACGCCCTGTCGGGCGAGGGCGGCTTCGAAGCCGGCGCCGCGGGTGTCCGACTAGTTTCGGTGCCGCGCGTATCCAGCGGCGTTGGTGGGTGAAGCGGAGGTGTGCCTGGGCCACGGCCATGCACACGAGCTCGGCATCGGTGACCTCGGGCGCCCGGCCCGGGCGGCCTGCGGCGGGTCGACGTGCATGGCGAACTCCCAGGTGAGATTGGTGATTCGCTATCCAGCCCGGACACCCTTCGTGATCACTCACAGCAGATCGACGGCTTCGCCACCCCCACGCAACGAAACCCGATCAGTCATCTGGTTCCTAGAGTGAGGTGTGGCCTCGACGTCGGATGAGCTGCGGCCCCTTGGCTTCATCGAGAGATTCGATTCCGGCGAGCCGCGGCCCCAGTTCAGCGGGCTGATGGGCTGGCCACAGTGGGGCTAAGAGATCGTTTCAGTCTGAGCGAGCGAGTCAGGGACGCCCAATGGCAGCTTGAGTCTCAAGTCCTAGGTCTGTGGACCGATGCCAAGATCGCGCGTATCCGCGATGATCCGGTCATGGACAACGACGACCGATGGCCGGCGCATCTGCCGGTGGGTGCGGTGCGATTCGCACGGCCGACGGCTCACTACGACCAGTGTCTGGCCTTCTATCGCGACGATCTAGCGCTGCCCGTCCTCGCGGCCTGGCGCGGTCACGACGGATACGACGGCGTGGTCTTCGGGCTGCCCGGAACCCCGGTGCACTTCGAGTTGACTCAGCACGGCCAGCCGCCATCGATCCCGGAGCCGTCCGCCGAGAACCAGTTGGTGCTGTATCTGACGGGTCCCGAGGCGGTGGCCACTGTCGTGGAGCGATTCGCCGAGCGGGGTCACCGGCCGGTCGATGTGGAGAACCCCTACTGGGCGCGGCGCGGCGCGATCTCGTTCGTCGATCCGGACGGGTGGATCGTGGTTCTGGCACCGTGGGTGTTCGGAAGAGACGATGGGTTCGGAGTGGCCTCTTCCCATCCGACCTACAAGTCTGCAGCACAAGTGGGTGACTGATTGAGTGACAATCGCGACGTACTACGGTGGACGCGTACGGACGCGTGCGGACGTCCCGCCCAGGTGGGCGGCATGTCGATCACGAGTTAGCGAGCCAAGGGCTTGCCTTTGCAAGGCAGGGGTTAGGGGTTCGAGTCCCATTGGCTCCACCATCGTGGTCTTACTTGAGTCCCACGCGTCAGCGACTGCGATTGCGACTGAGCTCAGCTAGGGCTGACGCGCCCTAGCTCACATCCGCGCAGGTCACAGGCGCGCTTTGTAGGAGCCTGGCCACCTGTCCGAAACGCCCACGGACGCCCAGTCTGAGGGCGCTCCGGACAGGCATCCAGGCTTGCCGCTGAGCCGTTCCGCTGATCGAGATCTGAACTCCGCACTGCTCCTAGCGCTCCAGGGTTCAGACGGCGATGGCGAACACGTGCAGGGCGCCCTGGTTCGCGGAGGCGGGCAGGGTGACGCCGGAGACCGTCTTGCCGGACGGCAGCGAGACGGGGGTGGTGGCGAACACGTGGGTGGAGACGGTGTCCCGGCCGCCGGAGCCGGTGTCCCGGTAGGACGTGGTGACGGCGATCGTGTTGCCGGCCTGGACGCTCGTGCTGCCGCCGTTGAGCGTCCAGTCCGAGAACGACAGCGCGACGTTCTGGCTGGTGCCGTCGGTGAACTTCACCGTGGCGGTCCCGCTCGAGGGCCCGTTGGTGGCGGCGCCGAGGAAGGCGATGCTGCCGGAGGTGCCCGAGTTGCCGGTTCCCACCGCGATCGTCTGGCCGTCGGCCTGGAAGTTGTCCGCGCTGCCGGCGGCCGCGTTCGGCCAGGTGAAGGTCTTTCCGGCCGCGGTGATCCGCGAGCCGGGGCTGACTCCTGCCGCGGCGAGCGCCTGGGCCGAGTAGGCGTAGCCGCCGCCGTCGAAGTTCGCGTCGGCGGAGCCGTCGTTCGCGATCCCGGTGTTGTTGTACGTCGCCGGCCCGCTCGTACCGCCGACGTAGACGGTGCTGCTGCCGTAGAGCGGCTGGGTGACCGAGGAGAGGTAGCCGCTGGCGTCCGAGCCGGAGAGGTTGTAGGTGTTGAAGACGCCGTAGCCGTTCGTCACGGTCTCCTGCGCCAGGCTGGCCGCGGTCGACGAGGAGGTGTTCTGGATGTCGATGGCCGCGGGACCCAGCTGCGCCTTCGTCATTCCGGGGATGGAGGGCACGCCCCAGCTGCCGTAGTACGGGTTCCAGGCGTAGTCCAGCAGGTCGCCGACGACGATCCCGTTGTAAGACAACGTTGTCGAGGACGGCCCGATGAAGTACATGGAGATGACCTTGTCCGGCAGGTCGTTGCGCAACGCCTGGACCAGGTACGGGAACGACCACGCGTTCGGCTGCGGCGTGCCGTTCGTGCCGTAGTCGGCGTATTCGTCGTCGAAGTCGATGCCGTCGAGCCCATAGGTGGAGACGGCGTCGGACAGCTGCGCCGCGAACGCCGCCGCCGACTGCTGGTCGGGGAAGTTGGCGAAGCCGGCGCCCTGGTGGTTGCCGAGGATCGAGAGCAGCACCTTGATCCCCTGCGCCTGGAGCGGGGCGATCTGCGTAGCCGCGTTGTCGAGGACCGCCTGCACCTGCGGGTTGAAGTACAGGTAGGCGTCGGATCCGTTGTAGTCGATGTTGGCGGCGAAGATGATGGCGAGGTCGAACACGTTGGCGCCGTTCGAGGCCAACACGTACTTGCCGACGTTGGTGATGCTGTCGGTGTTGACCTCGACGTAGGCGGTCGTGATCGGGCCGGACTTCGTGGCGGCGGGCGCGGCGCCGGTGGCCGCGGCCGCGGGGGTCGCCGTCTCGGCGCGTATCGCGGCCGAGGAAGTGCCGGCGACGGCGAGGGCGAGGCCTGCGTTGCGCAGCAGGTTGCGACGGGAGATCTGCGGACGCTCGTTCATGTGGTGGTCTCCGACATTCGAGCACGCTGACGGTGGGAGTGCTTCGCCGTGTGGGGCGGCGACGCATCATCAAAACTGGACTAGACCATGAGGGCCGTCAAGGGGCCGCGGCGGGATTCGTCCGGAGCCGGACAACGTCGAAGGGGTCTCCCACGGCACGCAGGACGCGCGGGAGACCCCTTCGACGCGACGGTTACGCCCCGGGGGCCGGGGCCGTCACGTGGCAGGCGGCCTTGTGCGCGGGCTCGACCGGCTGGAGCAGCGGGGTCACGGTGGCGCACGCCTCGACCGCGAGCGGGCAGCGGGCGCGGAAGCGGCAGCCGGGCTTCGGGTCGATGACCGCGGGGGGCTCGGCCTTCGCCGCCTCGGTGGTGACCTCCAGCGGCGCCCTCGGGTCCGGCACCGCGGACAACAGCAGCTGCGTGTACGGGTGCTTCGGATCGGCCAGCACGCTCTCGGTCGGACCCTGCTCGACGACGTGCCCGCCGTACATCACCATGATGCGGTCCGAGACGTACCGCGCGCTCGCGATGTCGTGCGTGATGTAGAGGAACGACACGCCCTCCTCGTCGCGCAGCTTCGCCATCACGTTCAGCAGCCCGATCCGGATGCTCACGTCCAGCATCGAGACCGGCTCGTCGGCCAGGATCAGCTTCGGCCGGTACGCGAGCGCCTGCGCGAAGCCGATGCGCTGGCGCTGCCCGCCGCTCAGCTCGTACGGGTAGCGCTCGACGATCTCCTCCGGCGGGTTCAGGCCCACCGCGGAGACCACACGCAGCAGCTCGGCGCGGCGCGCCTGCTGCGTGGTGAGATCCGGCCGGTGCAGCTTCATGCCGCGCAGGATGCCGTGCGAGACCTTGTAGACCGGGTTGAGCGAGGCGAACGGGTCCTGGAAGACCATCGGCACGTCGCTTCGGTACTTCAGCTGGGCCGAGCGCCCGCGCAGCTGCGCGAGGTCCCTGCCCTGGAAGCGGATCTCGCCCGAGGTCGGCTTGTACACCTGGGCCAGCAGCCGCGCCATGGTCGACTTGCCGCTGCCGCTCTCCCCGACGAGCGCGACGATCTCGCGCTCGCCGATCGTCAGGTTGACGTCGTCGACCGCGTGCAGCAGCTGGTGTGAGAAGAGACTCCCGCCGACCTTGAAGTGCCGGCTCAGGTTCCTCGTCTCGAGCAGCGGCGCACCGGCCGGCGCGGGGCCCGCCTCGGGGCGTTCGTCGACTGCGGTCATGACGGCTGCACCTCCGCTTCGGCGGGCTTGGGCGGTTCTGCGGATTCGACGGACGCCGCGAGCGGGTTGCCCGGGTGGTGCTTGAGGCAGCGGCTGACCACCGCGCCGCCGCCGACACCGCCGACGTCGAACAGCTCGGGCTGCTCGGTCCGGCACCGCTCCTGCACCTGCGGGCAGCGCGGGTGGAACCGGCAGCCGGCCGGCGGGTGCGCCAGGTTCGGCGGGTCGCCGGGGATCCCGGTCAGCGGCACCTTGGGTCCGCGGATCGACGGGAAGGCCTCGAGCAGGCTGGCGCTGTACGGGTGCGACGGGGTGTCGAACACCGTGCGCGTGGGCCCGAACTCGACCACCTGCCCCGCGTACATCACCAGCAGCCGGTCGGAGAAGTGGCTCACCAGCGACATGTCGTGGGTGACGAAGACGACCGCGAAGCCGAGCTGCTGCTGCAGTTCCTTGATCTGCACCATCAGCGAACGCTGCGCCACCACGTCCAGCGCCGAGGTCGGCTCGTCCATCACGATCAGGTCCGGGGTGAACAGCAGCGCCATCGCGATCATCGCGCGCTGCCGCATGCCGCCGGACAGCTGGTGCGGGAAGCTGCGCAGGTGCACCGGGTCGATCGCGACCAGCCGCAGCACCTCGGCGCTGCGCTCGCGGATCCTCTCCTCGCTCCACTTCTCGTGCGCGAGGATCGCGTCCTTGAACTGGTCGCCGATGGTGCGCACCGGGTTGAGCGCGTTCATCGCGCTCTGCATCACCACGGCGATGTCGCGCCAGCGCAGGTCGTTGAGCTCCTTGGGCGGGAGCGTGACGAGGTCGCGGCCGCGGAAGAGCACCTGGCCGCCGGCGATCCGCGCGGGCGCGCTGTGCAGCTGCGCGATGCCGAACAGCAGGGTGGACTTGCCGCAGCCGGACTCGCCGACGATGCCGACGAACTCGCCCGGGCGCACCGTCAGGTTCACCCCGGAGCAGGCCTCGACCGGGCCGCGGGCGGAGTCGTAGACGATCCGCAGGTCGCGCACGTCGAGCAGCGGCTCGCCCGTGACGGCGCCGACGTCGGCGGTGCCGGCGGCGGTGTCGGTGTCGGGGTCAGGAGGCGTCGGCGTAGAGGTCGGAGTCGACATCACTCGCTCCCTTCTCGGCGTTGGGGTGCGCGGCGTCCCGGGCGGCGAGCCGCTCGGCCCTGCGCGAGCGGCGCAGGTCCTTGCGGCGCACCGGACGCAGCGCCGGGTTGCCGATCTCGTCGAACGCGTAGTTCATCAGCGCGAACGCGGCGCTCAGCACGGCGATGGCCACGCCCGGTGCGATGATCCACAGGGCGTTGCCGCCCTGCAGCGCCTCGGCGTTGTTGGCGTTGTAGAGCATCGTGCCCCAGCTCTGCGCGTCGGCGTTGCCCAGGCCGATGAACTGCAGGCCGGAGGCCGCGAGCACGGAGTAGAGGGCGGAGCCGAGGAAGTTCGCGACGATGAGCGAGGTCATCGTAGGCAGCATCTCGAACAGGATGATGTAGGAGCGCCGCTCGCCGCGTACCCGCGCGGCCTCCAGGAAGTCCCGGTTGCGCAGCGAGAGCGCCTGGGCGCGCATCTGGTTGGCGCCGTAGGACCAGCCGGTGGCCACCAGCACGACGATCATCACCGTGTTCGACTGGCCCGCGTACTTGGCCAGGATGATCATCAGCGGGAACGTCGGCAGGATCAGCACCACGTTGGTCACGAGCGAGAGCACCTCGTCCACGAGGCCGCCCAGGTATGCCGCAGTGACGCCGATCAGCACCGCGAGCACCGTGGCGAAGGCGCCCGCGAGCAGCGCGATCTGCAGCACCTGGCGCGCGCCGTAGACCAGCTGGCTGTAGATGTCCTGGCCGTAGGAGGTGGTGCCGAGCAGGTGGCCGGTGGACGGACCGAGGTTCGGCGGGTAGACGCCGTAGACGCCGGGGTTGTGGTCCGTGGTGAACAGCCCGGGGGCCAGCGCGAGCAGGCAGGTCAGCACGAACAGGATCAGGCCGATCAGGGCCTTGCGGTTCTTGACCAGGGAGGCGAACTTCATGTCCTCATCCCTTCGCCCGGGCGCGCGGGTCGAGCCACATCATGAAGAAGTCCGCCGCCAGCAGCGAGACCAGCACCGCGATGGTGTAGAGCATGAACAGCACCTGCATCAGCGGGTAGTCGTTGTTGTCCACGGAGTTCAGCAGCTGGTAGCCGAGGCCGGGGTAGTTGAACACGTACTCGACCAGGACCGAGCCGGAGAGCACGAAGCCCAGCGACATCGCGAACCCGGAGAGGTTGGGCAGCATCGCGTTGCGCGCCGCGTATCCGAACATGATCTTCCGGTCGGCCAGGCCCTTGGCGCGTGCCATGCGCACGTAGTCCTCCGCCAGCGTGGTGATCATGTTGTTGCGCATGGTCAGGATCCAGCCCCCGATCGAGGTGACCAGCAGCGCGAACGCGGGCAGCACCGCGTGCTGCAGGACCGAGCCGACGAAGCCGGGGGAGAAGCCGGGCAGGATCGACGGGTCGTAGTTGAAGTCCGCGGGCAGCCAGTTGAGCGTCGTGGCGAACACCAGGATCAGCAGCATGCCGATCCAGTAGTACGGCAAGTTGGCCGTGACCACCAGCGTGGACGGCAGCCACGAGTCGAGCGTGCCGCCGCGCCGCCAGCCCGCCACGATGCCCGCCACGTTGCCGAGCAGGAACGCGATGACCGTGGTCAGCCCGATCAGGCCGAGGGTCCACGGCAGCGACTGGAAGACGATGTCACGCACCGGCTGCCCGAGCGAGAGGCCGATCGACTGGCCCCACTGCCCGGTGACCATGTCCTTGAGGTAGGTGAAGTACTGCGGAACCAGCCCGGCGTTCGGCTTGTAGCCGAAGCTGGACAGGATCGACTCCAGGGCGGCGGGCGACAGCTTCGCGCGGGTGCGCGCCTCCAGCGCCTGCAGCGGGTTTCCCGGCATGAACCGAGGAATGAAGAAGTTCAGAGTCATTGCCGCCCAGAGCGTGAACAGGAACATGCTCAGTCGGCGCACGACGAATCTCACGGCGTGTCACGATCCTTCGGTAGGCCCGGTGCGGGCGCCGGGGCGTGGCGCCCGCACCGGACGCGCGATTACTGAGCGGACTTCGAGTACAGGCGCAGCAGCACCTGCTCGACGTCGGGGTAGGTCCAGGGCGAGGGCTGCGCGTACTGGTTGGCGGCGGACGGCCAGCCCTCCAGTTCGGCGGTCGAGTACTGGTACCAGTCGACCGACTCGACGACCGGGATCAGCGGCACGTCGTTGAGCATCGCGGTCTCGACCTGCTCCAGGGCCGCCTGCTGCGCGGACTGGCTGGTGGCCGAGGCGTAGGCGGCGAACGCGGTGTCGACGGCGGCGCTCTTGTAGCGGCCGTAGTCGCCCTGCGCGGCGGAGCCGATGGCCTGGTCGTTGGCCGAGTCCAGCATCAGGTGCAGCTCGTAGTACGGCGTCGGGCCGGCCGGCGGACCGTACATGATGACCTGGAAGTTGCCGTTCTGCAGGTCGCTGGTGAAGGTGTTGTCCGCCTCGTCCAGCACCGTGATGTTGATGCCGATGGCCGACAGCTCCTGCTTGATGACCTGCAGGTCCGCGTCCCAGTCGGTGTAGCCGGTGACGGTCTTGACGGTCAGGCTCAGCGGGTGCGAGGTCGAGTACCCGGCGGTCTTGAGCGCGGCGGTGGCCTTCGCGGTGTTCTGCGCGGAGTAGCCGGAGGCCGTGAGGGCGGCGGAGTTCAGGTACGAGTTGAAGGTCGGGGTGACGACGCCGGTCTGGTTGGCGGCCGGCTCCTCGCCCTGCTCGCCGATCGCCGCGATCTGCGCGCGGTTGAGCGCGTAGGCGATGGCCTGGCGGACGCTGAGGTTCGCGGTCGGGCCCTGCGCGGTGTTCGGGATCAGCGAGACGTTCGCGACCGGCGGCGACCAGATGTGGAAGTTCGAGGACTTCGACACGTAGAAGCTGTTGACGCTGGGGATGTACTGGCCGCCCCAGTTCGCCTTGCCGCTGGCCAGGTCGTTGTTCGCCGGGTCGTTGCTCAGGTAGGCCGGGTAGTTGATGGTCTGGACGTGCGGCTCGTTCGGCATCCAGTACGTCGGGTTCGCGGTGTACTTGATGTTGTCCGCGCTGCAGCTGCTGACCACGAACGGGCCGGTGCCGACGGGCTTGGTGTTGGTGTAGTTGCCCGGGTTGCCGACCTTCGACCAGATGTGCTGCGGCACGATCGGGGTCATGTTGGCCACGTCGTAGAAGAACACCGAGGCGTTGGTGGAGAAGGCCATGGTGACCTTGTCGCCGCTCGCGGTCACGCTGGTCAGGCCGGCGCCGCCGCCCGAGGGCGCGGTCCACAGCGCGTAGGTGTCCAGCGAGTTGTACTGCTTGAGCAGGTTGAAGGTGTAGGCGACGTCCTGCGCGGTGAACGCGGTGCCGTCGCTCCACTTGACGCCCGAGCGGACGTCGAAGGTCAGCTGCGTGTCGGTGGAGTTCCAGGTGTAGCTCGTCGCCAGCATCGGCGTCGGCGTCGCGGAGCTCTGCAGCGGGTTGATGTACAGCAGCGACTCGTAGAGGTAGCCGTTCGCCTCCTGCTGGTTCGTCGTCAGCGGGTTGAACTGGCAGTTCCAGGTGGCGCCGGTCTCGTTGGCGATGGTGACGGTGCCGCCGGCCTTCAGGTTCGCGCTCAGCGCCGGGACGGTGTTCCCGCCCGTGCTGGAGCTTCCTGTGTCACCCGAGTGCTTGGTGGAGCTACAGCCGGCCACGGCGGCCGCCAAGCCTATCGCCGCACCGGCGGCGAGGATCTTTGTGCGCCTCATCCTTGAAACCTCACAGGAGTTGAAGGGGGGAACGGGTCTGTGCGCGAAAGGTAAGTAAAGTTAACTGTCCTGGGCTGACGAGTGCAATGCTCGTGGGCAAAGGATTAATAACGGGTGGGCAACGCCGGTCGGCGACCGGCGCGCCCCGTGATCGCTGTGGTCGAGTATCAGGTGGCGAGCGTGACGCCGAGCCGGTCCAGGCCCAGCAGCACCGCGCCGTGCACGGGCCTGCGGGCCGGCACGACCAGGCGCGCCGCCGGTATGCGGACCGCGGCGAGCGCGGCGATCCGGTCCATCAGCACGGGCACCGCCGCGCGCAGTACGCCGCCGCCGAGGATGACCTCGGTCTCGCGGTCCAGCAGGTCGAGCTTCTCGAGCGTGGTGCGCGCCCAGCCGACGACCTCGCGGGCCTGCTTGTCGACGTATTCGAGCGCGACCGGGTCGCCCGCCGTGGCCACGTTCAGCAGCAGCGGCGAGAGTTCGTGGATGCGTTCCTCGGCGAAACTGCCGAGGTGGAAGCCGAGCGCCGCGTCCAGCGCGGTCTCGCAGCCGAAGTGCTCGGCGACGGCCGAGGTCAGCGCGGTCGAGTCGCCGCGGCCGTCCTCCCCGCGCACGGCCGCGTACATGGCGCGCTGGCCGAGCGCGTGGCCGCCGCCCCAGTCGCCGGTCAGAATGCCGATCGCCGGGTAGCGCACCCGCCGCCCGTCCGGTCCGATGCCCGCGCAGTTCGTGCCCGCGCCGCAGACCACCGCGACGCCCCACGGATGCGAGGCCCCGGCCCGCAGCAGCGCGAAGGTGTCGTTGCCCACCTCGACCGAGTCCGTCCAGCCGCGCGCCGCGAAGGCCTCGCTGAGCGCGACCTCCTCCTGCGGCAGGTCGGCGCCGGCCACGAAGGCGGACAGGTGCCGGGCGAGCGGGACCTCGTCCGGCAGCCCGAGCTGCGTGCGGATCTCGCCGACCGCCTTGGCCACCGTGTCGATCGCGTGCGGCACGCCGGTGGTCTGCGGGGTGAACGGCCCGGCCTGCGCCTGCGCCAGCATCTCGCCGTCCGCGGTCGCCAGCGCCACGTCGGTCTTGCTGTTCCCGCCGTCCACGGCCAGCACCAGGCCGGGATGCTCCCCGACCTCGGTGCGGCCCACGACGGCGCTTATGGTGCTCAACGGGCTGCCCACGGCAGGAACTTCTCGTTCGCGGCGATCAGGGCGTCGGCGAGCCGGTTCGACAGGTCGTACTGGCCGATCAGCGGGTGCGCCAGCAGCGCCTCGACCACGCGGTCGCGGCCGCCGTGGATCGCCGCGTCCAGCGCCAGCTCCTCGTACGCACTCACATGAGCGATCAGGCCACGCATGTGCGCGGGCAGCGGCGCCTGCGGCACGGCCTTGATACCGTTCGCGCCGACCTCCGCCGAGACCTCGATGACGGTGTCGTCGGACAGGAAGGGCAGGGTGCCGTTGTTGCGCATGTTCACCACGCGCCGGTCGGTCCGGCCGGTGGTCCCGGTCAGCGAGGCGATCAGCTCGACCGCCGCCTCCGAGTAGAAGGCGCCGCCGCGCTTGGCCAGCAGCTCCGGCTTCTCGTCGACCGTCGGGTCGTTGTACATCTCGATGAGCTGGCGCTCCATCGCGGCGACCTGCTCGGCGCGCGACTCGGACTCCTTGAGCTCCTTGACCACGGCGTCGTGCTCGTAGAAGTAGCGCAGGTAGTACGAGGGGATCGCGTGCAGCTCGCTGAGGATCCGCGCGGGCAGGTGCAGTCCGCCCGCGATCTCCTCGCCCTGCTCGGCGATGATCTCGTCGAACCGGTCCTCGCCCGCCACCTGCACGCCGCGGATCCACGTCAGGTGGTTGAGGCCGACGTGGTCCAGGGTGACCTGATCGGGCGCGACCCCGGCCCCGGCGGCGAACCGGCGCTGGAAGCCGATCGCGACGTTGCACAGGCCGACCGCGTCGTGGCCCGCGTCCAGCAGCGCGCGGGTGACGATGCCGACCGGGTTGGTGAAGTCCACGATCCGCGCGTTCGGCGCGTGCTTGCGCACCTGCTCCGCGAGCTCGAGCACGACCGGGACCGTGCGCAGCGCCTTGGCCAGGCCGCCCGCGCCGGTGGTCTCCTGGCCCACGCAGCAGAAGTCCAGCGGCAGCGTCTCGTCCACGTTGCGCGCCGCCTGCCCGCCGACCCGCAGCTGGAACAGCACGGCGTCGGCGCCCTCGATGCCGGCGACGACGTCCGAGGTGGCGAGCACCTCCGCGGGGTGGCCCTGCTTGGCGAAGATGCGGCGGGATATCGCGCCCACCGCGTCCAGCCGCGTCTGGTCCGGATCGACCAGGGCGAGCTGCTCGACGGGGAGCTGGTCACGCAGCCGCGCGAACCCGTCGACGAGTTCGGGCGTGTACGTGGAGCCGCCCCCGATGATGGCCAGCTTCATGATCTACTGTCTTCCTCTACGGGTGTTGTCGAAGAGTTCCTGCTTGGTCTGCGCGAGCGCGGACTCGATCGCCCCGGCCAGCACCGGCTCCTCCGGCAGTTCGGAGAGCACCAGCTTCGGCCGCGGGATGACGATGTCGTGCAGCGCGGTGGTCATCAGCTCGCGCAGCGGCTCGCCGCCGGCCTGCAGCATCGCGCCGGTCAGCACGATCAGCTCCGGGTCGAGCACCGCGACCAGCGGGGCGAGGCCGACGGCGAGCCGTTCGGCGAGCTCCTGCAGCAGCGGGGTGCCGACCGAGCCCGAACCCGCCGCGCGGCTGACCGCGGTCGCCGCGTTGGAGCCGGAGAAGCCCTTGGACCTGGCCAGCTTCAGCACCGCGGGCGCGCCGCCGATGTTCTGGAAGCCGCCGTTCACGTTGCGCCGGATGTTGTGCGTCAGCGGCTGCCCGGTGACCGGCATGTAGCCGATCTCGCCCGCGCCGCCGGTGAATCCGCGGTGCAGCTTGCCGTCGATCACGATCGCGGCGCCGATGCCGTCGCCGATCCAGAGCACCGCGAAGTCGCGGCACTCCAGCGGCGCGCCCTTGCGGGTCACGCCGAGGGACTGCTCGGCGATCGCGGCCAGGTTGACGTCGTTCTCCACGTCCACGGCCGGGTCAGCCTCGCCCGGGCCGGTCAGCTCGGAGCCGAGCCGCTCCAGCAGGTTCGGGTCGTGCCAGCCCGGCAGGTGCGGGGCGTAGCGGATCTTGCCGGTCTGCGGGTCCGGCGCGCCGCCGAGGCCGATGACGACCCGGTTCAGCAGCGGTACGGTGATCCCGGCCTCCGCGCAGGCGGCGGTCAGGGCCTCGCGCACGCGGTCGACGGCGTCCTTGACCTCCCGCCGCGGCGTGGGGAGCGTAGTCTGTGCGATGACCTCGCCGGTCAGATCGCAGAGCCTGGCCCGGATCTGCGCCGGCGTCACGTCCAGGCCCGCGACGTACGCGGCCCCGGGACGCACCCGGTACAGCCGCGCCGTGCGGCCCTCGCCGGGCAGCGCCTCGACCAGGCCCGCCGCCTCGAGCCGGTCCATCAGCTGGGTGGCGGTCGGCTTGGACAGGCCCGTCAGGGCGCCGAGTCTGGCCCGGGTGAGCGGGCCCTGCTCGCTGAGCAGCTGCAGCGCGGTGCGGTCGTTGATCGCGCGCAGCAGGCTCGGGGTTCCCGGTACCTGGTCCATCGCACCTCTCTAATAAGGAAAGTTTCCTTACTTTTCGAGGTCACAGTAGGGCACCGCCGGACCCTAGTCAAGCATCAGGGAGAGCATCAACCAGGGAACGTGGACGAGGCCGCCTCCCCGGGTCCCGTGGTCTCGAGGAGGCGGCCTCACTGTGACACCGCCGCCGCCGGGGCCGCCGCTCCCGGCGGAGACGGTGTCCGCAACACTTAAGTACGGACCCTGGTTCGGCGCATGAAAGGACTCTGAAAGTGCGGTGAGAAAATGCTTGGCTCAAGCGAGCAGCGCCTCGAGCGCGGCCGCCACGCCGTCCTGCGCATGGTGGCCGACCACGTGGTCCGCTGCGGCGAGTACCTCGTCATGTGCGTTTGCCATTGCGTAGCCCAATCCGGCCCAGCGCAGC
This sequence comes from Actinospica sp., assembly GCA_035493475.1. Taxonomy (GTDB): domain Bacteria; phylum Actinomycetota; class Actinomycetes; order Streptomycetales; family Catenulisporaceae; genus Actinospica. Next base: position 16,155 of record DATJIF010000013.1, read on the forward strand.
ATCGGCAGGTCGTTGGGCATGTCGCCGAAGGCCGCCACCTCCGACGCGACGATGCCACGGCGTGCGCACAGCCATTCCAGTGCACTCGCCTTGGACGCGCCGAGGGGTGCGATCTCCAGCAGGCCGCGGCCGCCTGAGTGGCTGACCTCGGCTCGCACCGTCAGCACGTCGTTCGCGACCGCCACCATCTCATCCGCACTCCGCGAAGGCGACCGGGCCAACACCTTCACGATGCTCGGCATCTGCGGGGCGATCCCGGTCAGGTTGTCCGTCAGCACCCTTTGATCATCGCCGACCGATCCGATCCCGAACCCGGTCTCGAAGTAGACCTCGAGTCCTGTCTCGATCGCGAAGCCGGCCTCCGGAAACTCCGGCCGCAACTGGTCCACGATCGCCGAGGCGTCGGCGGCGGTGAAGGTGTGGACGAACGTCACCTCGTCGGGAGCACCATCCAGGGCGGCCCCGAACTCGACCAGCATCGTGCCGTTTCCGCACAGTGCCGCGACCCGTCCGCCTAGCTCCTGCGCCAGATGCGCCACGGTTCGCGGCGGCCGCGCCGTGACCAGCACGAACTCGATCCCCGCCGCCACTACCGCCCGGACCGCCGCCACCGTCCGCGGCGAGATCCGCTTCTCGTGGTCCAGCAGCGTGCCGTCGAGGTCCGTAGCGATCAAGCGGGGCAGCATGCGCCGATCATCTCATATGTGCTGTTCGCGGGGTCGTGTCGGCTATATTGGCGTTCCGCGATGACCGAGTGAGGCGTTGAGGTAGGAGCCATGGATCGAGCAGCACCATCCGGTGGCGACGTGCACAACTCTGTCCGAGACTCGGAGATCCGCTACCTGGTCCAGGCTCGCGACATCGGCGCGGTAACGATTCACGCGCCGCCGCGGGTGGTTTCGCCGCTCCATCGGGCGGCGGACGACCTCGCGATTCGTGTCGCGGCGCAATTGCGCGCCGACGTGGCCGCGCTCGGCATCGATGAGCAGGTCCCGATGGCCGTTCGATGGACGGCGACCGGCCTGCCGGACGGCGGCGAGATCAGTGAACTGATCTCTGGATTCAGCGGCCTGCCCTACCCGCGAATGCTGGTGCTCGGCCCTCCCGGCGCGGGCAAGACTACGCTCGCCACGCTCCTGGTCCTCGGATTTCTGCGCGAGCGTTCGGAGTGTGGCCCGGTTCCCGTCCTGCTTACCGTCTCGACGTGGCCGGAGAATGAGCACTTCCATACGTGGATGGCCAGGGAACTCGTGCATGCGTACCCCGGTCTGAAGCGGGCGATCGCGCGACGATTGGTCGCGGCCAGGTTGGTACTGCCTGTGCTGGACGGTCTCGACGAAGCTCCGGAGTCGAGGCGGCCCCGCATGCTGGCCGATCTCAATGCCCTGCCTACCCGGGACGCGGTGATCCTCACCTGTCGCGACGCGGAGTACTCCGTGGCCGCGGCCGAGAGCCGCGAGATGAACTTCGCCGCTGTTCTGAGAGCAGAGCCGCTTACCGTGCAGGCGGCATTCGACTACCTGCTTCCCGCGACGCCGTCCGATCACGTGGAGAGTTGGCGGTCGATTCGCGACCATGTCGCCGAGCACCCGGAATCGCCCCTGGCCGGCGCCCTCACCAGCCCGCTGATGGTCTGGCTGATCCGTTCGATCTTCGCACGACCGAAGGCGGATCCGACGGTGCTGCTCGACGAGGATTGGCTCAGCAGCGATTCGGTTCTGCGCGACTGTCTGCTGAAGGCACTGATTCCCACCGTCTTCGACTCCAGACCGCTTTCGCCGGACAGAACCGTGAAACAGTGGCCTGCCCGAGGAGCGGAGGCCTGGCTTCGATTCCTCGCGCGACATCTCGTGCGCCGCAGATCGGATGATCTTGAGTGGTGGAGGTTGTACCGCGCGATTCCGGTCCCTGTCCGGTTCGCCCTTGGGACCTTTCTGCTGTGGCTCTACCCGCGGTCGGAGATGTTGTCCGTGACAGTGGATGTCGGCGGTGGCGGCCTGCTCCACTCCGCCGCGACGGCCGATGCGGTCATCTGCTTCCCCATGGGAATTCTGGGCGGTCTACTGTTGCAGATGCTTGCCGCCACGATGACTGGCACCGGATATCTTCCGGCCGTTCCGCTCTCGTTCCGTGGTTTTACCAGATCGCAGCGCGCGAAGAGCGGACCGACGATGAATCATCCGCTCGGTTGGGCGATGTTTGTCATGGCTGTGCTGGCGGCTCTAGCGCTGACGGTGGCAACGCTCGACTCGGCTGCCCGCCTCGTCACGGTCAGCATTCTTCTGGCAGCCATGGGGATGAGCCTCGTGCAGATGTGGCTCTTCGCGCCAACTGACGCCTCTCGTGCGGCGACACCGCAGTCAGTACTGCGTGACGCCAGGCTCGGCGATCTGCTACTTGCTGTGCTCGTGGCACCTTCGGTTGGTGTCTTCATGGGAATCGCCGATGCCAGGCTCGGCGGAGACGGCCTCGCCGCCGGCGTAGCGGCGTGGCTCGGCGCCGCCGTCACGATGCTGGTCGCCGGAGTCTGGCTACGCTTCAATCTCGCACGCGCGTACCTGGCGTGCACTGGCCGGTCGCCGTGGGCGCTGATGAGCTTCCTACAGGATGCGCACCGACTCGGCGTATTGCGAGTGACGGGTGGTACCTACCAGTTTCGGCATAGGAGTCTGCGAGACAGTCTCGCGGGCTTGGCTCAAGAGCAGCAGGCCGTCAATCCGGACGAGTCCGGCGAGTTCCGGATCCCGGTTCACCCTTGGCATACGTCCCGAGGAATGGCGCTCTGTCTCTACGCGATCATGTGGGGACTCGCGGCTCTCATGTTCGTCGAGGCGACCGAGGGTAACGCATGGGGCAACCTTCGAGTCTGGCTTTGGATGGCGTGCTTCGGCGGTGTTCCGGTCGTGATGGACCTCTGGCTGCTTGCGTGTCGCTGGAGGCTAGACCGCCGCTTCGCGGCGAGACGCCCGGAGCTCGTCGTCAACGCGAAGCTGATCAGCGTTACCGTCCCTGAAAGCGTCGAGCTGCGTTGGAGTGAAGTCGAGGCGCTGGACGTGCGCCCGGTCAAGTCGGGTCGTGGGCGTAGGACGCACCTGTACGGTATCCAGGCTCTACCCGTTGCTGGAGCGGACCGTTTCCCGCGGTGGAATCGACAGCCAGACGGTTGGGTGACGCTCGTGGTCGTCGGGCGGGATCCGGCCGTGCCGGAGGAGATCGCCCTGGCGCTCGCTCGGCACGCAGGACCTCGGTGGCAGCAGGATCGAGCACCGCTACCGGAAACCGCAGCTACGACACCTGCACCGTGATCGAGTGGTAGCCGGTGGCGCCGTCGGGCGGGGGGCCGGAGGCGTCGGAGATCTGGAGGGTGCCGGTGCCGTCGGTGGCGCGGACCTGGACGGTGTGGGAGCCGCGGGGGGCGTTCGGCCACTGATATGACCACTGGCGCCACGTGTCGGGGGTGTCGGAGGCGGCCAGGGTCGCCTCCTGCCAGGCTCCATTGTCGATCTTCACCTCGACGGCCGCCACACCGCGATGGGTGGCCCAGGCCGTGCCCGCGAGGGTGACGGTTCCGGCCGAGACGGTGCCGCCGTCGTTGGGGACGTCGATACGCGATGCGGTCTTGACCGGGCCCTGCGCCGACCAGCCGTTCTGGGTCCAGTACGCGGAGGACGAGGCGAACGTCGTGAGGTTGAGGTCGGTGACCCACTTCGTCGCGGAGACGTAGCCGTAGAGGCCGGGGATCAGCATTCTGCAGGGGAAGCCGTGCTCGATCGGGAGCACTTCGCCGTTCATCGCGACGGCGAGCATCGCCTGGCGGCCGTCGAGGGTGGCTTCGACCGGGGAGCCGATCGTCATGCCGTCCACCGAGGTCGAGAGGATCATGTCAGCCTTCGACTGCACGCCCGCGCGGCGCAGCAGCGGGGCCAGCGGCGTGCCGAGCCAGCGGGCGTTTCCGCAGTAGGAGCCGCCGACCGGGTTCGAGACGCAGGTCAGCGTCATGTCGTGCTCTTCGAACGCGTACTTGAGCAGTTCGTCGAAGGTGATCTCGAACGGCCGGTCCACCATGCCGTGCACGCGCAGCTTCCACGTGTTCGGATTCACCTGCGGCACGGTGAGCGCCGTGTCCACGCGGTAGAACTGCGAGTTCGGGGTGAAGAACGGCCCGAGCCCGGAGACGTTCGGGTGCACGGAGGCGGCCGGCTCGGCGAGGGTCGTCTCCGGCTTCGGCAGCACGACGGTGTCACGCGCGCCCTCAGCGCTGTACCGCGAATTGATCCACGCCTTAGCGCCGAAGCCGCCGACCAGCGCGCCCGCCGCCGTGCCGAGCGTCGCGACCAGGAACTGTCGCCGCTCCACGCGACCGGCCTGCGATTCCGTGTCGGCGTCGGCGAGGATCGTCAGCCAGCGCAGCACCAGGACGGCCGTGACCCCGGCGAGCAGCGAGGGGAACAGGTAGCTGCTGGTGGCGTTCGGCCGGGTCACGGCGGCGAACATGCCGACGATGCCGAAGCCCGCCGCGATCCAGCTCGCCCAGGTCAGCCGGGTGCGCGCGAGGATCCCGGCGCCCGCCGAGAGCAGCGCCAGCACCACGTACACACCGGTGAGCAGCATCCGCTTGTCGCTGCTGCCGAAGTTGCGGATCGCGAACTGCTCCAGCCACGTCGGCGTCATGCTGATCGCCCACTGGCCCACCGCCACCGCGGGCGACGAGGCCTCGCCGGTGATCACCGACACCAGTTCGCCCACCGCGAGTCCGGCGCCGCCCGCGATCAGTCCGATCAGCGCACCACGGATCAGATGCCCGGCACGTGCAGACCGCGCATTTTCGCTGCTCATAACGGCACTCTAGCGCCGCACTGCTGAATGGCGGCTGAGACCGGCGCTAGCGTAAGACACTCATAATGTATCGGACGATCCCGGCCTTGATGATCTTGCCGGTCCGGCCGCGGAACACCTGCTCCGTCATCGAGTCGTCCTTCGCCACGCGCTGAAACATGCCCGCGTGCCGGCCGAGGCTCAGGCATTGGCCCACGTACCGGAAGGTGTACGGCCGCGCCGATCCGCGCGCCAGAGCCCGGCCGACGTACATACCCATCGGCTCAGCGGTGGCGCAGCCCTTGCGCAGCTTGCCGATCCCCGGCAGCGTCACGGCCGCCGCGTCGCCCACCACGTAAACGTCCGGATGCGAGGCCGAGCGCAGGTGGTCGTCCACCAACGCCTCGCCGCGCTCATTGACCGCGAGCCCGCTCTCCGCGGCCAGCGGACCGACCTCCATCGACGCGGCCCACACCACGATCGGCGCCTCGACGCGGCCGTGCCCGGTGACCAACCCCGCGTCGTCCACGGCCGTGACCGCAGTGTGTTCGTGCACGTCGACACCGAGCCGCGCGAGCTCCGTGTGCACGGTGTCGCGGCCCTTCGGCGAGAACCAGCCGCCGACCTCGCCCGCGCTCACGATCGCCACGTGCCGCGTCGGATGCGCCTCGGCCAGTTCCGCCGCGACCTCGATCCCGGTCGCGCCGCCGCCGACCACGACGATCGCCGCGTCGTCCGACTGCCGCAGCCGGTCACGCAGGTCCTCGGCCCGCTCCATCGAGTAGGCGTGCTCGCGCGCTCCCGGCACGTCGTGCCACGCGGTCCGGCTGCCGAGCGCGTAGACGAGCGTGTCGTAGCCGATCGGCGCGCCGCCGTCGTCCGTGAACACCTTGCGCGCGGCCAGGTCGAGCGCCGTGGCCCGGGCCCTGATGTGCGTGACGTTCCGGCCGCGCAGCACGTGCGCGATCTCCGGCCGGTGCTCGGCGTGGCCGGCCGCGACCTCGTGCTGCTGGACCCGGTTCGCGAAGCGCTCCTCCGGCGCGATCAGCGTCACCCGGTGCCTGCGTCCGGCGCGCGCCGCCGCGGCGAGACCCGCGTAGCCCGCACCGATTACCACGATGTGCCTGTCCATCTCGTCCTCCCTTGTTCCTTCGCTGTCGGGAGGGGGACCGGAACGCGGCGCCGAGTGTGACAGTGAGCCCGCTCACACTCCCGCGGCCGGGACGCGGGTCAGCTTCGCCGGGTTGACCACGACGTGCGTCGCCGTGATCAGGCCGCCGTCGTCCACGCAGAAGCCGAACACGGCGATCGGCGCTCCGTCCGGGCCGTGCACCGCGATCCCCGCCTCGCCGTCGAGGCGGACGAAGGACGAGGTCGTGCCCGGCTCGACGAAGTGCTCGATCAGGCCCAGGACCAGCCGCGACACGTTGTCCCCGCCCTGGATCGGCCGAACTCCGGCGCGCACGATGCCGCCGCCGTCCGAGTGCCACACGGTCTCCGGGTCGAGCACCTTCATCAGGCCCATGATGTCGCCCTGGAACGCCGCCGCGATGAACGCCTCGACGGCCCGGCGGTGCTGCGCGGGGTCCACGGTGCGGCGCGGCGACTCGTCCTTGATCTGCTTGCGGGCGCGCGAGGCGAGCTGGCGCACGGCGGCGTCGGAGCGGTCGAGGGCCGTGCCGATCAGTCCGAAGTCGACGCCGAACACGTCGTGGAGCACGAAGGCCGCGCGCTCGGCCGGGCTGAGCCGTTCCAGCAGCGCCATCACCGCGTACGAGACGTCCTCGCCGAGTTCGGCCCGGTCCTCGGGCGTCGGGCTCTCGTCGAGCAGCGGTTCCGGCAGCCACTCGCCGTAGTACGCCTCGCGCTGCGCCCGCGCCGAACCGAGCCGGGTGTAGCAGAGCCGTGTGACGACGGTCGTGAGGTAGCCGCGCGGATTCTCGACACCCGTGTGGTCCACGTCGCGCCAGCGCAGCCACGCGTCCTGGACCACGTCCTCGGCGTCGCTGAGCGATCCGAGCATCCGGTACCCGACGGCCCCGAGATAGCGCCGGTGTTCCTCGAAGTCCTCCAGCACGGCCATGCCTCGCAGCCTAGTCCGCCCGGCAAGACTGGGAGCGTTCACGGAATCGTGTCCTTCGGAACCCCTTGCTAAGCCTCGACGAATCGGCGCAGCGGTGGTATCTCTTGCGTCTAAGCCTGTGAGCGATCCCAACGACGGGAAGAGAAGCAGCGATGCAGCATGTGAAGGCACACTCTCGAACATGGACGCGGGGACTCTGCGCGGGCGTCGCCGCCCTGGCGCTGACCGCGTTCCCCGCCGCCGCCCACGCGGACTCCGGCGGCGGCCAGGTGGTCAACCCCGCCTTCAACCTCGACGGAACCGGCACCGCGACCCCGACCGGCTGGCACACCACCGGAACCGCGAGCGCCTCCTTCACCGAGGCCACCGGCTACGGCTACAACAGCGACGCGTACCAGCTCACGCACTGGTCGTCGGCGGCGTACGACGTCGACACCTGGCAGCGGGTCACCGGATTGAAGAACGGTGACTACACGCTCGGCGCGTGGGTGAAGTCCGGCGGCGGCGACACCGCGAACTACATCGAGCTCGCCTCGGGCCGCCAGAGCAACCGCACCTCCGTGCCGGTGATCTCCGACGGCAGCTGGCTCTACGTCGTCACCTCCGTGCACGTGACGGACCACGAGGCGACCATCCACCTCGTCTCCGACAGCGCTGCGGGCGACTGGACCAACTACGGACTCGTCACCCTGGCACCGGGATACGCCTCACTCCCGATTCGCGGCGGCGACGTCTCCACGCTCGTGCGCAGCGAGCAGAACGGCGGCGTCTACTACAACTCCGCCGGCCAGCAGGAGAACGCGCTCAGCATCCTCGGCTCGGCGGGCATGAACTACGTGCGGCTGCGGGTGTGGGTGAACCCCGAGGACGGCATGAACGACGAGCAACAGCTGCTCGCGGGCGCGCGCGAGGCCAAGGCGCACCACATGAAGCTGTTCCTCGACTTCCACTACTCCGACACGTGGACCGACCCGGGCCACCAGGCCATGCCCGCCGCGTGGGCGAACGACTCGCTCAGCCAGCTCGAGACGGACATCTACAACTACTCGGCCAAGGTCGTCGGCGACCTCGTGCGTCAGGGCACGCCGCCCGACATGGTGCAGACCGGCAACGAGATCAACGGCGGCTTCCTCTGGCCGACCGGTCTCGACTACGGCTCCACCGATGCGTGGACCACGTTCGGCGCGCTGCTGAAGTCGGCCATCGCGGGCGTGAAATCGGCGGACCCTCGCGCGTTGATCGCCTTGCACATCGCCAACGCGGCGGACTGGGGCGGCGTCGAGTGGTTCTACGACAACGCGATCGCGCAGAAGATCCCCTTCGACATCATCGCCCTGTCCTACTACTCCTACTGGCACGGCTATCTCGACGAGCTGCAGTCCACGCTCGACCAGACGGCCACGCGCTACGGCAAGCCGATCATCCTCGCCGAGACCGCGTACCCGTTCACCCTGGACAGCGGCGACCCGACCGCGAGCCTCAGCTTCAGCACCGCCAGCGAGCTCGAGACCGGCTACGCCGCAACCCCGGCCGGCCAGGCCGCGATGTTCCGCGACACGCTCAGCATCGTGCAGGCCGTCCCGAACGGCCTCGGCCTCGGCGCCTTCTACTGGGAGCCGACCTGGACCGTCGTGAAGGGCAACGGCTGGGACCCGACCGACCCGAGCTCCGGCGACGGCTGGGAGAACCAGGCCATGTTCGACTACAACGACAAGGCCCTGCCGGTCATCAGCGACTACGCGCCGCGCTGAGCCGGTCTGAGGCCGAGGCGCTAGCCTTGATCCCGTGCTCAGACAAGTCACCGCGACCAGGTACGTCACGCCGCTGAAGGAGGGCGGTTCGCTGCCCGCGATCGTGGAGGCGGACGACCTCGGGATGTACGTGGCGAAGTTCCGCGGGGCGGGGCAGGGCCGCAAGGCGCTCATCGCGGAGATCGTGGCGGGGGAGCTCGGGCGTGCGCTCGGGCTCCCCGTGCCGGAACTCGTCACCGTGCAGCTGGACGAGGCGATCGGCAAGGGCGAGCCGGATCCGGAGATCCAGGATCTGCTGCTCAAGAGCGTCGGCAGGAACCTCGGCATGGACTACCTGCCGGGCGCGCTGAACTACGATCCGCTGGCCTTCGACGTGGACGCCGAGTTCGCGGGGCGCGTCATCTGGTTCGACATGCTGATCGGCAACGTGGACCGTTCGTGGCGCAACCCGAACCTGATGCGCTGGCACGGCAGGCTCTACCTCATCGACCACGGCGCGTCGCTGATCTTCCAGCACTCCTGGCCGCAGGACGCCGCCGCGCTGGAGCGTTCGGCGCGTCGGCCTACTCGGCTCGCCCTCGCGGATCACGCGCTGGCCCGGTTCGAGCCGGATCTTCCGGCGGCGGACGCGGCCTTGGCTCCGCTGGTGACACCGGAGGCGGTCGCGGCGGCCGCGGCGCTGATTCCGGACGAGTGGCTGGCGGACGAGCCCGGATTCGACTCGCCGGACGAGGTGCGCAAGGCGTTCGGCGACTGGTTCGCGACCCGGATCCGCGCGCCGCGTTCCGAGTGGCTGCCGGAGGTGGCCCGATGAGCTCGAACGCGAACTCGACGACGAGCGCGGTGGAGTACTCGTACCTGCGCGCCGTGCCCCGCGTCGAACTCGGCGAGGCCGTGAACGTGGGCGTGCTCGTGTACTGCCAGGCCCGCGACTACCTGGCCTGCGCCACGTGGCTCGACCCCGACCGCGTGCGCGCGCTCGACCCGGACGCGGACATCGACGGCCTGGCCGCGGCGCTCGGCGCGGTGGCGAAGATCTGCCGCGGCGGGACGCAGGCCGGTCCCGCCGGGGAGATCTCGCTCGGCCAGCGCTTCCGCTGGCTCACCGCCCCCCGCTCGGCCGTGTTGCAGCCGGGGCCGGTGCACCTCGGGCTCTGCTGCGAGCCCGAAGACACCCTGCACCGGCTGACTCGGCGCGGCTGAGCGGGGAGAGCGGCCGGATCAGACCGCGAGCTGCACCGGCGAACCGGCTTCCACGCTGCCGTAGTGCTCGATGACCTTGTTCAGCTCGCCCTGGTAGTACAGGATGCCCAGGCTGGCGACGAACATCAGCAGCAGCCCGACCACCGGGTTGCAGGTCTGCGCCAGGCCCGCCGCGCGCTGCGCCTTCGCGATCCGGGTGCCGGTGTTGTAGTACGAGACCAGCGGCGGGATGCCGCACAGGATCCAGCCGAACATGATCGTCAGCAGCGAGCCGACCGGGTTGATCTTCGTCTCGCGCGGGTCGAACGCCTTCATCTCCTCGTGGATCTTGTAGTACCAGACCAGGTGGTAGACGCCGAGCGTGATCAGCGGCAGCCCGATCCACGCGGCGAACACGTTGCGCAGCTTCATCTGCCGGCCGACCGGCGGTGGGCCGTTGAACGGTGCGGCATCCTGGTAGGCGGACACTACTTCTCCCTCAAGGTTCGAGCGTCAGGACTCGGTGACCGTTATGGCCATGCCGAGAGACTGTAGCCGCTTGAGGGGCTCGTCATAGCCACGTTCGAGCGACTCCACGTCCATCAGTACTGACGGACCGTCCGCGATGGAGGCGGCGATGACGGAGGAGTAGCCGGTGCGCACGTCCGGGACGTGCACCTCGGCGCCGACCAGCTTGGACGGTCCGTGCACGACCGCCGAGTGCAGGTGGTTGGTGTCGTGGAAGCGGCAGGCGTTGCCGCCCAGGCACATCGGGAACAGCTCGATCTCGCAGCCGAGCTGCTGCAGCGCCTTGACGTAGACGAAGCGGTTCTCGAACACCGTCTCGTGCAGCACGGACAGCCCGCGCGCCTGGCTCATCAGCACCAGCAGCGGCTGCTGCCAGTCCGTCGCGAACCCGGGGTGCGTGTCGGTGTGCACGGCCGCCGAGCGCAGACCCTCCGGCGCCGACGCGACGATGTACTCGTCGCTGATCTCGAAGTGGGTGCCCATCTTGCGCAGCGTCTCGATCGCGGTGACCAGGCGCTCCTGCGCGCAGCCGTGCACGCGCACCTGGCCGCCGGTCAGCAGGCCCGCGACCAGGTAGCTGAAGGCCTCCAGGCGGTCGCCGGCGAGCCTCGTCTCCGCGCCGTGCAGCTTCTCCACGCCCTCGATCAGGATCCTGCGGTCCGGCTGGAGCTGGATGCCCGCGCCCATCCGCTGCAGGAACAGCGCGAGCTCCATGATCTCCGGCTCCACGGCCGCGTTCTGGATCACGGTGCGGCCCTCGGCGAGCACGGCGCTCAGCATGACGGACTCGGTCGCGCCGACGCTCGGGTACGGCAGGGTCACCTTCGTGCCCTGCAACCGCCGCGCGCTCGCGTGGATGCCGGTCTCGTCGACGACGATCTGCGCGCCCATCTTCGTGAGCGCGTCGATGTGGAAGTCCAGCGGGCGCGGGCCGATCGCGTCGCCGCCGACCAGCGGCACGAAGGCCTCGCCGGTCAGGTTGAGCAGCGGCCCGAGCAGCAGCACCGGGATCCGGTTGCGCCCGGTGAAGGTGGTCGGCACGGCCGAGGACAGGTCGGCGCCGCGCTCCACGACCAGCGTGTCGCCCTCGCGCTCCACCGAGGCGCCGACGGACCGCAGCATGGACGCGGTGATCTCCACGTCGCCGACCCGGGGCGCGTTCGCGATCCGGCTCTGCCCCTCGCCGAGCAGCGCGGCGACCATGTGCTTGGTGACGGCGTTCTTCGAGCCGCGCACGGTGACGTCTCCGCGCAGCGGTCCGGTCGGCTCGATCTTCCAGGCTCTCGTCATGGATGCCATTGTGTCGCACGTCACGCGCGTGTGCTCAATGATCGGCGATCAAGCCGGTGGACTGGGCCTGATGCGTCGTCCGATAGCCCAGCCGCAGGTAGATGCGCCGCGCCGGCTCGTTCGGGTGGTAGTGGGCGAGCGTGCACAACGAGTCACCGGAGGCGAAGGCGTGCCGGGTCAGCGCCGCCGTGACCGCCGCCCCGAGCCCCTGTCCGCGCGCCTCCGGGGCCGTCGCGATCGAGGCCAGATACGCCGTCCCGCGCCGCCGCCGGGTGAACGCGCCGACCGCCACCAGCGCGCCCGACCCGTCCGCGACCCCGAGCCAGCGCTCCACCTCGGGATGCTCGGCGTGCACCGAGTAGTGCGGATTGACCCGCTCCAGAAACGCCTGCACCGCCGCGAGATCCGTCAGCCGGGCCACCCGCTCCTCGTCCGGCTGCTCCGGCGGCGCTACGTCGCAGCGCATCGCGTCCCACTGGTTCGGCTTCCGCGACCCGATCCACTTCGTCAGGTCCAGGCCGCGCGGCACGGTGATCCCGCAGCACTTCTCGCCGAGTTCGCCGAGCGCCGCGTCGAGCAGCAGCGGCGCCGACTCCAGCGAGCCGGCGACGTTCAGCCAGCACGGATCCCCGCCGTACCCGTCGATCGAGGAGAACGCGTAGCCCCCGGGGACCTCCCAGGCGCCGTGCAGCACATCGGGGTCGGTCCCGATCAGCAGCATCGTGTCGTCGAGCATCGGCCCCGGCAGTTCCGCGTACGAGCCGTACCGGGTCGCGTCGTCCCGCGATGTCACGTTCATAGCCGGAATCTATCTTGATCAGGTTTTGTCGGTCACACGTATTAGGCTCGTGCCATGACGGCCGACAGCCTCTTCGACTACGCGAGCCGCGAGCAGGGCGAGTCGCGCGCCCCGCTCGCCGCCCGCATGCGGCCGCGCACCCTGGACGAGGTCGTCGGCCAGCGCAAGCTGCTGCGCCCCGGATCCCCGCTGCGCCGGCTGGTCGAGGCCTCGCCGCAGTCCCGCGCCGTGCCCGCCTCGGTGATCCTCTGGGGCCCGCCCGGCACCGGCAAGACGACCCTGGCGCACGTCGTGGCGCAGAGCACGGACCGGCACTTCATCGAGCTCTCGGCGATCACGGCCGGGGTCAAGGAGGTGCGCGCCGCGCTGGACGAGGCGCGGGTCCAGCTCGCCGGGTACGGCCGGGAGACCGTGCTGTTCCTCGACGAGATCCACCGCTTCTCCAAGGCCCAGCAGGACTCGCTGCTGCCCGCGGTGGAGAACCGCGTGGTCACGCTGATCGCGGCGACGACCGAGAACCCTTACTTCTCGGTGATCTCCCCGCTGATGTCCCGCTCGCTGCTGCTCACGCTGGAGCAGCTGGAGGAGCAGGACATCAGCACGCTGATCGACCGCGCGCTGGCCGAGGAGCGCGGCCTGGCCGGAACGGTGACGCTCGCGGAGGAGGCCCGCACCCAGCTGCTGCGGCTGGCCGCCGGGGACGCGCGCCGGGCGCTGACCGCGTTGGAGGCGGCGGCCGGTGCGGCGAAGGACGGCGGCTCGGACGAGATCACGCTCGCGTTCCTGGAGCAGGCCGTGGACCGCGCCGCCGTGCGCTACGACAAGGACGGCGACCAGCACTACGACGTGGCCTCGGCGCTGATCAAGTCGATCCGCGGCTCGGACGTGGACGCCGCGCTGCACTACCTCGCGCGGATGATCG
>DATJIF010000014.1:0-10077 GCA_035493475.1 Actinospica sp.
GTTCGCCAGCTGGTCCGGGTCCTGCTCGGAGTTCTCCAGCTCGTCGATCAGCCGCAGCTGGCGCTGGACCAGGGACTGCGAGCGGCGGGAGAGGTTGACGAACATCGAGTTGACGTTCGCACGGAGCATCGCCTGCTCGGAGGCCAGTCGGACGGCCTGCTGGTGGACCTCGTCGAAGGACCGCGCCACCTCGCCGATCTCGTCGGAGGAGGTGATCGGGATCGGTTCGACCCGGCTGTTCGCGTCGGCCGTGGCGGCGTCCGCGTCGCGCAGCCGGCGGACCATCTCGGGCAGTCGCGTCGAGGCGATGTCCAGGGCCGCGGCGCGCAGCAGGCTCAGCGGGCCGGTCAGCGAGCGGGCCACCATGATCGTGCCGACGAAGGAGAGCAGCAGCGCGACGATGATCACGCCGATGTTCAGGTACAGGTCGTTGTCCGCGTTGTCCAGCAGGGTCTGCGCGTCGTTCTGCATCTGCGCGATCGTCGCGGTCTGCACGGCGCGCAGGTTGCCCAGCGTGGTGGCCAGGTCGTCGTCCGCGACGGCCGTGGTCAGGTTCAGGTCGTTGGCCTGGTACGCGGCGGTCGGGTCGGCGGACTGCACGACCGCGAGCGCGGCCGCGTTACCGGCCGAGGCTCCGGCGACCTCGGGGCCCGAGACGGTCGCGTTGAAGGACTGCACCAGCCCGGGCGTGGCCACCGCCTCGAAGCTCGCCTCGGCGGACTGGTACGACGCGAGGGCGTCCTGCAGCGTGGTGGCCTGCGCCTGCTGCACGAGCGCCGGGCCGAGCGCGCCGTTGTGGATGACCTGGCCGGTGATCACGGCGGCCTGCGACTCGGCCTCGACCATCTGGCTGATCGCGGTCAGCGCCTCCTGGTCCTGCGTCAGCGAGACGTCGGACGCGCCGGAGGCGGCGTTGGAGACGACCGCGAGGACGTCGTCGATCACGCCGGTGTAGGCGTTGTACGTGGTCGTGTACGGCGCCGAGGAGGTCGCGACCACCTTCTCGATGTTCGGCAGGTCGTTCGTGCGCCCGACCGCCTCCACCGTCGCGTCGCGCAGCCCGGTCGCGTACGAGCTGCCCTTGGCGACCGCCTGCGCGGAGGCCGTCAGGTTGGCGAGCGTGGTCTGCGTGTTGTTCTCCGCGAACTTCAGGTCGCTCGCGTTGCTCCCGGTGCACGGTCCGCCGCTCGAGGCCGCCAGGCACAGGGCCGCGGCCTGCCGCTCGTCCTGCAGGGCCAGCACCAGGGTCTCGACGGTCGCGACCGTGTTCGCCTGGAACTTGACGTTCGCGTAGTGCGTGCGGTCCTGGTACAGGGTGCTGACGCGGGTGGCGGCGACGCCGATCGCGATGATCAGCGGGAAGCACACCAGCAGGAAGAGCCGGTTGCGCACGCGCCAGCTGCGGATCGAGAAGCGTCCGGGGCGCTCGGGTCCGCCAGGGGCGGTACCGGGGGCGGGCGGCTGACCCGGCGGGCGTATGCCGCGGCGCCGCTCGGACGCGGCCGTGTTGACACCGGTGCTCCGAGCGCCGCTCTGGGCGGACTCGCGGCGCGGGGTCACGGGTCGTGTCTGCACTTGCCCTCACCAGATTCTGGGCCGTGTCCGTCGACGCCCCGGTGGCCCGTGCTCGGCTCGCGCGGAGGCGTCGTGGTGCGGCGGGTAGCTCGACCGTTCGAGCGCAGCGCTCGCCGGTCCGTTCAGGAAACGAATTCCAGCACAGTCCCGGCGCCTGAGCCAAGACGGGGGTGACACAATTCAGAATCAACGTCGGCGCAGACCGTATAAATCCGGACATACCGGACGACTTTGCCGAGTTTTCACCGACACGCCTAGCAAATTGCCGACACCCGATGGAAGACTTCGGCTAGCCCGGACCGCAGGCGCGGACCAGGAACGATCGCGCAATCACGGAACGTCGCCGAATCACGACTATACGTGAGTAGCCCCTGATTTGATCTTCTCGGGGCCGTTTTCTCTCGGCTGAATCTTCTGTACCGTCCGCGTGCCGTTTCGAAACCGTACCGGCGTCGTATCCGAGGCGCGTATTCATGGTCACCCGGAAGTGGATTAGCATTGCGCAGCCAGACCGACCGACCCGTGTCAGAACCCGAGAGGTCCCGCATGTCCCAGACCCGAGCGCCGCGGTCCGACCGACCCGTGCGGCGGCCGCGCTCCTGGCGCCGCACGCTCGGCGCCTACGGCGGCGCACTCGCCCTGGTGGGCGGGCTCACCAGCGCGTGCAGCTCCGGCGACGGATCGGTCGAGAAGCCCGACCTCAACGTGGGCGTGGTGACCGGCATCGGCGCGGCCACCTTCCAGATCGGGCTGGACCAGAAGCTGTTCGAGCAGAGCGGGCTGAACGTGAGCCTCACCCCCTTCAGCACCGACGCGGCCGCCGAGTCCGCGCTGGCGAAGGGCCAGATCGACATCGCCTTCGGCGACTACTCCGAGTTCCTGGACGGCCAGAACTCCCCCGTCGCCACCAAGCTGCAGGTCATCGGCGAGGGCTACGACGCGGGCGAGAACACCATCGGCCTGGTCGCCTCCACGAGCTCCTCGCTCAAGAACACCTCGCTGAACGGCACCGACGGCGTCGCCGCGCAGATCGCGAACGGCTCCGTCAGCGTGGACGTGCCCGACCTGGCCAGCCCCGAGTACCTGGCGCTGACCACCTGGGCGATCTCCGAGCAGAGCCCGCTCAACCTGAACGCCCAGAACGTGAACGCCGCCGGCACCAACACGGACGGGCCGACCACCGCGACCGCGATGATCAACGCCGTGGTCTCCGGCTCCAAGGGCACGGCCGTGCTGCAGGAGCCGTACCTGACCGAGGCGATCGAGACCGGCAAGGTCACCGAGATCGCGAACCTGGACTCCGGCAACGCGGAGAACATGCCGATCTCCGGCTACTTCACGCTGCGCGACACGGCGACCAAGGACCCGAACACGATCGCCGCGTTCCAGTCCGCGCTGGCCCAGGCGCAGGCGCTCGGCGCGAGCCGGATCGCGGTCGAGTCGGCGCTGACCGTGGCCAAGGTGCCCCCCACGGTCGTCGCCACCACCGCCATCGGGAACTACCCGACCGGCATCGTCGCGGCGAACCTGACCAACGTGCTGTCCCTGATGGGCTCCGCCAACCTGCAGACCTCCGGCATGGACGCCGCGACGCTCACCGGCGGCACCGACAACAGCTTCTCCTGACCTGCCGTCAGCTGTCGGAGCAGGCCATTAGGCTCCTACCTAGCAATTGGAGACTAGGTAGGAGCAGCCGATGCTGATGACGACCGACCAGACGGCGCCGTCCGAGACCCCGAGCGCGGACGAGGTCCGGTTCCGCTCCGACGTGACCGTGGAGCTCGTCAAGTCGAACGCGAGCGACGCCGACGTGCTGTTCGCCGCCCGGGTCTCCACCGCCGGCGAGAAGTCCCTCGAGGAGGTCGGCGGGGACGCCGAACGCTCCGCCGGACTGATCAACTACCTGATGCGGGACCGGCACGGCTCGCCCTTCGAGCACAACCAGTTCACCTTCTACGTCTCCGCGCCGATCTTCGTCTTCCGCGAGTTCATGCGGCACCGGACGTTCAGCTACAACGAGGAGTCCGGCCGCTACCGCAGGCTGGAGCCGGTCTTCTACGTCCCCGGCGCCGAGCGCAAACTCGTGCAGGAGGGCAAGCCGGGCCGCTACGTGTTCGTGGACGGCACCCCCGAGCAGCACGCGCTGGTCGAGCAGACGACCCGCCGGGTGTGCACCGACGCGTACCGCGGCTACCTGGAGATGCTCGAGGCGGGGGTGGCGCGCGAGGTGGCGCGCGGCGTGCTGCCGGTGTCGATCTACTCCTCCATGTACGCCACCTGCAACGCCAGGGCCCTGATGAACTTCCTGTCGCTGCGCACCAAGCGCGAGGACTCGACCTTCCCGTCCTTCCCGCAGCGCGAGATCGAGCTGGTCGCCGAGCGGATGGAGGAGCACTTCGCCGCCGCGATGCCGCTCACCCACGCCGCCTGGAACCGCAACGGCCGCGTCGCCCCGTAACCGGATTGTCGGACATCCACCCCATCGGATGAAACCGCCGCGCCGCCCGTGACGCGACGTGCCCCCGATCGGTAGTGCGGACAGGACCCCGCCGCGTCGTGACCCCCCGAACTCGGCGCGGCGGGCGTCTGCCCACTGGCCAAGGTGTCCAGTCCACGCGGCAGTCCGGTAGCTTTATCCCATGGCCTCCACTTCTTCCAGCTCCGTGCCCTTCGGCCGCGTCCTGACCGCGATGGTCACCCCCTTCGCCGCGGACGGCGAGCTCGACCTCGACGGCGCGCAGCGGCTGGCCGGTGAGCTGGTGGAGGCCGGCAACTCCGGCCTGGTCATCAACGGCACCACCGGGGAGGCGCCGACCACCACCGACGCCGAGAAGGCCGCGCTGATCCGGGCCGTGCGCGAGGCCGTGGGCGGCAAGGCGAAGATCGTCGCGGGCGTCGGGGGCTACGACACCGCGCACACCGTCGGGCAGGCCAAGGCCATGGCGGAACTCGGCGTGGACGCGCTGCTCGCCGTCACCCCGTACTACAACAAGCCGCCGCAGGAGGGCGTGCGCCGGCACTTCACCGCCGTGGCCGACGCCACCGAACTGCCGGTCGTGCTCTACGACATCCCCGGCCGCTCCGGGATCGCGATCGAGACCGAGACCATGCTGCGGCTCGCCGAGCACCCGCGGATCGTCGCGGTCAAGGACGCCAAGGGCGACCTCGGTGCCTCCAGCCGGGTGATGGCCGAGACCGACCTGGCGTACTACAGCGGCGAGGACATGCTGAACCTGCCGCTCGCCGCGATCGGCTCCGTCGGCTGCATGTCCGTGGTCTCGCACCTGGTCAGCGCCGAACTGGTCGCCCTGTACGACGCGTACTTCGGCGGCGACGCCGTCAAGGCGCGGGACATCCACCGGATGCTGCTCCCGGTCTACACGGGTGTGTTCCGCACCCAGGGGGTAATCACCATCAAGGCGGCCCTGCGCGCCCTCGGCCGACCGGCGGGCCCGGTGCGGCTGCCGCAGGTCGACCTGGACGAGGCGGGACTGGCCACGCTGCGCACGGACCTCGCCGCCGCCGGCATCGCCCTGTAGACCCTCCCCCGCCCGCACGCACACGCTTACGGCCCTCGCGCCGGACAACTGAAGAGCCAACCGAATAAGAACGGCGACACACCGCGCCGCGGCCGGTCGTCGCGACCCGCCTTTCAACAGATCACTGGACATATAGCTATGAATGCACCACGAGGAGCCGCCTGATGAGTCATCCGCACCCCGAGCTGGGGACCCCGCCGCCGCTGGCCGAGGGCGCGCTGCGCGTCACCCCGCTCGGCGGTCTCGGCGAGATCGGCCGGAACATGACCGTCTTCGAGTACGCCGGCAAGCTGCTGATCGTGGACTGCGGCGTCCTGTTCCCCGAGCCCGAGCAGCCCGGCGTGGACCTGATCCTGCCGGACTTCACCTCGATCAGGGAGCGCTACGACGACGTCGTCGCCGTGGTGCTCACGCACGGCCACGAGGACCACATCGGCGCCGTGCCCTACCTGCTCAAGGAGCGCCCGGACATCCCGCTGATCGGCTCGCAGCTGACCCTCGCACTGATCGAGGCCAAGCTCGCCGAACACCGGATCCGGCCGTACACGCTGGAGGTGAAGGAGGGTCAGACCGAGCGCATCGGCCCCTTCGACTGCTCCTTCCTCGCGGTGAACCACTCCATCCCGGACGCGCTGGCCGTGGTCATCAAGACCGGCGCCGGGACCGTGCTGCACACCGGCGACTTCAAGATGGACCAACTGCCGCTGGACGGTCGGCTCACCGACCTCGCGGGCGTCTCCCAGCTCGGCGAGAGCGGCCTCGACCTGGTGCTGGTGGACTCCACCAACGCCGAGGTGCCCGGCTTCGTGGCGAGCGAGCGGGAGATCATGCCCGCGCTCGACCGCGCCTTCGCCACCGCGCAGCGCAGGCTGATCGTCGCCTCCTTCGCCAGCCACGTGCACCGCATCCAGCAGGTGCTGGACTGCGCGGTCAAGCACAAGCGCAAGGTCGCCTTCATCGGCCGCTCGATGGTCCGCAACATGGGCGTGGCCCGCGACCTCGGCTACCTCAAGGTGCCGGACGGCCTGGTCATCGACGCCAAGGTGATCGAGGAGCTGCCGCCGGAGCAGGTCGTGCTGGTGTGCACCGGCTCCCAGGGCGAGCCGATGGCCGCGCTTTCCCGGATGGCCAGCCGCGACCACCAGATCCGCATCGTGGAGAACGACACCGTCGTCCTCGCGTCCTCGCTGATCCCCGGCAACGAGTCGGCCGTCTACCGCGTGATCAACGGCCTGAGCCGCTTCGGCGCCAACGTCGTGCACAAGGGCAACGCCAAGGTGCACGTCTCCGGCCACGCGAGCGCGGGCGAGCTGCTGTACTTCTACAACCTCGCCAAGCCCCGCAACGTGATGCCCGTGCACGGCGAATGGCGCCACCTGCGCGCCAACGCCGACCTCGCGGTCCTGACCGGAGTCCCCCGCGAGCGCACCGTGCTGGCGGAAGACGGCGTGGCCGTGGACCTCGTCGACGGCGTGGCCAGGATCGCGGGCAAGGTTCCGTGCGGCTACGTCTACGTGGACGGAGCCAGCGTCGGCGACATCACCGAGGCCTCCCTCAAGGACCGCCGCATCCTCGGCGACGAGGGCTTCATCTCGATCTTCGCCGTAGTCGACTCCGACAGCGGCAAGATCACCGGCACCCTCCAGGTCCAGTCCCGCGGCGCCGGCATCGACGACGAGCAGCTGGCCGCCGTCATCCCCAAGATCGAGGAAGCCCTGGCCGACGCCGCCTCCGAAGGCGTGGGCGACGCCTACCAGCTCCAGCAGATCATCCGCCGCGTGGTCGGCAAGTGGGTCAACGACTCCTTCCGCCGCCGCCCGATGATCCTCCCGGTCATCATCGAGGTCTGAGACCAACAGCAGGCCCCCGAATGACGTCTGGCGCGCCACTGGCGCGCCAGACGTCATTCGCATGTGGGGGTCACCGGCACCTCCAAGCGGGCGCGGCTGCTGCGTGGCTGAGCCTGGACCGGTTCCGGTTTCTTCAGTGGGGTGGGCGGGGGTGCACCATCGTGCCCCCGCGTTGTCAAACAAACGTTCATGTATCTTGCGAGGGACGGCTTGTGAGGCGGGAGGGAATCCGGGGTGCGGGCCGCTCTGGGGTCTGGGGGCGGGCTAGGAGGCGGTTTTGGGGCCTGCCAGCTTGACGGCGTGGCGCATGGCGGTGCGGGCGCGGGAGGAGTCCTTGGCGGCGTAGTAGGCGGCGGCGAGGCGGTACCAGCAGCGCCAGTCGTCGGGGGACGCCTCGGTCTCGGCCTTGCGCTTGGCGAAGAGTTCGTCGGCGGCGTTGCGGTCCACGCGGCCGCCGGGGGAACGCGGGAGGTCGTCGATCTCGTCGTAGCGGAGGCCGCCGCCCGGGGATTCGTCGTCGTCGAGGGCGATGGCCAGGCGCTCGGTGGCCAGGCCGAACTGGATCTCGCGCCAGAGGAACCAGGCGCCGATGACGCCGAAGGCCAGGACTGCGACGCCCAGGGCTCCCGCGGTCACGGAGCCGTCGTCGAAGGCCGTCTGGAGGGCTAGGATCCCGCGCCAGACGCAACCGGCGAGGTAGAACACGAGCACGGCGCCGAGCAGGAGGGCGGTGGTGCGGGCACGCATAGCGATCAGATCCAGACGGGTTTTCGGTTACAGACTCAGGTAGTGCTCGAGGCCGACGGTCAGGCCCGGGTGGTTCGCCACCTCGCGTACGCCGAGCACCACGCCGGGCATGAAGGACTCGCGGTCCAGGGAGTCGTGGCGGATGGTGAGGGTTTCGCCAACGCCGCCTAGCAGGACTTCCTGGTGGGCGATGAGGCCTCTGAGGCGAACCGAGTGGATCGTTACGTCGTCTACCTTGCCGCCGCGGTGGTGGTCGGCGTCCTCGGTGGTCGCGTCGGGGGACGGGGCCACGCCTGCCGCGGTGCGGGCCTCGGCGATGAGCTGGGCGGTGCGCAGGGCGGTGCCGCTGGGGGCGTCGAGCTTGTTCGGGTGGTGGAGCTCGATGATCTCGACTGATTCGAAGTAGGCGGAGGCTTGGGCCGCGAACTTCATCATCAGGACGGCACCGAGGGAGAAGTTGGGGGCGATCAGGACGCCGACTCGGGGGGCGTCGGCGAGGGCCGCTTCGACGCGCGCGATCTTGTCGGGGCTGAAGCCGCTGGTGCCTACGACCGCGTGGATGCCGTTGGCTACGCAGAATTCGATGGCGGCGAGTGCTGAGTCGGGGGTGGTGAAGACGACTGCGGCCTGGGCGCCTGCCTCGACGGCGAGCTTGGGGTCGTCGCCTACGTCGATACGGGCTGCCACCTCCATGCCGTCGGCGGCCTCCACCGCGTCGCACACCTGACGGCCCATCCGGCCGGCGGCTCCGAACACGGCGACCTTCACACTCACGCGAAATCCTCGACATTCTTGTACGGACCGACGACCGCTGCCGCCGGGACGGTGGCGAGCAGCTCCGTCGCCACCCTTTTGACCTCGTCCAACGTGACCGTGCCGATGCGGTCGAGCACGGTGTCCACGGACAGGTGCTGGCCGTAGACCAGCTCGCTCTTGCCGATGCGGCTCATCCGCGAGCCGGTGTCCTCCAGGCCCAGCACGGTGCCGCCGCGCAACTGGCCGATGCCGAGCGCGAGTTCCTGCTCGCTGATGCCGTCGGCCGCCGCGCGTTCGATCTCGGCGCGGCACAGGCTCAGGACTTCGCGCAGCTTCTTCGGCTGGCAGCCCGCGTAGACACCGAAGGCGCCGGAGTCGGTGAACTGGGTCGCGAAGCTGTAGACGGAGTAGGCGAGGCCGCGCTTCTCCCTGACCTCCTGGAAGAGGCGGGAGGACATGCCGCCGCCGAGCACGGCCGCGAGTACGCCCAGGGCCCATCGGCGGTCGTCCAGGCGTCGCACGCCGGGTGTGCCAAGAACCAGGTGCGCCTGCTCGGTTTTCTTACCCAGCAGCCGTACGGCCGGTGCCATGAGCAGCGGGGCGGGGTTCGTCGCGTCCTGCTCGGCACGCGAGTTGCGCGCGGCCGTGTCGGGCGTCAGCGTGATGTGCGAGTCCTGCGCGGCACGTTCGAAGCCGCGGCGGACCAGGTCGACGACCTCGTCGTGGTTCAGGTTTCCGGCCGCCGCCACAACCAGGTTGGGGCCGACGTAGTGGCGCTGGTAGTGCTCGGCGATCTGATCCCGGGTCAGGGCGCGGACCGAGTCGACCGAGCCGGCGATGGGTCGTCCGAGCGGGGTGTCGCCCCACATCGCCAGGGAGAACTCCTCATGGACGAGGTCGCCGGGATCGTCCTCGGTCATCGCGATCTCTTCGAGGATGACCTCGCGCTCCGACTCGACGTCCTCGGCCCGGATCAGGGCGGAGGAGACGACGTCGGTGAGCACGTCCGCGGCCAGCGGCAGGTCGGCGTCGAGCACCCGCGCGTAGTAGCACGTGTACTCCTTGGTGGTGAAGGCGTTGATGTCGCCCCCGACCGCCTCGATCGACGCCGAGATGTCCAGCGCGCTGCGCCGGGGCGTGCCCTTGAACAGCAGGTGCTCGAGGTAGTGGCTGGCGCCGGCGTCCTGCGCGGACTCGTCGCGGGAGCCGACGCCCACCCAGATCCCGAGCGAGACGGACCTGACCAGCGGCATCGCCTCGGTGACGACGCGGATGCCGCCGGGCAGGACGGTCCGGTGCACGGCACCGGACCCGTCCACGCCCTCGAGGAGCAACTCCGTGCCCACACCCGTCTCGGTGTACGGAGACATGGCGGTCCTCTCGACGGAGTCGCTCACCTCGGGCCCTTCCTTCGACTGCGGACGCTGCGGAACTACTACGCCTGCGGCGCGGCGTCCGACGGCTCGGCAGCGCCCTCCTCGGCGACCACGGGGGCCAGCGAGAGCTTGCCGCGCTGGTCGATCTCGGAGATCTCGACCTGGATCTTGTCGCCGACCTTGACCACGTCGTCGACGTTCTCCACGCGCTTGCCGCCGGCGATCTTGCGCAGC
>DATJIF010000015.1:0-18548 GCA_035493475.1 Actinospica sp.
TGCGCATCTGCATCCAGGACACCACGCGGCGCTCGAACCAGATGTTGAACAGCGTCAGCACGACCAGCATCGCGAACGCCGCGACTCCCTTGATCAGGCCGATCAGGAAGTACCAGGGGATGTGGGTGTCGAAGCCGTTGATCACCCAGTGGTCCATGTTCACCGCGCGTGCACCTCCTCCGGCCCTTGCAGGGTGACGATGGCCCCGGTGTCCGCGCTGAGAGTGGCGCGCACGTGCGAGCCCGGGGAGTTGGTGGGCAGCCAGACCACGCGGTCGGGCAGGGCGGCGAGCCGCAGCGGCAGGGTGACCGAGCCGGCGTCGGTGCGCACCGTCACCGGGCCGCCCTCGGCCGCGCCGATCTCGGCCGCGGTGGCCGCGGACAGCCGCACCGCCGGGCGGCGCGCGGTGCCGGCGAGGTACTTCTCTCCGTCCTGCAGCCGGCCGTCGTCGAGCAGCTGGTGCCAGGTGGCGAGCACGGCCTGGCCGGCGCCGGGCGCGGGCAGCTGCAGCATCTCGGCCCGCGGCGGCTGGGCGCGCGGCCCGTCCCAGGTGCCGAGCGCGGCCAGTTCGCGGCGGGCCGCAGCGACCTCGGGCAGGCCCAGGTGCACGTCCATCGCGTCGGCGAGCCGGTCGAGCACGCGCAGGTCGCTGACCGCTCCGCCCCGCGTCTGGGTGACCTCGGGGCCGAGCGCCGCGGCGAACGTCCGAGCCCTGCCTTCCCAGTCGAGGAACGTGCCGTCCTTCTCGGCGACCGCGGCGACCGGCAGGACCACGTCCGCGAGCTCGGTCACCGCGCTGTGCCTCAGTTCGAGCGAGACCACGAAGCCGGCCGCCCTGAGCGCGTCGCGCGCGCCGGTGGGGTCGGGCAGGTCGTCCGGGTCGACGCCGCCGACCAGCAGCGCGTGGATCTGCCCGGAGCGGGCGGCGGTGAGGATGGCGTCGCCGTCGCGGCCCTCGAGGGTGGGCAGGGCGCGCACGCCCCAGGCGGCGGCGACCTGGCCGCGGGCCAGCGGGTCGCCGATCGGGCGGCCGCCGGGCAGCAGGTTCGCGAGCGCGCCGGCCTCGACCGCGCCGCGCTCGCCGGCCCGGCGCGGCACCCAGCCGAGCCGGGCGCCGGTGGTCTTGGCCAGCCGGACCGCGGCGCTGAGCGCGCCGGGCACGCAGGCCAGGCGCTCGCCGACGAGGATGACCGCGCCCTCCTCGCGCAGCAGCCGCGCGGCCTCGAGCCCGGTGTGGTCGAGGCCTGCCTCGTAGCTGCCGGCGGCGAGCGCGCCGAGGAACTCGGGCTCGGTGTGCGGGGCCGCCTTGAGCAAGGTGCCGTCGCACTTGGCGAGCCCGCGGGTGGCCATCGGCGCTATGGCGATGACCCGGGTCTTGCTCACCCGCGCGGCCTTGCGCAGCCGCAGGAAGACGATCGGCGACTCGTCCTCCGGCTCGAAGCCGACGAGCAGCACCGCGGGCGCCTTGTCCAGGTCCGCGTAGGTGACCGCGCCGGCCTCGGGCGAGCGCCCGGCGACCGCCGCGGCGAGGAACTCCGCCTCCTCGTGGGCGTGCGGCCGGGCGCGGAAGTCGATGTCGTTGGTGTCCAGGGCGAGCCGGGCGAACTTCGCGTAGGCGTAGGCGTCCTCGAGGGTGGCCCGGCCGCCGACGAGCACGCCGGCCTGGCCGCGCCCGGCCCGCAGGCCCTCGGCCGCCGCCCGCAGCGCCTCCGGCCAGGAGGCCGGCACCAGTTCGCCGTCGCGGCGCACCAGCGGGCCGGTGATCCGGTCGGCCTGGGTCGCGTACTGGAATGCCCAGCGGCCCTTGTCGCAGTTCCACTCCTCGTTGACCTGCGGGTCCTCCCCGGCCAGGCGGCGCAGCACCTTGCCGCGGCGGTGGTCGGTGCGCAGTGCGCAGCCGGAGGCGCAGTGCTCGCACGCGCTCGGCGAGGAGACCAGGTCGAACGGCCGGGAGCGGAACCGGTAGGCGGCGCCGGTGAGCGCGCCGACCGGGCAGATCTGCACCGTGTTGCCGGAGAAGTAGGACTCGAACTCCTGGTCCCCGGCCACCGAGATGCCGACCTGCTGGTCCGCGCCGCGTTCGATCAGCGCGATGAACGGGTCGCCGGCGATCTGCTCGGAGAAGCGGGTGCAGCGCGCGCAGTTGACGCAGCGTTCGCGGTCGAGCAGCACCTGGCTGGAGATGTTGATCGGCTTGGCGAAGGTGCGCTTGACGCCCTCGAAGCGGGACTCGCCGCGGCCGTTGCTCATCGCCTGGTTCTGCAGCGGGCACTCGCCGCCCTTGTCGCACACCGGGCAGTCCAGCGGGTGGTTGATCAGCAGCAGCTCCATCACGCCCTGCTGCGCCTTGTCGGCGACCGGCGAGGTGCGCTGGGTCTTGACCACCATGCCGTCGGTGACCGTGGTGGTGCAGGAGGCGAGCGGCTTGCGCTGCCCCTCGACCTCGACCAGGCACTGCCGGCAGGCGCCGACCGGGTCGAGCAGCGGGTGGTCGCAGAAGCGCGGGATGGCGATGCCGAGCCGCTCGGCGACCCGGATGACCAGCTCGCCCTTGCGGGCCACCACGCTGATGCCGTCCACGGTCAGCTTCACGTGCCCGGGCGGGACCTCGAGCTCGGCGTCCCCGCCGCCCTGCGCGGGGATGTTGGTGGAGGTGACGGTCATCGGGCATCCCCGCCGCTCTGCGTGGCAACCGTCGAGGTGACGGTGATCGCGGTCACTTTCAGTACGCTCCCGTCAGCGCCGGGGCCCAGACCGTGGTGCGGGCCGGGTCGAAGGGGCAGCCGCCCTGCCTGAAGTGGTCCAGGTACTCCTCGCGGAAGTGCTTGATCGAGGAGGTGATCGGGGCGGTCGCGCCGTCGCCCAGCGCGCAGAACGCGCGGCCGTTGATGTTGTCGCAGATGTCGAGCAGCTTCTCCAGCTCGGCCTCGTCGCCCTGCCCGGCCTCGAGCCGCTTGTACGCCTGGACCAGCCAGTACGTCCCCTCGCGGCACGGGGTGCACTTGCCGCAGGACTCGTGCGCGTAGAACTCGGTCCAGCGCAGCGCGGCGCGCACCACGCAGGTCGTCTCGTCGAAGACCTGCAACGCGCGGGTGCCGAGGATGGATCCGGCCGCCGCCACGTTCTCGAAGTCGAGCGGCACGTCGAGGTGCTCGTCCGTGAACAGCGGAGTCGAGGAGCCGCCGGGCGTCCAGAACTTCAGCCGGTGGCCGTGCCGGATGCCGCCCGCGAGTTCCAGCAGCTCGTTCATCGTGACGCCGAGCCCCGCCTCGTACTGGCCGGGCCGGCCGACGTGGCCGGAGACGGAGAAGAACCCGAAGCCCGGGCTCTTCTCGCTGCCGAAGCCGCGGAACCAGTCCTTGCCGTTGCGGATGATCGAGGGAACCGAGGCGACCGACTCGACGTTGTTCACTACGGTCGGGCTCGCGTACAGGCCCTCGACCGCGGGGAAGGGCGGTCGGTTGCGCGGCTGGCCGCGGCGTCCTTCGAGGGAGTCGAGCAGCGCCGTCTCCTCGCCGCAGATGTAGGCGCCCGCGCCCACGTGCACGACGAGTTCGAGGTCGAATCCGCTGCCCAGGATGTCCTTGCCGAGGAAGCCCGCCGCGTACGCCTCGCGCACCGCCGCGAGCAGCCGCCGGACCACGTGCGTGACCTCGCCGCGCACGTAGATGAAGGCGTGCCCGGAGCGGATCGCGTAGGCGCCGATGACGATGCCCTCGATCAGCTCGTGCGGATTGGCGAGCATGGTCGGGATGTCCTTGCAGGTGCCCGGCTCCGACTCGTCCGCGTTGACCACGAAGTAGTGCGGCTTGCCGTCGCCCTGCGGGATGAAGGACCACTTCACGCCGGTCGGGAATCCGCCGCCGCCGCGGCCGCGCAGCCCGGACTCCTTGACCTCGCCGATGACCTCGTCCGGGGTCATCTCGGTCAGCGCCTTGCGGACGGCCTTGTAGCCGTCGCGGCGCTGGTAGCCCTCGATGGTGTACGAGTCCTGCTCGTCCCACGCGCGGGACAGCACCGGTGCCAGCTTGAGCGTCACGCGTATTCACCCCGCTGCTGCGCGATCTTCAGTCCCACCACGGATTCCGGACCCGCCGAGCCGCCGGCGGTGACCGCGTCCGCGCGCCGGTCCTCGAAGCCCGCGAGGATCCGCTCGGTGTCCTTGAAGGAGCAGACCGCCGGGCCGCGGCTCGCCGGGACCTCGCGCCCGGCCAGCAGATCGTCGACCAGCTGCTTGGCCTTCTCCGGCGTCATGTTGTCGAAGAACTCCCAGTTGACCATCATCACCGGGGCGAAGTCGCAGGCCGCGTTGCACTCGATGTGCTCCAGCGTCAGGCTCCGGCCCTGCGCGCTCACCTCGGTGCGCTGGTCGTTCTCGACGCCGAGGTGCTGCTTGAGCGCCGCGAAGATCTCGTCGCCACCGAGCACCGCGCACAGCGTGTTGGTGCACACGCCCACGTGGTAGTCCCCGACCTGGCGCCGCTTGTACATCGAATAGAAGGTGGCGACGCCGCTGACCTCGGCCGTGGTCAGGTCCAGCTTGTCGGCGCAGTACTTGATGCCGTCACCCGAGACGTAGCCCTCCTCGGACTGCACGAGGTGCAGCAGCGGCAGCAGGGCCGAGCGGCTCACCGGATACCGCGCGATCACCGCGTCGGCGTCCTGGTCGAGCCGGTCCTTGACCTCCTGGGGATAGCCCTTCGGCGGAACGACGGGCATCCCGATCTCGGTGCTGCTCAACGGTCGACACCTCCCATCACGGGGTCCAGGCTCGCCACCGCGACGATGAGGTCGGCGATCATGCCGCCCTCGCTCATCACGGAGACGGCCTGCAGGTTGTTGAACGAGGGATCGCGGAAGTGCACCCGGTACGGCCGGGTGCCCCCGTCCGAGACCGCGTGGCAGCCGAGCTCGCCCTTCGGCGACTCGATCCCCACGTAGACCTGTCCCGCGGGAACGTGGAAGCCCTCCGTCACCAGCTTGAAGTGGTGGATCAGGGCCTCCATGGACTCGCCCATGATGTGCCGGATGTGGTCGAGCGAGTTGCCCATGCCGTCGCCGCCGAGCGCGAGCTGCGCGGGCCAGGCGATCTTCCGGTCCTCGATCATCACCGGTCCGGGCTTGAGCTTCTCCAGGCACTGCTCGATGATCCGCAGCGACTGGCGCACTTCGTCCATCCGGATCCGGTAGCGGCCGTAGCAGTCGCTGGTGTCCCAGGTGACGACGTCGAAGTCGTAGTCCTCGTAGCCGCAGTACGGCTGGGACTTGCGCAGGTCGTGCGGCAGCCCGGTGGCCCGCAGCGGGGGCCCGGTGATGCCGAGCGCCATGCAGCCGGTCAGGTCCAGGTAGCCGACGTTCTCGGTGCGGCCCTTGAAGATCGGGTTCTCGTTGCAGAGCGCCTCGATGTCCTTCATCCGCTCCGGCATCAGCGCCAGGAACTCGCGGATCTTGTCCACCGCGCCGGGCGGCAGGTCCTGCGCGACGCCGCCGGGCCGGACGTACGCGTGGTTCATCCGCAGGCCGGTGATCATCTCGAAGATGTCCAGCACGAGTTCGCGCTCGCGGAAGCCGAAGATCATCGCGGACAGCGCGCCCATCTCCATGCCGCCGGTCGCGATGCACACCATGTGCGAGGCGATCCGGTTCAGCTCCATCATCAGCACCCTGATGACGTTGGCGCGCTCCGGGACCTGGTCCTCGACGCCGAGCAGCTTCTCCACCGCGAGGCAGTACGCGACCTCCTGGAACAGCGGGGTCGTGTAGTCCATCCGCGTGACGAAGGTGCAGCCCTGGGTCCAGTTGCGGTACTCCAGGTTCTTCTCGATCCCGGTGTGCAGGAAGCCGATCCCGCAGCGGACCTCGGTGACGGTCTCGCCCTCGGTCTCGACGACGAGCCGCAGCACCCCGTGCGTGGACGGGTGCTGCGGCCCCATGTTGACGACGATCCGCTCCTCGGCCTGCTCGTCCTGCTCGGCCGAGGCCAGCTCCCGGGCGATCTCGTCCCAGTCCCCGCCGGTCAGCGTGTAGACCGCGTCGGCGCCCTCGTCCGACGCGCCGCCCGCCGCGGCATAGGGGTCGAAGTTCGGCTCGCCGGCCGAGCCGCCGTCCACCGGCTGCGCCACGTCGACACTCATCGGTAGCTCCTTCGCTGATCCGGGGAGGGGATCTGCGCGCCCTTGAACTCGACGGGGATTCCGCCGAGCGGGTAGTCCTTGCGCTGCGGGTGGCCCGGCCAGTCGTCCGGCATCAGGATCCTGGTGAGCGCCGGGTGGCCGTCGAAGACGATGCCGAACATGTCGAAGGTCTCCCGCTCGTGCCAGTCCGCGGCCGGGTAGACCCCGGTCAGCGACGGCAGGTGCGGGTCCTCGTCGGGGCAGCTGACGGCCAGGTGCACCCGCCGGTTGTGCGTGATCGACAGCAGCGGCACCAGGATCTGCAGCTCGCGGCCCTTGTCGTCCGGGAAGTGCACCCCGGACACGCCGAGGCAGAGCTCGAATCTCAGGGCCGGATCGTCGCGCAGCGTCTTCGCGACCGCGAGCAGGTGCTCGCGGCGCACGTGGAAGGTGAGCTGGTCCCGGTGCACGACGGCCTTCTCGATCGCCAGCTCGGGCGCCAGGTCGCGCTCGTCCAGCGCGCCGAACAGCTCGTTCTCCACCTCGTCGAAGTAGCCGCCGTACGGCCGCGGCGACTGCCCGGGGAACTCGATCGTCCGCACCAGGCGGCCGTAGCCCGAGGTGTCCCCGCTGGTCCCGTTGCCGCCGAACATGCCGCGGCGCACCGCCACGACCTCGGCCGCCTGCTCCGCGAGCGGCTGCGGCAGCTCCGGAAGGCCCTGGCTCTGGCTCTCGCTCATCAGCGCAGCAGCCCCTTCATCTCGATCGTCGGGAGCGACCTGAGGGCGGCCTCCTCCGCCGCGCGCGCGGCCGCCTCGCGGTCCACGCCGAGGGGCATCTTCTGGATCTCCTCGTGCAGCTTGATGATCGCGTCCATCAGCATCTCGGGACGGGGCGGGCAGCCGGGCAGGTAGATGTCCACCGGCACCACGTGGTCCACGCCCTGGACGATCGCGTAGTTGTTGAACATGCCGCCGGACGAGGCGCAGACGCCCATCGAGAGCACCCACTTGGGGTTCGGCATCTGGTCGTAGATCTGCCGCAGCACCGGCGCCATCTTCTGGCTGACCCGGCCGGCCACGATCATCAGGTCGGCCTGCCGCGGCGAGGCGCGGAACACCTCCATGCCGAACCTGGCCAGGTCGTAGCGGCCCGCGCCGGTGGCCATCATCTCGATGGCGCAGCAGGCCAGGCCGAACGTGGCGGGCCACAGCGAGCCCTTGCGCATGTACCCGGCCAGACCCTCGACCGTGCTGAGCAGGAAGCCGCTCGGGACCTTCTCCTCGATACCCATGACCGCGTGGTACCTCCTAGTCCCACTCGAGTCCGCCGCGCCGCCAGACGTAGGCGTAGGCGACGAAGGTGGTGAGGATGAACAGGAACATCTCCGCGAGCCCGAACCAGCCGAGCGAGTCGAAGGTGACGGCCCACGGGTAGAGGAAGACGATCTCGATGTCGAAGACGATGAAGAGCATCGCGGTCAGGTAGTACTTGACCGGGAAGCGACCGCCGCCGGCGGGCTGCGGGGTGGGCTCGATCCCGCACTCGTAGCTGTCGTATTTGGCCCGGTTGTACCGCTTGGGCCCGGTCAGGGCGCCCATGGCCACCGAGAAGACCGCGAAGCCACCCGCGATCAGGGCCAGGATGAGCACCGGGACGTACGTGTCCATCCGCGCCGCCACCTCCCTTGCTCCTCGTGAAGGAATTCACAAGCCCAACGCGGTGGGGGCCGCCGCGTCACGCTCCATTCGCCTGGGACTGTGATCTTTTGCCGCGTCCGTGCATGGTTCGCGGGACATCCTACGCCGCGTCAGATGTGATGTCCGCCACGGCCCGAGAATGTCTTCTCCGCCTGCTCCGTAACGTAGTCCTCACGGGCCGCATCGCGCTTCGTGATCTGTGTCACGCCCAGGTCACCCGCAATCGGATAGATCCGAAATGATCGTCGATCATGTACCGGACATTTCGTGATGATCCGCTCTTGTGAGTGCAGTCACAATCCTTCGGGTGACGGCCCTCGACATGATCCACATCGCGAGATCGTTTTGACTTCGGCTCTCTACCTACTGTAGAAGCCGATCACCGCGCGGCGAAGGCGCCGGAACGACGAAAAGTCCCCTCCATCCCGAAGCGGGACGAAGGGGACCTGCCCGGTGCGCTGCCCGGTTATGCCCGGGGCGTCACCTTGGCGATGCCGTTGATGATCCGGTCCATCGCGTCGCCGCCGCGCGGATCGGTCAGGTTGGCCAGCAGCTTCAGCGTGAACTTCATCAGCATCGGGTGCGACAGGCCGCGCTGGGTGGCGAGCCGCATCACCTTCGGGTTGCCGATCAGCTTCACGAACATGCGGCCCATCGTGTAGTAGCCGCCGTAGGTCTCGCCGAGGATGCGCGGGTAGTCGGACAGCGCCAGCTCCCGGGCGTACGTGCCGGTGCGCGCCTTCGCCTGCGCGATCACCCGCGCGGCCAGCTCGCCGGACTCCATGGCGTACGCGATGCCCTCGCCGTTGAACGGGTTGACCATGCCGCCCGCGTCGCCGACCAGCAGCAGGCCCCGGGTGTAGTGCGGCTTGCGGTTGAAGCCCATCGGCAGCGCGGCGCCGCGGATCGGGCAGGTGCGGTTCTCCTCGGTCAGCTCCCACTCCTCGGGGGTGGTCGCCAGCCAGCGCCGCATCATGTCCCGGTAGTCCACCTTGCCGAAGGCCTTGGAGGTGTCCAGGATGCCGAGGCCGATGTTCGAGGTGCCGTCGCCCATGCCGAAGATCCAGCCGTAGCCGGGCAGCAGCCGGTCCGGGTGCTTGGCGTCGGACAGCTCCAGCCAGGACTCGAGGTAGTCGTCGTTGTGCCGCGGGTTCTTGTAGTAGGCGCGGTAGGCCACGCCCATCGGCCGGTCCTCGCGCTTGTGCAGGCCCATCGAGATCGACAGCCGGGTCGAGTTGCCGTCCGCCGCGACGACCAGCGGCGCGTGGAACTCGGTGTCGACCTTGTCCGGCCCGAGCTTCGCGGCCACGCCGGTGATCCGGGAGGTGCGCGGGTCCAGGATCGGCGCGGTGACGTTGCAGTCCTCCAGCAGCCGCACGCCCGCCTTGGTGGCCTGCCGGGCCAGCAGGTCGTCGAAGTCGGCGCGCGGGCGGACCAGGCCGTAGTTCGGGTGCGCGGCCAGCTCCGGCCAGTCCAGCTCCAGCGTCATGCCGCCGCCGAGGATGCGCAGCCCCTTGTTGTGCAGCCAGCCGTTCGCGGGCGAGGTGTCGATGCCCATCCGCACCAGCTGGGTGACGGCGCGCGGGGTGAGCCCGTCGCCGCAGATCTTCTCGCGCGGGAACGTGGTCTTCTCCAGCAGCAGGACGTCGAGCCCCGCCTGCGCCAGGTGGTACGCGGTCGTGGATCCGGCCGGTCCGGCGCCGACGACGATGACATCGGCCTGGTTCTCGCTCAAGCTCTGCACATCGGAAGTCTAGCCGGACCGATTGTCGGCTCGATCAGCCGGTGGGCAGGGTCGTCGCGGTGATCCGGGTGAACAGATTGTAGGAATAGACGAGGACGTCGTACTCGCCGATCCGGTACGCCGCCGCGGGCTTGCCGAAGGCAGATTCGACCTCCTTCGGTGTGCTCCCGTCGGCCGAGGTCACGAAATACCGCGCCTCGTGCTTCGCCGCCCGGTACCATTGCGTCCTGGTCTCCCAGCCGTAGACCGAGAACCCGCCGCCGTTCCAGACCACCGCGCGCACGGTGACGCCCTGGCCGGACGCGACAGTGGTCGACGACGCCGTCGGATAGTCGCTGATCCCCTCGCCCAGATGGAGCACGCGCAGTCGGGATATGAGCCCGGACGAGTCAGTCGCCGCAGCCGGTTGCGCCACCGCGAACACAACGGCGAGCGCGGTGATCACGGCCACCGCCTTAGTCCCAACCCTCGCGACCCCGCGGAAGCCGTTGATGGAATTCGCCGCCAGCAGAGCGCAGAACGGCAGCGTCCCCGCGAGGTCGAACGCGTTCCCCGCGATCGCCGACTGCTCGGACAGCATGTACGCGACGAGCGCCCCCGGCACGAGCAGCACCGCTATCCGCTGCGGTATCCCGCTGCCACCCTCACTCCCACTCCCCCGCGTGCGCCAATGCCGCAGCGTCCTGATCCCGCCGAGGACCGCCAGTGTGAGCAGCAGCCATCCGGCCGCCAGGTGGCATGCGCCCGAAATCCCGCCGCCGGTCTGCGCGAAACCGAGCAGCACCTTCAGTCCGAACCACGTGCTGCGCAGGTGCGCGGGCCATTCCGAACGCGGCGAGACGACGGTATTCGGCGAGGTCATCATGTAGCCGCCGAGATGCCGCAGTTCGGTCCGCACATGCCGAGCCGCCGCGAGCGACACCGTGGCCGCCGCGATGAACCTCGGCATGTCCCAGCTCAACCGCCATTCCGCGAGCATCTGCCACACGCACACGCCGATGACCGCCGACACGCCCACGTACGTGACGAATCCGTCGCTGACCTCGCCGAGCGTGAACACCGCCAGCAGCAGCCACGCCGCGTACCAGCGCTCGCGGAGCCGGTCCACGATCAGCGTGCTCAGCAGGATGAACACGCTGGAGCCGAGGTGGTCCACACCGGTGATCAAGGCGTGCCGCGCCACGACGTCCGCGAGCGGCACGAGCAGAACGGCCAGTGCCGGCACCGTGCGTGAGACGTCGCGGCTACGCAAGCACCAGAGCGTGCACCCGATGACGAGCGTGTAGACGATCCCGGCCGTCAGATGCACGGCCGCCGCGCTCGCCCCGACAGCCAACGTGCTCAGCGCCGCGATCGGGATTTCGAGTACGTAGAACGAGACATCCGAGAGTATCCAGCCGTGCAGCAGCACATCGCCGTGCGCGAAATCCCAGCCCTCCAGGACGGTGTTGGACCCGTCGGAGAGCGTCGGCTGAGTCCACGCGATCCTGGTGAGCAGCGCGGCGAGCAGCAGAAACCCGAGCACGGCCAGCAGTCGACGGCGATTGAGCGAAAACACTCGCCCAGTTATAAGCGCCGCTATTTATAAGACTTATGCGTTGCCAGTGAGAGACGTATTAATCGATGCCGAGGCCTTCGCCGTTGGGCACGCCGTCGGCCGCGGTGTTGTCCGACGCCGGATGCGACTTGCCCGCCGGACCCTGCGCGAAGGCCGTGAGCAGATTCAACGTCGCGCGGCGCACGAACTGCCGCGCCGCGCTGCCGAAGTGCGACGAGCACTGCGAACCGAGCGCGCACTCCCACCGCATCGTGCCCGCGTCGAAAACCCCCGCGCCCGACGCGACCGTGTAATAGGCGGACTCTTGATAGCTGCCCTGCCCCGAGCACGTCAGCGGTGAATGGCTGAGCACCTCGATCGGATGCGGAGTCGTCGCGATATCGACCACGCGGTCGTACTCCGGACCGACGAGCCCCGGAAACGACGTACCCTGCGTCGCGCCGGTCCCCGCGAAGATCCAGTTGCCCGGGTCGTACACCACGTACGGCGCGTCGACCGGATTGCACTGGTAGAGCGAACCGGTCAGCGCGTTCTCCGGACGAGGGTCAGGAGCGTAACGCCAGTCCTGCGTCGCATCGGAAGGATTGGTGGCGGCGATCGGATCGATCGAGTAGTCCTTGTAGCAGATCACCAGCCGGTCGGCACCGAGCTGCGTCGAGCCCCACCTGATGTGCCGGAAGATCGCGTTCGCACCGAGGAACGCGAGGTTCGTGCCGTGCTGGTCGCGTGCGTTCGTCAGGGTGCTGCGCATCGTCGCGGAGTAATACTCGTCGTGTCCGTCCGAAACGATCGCCCGCGCGCTATCGAAAAGACCAGGACTCGACTCAAGCTCAAGATCGGTCTCATAGGCGACCGGCAAATCGTGCTGCTCGGCGAACGACACCAAAGCCTGATCGAACGGAAAGAAGAGCCCGTCCCCCTCCGGCTCGTCCGGGTCGATGTAGGGCCGATCGAAGGACACCGCGTACGCCCGATCGTTGTACGACCCGTCCGCGCCCTGATAGAGCGAATAGCCGCCCCACGTGTTGTACGCCTGCCACGTCGTGATACCGGCGACCAGCACGACCTTGCCGACCGTCGAAGTCGAATGCACGATCAGCGGCACGTAGCGCTGGTTCCCCGCCGACGAATCGAGCTTGATCAGATACTCCCCGGGCACCCACCCACGCGTATCCACGGTCAACGACGGCTTCCAGTCGCACTCGACCGTACGAGTAGTCGCATTAAGGGACTGCGCCGTTTGATGGACGCCCTTCGTCCGCGCCGACTGCCAGACCTTCGTGCCGTCCGCGCCGCCGTAGTAGCCGATCCGATAGGCCGTCGCGGTGAACGAGGCGGCCGTCGTCGAGACGTAGAGCGTGAAGGACTGCCCCGGCGCGACCGACGCGAGATTCGTGTAGCCCTCGATCGCGTCCTGCCCGCCGAGCGCGCTCTCGCTGATCCGCCAGGACCGGTCGCCCGGCTTCGCGTTCTCGGCCGCCACGTCGATCCCCGGTGTCGCCGCGCCGGTGCCCGCCCCCGCCGGCCGCCCATCGGGCGCGGCCGAGGGCGCCGGACCGCCGCCGGAACCCGCCGTGCACCCCGCGGCCAGTATGAGAAGGCAGGTCAACGCCGCGACCGCCGCCCGACGCGCAACCATAGACAGCCCCTTTGCCCACAGCCCTACCCGAAGGTGCCAGGATAGGTCCATGAGCAGAGCGTCGTTGGCCAAGAAGCCGCGTGAAGTAGCGGAGATGTTCGACGGGGTCGCCGAGCGCTACGACCTGACGAACGACCTGCTGTCGCTGGGCCAGACCCGGCTGTGGCGGCGCGCCGTCGCCCAGGCCGTGGACGCCCGTCCCGGTGAGCGCGTGCTCGACCTCGCCGCCGGGACCGGCACGTCCTCGCTGCCCTTCCAGCAGGCCGGAGCGAGCGTCGTGGCCTGCGACTTCTCCCTCGGCATGCTGGAGGTCGGCCGCAAGCGCAACCCGCACCTCGACCTCGTCGCCGGCGACGCCACGAAGCTCCCGTTCCAGGACGACAGCTTCGACGCGGTCACCATCTCCTTCGGCCTGCGCAACGTCGAGGACACCACCGCCGCCCTGCGCGAACTGCACCGCGTCACCAAGCCCGGCGGCCGCCTGCTGGTCTGCGAGTTCTCGCACCCGACCCTCGCGCCGTTCCGCACGGTGTACCTCGAGTACCTGATGCGCGCCCTCCCCGCGATCGCCAACAAGGTCGCGAGCAACCCCGAGGCGTACGTCTACCTCGCCGAGTCCATCCGCGCCTGGCCCGACCAGCGCGGCCTCGCCACCCTCATCCAGGCCTCGGGCTGGTCCAAGGTCGCCTGGCGCGACCTCACCGGCGGCATCGTCACCCTGCACCGCGCCCGCGCCTGACCTGACCCCGACTCACATGTGCGTGTACCGGATCCGGTGCTCATCCGGCCCGAAACGCACGGCGGTATGCGCCGGGAGTCGTGCCGACGTGGGTGCGGAAGCGGCGGCGCAGGTTGACCGGCGAGGCGAGGCCCACGCGGGTCGCGACCGTCTCGATCGGGAGGTCTGTCTGCTCCAGCAGGGTGCGTGCCTCGGCGACGCGGCGGGACAGCAGCCAGGCGCCGGGGCTGGTGCCGAGTTGATCGGCGAAGCGGCGGGACAGCGTGCGTGGCGAGATGCCGAGGTGTGCGGCGAGTTCGCTCACTGACAGCGGTTCGCCGAGGCGTTCGGCGGCCCACGTGAGGAGACCGTCGAGCGCGTCCTGCGGGTCTGCGGGTGGCGCGTACTGTGCCTGGCCTCCTTCGCGGTGCGGCGGCATCACCATGTGTCGGGCGACGAGGGCGGCGTGCGCGGCGCCGTGGTCCTTGCGCACGAGGTGCAGGCACAGGTCGATGCCCGCGCCCGCGCCGCCGCTCGTGGCGACGTCGCCGTGGTCCACGTAGAGCACGTCGGATTCCACCTGTACGCGGGGGAAATCCCGCCGCAACTGTTCGGCGCGGGCCCAGTGGGTCGTCGCCGAGCGGCCGTCGAGCAGTCCGGTGCGGGCCAGGGCGAACACTCCCGAGCAGATCGTGACGAGCCGCGCTCCTCGCTCGTGCGCCCGCAGTAGTCCGCGCCGCACCTGAGCCGAGAGCGGCGTCTCCACGGGAAGCCAACCCGGGATGATCACCGTGTCCGCGGATTCGAGCGCTGAAAGGCCCTGCGACACCGACATCGCGTAACCGGCCGACGTCGGGACCTCGCCGGGGAACTCCGTACACACGTCGAACTCGTAGTACTGCGGGATTCCGGCCCGTGGCGTACCGAACACTTCGGCGGCGCAGCCGAGCTCGAACGTCGACTGCACCGGCCGGACGAGGGCGACGACACGATGCATGCCAGGAAAGTACCCGACGGTGTCTTTCCGGACACTGGTTCGCCGCATCCTGTCGCGACACTGTGGAGGCATGAACCCCGAGATCCTCGCTCAGGACGGCTACACCTCCGTCTCGCTCGACGACGCGACGACCCGCGACCTGTTCCCCGGCATCCGGCTGCAGTCGCTGTGGAAGGGCCCGAACGGCGCGCATGCGCACGTACTAGAGATGGATGCGGGATCGTCGTGGCCGCGCCGGGATGTGCACGAGCCGGGGCCGGAGGAAGTCTTCGTGGTCTCCGGGGTCTTCAACGACGGTGCGCGCGACTACCCGGCCGGAACCTTCCTGCACGCGCCGGCCGGAACGTGGCACGTGCCGCAGTCCGCGACCGGGTGCACGTTGTTTCTGTTCTACCCCGAGGGGTAGCCCTAGGCGCGGTGCACGATCGTGCCGCCGAGAATGGTGCCGAGGCACTTGTGCGTCCCGGTCGCGGCGGCGTCCAGAAGCGCGGCGTAGGCGGACTCGACGGTCACGGATCCGGGCACTGAGAACACCGCGAGGTCGGCGCGCACGCCGGGCTCCAGGCGGCCTACATCGGTCAGGCCCATCGCGCCCGCGCCGCCGAGGGTGGCCGCCTCGAAGATGCGCTGATCGAGGTCGGCCTCGTCGTAGCCCTGGCTCACGGCCAGTTCGCGCAGCGCGGCGGCCTCTTCGAGCAGGTCCAGCGAGGGGGTCGAGGCGAGCGAGTCGGTGCCGATCGCGAACGGCGAGTTCTCGCGCAGGTAGTCGGCGACCGGCGGCTGGCCGGACTGCAGGATCTTGTTCGAGCGCGTACACAGCGCCGCGTAGACGCCGCGCTTGCGCAGCACCTCGCGGTCGGTCGGGTCGCAGTGCACGCAGTGTGCGGCGTGCAGATCCGGGCCGAAGACGCCGAGCTTGTCGAGGTACTGCACCGGAGTCAGGCCGCTGCCGCCGTCGCGGATCAGCTCCATGGCCTTGCCGAACTTCGTCATGCTCTCAGCGAACGGGCCGGTGCCGCTGCGCACGTACTCGGACTCGGCCGGGGCCTCGGCGACGTGCGGATGCAGCCGCAGCCCCTTGTCCCGCGCGATCGCCACGCAGTCCGCGAAGACGGCGCTGGCGATGGTGTACGGCGTGTGCGGGGAGATGCCGAGCCGTCGTCCCGCGGGCCCGGACGCCAACCGCTCCAGCAGCAGCGCTCGGCCCGACTCGGACCAGCTGCGTGCGTCCTCGAACACGATCTCGATGTAGGAGATCCCGCCGATGCCGCTGCGCGCGGTGGGCGGCAGCACGCCGACCGGCTCGGTGACGATGTCCGCGACGGCCGTGATCCCGGCGCGCAGCATCAGATGCAGGCCGCGCCGGGTGGACTCGCCCCACATCGCGTCGGTGAAGGTGCCGCGCTTCTCGACCATCCGGCCCAGCCACACCGGGAACGGCTCGCCGAGCGAGTTCAGCTCCTCGAAGTCCGTGTACTGCAGGTGCGCGTGCGCGTTCACCAGACCGGGCGTCAGCACACCGGACCAGGCCCGCTCCCGGACGCCGGGGTTGGCCGCGAGCAGCTGCGCCCGCGGCCCCACCGCCGCGACCCGATCGCCGTCGACGAGCACCGCTCCGTCGCCGATGGGTTCCGCGGAGACGGGCAGGACTATCGGCGCGCTGTGGAGGGTCTGCATGGCCCCGACTTTAGTCGACGACGGTCAGCGCGGTGGACGCGATGTGCGAACGCACCCGCTCGTCCACCGGGTCCTGCGCCGGATCCGCGTGCACCGCCAGCAGCTCGTACGTGGTGCTGCGCTGCGCCGGAACGCGCCCGGCGGTGCGGATCAGGTGGATCAGCTCGCTGCGGTTCGAGCGGTGGCGCGCCCCGGCGGAGGACACCACGTTCTCCTCCAGCATCACCGAGCCGAGGTCGTCCGCGCCGTAGTGCAGGCTCAGCTGGCCCGCCTCCTTGCCGGTGGTCAGCCACGAGCCCTGGATGTGGTTGACGTTGTGCAGGAACAGCCGGGCCACCGCGATCAGCCGCAGGTACTCCAGGGTCGTGGTCTGCGTACGGCCCTTGAGGTGGTTGTTGAGCGGCTGGTAGGTGTACGGGATGAACGCGCGGAAGCCGCCGGTGCGGTCCTGCACGTCCCGGATCATGGCGAGGTGCCGGATCCGCTCGGCGTTCGTCTCGCCGGTGCCCATCAGCATCGTCGAGGTGGACTCCAGGCCGAGCTTGTGCGCGGTCTCCATGATCTCCAGCCAGCGCTCCCCGCTCTCCTTCAGCGGCGCGATGACCTTGCGCGGCCGCTCCGGCAGCAGTTCGGCGCCGGCGCCCGCGAGCGAGTCGAGGCCCGCGGCCTTGATCCGGGTGACCGCCTCCTCGATGGAGACGCCCGAGACCTTCGCCATGTGCTGGATCTCGGAGGCGCCGAGCGAGTGGATCACCAGCTCGGGGTACTGCTCCTTGATCGCGGAGAAGCTGCGCTCGTAGTACTCGACGCCGTAGTCCGGGTGGTGCCCGCCCTGGAACATCACCTGCGTGCCGCCGAGCTCCACGGTCTCGCCGCAGCGGCGCAGGATCTCGTCGAGGTCGCGGGACCAGCCGTCCGGCGACTTGGGCGCCACGTAGAACGCGCAGAACTTGCACGCCGTCACGCAGACGTTGGTGTAGTTGATGTTGCGCTCGATGATGTACGTCGCGGTGTCCGCGAGGTACGGCAGCTTCGCCCGGCGCACGGCGTCGGCGGCCTGGCCGAGGGCGTGCAGCGGCGCGTGCCGGTAGAGCTCGAGGGCTTCGGCTTCGCTGATCCGGCCGCCGGCCGCGGCACGCTCCAACACGTCAGTCATGCATCCACCCTACGCATCCGCACCGAGGACTTCGATCCGCACGTCCGGATCGACGTCGATCTGCCCGCTGATCTGGCGGGCGAACTCCCGGACACCGGCCAGATGGCGCGGGCCGAAGGAGAAGTCGAGAGTGGTGTAGTACTTCTCGAGCGCCTCGGCGTCGAACACCTCCCAGCGCGCGACCTGCGCGGCCACCTTGTCCACCTCGCTCACGGCGAGCTCGACGGAGCGCAGGAAGGCCTCGTGCACCTCGCGCACCAGCTCCGGGTGCTCGGCGAGGTAGGGGCGGCGCACCGCCCAGACCGCGAAGACCATCGGCAGCCCGGTCCAGTCCTTCCAGGCCTGGCCGAGGTCGAGCATGTGCAGGCCGTGCCGCGGCACGTCGTAGAGCGCGGCCCGCAGCGCCGGGTCGCCGATCAGCACGGCGGCGGGCGCCTCCTGCATCATCAGGCTGAGATCCGGCGGGCAGCTGAAGTACTCGGGCGCCACGTGGAACCGCTCGCGCAGCAGCAGCCGGGCGAGCTGCACCGTGGTGCGCGAGGTCGAACCGAGGGCCACGCGCTGCCCGTCGAGGTCCTCGAAGGGCACCTGCGAGATCAGGTTGCAGGACATGACCGGCCCGTCGGAGCCGACCGCGGGGCCCTGAAGCACGACGAGCTCCTCGCTGTGCTTCAGGAAGTGCGCCACCGGGATCGGCGCGATGTCCAGGTCGCCGGCGACCAGCCGCTCGCCGAGCCGCTCGGAGCTGTCCTTGACGAGTTCGATGTCGAGCAGGGCGCCGGAGTGCACCAGGCCCCAGTAGATCGGCATGCAGTTCAGGAACTGAATGTGCCCTACCCGGGGCCTGCGGATCGGGCCGGTCGCCCCGGCCGTCACGCGTCCTGCTCCTCGTCCTCGAAGGACTGCGACTCCTGCAGCTTCCGGCTCAGGCGCTGCGACCGGGAGACGAGCCCGGCCGACATGGCGTCACGGTACTTCGACAGGGCGAAGAAGGACACGGAGCTGGACAGCAGCAGCGCGATCGCCAGCAGGATCAGCCGGTTCGTGTCGGTGCTCAGGTCCATCCCGGCCAGCTTCGCGATCCCCCACATCACGACCAGCGCGACCAGGAAGAGCCCGAGCCGCAGCGTCGTGTAACGCAGGGTGGCGTGCGGGATTCGCTGCGGGGTCTGCTGCACGGGCTCATTGTTCGCACTCACGGATTCACGGTACCTCACAGCTCCAGAGCCATGAGGATGCGGTCCCG
>DATJIF010000016.1:0-7870 GCA_035493475.1 Actinospica sp.
GGACCCTTACGAGGCATTACTTCTTCTCCTTCTTGGCGCCGTAGCGGCTGCGAGCCTGCTTCCGGTTCTTGACGCCCTGGGTGTCCAGAGATCCGCGAATGATCTTGTAGCGGACACCGGGAAGGTCCTTCACTCGGCCACCGCGCACGAGCACGATCGAGTGCTCCTGCAGGTTGTGGCCGACGCCGGGGATGTAGGCCGTGACCTCGATGCCGCTGGAAAGGCGCACACGGGCGACCTTGCGCAGGGCGGAGTTCGGCTTCTTCGGGGTGGTGGTGTACACGCGGGTGCACACACCGCGCCGCTGCGGGCTCCCCTTGAGCGCAGGAGTCTTGGTCTTCGAGACCTTGTCCTGCCGGCCCTTGCGGACCAACTGCTGGATCGTAGGCACTACGTCTCCGTCTTTCGTTCAGCCATGCCTTCGGCCGACCCGCGCCAGGCGGGTCGCCAGGCGTTCTCTGGCGAATGTCGCACCCTTGCGGATGCCTTGTTTCGATGCAGGGGGTTTGTCCGGCTTCGCGGTGCTTGCTCCCGCCCACGAGGTCGGGTGTGTCGCGCCCACCAAGCCCCGTGCGGTCCACTGCTGGGACTGCCGCGATCGCAGCACCCTGGAGGGCAGCCCCCGGGGGAACGCGCGCACACGGGCAAAGCCGGGTCAACCCCAGCATCAGACGAGAGCCTACCGACGCACCCGGCTTCCGGTCAAAACGGCCGATCTTCCGAGGCATGGTGCCGGCGGGATCCCACCGACACCATTGTCTCACGGTGCAAGCGCTGCTCGCGCCGGGATTTCGGCGCGGCCCGCGTCAGTTGCCGCCCGCCGCCTGGGTCGCCTGGCTCGTGCCCGTCCCGGTGGACGTGGCGCCGCCCTGCGACGTCGAGGAGTCCGACGCGGTCGGCGTCGAGGAGGTCGCCGTGTCGGTCGGGCTCGACGAGGTCGGCGGCGCGCTGCTCGTCGTGGGTGCCGCGCTGGTCGTGGTCGGGGCCGCGCTGGTGGTCGTGGCGGCGGCGCTGGTCGTGGTGGCGGCGCTGCTGGTACTCGGGTTCGCGGACAGGCTGATGACGCCGGGGCTGGTCGTCGGCGCCGTCACCGAGGTGGTGTCGGTCGGCGAGTTCGCGTTGTTGTTCTTGCTGCTGAGCACCAGCGCCAGCACCACGCCCGCGACCACGAGCAGCAGCACCACGCCGATCGCGATGCCCGCCTTCCGGCCCGAGCCGGAGCCGGAGCCGCCCGGCGGCACGTACTCCTCGTCGTCGCCGCGGTTCGGCCGCAGCGGGCCGACGGCCTGGGTGGCCTGGCCGCCGAGGCCCTGCGTGGTCGCGCCGACCGCGGCGGTGGGCAGCGTGTCGGAGCGGCTCTCCCGGGCCTCGATCGCCAGGGCGCCGAAGCGGTGCGCCGTGATGGTCGCGCTGGGCCGCAGCGAGGCGGAGGCCGCGAGCATCGACTGCAGCAGCATCGCGAGGTCGGCGGGGGCGCCGGTCTCGCGCAGCGGGCCGAGGTCCGGTCCGGCGGTGTCCTCGGGGCCGACCTCCGGCGGGGTGCCGACCATCGCGGTCCACAGGATCGCGCCGAGCGCGTACACGTCGTTGGACGCCCCGTACGGCGCCGAGCCCGAGCCGCCGGACACCACGCGGGTCGCGTCCGCGTCCTGGCCCTGCGGCGGCATCATCCGGGTGGCCTGGTCGTCCGCGCCGGGCGCGATCAGCCGGGTGGCGTCCGCGTCCGGTCCGGTCCCAGCCTGCGGGACGCCGAGGCCGACGTCGGTCAGCTTCACCCGGCGGTCGTCGAGCACCGACACGGTCTCCGGGCCGAGCACGCCGTCCACCAGGCCGATGCCGTGCAGCGCGGCGAGCGCCTCGGCGATCTGCTGGCCCCAGTCCACGGTGCGCTGCCAGCGCTGCCGGCCGGTGGACATGATCTGGCCGAGCGTGCGCCCGCCGGTCCACTCGGAGACCACGTAGCGCAGGCCGCCCTCGTGGCCCACGTCGTAGACCTGCGCGATGTTCGGGTGCCCGAGCCGGGCCACCTGCGCGACCACCGACTGCACCTGCTCGTCGAGGTCCGGCTCCACCTGGCCCTCGAGCGGCAGCAGCCGCATCATCACGGGCCGGTTGAGCGTCTCGTCGAAGCCCTGCCAGATCTCCTCCGGCCAGGTGCCT
Source organism: Actinospica sp. (assembly GCA_035493475.1). Taxonomy (GTDB): domain Bacteria; phylum Actinomycetota; class Actinomycetes; order Streptomycetales; family Catenulisporaceae; genus Actinospica. Next base: position 2,161 of record DATJIF010000016.1, read on the forward strand.
CCGCCGGTCGGCCGCTCCAGCCGGTACCGTCCGGCGATCAGCGCCCCGGCCTGCCCGGAAGTGGTCATCATCCGCCTCGTGATCTGTTCGGGTCCCGTTGGTTCCGGCCTATTGTTCCCCATGGGGCGCGCGGCGCCCTAAAACAGATGACGAACCAGGTCGTAGAACAGTTGGATGGCCGGGCCGCCGAACCAGAGGAACAGCAGCACGCTCCAGGCCACCACGTAGACCCAGCCGAGCCGCCGGGCCCACAGCGCGAGCCCCAGCCCGTCCAGCGCCCCGCCGGAGGACTCGATCGCGCGCACCGCCGCGTTGCCCCGCCGTATCGCGGCGACCCCGCCCAGGATCGGCAGGATCCAGCCGACCGAGGCGATCACGATGGCGACGACGGCGAGGTTGGCGGTGCGCTCCGGCCCGCCCTGCCCCGCGCCGCCGGAGGGCTGCCGCTGCGAGGGCAGCAGCGGGCCGCCGCCCGTCTGCGACCGGTACTTGGGGCGGCCGAGTTCCGGGCCGTGCGGATCCGACATGAGCGCACCATAGCGCGGATCCGCCCCGGTGGTGCGGCTTTGAGCGACCGCGGGATGGGGGCCGGGCTCGCGGGCCGATGGCTCTCGCCTGGCCGCGTTCTCGTCGGTCGCCACCCAAACCCAGGGTGCCTCCCTCCTCGGCCTTGCCAGACTCGGCCCTCGACCCGCTCCCTGATCCGGCCCCCATCCCGCGGTCGCTCATATCCGCAGGCTGAGTAACGCTACGCCTCGGCCTCGTCGCGCTGGGCGGCCAGCCGGTCCACGAGGCGGGAGAGGGCGGGCAGCGCGCCGTCGATGGCGGCGCGCTCGGCCGGGGCCAGGTCGGCCAGCGCGCGGGCGATGCGGCGCTGGTGGGCGGCGTTCCACTCGCCGAGCTGCCGGGCGCCCGCCTCGCTGAGCCCGACGACGGCCACCCGGCGGTCGTGCGGGTCGGTGCCGCGCTCGACCAGGCCGGCGTTGATCATCTGCGAGATCAGCCCGCTGACGGTGGACGGGGCGAGGCGCAGCCGGGCGGCCAGGTCGCCGACCCGGGCCGGGGCGGACTCGGCGAGCGACTGGAGCAGTTCGACCTGGGCCATCGGCAGCGACTCCCAGGGGTAGTCGGCCCGGATGCTGGTCCGCAGCACCCGCCGCAGCCGCGCCACCACGTCGGTCAACCCGCGCGCGTCCGCGGGCGGTGCCGCGGATGAACTCTCGGTGGCGCTCACGCTCTTCGGCCTGGTCACCAGGCAACTGTACTCGGCCGGGCGCGGTTTACGGCTGCCGATTATTTCGGTTACCGAAATGCTTGGCTACACTGGGATAGGGAGGCGAGACCGATGACCACGACGCATACTCTGACCATGGCGTTGACCACTGAACGCCCACGACCGCGCTGGATACGCGAGGCGCCGAACGGCTGGTGGCTGGCCATCGCCACGGTCTGCTTCGGCGCCTTCATGGGGCAGCTCGACGCCTCGATCGCCACGCTCACCTACCCGGCGCTGTCCGCCGAGTTCCACGCCTCGACCGCCGCGGTCTCCTGGGTCTCGCTCGGCTACCTGCTCGTGCTGGTCGCGCTGCTGGTGCCGATCGGCCGGCTCTCCGACGCCCGCGGCCGCAAGCTCTGCTACCTCTACGGCTTCCTGGTCTTCACCGCCGCCTCGGCCGCCTGCGGGTTCGCGCCCACGCTGACCGCGCTCGTCGTCTTCCGGCTCTTCCAGGCCTTCGGCGCCGCGCTGCTCCAGGCCAACAGCGTCGCCCTGGTGACCACGAGCGCGCCGCGCAACCGGATGCGGTCCGCGCTCGGCGTGCAGGCCGGAGCCCAGGCGCTCGGCCTCGCGCTCGGCCCGGCGCTCGGCGGCGTCATCGTCAGCACGCTCGGCTGGCGCTGGGTGTTCCTGGTCAACGTCCCGGTCGGCGTCGTCGCGGTGATCGCCGGGTACTACCTGCTGCCGCGCACCCGCACGAAGGCGAGCACGGAGTCCTTCGACTGGACGGGCCTGGTCCTGCTCGCACTCGCCAGCACGGCGCTGCTGCTCGGCATCTCCGGCGGCTCCGGGCTCGGCCTGCCGGGCTACGCGACGGCCCTGCTGTTCGTGCTCGCGGCGGCGGGGGGCTACGGCTTCTGGCGGCGTATCAGCACGACCGCGCGGCCGCTCGTGGACCCGGTGCTGCTGCGCACCCGGCCGATCGCCCTGGGCCTGCTCGGCGCGCTCGGCGGCTACCTCGTGCTGTTCGGCCCGCTGGTGCTGGTGCCGGACGTGCTCGGCGCCCACCAGTCCGCGAAGGCCGGGCTCATCCTCACCGCGCTCCCCCTCGGCTTCGCGACCGCCGCGCTCGGTGCGAACCACGTGCTGCCCGCGGCGTGGACCGACCGCCGCCGCGCCCTGATCGGCTCGGCGCTCGCGTTCGCCGCCCTGCTCGCGCTGATCCCGATGCCGTTCACCCCCGCAGGTCAGATGCCACTGCTCGCGCTGCTCGGGCTCGGCCTCGGCACCTTCACCCCGGCCAACAACACGATCGTCATGGGCGCCATCCCGGCCCGCGCGGCCGGAACCGGCGGCGGCCTGGTCAACATGACCCGCGGCCTCGGCACGGCGCTCGGCGTCGCCCTCGTCACCCTGACGCTCTATCTCGTCCCGAACGTCCACGCCGCCTCACATCTGACTACCGTCTTGCTTTCCGTCGTCGCAGCGGCCGTTTTCCTCACCAGCCTCTAGATACACTGGCGCCGTTCTCAGGATTCTGTTGATACACAGGGGGAAATCTTGACTGCGACACGCAGATCTCTCATGGCCTTGGGCGGGGCGGGGGCGCTGGTCGCGCTCGGCCGGACGCAGGCCGACGCGGCGACCACCGGCACGGCGACGCCGGACTGGATCAACGTCGCGACCTACGGCGCCGTCAGCGGAAGCGACTCCACGACCGCGTTCCAGGACGCCATCGCGGCCGCCGCGACGGCCGGCGGCGGCGTGGTCTACATCCCCGCCGGGACGTACAAGATCTCCAGCACGCTCACCTGCACGACCACGCCGGTCTACTTCGTCGGCGACGGCGCGTGGGCGACCACGATCGCCTTCACCGGCACCGGCGACTGCCTGCGGATCTACGACAGCACTACGTACGGATCCCGGACGAAGTTCGGCGGCGGCGTCATCGGCCTCACCATCGACGGGACGGGCGCGGGCGCCGGATCCAGCGGCGTGCACGTCGGCGACCTGCTGCAGTACGAGCTCGACCTGACCGTGCAGAACTTCTCGCAGAGCGGGAGCATCGGCGTCCACCTGGACAACCAGTACTACTGGACCGAGCAGCTGTACGGCCGGATCTACGCGCAGTACAACGCGAGCAACGTGGTCTTCGACTGGACCAGCGGCACGGCGACCACCAGCAGCGGCAGCTTCGAGCGCTGCGACCTGGACATCTACGTCAACCAGGACCACGCGGCCTTCGACGGCGTCGTGTTCCGGAACGGCGCGTTCACCGGCAACAGCTCGCTGAAGATCCGCGGCAACTTCGGCGAGAGCAGCAGCGCCGTCACCTCGGCCGCGCTCCGGCTGACCGGCTATCAGAACGCCAACGGCTACCCCAGCTACTCCGGCATCATCAACAGCATGCTGGACATCGGCGTGGAATGCGCGTCCGGCACCTACACGCCGCAGACCATCGTGTTCGGATCCACCTCGAACACGCTCGCCAACTGCCACGGCGCGCTGGACTTCGGCCTGGCCGGCAGCACTTTCACCGAGTCCAACAACACGACCCAGGTCACCAACTTCATCGGCCACATCAGCGGCGACAAGTCCCTGCCGCACGACGACTGGATCAGCTACACGCCCTCGAACGCCACGTTCCTGTCCGGGGTCACCGGACACGTCGCGTTCCGCTTCCTGCCGACCGGCAGCGAGGTGATGGTCAGCTGGGCCCTCGACATCGCCTCCGGCACGGCGCTGACCACCGGCGAGTCCATCTTCACGATCCCGGACGCGAAGTACGTCTACACCGACAACAAGGTCATCCCGGGCAACAACCTCGGCGGCGGCCTGACCGGGAACACGTACGCCCCGGCCTTCATCACCCCGAAGGCCGCGTTCCAGTACTCCGGTCCCGCCTACACCAGCTCAGGCACGTCCTGGTGGTACGGCCAGGGCGTCTACACGCTCAAGCTCGGCTAGCCCGGCCGGAAACGCCCGCAGGCCCCCGCCGCGCCGAAGCGCGACGGGGGCCTGCGTCCGTCTGACCGGGGATCAGCCGGCGTAACCGCCGAAGTCGTACTCCTCCAGCGGAACCGCCTGGCCAGAGCCGCCCATGGCGAACGGGCTGTAGTCCAGCTCGTCGTAGCCCGCCAGGGTGTACATCTGGGCCTTGGCCTCCTCGGTCGGGTCGACCTTGATGTTCCGGTAGCGCGGCATGCCCGTACCGGCCGGGATCAGCTTGCCGAGGATCACGTTCTCCTTCAGGCCGAGCAGCGAGTCCGACTTGCCGTGGATGGCGGCGTCGGTCAGCACCCGGGTCGTCTCCTGGAAGGAGGCGGCCGAGAGCCAGGACTCGGTGGCCAGCGAGGCCTTCGTGATACCCATCAGCTGCGGACGGCCGGAGGCGGGCTGGCCGCTCTCGGACACCACGCGGCGGTTCTCCATCTCGAACTTGCCGCGCTCGACCAGGTCGCCCGCGAGCAGCTCGGAGTCGCCCGTCTCGATGATCGTGACCCGGCGGAGCATCTGCCGGACGATGATCTCGATGTGCTTGTCGTGGATCGACACACCCTGCGAGCGGTAGGTGTTCTGCACCTCGCCCACCAGGTGCTGCTGCACGGCACGCTGGCCGAGCACGCGGAGCACGTCGTGCGGGTTCGCGGCGCCGTTGACCAGCTTCTGGCCGACGATCACCGACTCGCCCTCGCTGACCAGCAGCTTCGAACGGCGGGAGACCGGGTAGGCGATCTCCTCGGTGCCGTCCGACGGCACGATGACGATCTTCCGGGTCCGGTCGGTGTCCTCGATCTTGATGACACCGGCGGCCTCGGCGATCGGGGCCACACCGCGCGGGTTGCGGGCCTCGAAGAGCTCGATGACACGCGGCAGACCCTGGGTGATGTCGTCACCGCCGACGGCGCCACCGGTGTGGAAGGTACGCATCGTCAGCTGCGTGCCCGGCTCACCGATCGACTGGGCCGCGATGATGCCGACCGCCTCGCCGACGTCCACCAGCTTGCCGGTGGCCAGCGAACGGCCGTAGCACATCGCGCAGGTCCCGACCTTGGACTCGCAGGTCAGCACCGAGCGGGCCTTGACCTCGGCCACGCCGTTCTTGACCAGCTCGGCGATGACCACGTCGCCGAGGTCCGCGCCGGCCTTGAGCAGGGTCTTGCCCTCGTGCACCACGTCCTCGGCGAGGGTCCGCGAGTAGACCGAGGTCTCCACGTTCTCCGCCGCGACCAGCCGGCCGTCCGCGGTGTACTCGCCGATCGGCATCATCAGGCCGCGGTCGGTGGCGCAGTCCTCCTCGCGGATGATCACGTCCTGCGAGACGTCCACCAGACGACGGGTCAGGTAACCCGAGTCGGCGGTGCGCAGGGCCGTGTCCGCCAGGCCCTTGCGGGCACCGTGCGTGGAGATGAAGTACTCCAGCACGGTCAGGCCCTCGCGGAACGAGGCCTTGATCGGACGGGCGATGGTCTCGTTCTTCGCGTTCGACACCAG
>DATJIF010000017.1:0-41671 GCA_035493475.1 Actinospica sp.
GCCGGTCGGGGATCGGCGGCAGGAAGTGCCCGTCGGCCGGGTGCCCGTCCGTGCCGAGCGCCGACTGCGGCGGCGCCTCGAGGAAGGAGAACCAGTGCCACAGCGGCGGCAGCTCGGCGGGGGCCGGCTGGTCGAGCAGGGCGGCGAAGGCGGCGACCGGCCACGGGTCGATCCGGTCGGTGCGGTCGATCGGCGCCGGATGCCAGTCGGCGACGGCGTCCGCCAGCGTCATCGCAGCCCCCCGCGCTGGATGAGCTGGCGGACGATGACGTCGCGCTGGATCTCGTTGGTGCCCTCGCCGACGATCATCAGCGGGGCGTCGCGGAAGTAGCGCTCGACGTCGAACTCGGTGGAGTAGCCGTAGCCGCCGTGGATGCGCACGGCGTTGAGCGCGATCTGCATGGCCGTCTCGGAGGCGAACAGCTTCGCCATGCCCGCCTCCATGTCCACGCGTCTGCCGGCGTCCGCCTCGCGCGCCGCGTAGAGCGTGAGCTGACGGGCCGCCATCAGCGACGTGGCCATGTCGGCGAGGTAGTTGCCGATCGACTGGTGCTTCCAGATCGGCCGGCCGAAGGATTCACGCTGTTGGGCGTATGCGAGTGCGTCGTCCAGAGCTGCGCGGCCGACGCCGAGCGCGCGGGCGGCGACCTGGAGGCGGCCGGTCTCCAGCCCCTTCATCATCTGCGCGAAGCCCCGGCCCTCGACCCCGCCGAGCAGGGCGTCCGCGTCGGCGCGGTAGTCCTCGAAGGAGAGTTCGCAGCTCTCGACGCCCTTGTAGCCGAGCTTGGGCAGGTCGCGGGAGACGGTCAGGCCCGGCCCGTGCTCGGCGAGCAGGATCGAGATGCCCTGATGCGCGGGCTCGGCGTCCGAGTCAGTCTTGCAGAGCAGCGCGATCAGGCCGGAGCGGCGGGAGTTGGTGATCCAGGTCTTCGCCCCGTTGACGACGTAGCCGTCCTCGGTCCTGCGGGCGACCGTGCGCAGCGCCTGGAGATCCGAGCCGCCGCCGGGCTCCGTCAGCGCCATCGTGGCCCGGACCTCGCCGGTGGCCATCCGGGGCAGGTAGCGGCGCCGCTGCTCCTCGGTGCCGAAGTTCAGCAGCAGTTTCGCGACGACGGTGTGCCCGCCCATCGCGCCCGCCAGGCTCATCCAGCCGCGGGCCAGTTCCTCGGTGATCAGCACGTAGCAGGACGTGGAGACCGGATTGCCGCCGTACTCCTCGGGCACCGCGAGACCGAAGATGCCGAGCCGCTTCATCTGCTCGATCAGCGCCTCGGGATACGTGTCGGCGTGTTCGAGCTCGCGCACGACCGGCCGGACGTCCTTGTCGACGAAGTCCCGCACGGTCCTGACGATGAGTTGTTCGTCCTCAGAAAGGACGTCGAGCGTGCTCATGTCAGATAGCTCCGTCGGCCCGTAGTTGGTCGATCTCCGCCGCACTGTAGCCGAGCTCGGCCAGCACACGTCCGGTGTGTTCACCGGCGCTCGGGACAGCGTCCATCCGCGCCTCCGTGCCCGCGAGATCGGCGGGCGGCAGCAGCGCGGGGACGGTCACGCCGCCCGGAATCGGCACGTCGCGCCAGCGGTCGCGGCCGGTCAGCACGGGATGCGCGAGGAACTCCTCGACGTCGTTGACGCCCGCGTTCGCGATGCCCGCCGCGTCCAGCAGCTTCATCACATCCGCACCGTCGAGCTCGGCGAACCGCCCGGCCACGATCGCGTTCAGCGCGTCACGGTTCTCGACGCGCACCGATCCAGTGGCGAAACGCGGGTCGTCGACGAGCTCGGGACGGCGTAGGAACTGCTCGCACAGCGACACCCACTCGCGCTCGTTCTGGATGGAGAAGAGCACGTCCTTGCCATCGGCGGCGGTGTACGCGCCGTACGGAGCGATCGTGGCGTGCTGCGTCCCGATACGCGGAGGCTGGCTGCCGCCGAAGCGCGTGTAGTACGCGGGCTGGCTCATCCACTCGGCCAGCGCCTCGAACAGCGACACCTCGACGGCGCGGATCCGGCCGCTCGTGGCCCGCGTGAACAGCGCCGTGAGCACGCCCGAATACGCGTACATCCCGGCGGCGATGTCGGCGACGGACACGCCCGCGCGGGCCGATCCGTGTTCGTTGCCGGTCAGCGAGACGAGGCCGGTCTGACACTGAACCAGCAGGTCGTACGCCTTGCGGTCGGCCCACGGCCCGCTCGACCCGTAGCCCGAGATGGAGCACGGGATCAGCGAGGGGAAGCGCCGCTCCAGATCCTCGGCGCCCAGTCCCATCCGCACCGCCGCGCCCGGCGCCAAATTCTGCACGAACACGTCGGCCCCGGCGAGCAACCGCTCCAGCACCGCGCGACCCGCGTCCGTCTTGAGGTCGAGCGTCACCGACTCCTTGGACCGATTGAGCCAAACGAAGTAACTCGACTCACCGTGCACGGTCGTGTCATAGCGCCGCGCGAAGTCTCCCCCGCCCGGCCGCTCCACCTTGATCACCCGCGCCCCGAGATCGGCCAACTGGCGGGTCGCGAACGGCGCCGCCACGGCCTGCTCGACGCTGACGACCGTGATGCCGGTCAGCGGGCGGTCATCTGGGGATACGGGCATCGGGCGCGACCTCCGGCGGTTTTCCAACTCTCCACGGATCTACCATCATGGGGAATCATGCATGCCGACGTCAGCCCCCCGCTGAGCTCCTACGTGGAGTCGTGGACGCCCGCGCCGCTCGTCGAACACGACCCGCTGCCGCCCGGCCCCGCCGCCGCGCTCTCGGCAGTCCTCGACGTGCCCGAGGTAATAGAAGACGTACTCCCCCCGCTCTGGCAGTGGCTCTACTTCCTCACCTGGCCCGCGCAGTCCGCACTCGGCGCCGACGGCCACCCGAGTGCCGGCCACTTCCTGCCGCCGATCCCGAACCGCCAGCGCATGTGGGCCGGCGGCCGCAGCGAGATCCGCGAACCGCTGCGCCTAGGCGTGCCCACCACCCGAACCAGCACCCTGATGTCGGTGACACCGAAGCGCGGCCGCAGCGGCGAGATGCTCTTCGTCACCGAACGCCGCGAGTTCAGCCAGCAGGGCCGCGTCCACGTCGTCGAGGAACAGGACATCGTCTACCGCTCCGGCCGCAACGCCGCCCAGCACCCGGCCACGCTAGACCCGTCCGCCCCGGTCGAGCCCACCGACGAGCCGTGGCAACTCCCCCTCCACCCCGACCCCGCACTACTGTTCCGATTCAGCGCCCTGACAGCCAACGCCCACCGCATCCACTACGACGCCCCCTACTGCCGCGAAGAAGAGGGCTACCCCGGCCCGGTCGTGCACGGCCCCCTACTCGCTCTCCTCATGCTCGAACTCCCCCGCCGCAAAGGCCCCGAGCGGCATGTGCGCACCCTCAACTTCCGCTTCCACAGCCCCGTCTTCGCCACCGAACGCCTGGCCGCAATCGGCACCCCGTCCGCCGACTCCGACCGCGACCGCGCCGAACTCCGCGTCGCCACCGCCCGCGACCCCCGCCACGCCACCGCCGAGGTCACGTTCGATCAGTCAGGCCCCTGATCCGGGCGCTAGCACTCGATGACGTTGACCGCGAGGCCGCCGCGGGCCGTCTCCTTGTACTTGATCTTCATGTCGGCGCCGGTCTCCTTCATGGTCTTGATGACCTTGTCCAGGGAGACGTGGTGGCGGCCGTCGCCGCGCAGGGCCATGCGGGCGGCGGTGATGGCCTTGACGGCGGCCATGCCGTTGCGCTCGATGCAGGGGATCTGGACGAGGCCGCCGACCGGGTCGCAGGTCAGGCCGAGGTTGTGCTCCATGCCGATCTCGGCGGCGTTCTCGACCTGTTCGGGGCTGGCGCCGAGGACCTCGGCGAGGGCTCCTGCGGCCATGGAGCAGGCGGAGCCGACCTCGCCCTGGCAGCCGACCTCGGCGCCGGAGATGCTGGCGTTCTCCTTGTAGAGCATGCCGATCGCGCCCGCGGCGAGCAGGAAGCGGACCAGGCCGTCCTCGTCGGCGCCGGGGATGAAGGTCATGTAGTAGTGCGCGACGGCCGGGATGATGCCGGCGGCGCCGTTCGTCGGGGCGGTCACCACGCGGCCGCCCGCCGCGTTCTCCTCGTTGACGGCCATCGCGTAGAGCGTCACCCACTCCATCGCGTTCGCCGGGTTGACCCCTTCCGCGCGCAGCGCCCGGGCCGCCATCGCGGCGCGGCGGCGCACCTTCAGGCCGCCGGGCAGGATGCCCTCCCGGCCGAGGCCGCGCTCCACGCATTCGCGCATCACCCGCCAGATCTCCAGCAGACCGGCCCGCACCTCGTCCTCGGTGCGCCAGGCCTTCTCGTTCTCCAGCATCAGGGCACTGATCGACAGGCCGGTCTCGGTGGTCAGCCGGAGCAGTTCCTCGCCGGTGCGGAACGGGTAGCGCAGCTCGGTGTCGTCCGGCACGATGCGGTCCGCCCCGAGCGCGTCCTCGTCCACCACGAAGCCGCCGCCGACCGAGTAGTACGTCTTCTCCAGCAGCGGCCGGCCCTCGGCGTCGTACGCGCACAGGGTCATCCCGTTCGCGTGGTACGGCAGCGCCCGGCGGCGGTGCAGGATCAGGTCGTCCGGCTCGTGGAAACCGATCGTGTGCGCGTCCCCGAGTTCGCGCCCGAGCAGCCGCAGCCGCCCCTGTCCGCGCACCTCGGCGACGATCTCGTCGGCCCGGTCCACGTCCACCGTCGCGGGCGACTCCCCGTGCAGCCCGAGCAGCACCGCCTTCGGCGTCCCGTGCCCGTGCCCCGTCGCCCCCAGCGAACCGAACAGCTCCGCCCGCACCCGCGCCGTCTGCGCCAGCAGCCCCTCCGACTTCAGCCGCCCGGCGAACATCCGCGCCGCCCGCATCGGCCCGACCGTGTGGCTGCTCGACGGCCCTATGCCGATCGAGAACAGGTCGAACACGCTGATCGCCATTGATCACTCCGCTGCTGGTCAAGGCCCGGTAACCGGTGGAAGATCCATCCTATCAAGGGGTGGTGCCGAGCCCGAAAACGGCGGCGGAACGCGGGGGCGCGCGAATCTTACGGGCGACGCGCGCACGCCGCGTGCATACTGGGGGTGTCAGACCTCACCCTCCCCGGGCCCGGAACCGTCCGGCCCGTTCGTTGCCAAGCCCACTCGTTTCTGACACGGTGTCAGTATGTTTCCGGGACGCACGAGACCGCCTCGCCAGGGCGGTCCGGCACCGCTTGCCCGCATGCGGGGCGCGTAGTCACGTCAGGCCACGGCGGCGTCACCCGCCGCGACCTTCGCCGAAGGAGCACTCATGAACCCCACTCTGGAGACCGCGGACACGGCGCGGATCGTCGTCGCCGGCGTCGCCGACACCCGTCTGACCTCGTTGGACCGGCTCGTGACCGAGGCGAACCGCGCCGTGGCGCGGAGCCTGCGGAACGTGCTGCCGGCCGACGAGTCCGGCCGGGTGCCGGTCGCCGCGTTCAACGCCTCCATCTGACCCCGTCCCCCCTCGATTCATGATGGCTGCCGCCCCGAGCCATCCGCCCGTGCCCTTCCGGCAGTTCGTGCTCAAGGTGCACAGCCGTTGCGACCTGGCGTGCGACCACTGCTACGTCTACGAGCACGCCGACCAGTCCTGGCGCGGCCGCCCGAGGGAGCTCGATCCGGCGACGGCCGCCCAGGTGTCCGGGCGGATCGCGCAGCACGCGGCGGCGCACCGGCTGACCGAGGTGCGCGTCGTGCTGCACGGCGGCGAGCCGCTGCTCGTCGGGCCGCGCCGGATGCGCGAGATCCTGGCCGCGCTGGACGCCGCGGTCTCCCCGATCGCCCGGCTCGACCTGCGGATCCACACCAACGCGGTGCTGCTGGACGAGGACTTCCTTGACGTGTTCGCCGAGTACGGCGTGCGGATCGGCGTCTCGCTGGACGGGGACCGCGCGGCCAACGACCGGCACCGCCGCTACCGGGACGGCCGCAGCAGCTTCGACCAGGTCGCCGAGGCCCTGGCGCGGCTGCGCCGGCCCGAGTACCGGCGGCTGTACGCGGGCCTGCTGTGCACGGTCGACATCGCGAACGACCCGGCGGCGGTCTACCGGGGGCTGATCGAGCAGCAGCCGCCGCGCGTCGATCTGCTGCTGCCGCACGCGACCTGGGAGAACCAGCCGCCCGGATTCGCCGCGCCGCGCGATCCGGACCGGCCGACCGAGGGCGCGGGCGAGTACGCGCGCTGGCTCGGCGCGATCTTCGACCTCTGGGATGCCGACGGGCGCCCGATGTCGATCCGCACCTTCGACTCGATCCTCGCCGCGCTGTACGGACGTCCCGTGGCGACCGAGGCGCTGGGCCTGGATCCGGTGGACCTGCTCGTCATCGAGACCGACGGCACGCTGGAGCAGGTGGACTCGCTCAAGATCGCGTACGAGGGCGCCGCAGCCACCGGGCTCGACGTGTGGCGCAACGAGCTCGACGACGCGTTCGCGGTGCCCGGGATCGCCGTCCGTCAGCAGGGAGTGGACGGAGTGAGCGCCGTGTGCCGCGCATGCCCGCTGGTCCAGACCTGCGGCGGCGGCCTCTATCCGCACCGCTTCCGGCCGGGCCGCGGCTTCGACAATCCCTCCGTGTACTGCGCCGACCTCATACGGATGATCGGGCATGTCATGGAGACCGAGAGCTCGCAGGGACGCGGGATCGGGCCGCACGCCGAGGCCGTACCCCGCGCACCGGAGGCCGCCGACGCCGGGATGGGCCTGAACGAGGACGACTTCGGCTCGCTGGCCATGGGCTACGGCTCGGCCGCGGCGGTCGGCATCCTCGCGCGCAACCAGGCCGAACTCCAACGCTATCTCCTGGCCAGGGTGGCGCGGTACGGGCCGCAGGACGACCGGCGCTTCACGCAGGCCTGGGACCTGCTCGCGGCGTTGTCCAAGCAGGCACCCGAGGCCGTGGCCGACGTGTTCGCCCTTCCGTATACCCGGGTCTGGGCCGTCGACCTGCTGAACAGCCTGGACCGCAAGACGGCTTCCCCGTACGACGTGCACCACCTGGAGGCCCTGTCCGCGAGCGCGGCGGCGCGGGCCGGCCACGACGTGCGCGTGCCGGTTCCGGTGCGCAACGGCGTCGCGCCGCTGCCCGGATTCGGCGCCCTGGCCGCGGGGTCCGACGACCACGTCTGGCTCGACGCCGCCGCGCTGCGCGAGTCGGAGATCGTTCAGCCGCTGCGCCGCGTGGACGCCGCCGGGCTCCGGATCACGATCGAGGACACCGATCCGTACCGCGACTGCCACGGCCATCCGGCGGCGCGCCTGAGTTCCGCGGACGCCGACGCGTGGGCGAAGGCGTTGCCGCCGGCGGTCGCGTACATCGACGAGCACCTGCCGGAGTTCGCCCCGGGTCTGCGCGCCGGGCTGAGCACGGTGATGCCGATGATCCGCCCCGTGGACGGCACGCAGCGCAGCGCGGCGGCCCGGCACGCGTTCGGCGCGGTCGGCCTCGCGCTGCCGGACGATCCGGTCCAGCTGGCGAAGCTGCTCGTGCACGAGTTCCAGCACGTCAAGCTCGGCGCGCTGCTCGACATCGGCGAGCTCTACGACGTGACCGACACCGAGCCGCGCTACTACGCGCCCTGGCGGTCGGATCCGCGGCCGATAGAGGGACTGTTGCAGGGCACTTATGCGCATATCGCAGTGGTCGCGTTTTGGCGCACGCGTCGCACGCAGCTCACCGGAGAAGAGCGCGACACGGCGCAGATCCAGTTCGCGCGCTGGCGGATGCACACCGCCGAGGGCGTCGAGCAGCTGCACAAGGCGAGCTCGCTCACCCCGCTCGGCTGGAAGTTCACCGAGGCCATGGGGCATACGCTGGAATCGTGGCTGCGCGAGCCGGTGGACGCGTCGGCCCTCGCCGAGGCGCGCCGCGTGGCCGCCGAACACCGCGCGGGTTTCGAGATGCGAATGCGTGCCAGTACCCGTAGCTGATTTCCCGAGAGCGTTGTTTCGCGACGGCCGCACTCCTAGAGTGGATTTCGAGAGGGATTCAGCGGGGAGGGAGCGCATGCCGAGCGGGCACGACGCGGCCCCCGAGGCCACGCCGTACTTCTTCCTGAGCTACGCCCACCGCGCGGGCGCCGCGCCCGGGGACGAGTACCGTCGCAATCTGCTGATCCACCGGTTCCGGGCCGATCTCGGGCAGGCCGTGCAGCGGTGCGCGCGCGAGGGCGCGGACGCCGCCGACGCCGAGGGTGCCGAGGACGACGACGACTGGTCCGAGCACGTGGCGCCCGCCCTGGCCAGCTGCGGCGCCTTCGTCGCGCTCTACAGCGACGAGTACTTCTCCAGCGAGCACTGCGGCAAGGAGTGGGGAGTCTTCGCCGACCGGCTCGAGGCCGACAGGGGTGAGCGCGGCAGCCGGACCGAGGCGATCATCCCGGTGCTGTGGCAGCCGGTCGCCGAGGACGCGCTGCCCGACTGCGCGCGCGACGTGCAGCCGCCGCCGGACGATCTCGGCGCGGCGTACGGCAGATACGGTCTCAACTATCTGCTGCGCCACCTGCCCGAGTGCCACGGCGAGTACGAGGAGATCCTGCTCCGCCTGGCCCGCCGGATCACCGAGGTGGCCGAGCGCAGGGCTCCGAAGCGCACGGAGAGCTCCGTCGGGTATCCCGAACTGAAGGACGCGTTCCAACGCCCCGGCGACCGGGCCTGGCGTCATCCGCGCATGAGGATCCTGATAGCGGCGCTCACCCGAAAGCGGCTGTACGGCGCGGATCCGGAGATGTACGGCGACCAGCCGACCGACTGGAAGCCGTTCGTCCCGCGAGACCATCGCACCGTCGCCGAACTGGTCAGGCCGCTGATCGAGTCCATGGGCTTCCGCGGGCCCGTCGAAGCCCTCGACCGCGATACGGAACTCGGCGGCGATGCGACCTCCGCGGCGCCGACGCTGCTGGTCATCGACGCGTGGGCCATGCAGGACGAGTCCCTGCGCGAGCGGTTGCGCGACTTCGACAGCCGCGCCGACCGGACGTGGTGGATCCGGCCGGTCGTGCTGCTGAACCGCGCGAATCCGGTGAGCGGGCTGCGCGCGCCGGAACTGGAAGCCCGGCTGACCGCCACGCTCGAACGCTGCCGCAGCCGCTACCGGTCGGCCGCGCCCCGCGTGCTCGACGGCCTCGGGACGGCGCGCGACCTCGTCAGCGAACTCCCCGACGTCATCCGCGACCTCGAACGCCGCTACTTCGCGGAGCTCTCCCCGAACCGCCCCGAGCCGGGCGCGGCGCGCAGACCCAGGTTCCGCATACCCGACCCGGAGAGGCGGCGATGACCGGTCGCGACGGCAAGATCGTCACGTTCTACTCGTACAAGGGCGGCACGGGGCGCACCATGTCCCTGGCGAACGTCGCGTGGATGCTGGCCGGGAACGGCGAGCGCGTGCTCGTCGTGGACTGGGACCTGGAGTCGCCCGGCCTGCACCGCTTCCTGCACCCGTTCCTCGACCTGGACCTGCTGCCCGACCTGCCGGGCGTGATCGACCTGGTGCGCGAATACCAGTGGGCCGCCACGCGCGGGACCGGCGAGCGCACACCGGACTGGCACCGCGCGTACGCGGACGTGTCGCAGTCCACGATCTCGGTCGACGGGCAGTTCCCGGAGGGCGGCGCGCTGCACTACATGCCGGCCGGGCGGCGCAACGCGGACTACTCGACCGCGCTCGCGTCGATCAACTGGGACGAGTTCTACGAGCGGTTCGGCGGCGGCATGTTCTTCGACGCGCTGCGCGAATCGCTCAAGGCCGAGTACGACTACGTGCTCATCGACAGCCGCACCGGCCTGAGCGACGTGGCCGAGATCTGCACGCTGCACCTGCCCGACATCCTGGTCGCCCTGTTCACGCTGAGCAGCCAGGGCGTCGAGGGCGTCTCCGACATCACCCGGAACGTCGCGGAGTACGCCGACCGCCCCATCAGGATCCTGCCGGTGCCGACGCGGGTCGACGACGCCGAGAAGGAGCGGGCGGACAACGGCCGCGCGTACGTCCGGCACACGTTCGCGGGCCTGCCGCAGGACATGGACGAGGCGGAGGCGGCGAGCTACTGGGGCGACGTCGAGGTGCCGTACCGGGCCTTCTACTCCTACGAGGAGATCCTGGCGGTCTTCGGCGACCGCCCGGACGCAGGACCCGCGTCCCTGCGCTCGGCCCTGGAGCGGCTGGCCAGGCACGTCACCCAGGATCCGACCCTCAAGGCGCCGGTCTACGAGGAACCCAAGCGGCTGCAGTTGGTCGAGGCATACACCCGGCGCCGCTCGACGTACACGAACGCGTTCGTACTCTGCTACGTGCCGGAGAACCGGCTGTGGGCCGAGTGGATCGCGCTGCTGCTCGAACACCACGGCATGCGCACCATCCGCTTCGACGTGGAGAACCCCGCGCCGGAACTCGCCGAACTGGAGACGCTGGCCCGCAACAGGACGCTGGCCGTGCTCTCCCCCGCCTTCGCCCGCTCGCGTCGCGGGATGGCCTTCGCCCGGCAGGTCGCCGACCACGACCCGTCGCGGGCACGCGGCCAGCTGACGGCCGTGTACGTGACCGAGATGCGGCAGCTCGAACCGTTCACCGGCCGGTCCTCGATCGACCTCGCCGGGGTGCCCGAGCACACCGCCGTCGCGGCCGTGCTCAGGACCCTGGAACTCACCGAGTCCGAGGACGGCCCCGGCGCGCCGATCGGCCGGTATCCGGGCTCGGTGCCGCGGGTGTGGAACGTGGCCCCGCGCAACGCGACCTTCACCGGACGCAACTCGATGCTGGAGACGCTGCGCGGGGAGCTGACCGCGAAGCGCACCGCCGTCGTGCTGCCCGTGGCGCTGCACGGCCTCGGCGGTGTCGGCAAGACGCAGGTGGCCCTCGAGTACGCGCACCGGTTCAAGGCCGACTACGACCTGGTGTGGTGGGTCGACGCCGAGGCCCCCGGGTTCATCAGCGAGTCGCTCGCCGAACTGGCCCAGCGGCTCGGGATCAAGACCACCGAGAACCTGCGCGAGGCGACCCGCGAGGCGCTGGACACGCTGCGGCTCGGCCGGGCCCCGTACCAGCGCTGGCTGCTGATCTACGACAACGCGCGCGATCCCGAGGACCTGCGCGACTACGTGCTGGACGGCCCGGGCCACGTGCTGATCACCTCGCGGAACCAGTCCTGGTCCACGGTCGCCGAGCCGCTCGAGGTGGACATCTTCACCCGCGAGGAGAGCATCGAGCACCTGTCCAAGCGGCTGCCCGCGCTCGCCACCGAGGACGCCGACCGGCTCGCCGCGCGGTTGGGCTACCTGCCGCTCGCGGTGGAGGTGGCGGCCGCGTGGCTGGCGGAGACCGGGACGCCGATCGACGACTACCTGGGCCAGCTCGAGGCCAGCGGCACGACGGTGCTGTCCATCAACCGTCCGGCCGGGTACTCGCAGACCCTCGAGGCGAGCTGGCAGATCTCGCTGGACCGGCTCGCCGAGCGGGCCAAGGCGGGCGTGCACCTGCTCGAACTGTGCGCGTTCATGGCCCCGTCGATCTCGGTGGACCTGGTCTACCACGATCAGACCCTTGAGGCGCTCGCGCCCTTCGACCCGGGTCTGCGGGTGCCCGGGATGGTCGCGCGGATGATCCAGGAGATCAACCGGCTGGCGCTGGCGAAGGTGGACCTGCGCAACGGCGAGATCCAGATCCACCGGCTGATGCAGGACTTCCTGCGCAACCGGCTGACGAAGGCCGAGCGGGACGAGCGCCGCCACACGGTGCACCGGATCCTCGCGGCGGCCCGTCCCCCGGTCGGCGGGGTGGACGACCCGAAGAACGCGCAGCGGTACAGCCTGATCTGGCCGCACCTCGAACCGTCCCGGGCACCCGAGTGCACCGAGGACTCCGTGCGCACGCTGCTGATCGACTGGGTGCGCTTCCTGTGGCGGCGCAGCCAGCACGAACTGGGGCTCGATCTCGCCACCCGCCTCGACCGGCAGTGGACGGCCGCGCTGACACCCGAGGGCGGCGACGCTCCGTCGGACGACGCCGACCAGGCCGACCCGTTCCAGTGGCGGTCGGTGCTCTACCTGCGTTTCCACATCACGAACATCCTGCGTTCCGAGGGCGAGTTCGCACGGGCGCTCAGCCTCGACGAGGCGACGATCGCGAAGCAGCGGAGCCTGTTCGGCCCGGTGGACCTGCACACCCTGCGGACCGCGACCGGAATCGGCGGGAACCTGCGCGGCCTGGGCAGGTACAACGAGGCGCTGGAGATGGACCGCGACACGCACCGGCAGCTCGTGGACCAGTACGGCGAGGACCACGAGAGCTCCGTCAAGCAGGCGAACAACCTGGCGCTCTCGCTCCGGCTGACCGGCGGCGGCGTCAAGGCGCGCGAGCTGGACGCGGACACGTTCGAGCGGCGGCGGCTGATCAACGGCCAGGAGCATCCGGACACGCTGGTGTCGCAGGTGGCGCTCGCGCGCGACTACTCCGAGCTCGGCGACTACCAGCAGGCGATCTCGCTGCTGGAGACCGCGTACCGGGACTACCTGGAGGTGCTCGGGCCGGACTCGCTGGACACGCTGCGGGCCGCGACTGCCCTCGCCGTGTCGCTGCGCTACGCGGGCGAGCAGGTGCGTGCCAGGACCCTGACGGAGGAGACCGCGCAGCGCTTCGAGACCGACTTCCTGCCGGACCAGCCGGACGCGCTCGCCTGCCAGCTCAACCTGGCCGCGGACCTCGCCTCCACCGGCGAGCTGGAAGAGGCTATCGACGTGGCGCGGAGCACGCTGGCCAGCTACGAGCGCCTGCTCACCGCGGATCATCCCTACACGTGCGCTGCCCGCAACAACTACGGCTGCTACCTGCTGCGGCACGGCGAGCACGCCGCGGCCCTCATCGAGCTGGACGACGCGGATCACAGGCTGCTGACGGGCGTGGGCAAGGAGAACCCGTTCGCCCAGGGCGCGGGCATCAATCTGGCGAACGCGTACGCCGCGACCGGCTCGCCCGAGCGCGCGCTCGACCTGGACCGGGCCCTGGTCCGACTGCTGACCGAGCGCAACGGCGGCTTCCACCCGATGACGCTGGCCTGCTCGGTCAACCTCTCGGCGGACCTCGCCGCGGTCGGCCGCCACGACCAGTCCCGCACCCTGCGCGACCGGACCCTGCCGATGCTCGCGGACGCGCTCGGCGACGACCACCCGACGGTGACCGCGGCCCGGCGCGGCGTCCGGCTGGACTGGGAGCTGATGCCGCAGCCGGTCTGAGCCGGGCGCACGCGGCGCCGCGTCAGCTCCGGGCGTCCGCGCGCTCGAGTCCCTCGGTGAGCCACAGCAGCAGCCTCGGCAGTTCCTCGATCGCGCCGAGGTGCGCCTTGCCGTCCGCGATGTCGAGCTCGGCGTGCGGGATGCACTGCTTGAGCCAGGTCGAGTGCGCGACCGGGGAGAAGACGTCGTCCGCGCCGTGCCACAGTTTCACCGGCGTGGTCAGCGTCGCGGGGTCGAATCCCCACGGGCTGATCATCGCCAGGTTGTCGTCGATCCAGCCGCCGATGCCGTGCCGCAGCGCCTCGGCGTAGGTGTCCACGAGCCCTGACTTGATGCCGTACTCGGAGCTCGCGGCGCGATCCGCCTTGGGCACGTCGGCGTGGCTGCTCGGCAACGCGGACTCCGGATCGGCGCGCTTGCGGTTCATGTCGTCGGCGACGAACTCGGTGTACGCGTCGATGCCGAGCTCCGCGACCCGGTACCACTCGATGTTGCGCTCGGCCATGCCGTCGTACCAGCGCTCCCCCATCAGGTCCCGCGGCGCGCAGGTGACCAGCGAGGCGACCCGGGTGACGCGTTCGGGCAGCAGCGCCGCGCAGGCCAGGGCGTGCGGACCGCCGCCGGACCGGCCGACGACCGCGAACCGCTCGATGCCCAGCCGGTCCGCGAGATCCTCGACGTCGGCGGCGGCGTCGGCCACCCGGCGGCCCTCGCACCGGTCGGAGTCGCCGTAGCCGGGCCGGTCGTAGCCGATCAGCCGGATGCCGCGCGGATAGAGCCGGAGCCCGCGCGGCCGCGGACCGCGGTGGCTGCCCGGCGTGCCGTGCAGGGAGAACACCGGCTTGCCGTTCGGATTGCCGAACTCCTCGTAGGCCAGCGCACGTCCGTCCCGGGTGGTGAATCTGCCGACCATGCTGATCGGATTCCCCGGCGCGGCGCCCGCTAAAGCCGCCCCGACAGCCGCAGGTCCAGGGCCGTGTGGCGCTTGCCGGAGCCGGGGGTGCGCACGGCCTGGGCGAGGGCCTTTTGGGAGCCGACGAGGACGACGAGCTTCTTGGCGCGGGTGATGCCGGTGTAGATCAGGTTGCGCTGCAGCATCATCCACGCGCTGGTGGTGACCGGGATGACGACGACGGGATACTCAGAGCCCTGCGAGCGGTGCACGGTGACGGCGTAGGCGTGCTGGAGTTCGTCGAGTTCGCTGAAGTCGTAGGGGATCAGCTCGTCCTCGTCGGTGCGGACGGTGAGCTTCTGCTCCTCGGAGTCGATCGCGGTGACGATGCCGCCGGTGCCGTTGAAGATTCCGTTGCGGCCCTTGTCATAGTTGTTCCGGATCTGCGTCACCTTGTCGCCGACGCGGTAGGTGCGGCCGCCGAAGCGGCGTTCGGGCACGTCGTCGCGGTGCGGGGTGAGTTCCTGTTGCAGCAGCAGGTTGAGGTTGCCGGATCCGGCGGGGCCGCGGTGCATCGGGGTGAGGACCTGGATGTCGCGGCGCGGGTCGAAGCCGAACTTCTTCGGGATCCGGTGCACGGCGAGGTCCACGACGAGGCGGGCGGCGGGCTCGGACTCGTCCTCCAGGAACAGGTGGAAGTCGTCGAACTCGCGCAGCCGCGGCGGTTTCCCCGCGTTGATCCGGTGCGCGTTGACGACGACCCCTGATTCCTGGGCCTGCCGGAACACCTGCGTCAGCCGGACCCGCGGGATCGGCTCGGCGTCCAGCAGGTCGCGCAGCACCTCGCCCGCGCCGACGCTCGGCAGCTGGTCCACGTCGCCGACGAGCAGCAGGTGCGTGCCCGGGCCGACCGCCTTGGCCAGCTTGTTCGCGAGCAGCACGTCGAGCATCGAGGCCTCGTCCACGACCACGAGGTCGGCGGGCAGCGGGCGGTCCCGGTCGTACGCCGCGTCGCCGCCGGGCTTGAGTTCGAGCAGCCGGTGCACGGTGGCGGCCTCGGCTCCGGTGAGTTCGGCCAGGCGTTTGGCGGCCCGGCCGGTCGGCGCGGCGAGCACCACCTTCGCGCCCTTGGCCCGCGCGAGTTCCACCACCGAGCGCACGGTGAAGGACTTGCCGCAGCCGGGGCCGCCGGTGAGCACGGCGACCTTCTGCGTCAGCGCGAGCTTGACCGCCTGCTCCTGCTCCGGCGCGAGCTCGGCGCCGGTCTGCCCGCGAAGCCACTCCAGCGCCTTGGGCCACTCGACGGTCTGGAACGCCCCGAGGTTGTCCTCGCGCGCGTTGAGCAGTTCGAGCAGCTGCCTGCTGAGCGCCGTTTCCGCCCGATGGAACGGGACCAGGTACAGCGCCTCGGTCTGCGCGAACTCGCCGGGCAGGACCTCGCGGACCGCGCCCTCGGCGTCCACCAGCTCGTCCAGGCACTTGGCGCACAGATCCTCGCCGACCTGGAGGATCTTGACCGCCTCGGTGAGCAGCTTCTCCTTGGGCAGGAAGCAGTTCCCCGCGTCAGTGGCCTGCGAAAGCGCGTACTGCAGGCCGGCCTTGACCCGCTCCGGCGAGTCGTGCGGGATGCCGACGGCCACGGCGATCGCGTCGGCGGTCTTGAAGCCGATGCCCCAGACCTCGCTGGCCAGCTTGTACGGCTCCGTCTTCACGATGTCGATGGCGCCGTCGCCGTACTCCTTGTAGATGCGCACGGCGATGGACGTGGTGACGCCGACCGACTGCAGGAAGACCATCACCTCCTTGATGGCCTTCTGCTCGACCCACGCGGCGGCGATCAGCTTGGTGCGCTTGGGCCCGAGCGTCGGCACCTCGATCAGCCGGTTCGGGTCGGCCTCGATCACGTCGAGGGTCTCGGCGCCGAAGTGGCCGACGATCTTCTCCGCGGTCTTCGGCCCGATCCCCTTGATCAGGCCCGAGCCGAGGTAGCGCTGGATGCCCTGGACGGTCGCCGGAAGCATCGTCGTGTAGTTCTCGACGTGGAACTGGCGGCCGTACTGCGGGTGCGAGCCCCAGCGGCCGCGCATCCGCAGCGACTCGCCGGGCTGTGCGCCGAACAATGCGCCGACGACCGTCAGCAGTTCGGCGCCGCGGCCGGTGTCCACCCGCGCGACTGTGTAGCCGTTGTCCTCGTTGGCGTAGGTGATCCGCTCCAGGACGGCTTCCAGCACGGCGAGACCGACGCCGGGGACGAAGCCCTCGTCCCCGGCGTCGGCACTGTTCTTCGCGGTCACGGCACCAATCTAGCGGGGCCGTCCGACGGCCCCCGGCTCATTCGACTCCGGTCCGGTGGTTCAGTACTCCAGCGACGCGGTGGCCGTGCCGTCGCTGTTGAACGTGATCGTGCCGTAGCTGTCCTGCAGATCGGTCGTCTGGTTGCTGAACTTCTGGTCGGTGCCGCTGTAGTCGGTGTAGTCGCCGGTCTCGCTGGCCACGCTGCCGGTCGCCGAGAAGTCGAAGCTGCCGTCGGAGTTCTGCGAGCTGAGGTCCACCTGGACGGTGCCGACCGTCGAGATCGTCCACGTCACGCTGTTGCATGTGAAGTAGTCGTAGGTGTTGTCGAGCCCGCAGTTGGAGTACGTCGTCTCGGCGGTCGTCGCGCACTGGTCGAGCGCCGCCGAGTACGCGGTCTGCGCGGCGCTCTGCCCCTTGGCCGAGAGCGTGGCCGCGGGCAGTTCGACGTCGGCGTACGTGGTCCAGGTGTAGTTCTGGAACGTCTGGCCCTCGCTCGGCGTCACGGTCGTGGCCGAGGACGAGAAGTCCGGCGAACTCGGGGCGGAGACGACGTGCGCGCCGGGGAACACCTCGACCGGGCTGGACTCGTCGAAGGACACGCCGTCGATGGTCGCCTTGTCCGACCAGCCACCGGTGACCGACAGCTCGCGGTACGGGTCGACGAGCTCCCACTTCTGCGTCTTCGCGTCCTGCTCGGCGAGGTACGTGTCGGTGAGCTTCGTCCCGTGCACGGAGTACTTCACCGCGACGTACGTGAGGTTCGTGCCGGTCACGCCCGCCTCCCGGTACTGCGCCTGCACCGCGCTGGACACGGCCGTCGAGGACGCGATCGCCGCGCCGGTCGGCCGGTTCGCCGCGTTCGCGATGGTCGCCGCGCCGATGACCGGCGTCTCCTGGTACGGCCCGGTCGCCAGCGCCGCGGCGCCCGACGCGTTCCCCGACTCGATGTCCTGGAAGTACGAGTTCACCGCGGCCTGCGCGCCGCCGAGCTTGTCGCCGACGAAGTGCTGGTAGGCGAAGAACCCGCCGAGCGCGAGCACGAGCAGCACCACGACCGGCACCACGAACTTCGGCCGCAGCCGCCGGGACCCGGCGGGCGTCGGCTGCGTCGCGACCGGCCACGGCTGCTGCTGTTGGAACTGCGGCGGCTGCTGGAACTGCCCCTGCTGGAACTCCTGCTGCGGCGGCTGGAACTGCGGCGGCTGCTGCTGGAGCTCCTGCGGTCCGAACTGCCCCTGCTGTACGAACTCCTGCTGCGGGACCTGCTGCGTCGTCGTCGGTTCGCCGAACGGGACGGTCTGCTGCGGCACGGTGAACTGCACCGTCGACGCGGTCGGCGGTCCGAAGCCCTCCGGCCCCGTCGGATACGGCTGCTGGTACGGCTGCTGCTGCTGGTTCGCCGTCGTCCCCACGGCCTGCAGGCGGTGCCCGAGCGAGAGCGAGAGCACGATGTACGACAGCAGGAACCACAGCGCCGTCAGCGCGACCGCCGCGATCAGGCTCGGCCCGAACGACTCCGTGACACCGAAGCTCCCGGCGCCCGCCACGTCGGTGCCCATCGATAGCTCCAGCGCGCCGAGCAGCGTGACCGCGAGGGCCACGACGACGCCGAGCAGCGCGGAACGCCAGGCGTTGTTCGGCACGTACTCGTCGCGGTTCACGGCGAAGCGTCCGCCGCGCCGGGCGAGCAGCGCCGGGGCGGCCGTGCCGATCAGGACGGCGAGCAGCAGCAGCCACAGCCCCCACGGCCGGTGGCTGGTGAACAGGCCGATGTCGTAGCCGCTGCCGTTGGTCAGGCTGGAGGTGTCGGTGCCGTCGGTGCTGCCGTCCGAGCCGGACGTCAGGCCGCTGAGTCCACCGAGCCCGCCGATGCTCGCGTACAGCGAGACGCCGAAGCCGAGGAACGTGCCGTAGATCGCGAAGTTCGGCAGCAGGAACAGCCCGCCGAGCAGCGCCGCGAGACCGCCGTGCGACATTTCGTGGTTCGCGATGATCTCGTAGGCGGCGTAGACCCACAGCCCGAGGCCGACGAGCGTGCCGATGATGCGCGTCTGCAACCAGGCGACGCGGAACGACGGCGTCCAGCGGGCGAGCTGCGTGCGCATGCGCATGGCCCGCGGGTCCGCCGACATCGCGCGGATCCACACGCCGAGCCGCCCGAGCAGCGCCGCCGCGAACACGAGCAGCAGCGGGCCGAGGAAGACCAGCGGCGCGTCGATGCCCACCGAGCCGCTCGCGCTGCCCCCGAAGTCGGACGACGTCGAGCTCACGTAGTTCGCGCCGCCGAACGGGTCGGACCGGTGCGTGGCGAACGCGAGGATCAGCAGCCCGAGCGACACGATCACGGCGGGCAACGCGGCCCGCGCCACGAGCTGGCCGAGACTCGAACTCGGCGCGGTGCGCTCCCGCCCGCGGACCGCGCGGTAGACGAGGTAGAGCACAGCGATCGTCAGCAGCCAGACGGTGATACGCAGGCTGATACTCAGCGACATGCTGAGATCGCTGCCGGACCCGAACAACGACCCGGACGACGTGTCGCTGCTGAAATCGACGGACTCCGAGATCGACCCGGAAAGCGGCACGCCGAGACTGCTCGCGAGCAGCCACGCGGACGTCGAGAGGTAGTCCCCCACCCCCGCGTTCACATGCTCGCTGCTCAGCCCGACCGCGATCACCAGCACGATCGCGAGCACCGCGACCACATACCCGGCGACCAGCGCCACGAGCCCGCCCCGCGCCGCCGCGATCACGTCGGCCGCGTTCAGCAGCCCGGGACGCGCCGGCGCCACCGGAATCCCCGCGTATGCCGCGGGATTCGGGTCATTGAAGTACACCTGCTGCTGCGGCGGAGGTGCGAACTGCTGCCCCGGCTGAGGCTGCGGCTGAGGCTGGAACTGAGGAACGGGCGGCGGCTGCGGCACGGGCACCTGCTGCGGCTGCGGAGCCTGCGCCTGCACCGGAACCTGCTCGGTCTGCGCCGGAGCGACCGGCTGCGGCACCGGAACCTGCTCGGTCTGCGGCTCGGCCTGCTGCTGCGGAACCGTCACCGGCTCGGTCGCCTGCGTCACGGACTCGGCAACCTGGTCCGTGACCTGGTCCGTCGCCTGCGTCACCGGCTCGGTCACCGGCTGCGTCACCGGCTGCGCGACCTGCTCCGTGACCTGCTCCGTCGCCTGCGTCACCGGCTGCGTGACCTGCTCGGTGACCTCCTGCGTGGCCTGCTCCGTCACCTGCTCCGTGACCTGCGTCGCCTCGGGCTCCACCGGCATCGGCTCGGTCGGCGCGCCCTCGGCGCCTGCCGCGTCGCCGACCGTTTCCAGCTGTGGATCATCGTTGTCTGACACGGTTGAACCCCCTCCAGAGGACCTGCACCCAGGTGGCCCACCACCACCTGGGTGCACCGTACGGCTAAGGCCCCAGCTCACTGGGCCTTCTGCTCACATCGTTACCGTTCCGTGCGCGACGTGCGGCCGCCCGGCAGACTCAGCAGCAGCAGGGCCGCCGCGAGCAGGCCGAGGCCGGCCCAGGCCGCGGGGGCGAGCCGCTCGCCGTGGGCGAAGACGCCGAGCAGGGTGCCGACCGCGCCCTCCGCCAAGGTCACGGTCGTGGCCGTGGCGGCGGAGGTGTATCTCAGGGCGCTACCGAAGATCGTGTAGCACGCGTAGTTGGTGACCCAGCCGTAGAACAGCACGACCGCCGCGCCGCGCACGTCGATCAGGCCGTGCAGTCCGCCGCTCAGCACGAGTACCGGAACGCACCAGATCGCGCAGGTGCCGAACATCGCGCCGTACACGTCGCCGGAGGCCTCGCCCTGGCCGATCAGCCGCGCGGCGACCGAGGAGGCCACCGAGTACGACAGGCCGGGGATCAGCGCGAAGACCACACCGATGAAGCTGACGGACCGCGCGCCCGTGTCGCCGGTCACCATGAGCACCGTGCCCGCGACGGCGATCGGCGCGCACTGCAGCCAGCGCCGGGACAGCGGCCTGCGCTCGACGAAGCGGGAGATCAGGCCGGTGAACAGCGGCGCGCTGCCGAGCGTGATCGCGGTGGCCAGGGCGACGCCGAGCCGGTGCACGGCGGGGAAGAACGCGAGCGGGTACGCCATCAGCCCGAAGGAGCCGGTGACGACCAGCAGCCGGGTACGGCCGCGGGCGCGCCGGACCAGCGTGCGCGCGCCGGGCCGGACGATCAGCATGGAGACGCCGGCGACGATCATGCCGCAGGCGCCGACGGCCGCGGGCGAGGCCGCCGCGGGGATGTACGTGGAGACCAGCCCCACGGCTCCCCACAGGATCGAGCAGAGCAGCACCGGGAGGATGCCGCGCGTGAGCTCGGTCCGGTGCGCGGGCAGGGTGGGACGGGGGATCTCGACTTCTACAGCCATGGAAATGAACCGCACCTTCGCAAAAGGGGTCAGCACGTGCCGAATCGGACGGGAGACTGACTCCGGGCGCGACGCATCACCGGTGGACGGCGCACTCGCCGTCCACGCGTAGCCAGGAAAGAGGAGCTACGGAATCTCGCGCCCGGTCAGGCGCGGGGAGGCGGCAACTGCCGCAGTCCGGTGCGATGCATGGGGCCGAGTCTAACCACGGTCCCGGGCCGCGGTCAGCTGCGTTTCGCACCGTGGACGCCGCGCGGCTTGGCACAGTGTCACGGACCGCCGCGCCGGGCCCGTCGGCGATCGGACACGATCCGGAAACATCAGTCCCGAATCCCGGGACGGCCCTTGACGTCTGTTGCGTCCGGGTGAACTCTGTACGACGGTTCCGGTCAACGTCGACCGGGACCTTTTCCTTTTTCCGGGGCCGCGGGGGCCGACGGCCTGTCAGATAATGTTGGATCCCGTCGCGGTAATGGGAGCCTTGCACACGGTTCCGACCCGTCAAGGTACAGCACTGATTCAGGTTGCAGTTTGAATAAGAGTCCTTGACAAGGCTGTCATCGCACGGTTGGCTGCGAGGGATCGCTGTTTGTTCACGTTTGAAAATCACTGCAATCGTTCGGACTTGTCGGGGAACTTCAAGGCAGGTCCGGGCCCCCGGGGCACGACCACCACTGACCACCACTCCACCAGCGTGCTCCGGGACTCCATCCGCAATGACGCACCTTGGAGGCAGTTCGTGACCACGTTCCACTCAGCTTCGTCCTCGTCCACCCACGGGCTCGCCCGCCGGACCGTCCTCAAGGGGGCGTTCGCGGCAGCGGGAGTCGCCGCACTGCCCACCCTGGCCGCATGCTCGTCCTCGAAGTCGGGCGGGGGCGAGGCGTCCACCGTCGTCTCCTTCGGCTCGAACGCGGCGGTGCCCGAACCGAAGGGCGCCTACCAGACGCTGTTCGCGGCGGCGAAGAAGTCGACCGGCCTGACCATCGACGTCAACTGGGTCGACCACAACACCTTCCAGCAGAACATCACGACGTACCTGCAGGGCAACCCGCAGGACGTGTTCAACTGGTTCGCCGGCGAGCGCATGCAGTACTTCGCCGGGCAGGGCCTGGTCTCCAACGTCAACGACGTCTGGGACAAGATCGGCGGCTCGTACACCGACGCCATGAAGGCGCAGTCCAAGGGCAGCGACGGCAACTACTACTTCGTGCCCTTCGACTACTACCCCTGGGCCGTCTTCTACAGCAAGTCGCTGTGGGCCTCGAAGGGCTACCAGGAGCCGACCAACTGGGACGACTTCATCACGCTCGCCAAGAAGATGAAGTCGGACAACCTGATCCCGCTGGCCTTCACCGACAAGGACGGCTGGCCCGCGATGGGCACGTTCGACTACCTGAACATGCGCATCAACGGCTACCAGTTCCACATCGACCTGATGCGCACCGGCCAGGGTTGGGCCTCCTCGCAGGTGGCCGCGGTGTTCGACCAGTGGAAGCAGCTCATCCCGTACTACTCCCCCGGCTTCCTCGGCCTGACCTGGCAGGAGGGCGCGAACCAGATCCTGAACAAGCAGGCCGGCATGATGGTCCTCGGCCTGGACCAGATCGGCACGATCTTCACCGGCTCGAACGCGGACGACCTCGGCTTCTTCGCGTTCCCGGAGATCAACTCGACCTACGGCCAGGACTCGGTCGAGGCGCCGATCGACGGGTTCATGGTGGCCAAGTCGCCGAAGAACTCCGCGGGCGCGGGCAAGCTGCTCGAGTACCTCGGCACCGCGGCCGCGCAGCAGCTGTGGCTCGGCTCCAACCCGGCGGACATCGCCACCGCCTCGGGCGTGGACACCAGCAAGTACACCAAGCCGCAGACCGCCGCGATCAGCCTGATCAACAGCGCGAAGCACCTGTCCCAGTTCATGGACCGGGACACGCTGCCGAGCTTCGCCGACCCGGTGATGCTCCCGGCCATCCAGAAGTTCCTCAACAGCCCCTCCGACGCGGCCTCGATCCTGAAGAACGTCGACGCGCAGGCCAAGACCATCTGGGCGACCAACGGCTGAGTACCGGCTCGAATGACCGGTGTCCCCCGCGGCCGCGAGCCGCGGGGGACACCGGCATGGAAGGAACGTGAATCACTTGGCTTCCATCACGCTTTCCCAGCCCGGCCGGAACAGGCGGCTGCGGCGCTACACCAAGCGCGACCGGGCCGCCCTGACCCTGATGGGCGGCGTGCCGCTGCTGCTCTCGCTGGCGTTCGTCTGGCTCCCGGCGCTGGCCACGGTCGCGCTGTCGTTCTTCAACTGGACCGGCATCGGCGGCTTCTCCGACATGAAGCCGGCCGGGGTGAACAACTACCGGATCATCTTCTCGATCTATCCGGAGTTCCCGCCCGCGATCGAGCACAACCTGCTGTGGCTGCTCGTGTTCTTCGTCATCCCGGCGCCGTTCGGGCTGTTCCTGGCGCACCAGCTGAACAAGCAGCTGCGCGGCTCGCGGATCTACCAGTCGATCCTGTTCCTGCCGGTGGTGCTCTCGCTCGCGCTGGTCGGGTTCATGACCGAACTGGTCTTCTCCCCGACGCAGGGCCTGGTGAACAACCTCACCGGGCACGCCGGGCAGCACAACCTGATCGACTGGCTCGGCAATCCCAGCCTCAACATCTGGGCCGTGCTGATCATGGCCTGCTGGCGGCAGACCGGCTACGTCATGATCCTGTTCCTCGCCGGGCTCAAGTCCGTGGACCCGTCGCTCCAGGAGGCGGCCTCGCTGGACGGCGCCAACGAGTGGCAGTCGTTCCGGCACGTCGTCTGGCCCGCGCTGCGCCCGATCAACATCGTCGTGGTCGTGGTCACGGTGATCGAGTCGCTGCGCGCGTTCGACATCGTCTACATCATCAATCAGGGTACGAACGGTCTCGAACTGCTCTCCACCCTCATCACGGCGAACATCATCGGCGAGACCAGCCGGATCGGCTTCGGTTCCGCGCTCGCCACGATCCTGCTCGTGATCTCGCTCGCCTTCGTGCTGCCCTACGTGTACACGACGTTCCGGAAGGACACCCGGTCATGACCGCCGCGACGTTCACCGGAAGCCGGACAGCCGCCGAGGCCGCCGCGCCGAACCCGAACCGGCGCCGGCGGCTGCGTCCCGCGCGGGCGTTCCTGCACGTGTTCCTGATCGCCACGTGCATCGTGTGGATCGCGCCCGTGCTCTACGCGCTCTACACCTCGCTGCGCCCGTACGCCGACACCGCGAAGCACGGCTACGTCTCCGTCGGCGGGCACTACAACCTGAGCAACTACACGACCGCCTGGAACGAAGCCGACCTGCCGCTGTACTTCAAGAACTCGGCGATCATCACCATCCCGGCGCTGCTGATCACGCTGTGGCTGGCGAGCATGGTCGCGTTCGTGGTGGCGCGGCACAGCTTCAAGTTCAACCTGGCGATGCTGATGATCTTCACCGCGGGCAACCTGCTGCCGCAGCAGGCGATCATCACGCCGCTGTACAAGCTCTACATCACCATTCCGCTGCCGGGCTGGCTCTCCGACTCCGGCCACCTCGACGACTCGTTCTTCGGTCTGATCCTGATCCACGTCGCGTTCCAGACCGGCTTCTGCGTGTTCGTGCTCTCCAACTTCATGCGCACGATCCCGCACGAGATCACCGAGGCGGCCCGGGTGGACGGCGCGTCCGAGTGGCGGCAGTACTGGCAGGTCGTGCTGCCGCTGTGCCGCCCGGCCCTGGCCGCGCTGGCCACGCTCGAGTTCACCTGGATCTACAACGACTTCTTCTGGGCCACGGTGCTGATGCAGACCGGTTCGAACCGCCCGATCACGGCGGCGCTGAACAACCTGACCGGCCAGTTCTTCACCGACAACAACCTGATCTCGGCCGCCTCGATGATCGTGGCGATCCCGACCCTGGTGGTGTTCTTCGCCCTGCAGAAGCAGTTCGTCTCCGGGCTCACCCTCGGTGCGAACAAGGGCTGACGGCGGCCCGGGCCGTGCTGGCGGGGGCCGCTCAGGCCTCCGCCAGCATCAGGTCGCCGACCAGCTCGGCCGCGGTCTCCCGGGCGTTCTCGGACAGGCCGGTGTCGGTGATCCACAGGTCCACGTCGGAGAGCCGGGCGAATCCGGCCAGGCCGGTCAGCCCCCACTTGGTGTGGTCGGCCACCGCGATCACCCGGCGGGCCGAGGCCACCAGCGCGCGGTTCGTCTCGGCCTCGGCGAGGTTCGGGGTGGACAGGCCGGCCTCCGGGGAGATCCCGTGGCTGCCCAGGAACACGGCGTCGAAGTGCAGGCTGCGGATCGCCGCGTCCGCGACCGGGCCGACGAGCGCGTCCGAGGGGGTGCGCACGCCGCCGGTGAGCACGACGGTCGGTCCGGGGCCGCCGTTCGGGTTGGCCGCGGCGTAGAAGCGCTCGGCGATCCGGATGCTGTTGGTCACCACCGTGAGCCCCGGCACCGCGGTCAGCCGGCCCGCGAGCGAGTACGTCGTGGTGCCCGCGGACAGCGCGATGGCGCTGCCCGGCACGACCATCGCGGCGGCGGTCTGCGCGATCGCCTCCTTGAGCGCGGTGTCCCGGTCCGCCTTGGCCTCGAACCCAGGTTCGTAGGCGCTGGACTCGCCGACGGCCACCGCGCCGCCGTGCACCTTCTCCAGTTGCCCGGCCCGGGCGAGCGCGTCGAGGTCGCGTCGGATCGTCATGTCGGAGACGCGGAACCGGTCCACCAGTTCCGTCACCCGCACCCCGCCGCGTTCGCGCACCTCGCGCACGATGGCGGCTCGGCGTTGCCCGGCCAGCAGGCCGCGTTCGCTGTCAGTCTGCGTCACACCCACCATGCTATCCCTTGTGCGATTACGTTTGACTATGTTTAAATGCGAGTTGTGAAGAGGACCGGTATCACCCTGGCGGACGGCCGGGAGCTGTTCTACTACGACTCCGGCGACGGCGAGGCCCGCGGCCAGTACGCCGACCTGCGGCCGCTCGAGCCGATGCACCGCGCGGCGGAGACCCGCTACGACGAGGCCCAGGGCGAGTGGATCGCCATCGCCGCGCACCGGCAGAACCGCACCTACAAGCCGCCGGCCGACCAGTGCCCGCTCTGCCCCTCCGAGGGCGACCGGCTCACCGAGGTCCCGGCCCCGGACTACGAGGTGGCCGTCTTCGAGAACCGCTTCCCCTCGCTCGGCGGCCCGGACGGCGGGCGCTGCGAGGTGGTCTGCTTCACCTCCGAGCACGACCAGTCCTTCGCCGGGCTCACCGAGGCGCGCGCCGCGCTGGTGCTCGAGGCGTGGACCGACCGGACCGCGGACCTGCTCGCCCGCCCCGACGTGCGCCAGGTCTACATCTTCGAGAACCGCGGCGAGGAGATCGGCGTCACCCTCGCGCACCCGCACGGCCAGATCTACGCGTTCCCCTACGTGGCGCCGAAGATGGACCGCGCGATCACCCAGGCCGCCGCGTACCGCGAGCGCACCGGCCGGAACCTGTTCGAGGACATCGTCGAGCGCGAGTCCGCGGGCGAGCGGGTCGTCGAGGAGAACGAGCACTGGATCGCCTTCACCCCGTACGCCGCGCGCTGGCCCTACGAGGCGCACCTCTACCCGAAGAAGCGCACACCCGACCTGACCGCGCTGGACGACGCTCAGCGGGCCGCGTTCCCCTCGATCTACCTCAGCCTGCTGCGACGCTTCGACGGCCTGTTCCCGCCGCCGGACGGCCAGTCGGTGAACCGCACGCCCTACATCTCGGCGTGGCACCAGGCGCCCAAGCGGGCCGCCGGCGCCGAGACCGAGGCCGCGCTGCACGCTGAAATCTTCACCGTGCGCCGCGCGCCCGGGAAGCTGAAGTACCTGGCCGGAGCCGAGTCCGGGATGGGCGCCTTCGCGAGCGACACCACCCCTGAATCGGCGGCCCTTGCGCTCCGGAACGCGGGACGGTGAATACTGTGGCTACGCAAGAAGGAGCGAAAGAGGGAGCACCGGAGAGCATGTCGATCGCCGCGCAGGAGTCCGCCGAAGAGGCCCGGAAGCTGTTCGAGTCCGTCTACGCCGCGGCGCCGGCCGGGATCTTCGCGGCCCCGGGCCGGGTCAACGTGATCGGCGAGCACACGGACTACAACGAGGGCTTCGTGCTCCCGATGGCCATCGACCGGTACACCGCCGTGGCCGCCGCGCCGCGCCTGGACGGCCTGCTGCGCGTGGTCTCCGGGCAGGGCGACACCGGCGTCATCGAGATCCCGGTGGCCGCGCTGGCCCCCGGCGAGCGCACCGGCTGGGCCGACTACCCGGCCGGCGTGGTCTGGGCGATGATCGGCGCGGGCGCGCTCCCGGCCGACTTCAAGGGCGCCGACCTGGCGTTCTCCTCGCGTGTTCCGGTCGGCTCCGGACTGTCCTCGTCCGCGGCGCTGGAGTGCTCCACCGGCCTGGCCGTCGCCGCGCTGGCCGGAAAGCCGATCTCCCCCTCGGAGCTCGCCCGGCTGTCGCAGTACGCGGAGAACGAGTACGCCCACGTGCCCTGCGGCCCGCTGGACCAGCTGTCCTCGGCCTTCGGCGCGGCGGACGCGGTCCTGCACATCGACACCCGCTCGTTCGACATAGCGGTACACCCCTTCGCACTCGGCGAGGCGGGGCTGACGCTGCTGGTGATGAACACGAAGGTGCAGCACCAGCACGGCGAGAGCGGCTACGCGGACCGCCGCGCGGCCTGCGAGCGCTCGGCCCAGCAGATGGGCGTGCCCGCGCTGCGCGACCTGACCTTCGCAGACCTCGAACGTGCCGCGACGGTGCTGGACGAGACCGACCTGCGCCGGGTCCGCCACGTGGTCACCGAGAACGACCGCGTCAACCGCTTCGTCAGCATCCTGCAGCTCGGCCCGTTGGAGGGCTCCCGGCTGAACTCGGCCGGCGAACTCCTCACCGCCTCGCACATCTCCCTGCGCGACGACTTCGAGGTCTCCTGCGCGGAACTCGACATCGTGGTCGACGCGGCCCTGCGCGGCGGCGCCCACGGTGCCCGGATGACCGGCGGCGGCTTCGGCGGCTGCGCGATCGCCCTGGTGTCCACGGACCGCCTCGACCGCGTCGCCGAGACCGTCTCCGAGGCCCTCCCGCAGGCCGAACTGTTCACCGTCGTCGCGGACCGCGGCGCCTACCAGGTCGTCTGAGGTCCGAGCGGTCCCGTCCGCGGACGGAGCTCTACCCGAAGTGAAATTTCGTTCGTGCTGATTAACTATCCCCATGAGCGAATCCCGTAGAGCTCCGTTCCCGTTCAACCCCTACGACAACCTGCCCGAGCTGCCCACCTTCACGGTGACGAGCACCGACGTGGCGGACGGCGTCACCGTGCCCGCCGCGGTCTCCTCCAAGGCGTTCGGCGTGCCCGGCGGCGAGGACCTCTCCCCGCAGCTGGCCTGGTCCGGGTTCCCGGCCGAGACCAAGTCCTTCGCCGTGACCTGCTACGACCCGGACGCCCCGACCGCGTCCGGCTTCTGGCACTGGGCCGTCGCCGACATCCCGGCCGAGGTCACCGAACTGGCCACCGGCGCGGGCACCCCCGGCACCGAGTCCCTGCCGAAGGGCGCGCTCACCCTCGCCAACAGCGCGGGCTTCCCCGGCTTCGTCGGCTGCGCCCCGCCCGCCGGCCACGGAGCGCACCGCTACTTCTTCGTGGTGCACGCGCTGGACGTGGAGACCCTGGGCCTCGACGCCTCGGCCCGCCCCGAGGTGCTCGGCTTCAACCTGTTCTTCCACACCCTGGCCCGCGCCTACGTGGTGCCGACCTTCGAGGTCGCAGCAGGCTGAGACGCGCGGCCGAGACACATCGGCACGCGGCTGAGAAACGTCGGTCCGCGGGACGAGGCCCCACCCGATCCCGCGGACCACGGCCGTCCAATCCCGCGGACCGTGCCCGCCTCTGGACCCGACGTGCGAGACTGGGGGCATGGTGCAGCACCCGACGACCCTGGTGACGTTCCCGACCGGCGCGACCGAAGGCGCCTCCGCGGTGCGCGAGCTCGTGCCGCTCGGCGCGCAGTCCCCCGCGGGCGGCGTCGGGCTGATCGTGGACACCACCCCCTTCCACCCGGTCGACCACACCTGGCCCGACCAGCCCGGCGACAGCGGCACCGTGCTGGTGGACGGCATCGTCTACCCGGTGATCGACGCCGTGACCGGCGCCATCGGCCCCGACGGCGAGTTCGCGATCGGCGAGGAGATCCCGGTCAAGCGCGGGGACGAGGCGTGGACCTGGCAGGTCGTGCACGTGCTGGAGTCCGTCGCCGATCCCGAAGCCCTGCTCGGCGCCAACGCCCAACTCCGCGTAGACGCCGACCGCAGGCGCGCCCTGTCCGCCGCCCACACCGGCTGCCACGTGATGGCCCTGGCCCTCAACGAGGCCCTAGCCGAGCGCTGGCGCAAGTCCCCCGGCCGCGAGGACTCCTTCGGCCGCCCCGACTTCGACGCCATCGCGATGGAGTCCTCCCGCATGGACGAACACGCCAGCACCGACAGGTACCGCCTAGGCAAGTCCCTGCGCAAGAAGGGCTTCGACCCCGACGGCCTGGCCGACCACCTCCCCCAACTGGCCGAGCAGGTCAACGCCCGCCTAGCCGCCTGGATCGCCGCCGACGCCCCCGTCCGCATAGAACTCTTCGGCGGCGAGAAGACCGCCCGCCTCACCGCCCGCAGGCAGTGGGTCTGCGACCTCCCCGAAGGCACCGCCTCCATCTTCTGCGGCGGCACCCACGTCTCCCGCCTAGGAGAGTTGGACGCCCTACAGTGCACCCTCTCGCTCTCAGAAGACGGCTCTGAGCTGGTCGTCGTGACGGTGCCGAAGCTGCTCTAGCAGCCCGGCCTGCGGTTGGTGGTCGGTGGTCGGCCCTACCTACGTCACCAGCACTGCGCTCGTTCCTCGCTTCGTGCCGGTGACTACGTCCGGGCCGATTACTTACCCCGCCCACCCGCCCTACTCAACCGGCCCTACAGTCGCTCCGCTCCTTCGGGACGCCTGCGGCGGGCGGCACGCTCCCTCGTACCTCGGTCGCTCAACCGCCCACCTACGGCACTGCGCACGGCATGGCAGGGGGCTAATTCTTGTCGGCGGCGCGCGGAAGCCGCCTGAAGCATCGAACGCTGACCGCCTTGGCAGCGGTTCGTATGGCAAAGTGCCGAACGTGATTCCGGGCACTCCGCTGCGAACCGCCGCGTACCTTGCCTTCTACACGGTCATCGCCGTACTGGGGATCGGGTTGTTTGCGCAGCTCAACTCCGGACGGTGGACCCTTGCAGTGGCCGCGGGCATCGCGGCCGTCGCCCTCGTCGTGGGCATACCGATCCGGGTCAGCGTTGAGCGTGCGTCGTGGCGGAGGATGTGCAAGGCGCGGAACGTGGCATTGTGCGCGGCTTTGCTGTTCAGCGCGGTGGACGTCGTCGGGCTCGTCTGGTTCGTCGTTTCTTTCTCCGGCTGGCAACAGTAGGCAGCTGCATCTGGCTCCGCGACCGAGGAGCGCCAGCGACGAGGGAACGTAGGTAGGGCCGACCACTGACTGTGGGCCTCCGGGATAAGATCCGCGCATGTACTTCACCGACCGGGGCATCGAGGAGCTTGCGCGGCGACGTGGCGAGGAGCAGGTCACGTTGGAGTGGCTGGCCGAGCAGCTGCGCACGTTCGTGGACCTGAACCCGGAGTTCGAGACGCCGGTCGAGCGGCTCGCGACGTGGCTCGCGCGGCTGGATGATGATGACGACGAGGATCTGGACGACTGAGTCTGTCTGAGTCCTCTGGATCCAGTCAGCGATCAGGCGTCGGGCTCGGCCTCGGCGGTTAGTTTGCTGTCGAGGTTGGCGAGGATGTGGGGCCAGCCTTCGCCCATGCCGTGGTACGCGTGCTTGCCTAGCGGGGAGTTCAGGTCGAAGCCGGCGTGTTCTAGGAACAGGCGGGTGCCTCGGCCTTCGGGTTCCAGGCGCCAGGTGATGAGGGTGTCCAGGGTGTCCTCGGCGAAGCGGTAGGCGAGTAGGCGCTCCGGTTCGACGGCGGTGACTTCGCAGGGTTGGAAGCCCCATTCCTGCATGTCTAGGGTGAAGCGGTGCCCGACTACGGGCTTGATGTCGCCTGCGGTGAACCAGCGGGCCAGGCGCTCGGGGTCGGTCAGGGCGGCCCAGACCTTGGCGGGCGGGTGCGGGAGGAAGCGGTCGCAGCGGATTACGGCTTCCGGGGATTGGTTGGCGGTATCTCCTACCTCGGCGGCGGGCTGTTCGGGGCTCATGGGGTCTCGGTCTCCTCGTCCAGCAGGTCGGACAGCGCGCGCAGGCGCTGGTTCCAGTACCGCTCGAAGGGATGCAGCCAGGTGTCGACCTCGGCGAGCGGCGCCGCTTCCAGGTGGTAGAAGCGGTGCCGCCCACGCGGCTCCTCGCGCACCAGGCCCGCGCCCCGGAGTACCGCGAGGTGCTCCGAGACGGCGGGCCTGCCGAGTTCGAACATCCCGGCCAGGTCGCCCGTGGAACGCGGGCCCTCGCGCAGGCTTTCGAGCAGTCGACGGCGCACCGGATTGGCCAGCGCGCCGAACACGTCGGTTGACATGACGCCACGATACGTCGGAGATTCCCGACGCGTCAACTTTTTCCGACGCGACTGGACCGCAGGAGGGAGAGCAAGGCCAGACTTCGGCTAGCCCCAGCAGCCCGGCTGCGTGTCCGACGTGATCTGGCCGTGATTCGCCGTGATGACGTGGTGGTAGCAGGGTTCGGAGATGCTCTGGCTCTGGTAGTCCTCGGAGTCCTGGCCGTCGGCCTGGATGTTGGCGCCGGTGTCGTCGCGCTGTAGGACGCCGCTGGCCTTGACCTGGTCGGAGACGGAGCCGGTGGTGAGGTAGGCGCGGCCGACGCCGACCGCCGTCGTGGTGAAGCGGGCCTGGCTCACCTGGGCCGTGAGCGTGAAGCCGTTGCCGGTCGTGTCGGGGATGTAGCTCGCGTTCATGCTGATCGGGTAGCTCCACGTGGCCTTGGTCGACAGGCCGTTCGTGGTCACGACGTCGTAGCCCTGGTCCTGCTGGGTGACGTTCTGGTACTCGCCGCCGTCCCAGATCTTGTCGGTGTTCTGATACGTCGCGTGCTGGCTGACGGTGGTGCGCACCCGGCCCCGGCTGGTGTCGACGTAGCCTGAGACGCTCCAGTCGCGGCTCGCGTCGGCGGTGATCAGGTTGGTGCCGCTGGCCGGGCTGGTGATGGTGGTGGTCAGCGCGGGGGCGGCGGCGATGGTGTCGGCGGTGACGGCGCCGCCGGTGTGGCCGGCGTGGGCGTCGGTGGTGAGGAACATCGTCGCGTCGACCATCCACACGTCGCTGATGTCGGCGGGCGGCACGATCGTGATCGTGTGCTGCTTCCCGTCGGAGAGCAGGCCGGCGAAGGGGGTCAGGTTCATCGTGTACGGCTCGGTGCGCACCGAGTCGACGCTCATGATCGGCCGCCACATCATCGGGTTGATGCCGCCGCTGTAGATGACCGGGTACACCTGCGCGATCCCGGCGAGTTTCCCGTCCACCTCCACGCCCACCTCGCGGTACGTGCCGCCGCTGCAGTAGCCGTTGGCGATGTCGGCGGCGTCGTTGTCCGGCACGTTGCTGTACCAGAACTCCTCGCAGCCGTTGCCGCGCGCGTAGACCTCGATGCTGGCGTTGGTCAGGTTCGTCGGGAAGGTCTCGGTGAGGCTGGCGGTCTGGCCCTTCGTCAGGTCCCACCAGTCCGAGGCGCCGTTGCTGTCGGTGTTGCTCAGCGGCAGCACCTCGTTGGCCACGTGCGCGGCCGGATGGGTGCGGTCGGCCATGTAGTACGTGACCTTGAGCGTGATGTGGTAGACGCCGGTGTACGAGCTGTTGACGACGTTGCCGAGGCTCACATCGATCGGCTGCGTCTTCTGCAGCAGCGGGATGTACTTGCTCAGGTCCTCGTCGACGTGCCAGGAGATGCCCGCGGCGTCCGGCTCGGGCGTGCTGGTGCGGAAGACCTCGGCACCGCCGATCCAGACTCCGGCGAGCCGGTCGTACTGCACGCCCGCGACGCTGCCGTACCAGTCGAGCACGACCTTGTTCCACGGTCCGGCGCAGCCGCTCGGCGGGGTCAGGGTGCCGATGTAGTCGCCGGTCGAGTAGGAGTTCGCGAAGTCGTACTGCATCGCGGTGACGGTGCAGCTGCGCGTGTCCGGGCGGGAGACCGGCTCGAAGGCGTTGACCGGGTTCGCGTAACCGTTCTCGACGTAGTCAGGGGACGAACTCGAGTCGTCCTGCTGCGCCGCGTGGATGCCGATGGTGACGGCCGCGTGGCGGGCGGCGGCGGTCATGCCGTGCGCCGCGGCCGCGCTGGACGCCGCCGCGGACGACGCGGTCGCGGGCCCGGCCGTCAGCACCAGTCCGGTCACGAGAGCGGCGGCGAGGGCTATGCCGCGCAGGGATTTCCCGCGCGATATCAAGGTGGTGGTGGGCATGAGGAACAACCTCGCCGATCCGGCCGCGCGGGTAAACCCCCTGAAGGCAAAATCGGATGCATGTCGCCTGCCCCGCACGTAACATCCGCAGCATGGATCCTGTGTGGCGGACACTGACCAGGGACGACGCGGCCGCGATCGCCGAGCTGAACGAGGCGGCGCAGGTGGTGGACCGGGTCGACGAGCACGAGAGCGCCGAGGACGTCGCGGAGGAGTTCGACAGTCCCTCGGTCGACGCGCGGGACGGCAGCCGCGGCGCCTTCGTGGACGGGCGCCTCGTAGCCGCCGGGATCGTCTACGCGCGCACGGCCGCCGATCCGGTGCACGGCATGTTCTTCTGGGGCCAGGTGCATCCGGACTTCCGGCGGCGCGGGCTCGGCACCGCGCTCGTGACGTGGGCGTTGGGCGCGGGCAAGCGGATCACGGAGCGGCTGTTCCCGGGCGCGCCGTGCGAACTGCGTGCCCCGGCGCACGACTCGCTCGCCGGCAACCTCGCGCTGTTCAGGTCCCAGGGCTTCACCGCGGACCGGTACGAGTTCATGATGGAGCTCCCGCTCGCCGGCCGTGAGGGAAAAACCCAGGTCCCGGACGGGTTCACGCTGGTCACCTTCGATCCGGAGCTGTCCGAGGAGTTCCGCGAGACGCACAACACGGCGTTCGTCCCGGACCACCCCGGCTCGACCGTGCAGACCGCCGAGTCGTGGCCGCACGTCGTCGGGATCGGGTTGGCGAGCTTCGTGCCGGAGCTGTCCTTCGGCCTGCGCGACGCGGCGACCGGCACGCTCGCGGGCTACGTCCTCTCCCGCTACTACGGGGCCGATCTGGCCACGCCCGGCCGCCGCGACCTCTACCTCAACTACATCGGCACCCGCCGCGAGTACCGGGGACGCGGCGTGGCCAGCGCCCTGATCGGCGCGGCGGCGGACGGCGCGGCGGCACGCGGTTTCGACTCGGCCTCGCTGGGCGTGTACGCGGACAACCCGAGCGGCGCGCTCGGCGTGTACAAGAGAGCGGGTTTCGTCGTGCGGCACCGGGTCGAGATCTTCACCCGCACGGCTCCCTAGGATGGGCACATGAGATTCGCCTTCTTCGACCTCGACGACACGCTGGTGGACACGCAGGCCGCGTTGCACGCGTGGGCACTCGACTTCGTCGCCCGATACGCGATCGAGGACGGCGACGAGAGGGCCGCGGCCGACGTCGTGACCCGTCGGGTGAACGACGTCGTCACCTGGCGGGAGTTCACCGAGAAGGCGCGCGAGTGGTACCGGATCAGCACTCCCGCCGACCGGCTCTTCGACGAGCTCGCCGCGGCGTACGCGGCGAAGTTCACCATCTCCGCGGAGGTCACCGCCGGATTGACGCGGCTGCGGGACGCGGGCTGGCTGCTCGCCATCGTCACCAACGGGCTGACGACCGTGCAGCAGGGCAAGATCGAGCGCGTCGGCCTGCGCGAGTACGTGGACGCGGTGATCGACTCCGAGGCGGCCGCGTCCCGGAAGCCGGACCGCCGGATCTTCGAACTCGCGGCGGGCAAGCTCGGCGTCGAACTGGGGCCGGACGGCTGGATGGTCGGCGACCGGATCGACCTGGACATCGCGGGCGGCGTCGCCGTGGGTCTGCGCAC
Source organism: Actinospica sp. (assembly GCA_035493475.1). Lineage (GTDB taxonomy): Bacteria > Actinomycetota > Actinomycetes > Streptomycetales > Catenulisporaceae > Actinospica. The sequence continues at coordinate 34,932 of DATJIF010000017.1, forward strand.
GATCTGGCTGCCGCAGGGCGGAGTCGTGCCGCAGCCCGGGGACCCGAGGCCGGACTTCACCGCCGCGTCGATCGACGAGGCCATCGCGATCATCGAAGGCGGGCCGGCGCAATAGCGGACCGGTCCCGGAATAATCACCGGCCGAGCGCTGCTGACCTGGAGGAATCGTTTTCTCTGGTTGGTGGGAGCCGTACTATGCGCGTCGAGATCTGGAGCGATGTGGCCTGTCCGTGGTGCTACATCGGAAAGGCCCGCTTCGAGCAGGGCCTGGCCGAGTTCGAGCACAAGGACCAGGTCGAGGTGGTCTTCCGCTCCTTCGAGCTCGACCCGCACCGCGCCGAGGGCGACAACCAGCAGGTCATCCCGATGCTGGCGAAGAAGTACGGCATGTCGCAGGAGCAGGCGCGGCAGGCCGAGCAGCGGGTCGCGGAGAACGCGCGCTCCGAGGGGCTCACCTACGTGGCCGAGGGCCGCGACACCGGCAACACCTTCGCGATCCACCGGCTGCTGCACTTCGCCAAGACCAAGGGCGTGCAGAACGAGCTGATCGACCTGACGTTCAAGGCGAACTTCGCCGAGGAGCGCTCCGTCTTCGACCGCGAGCGCGTGCTGGAGCTCGCCGTGGAGGCGGGCCTGGACAAGGACGAGGCCGCCGCGGTGTACGACGACCCGCAGGCGTACGCGGCGGAGGTGCGGCAGGACGAGTGCGAGGCCGAGGAGCTCGGCGCGACCGGCGTGCCGTTCTTCGTGCTGGACCGGCGCTTCGGCGTCTCCGGCGGGCAGCCCGCGGACCTGTTCAAGGAGGCGCTCGTGGAGGCCTGGCGCACCCGCCCGCAGCCGGTGAAGCTGCCGTCCGTGCCGGGCCTCGGTCCGGACGACATCGGCGTCAGCGGCGACGTGTGCGGCCCGGACGGCTGCGCGGTCCCGCAGCAGAACTGAGCAGCACCAAGGGGCGGGCGCCGGGTAGATCGTCGGCGCCCGCCCCTCCAGTACCCCCGGGGCGCCTTCGGCCCGCCTACTGGTTCGGAGTGCAGATCGGGTTGCCGCCGCGCCAGATGCAGTCGGCCGGCCGCACGGTGGCCGCGGAAGCGGAGCCAGCCGCGACCACGACGCCGAACGTGGCCACCACGGCCAGCATGCCCGCCGCGACCAGAGTACGCATCCTCATTGGTATCCTCCCGTATCAGTGGTTTGATCGCTCAACCTAGCAATGCTCCGCGAAGGTGTACACCGGTGACCGCGAGTCGGCTCGGGGCCTCAGCGCATCAGCCGCGAACCGAGGTAGTCGACCGACTCCTTGAGCAGGCCGGGGACGTCCGAGTAGCCGCGGAAGCAGTGGTCGGCGCCGGGCACGACGTGCAGCGTCGAGTCCGCGCCGACGTCGAGCAGCAGCTCGTGCATCCGCAGGCTCTGCGCGACCGGCACCTCCTCGTCCGCGTCCCCGTGCACCAGCAGGACCGGCGGCGCGCCCTCCCGCGCGTGCGCGACCGGGCTGCACTCGCGGGCGAGCTCGCGGGCGTCCTTGCGCCGCATGCCGAACAGGTTCGAGTGCTGTTCGAGCTCCGCCGGATCGTCGGACTCGAACGCGAGCAGGTCGGTCACCGGATACCAGGCGGCCACGGCCCGGACCTGCGGCATCCGCAGCCCGGCGAGCAGCGCCAGCAGGCCGCCCGCCGACTCGCCCCAGACGCCGAGCCGTTCCGCGTCGTAGCCGTAGCGTGGCGCGCGGTCCACCAGGAAGCGGACCGCGGCGCGCACGTCCTCGATCTGCAGCGGCAGCGGCGCGGCCGGGGCCAGCCGGTAGTCGATCGAGGCGCAGGCGAACCCGGCCGAGGTGAGCGCGCCGAAGATCGAGCCGGGCGAGAGCGTGTCCGGCAGCCCGACCCGGTCCCCGCTGTGGAATCCGCCCCCGTGGATCCAGACGACGAGCGGGGGCCGGGCCACGCCGTCCGGGGTGTACACGTCCAGCAGCGTCGGCTCGAAGCCGGCGACGGCGGAGTATTCGAGGCCACGTCGGATCACCTCAGCTATTTTACTCACCGTCCATGATCGCGAAACGGCTCAGTGTACTGCTCGGCCGGAACCGGGCGTCTCCAAGTATTACGGTCGGCTCAGCAGCGTCGCCCTGAACGGCCGTGCGGTTGCGAACGGCTCAGCAGCATCGCGCCGAGCGCCGTCACCAGGGGCACCGCGAGTGCGAGGACGCCGAGATCCAGCCAGGGCACCGTCAGCGAGCGCGTGCTCATGATGGACGCCGAGGTCGGGATGTACCCGGCCAGGTCGCTGACCCGGATCAGGCCCTCCGCGATGAGAAACCCGACGGGTACGCCGATCAGCACGCCGAGCCCGGTGACCACCAGCGCCGTGCTGCCGGCCAGCCAGCGCCGCGTCCACGGACTGCCGCCGACCGCGACCAGCGTCTCCTGGTCGGCGCGGCCGTCGGCGAGCGCGAGCCCGGTCGCGATCGCCGCCGCGCCGATCGCCACGAACATGGCCGCGATCAGCACCACGAGGTTCGCCAGCCCGTACCTGCTCTGGAAGCCGTCCTCGACCGTCAGTCCGGCCTCGATGCCGAATCCGTCGAGCACCTGGTTCGCGGCGAACTGCTGCGTCACGGTGGCGTGGCTGCTCAGGTCGAGCAGCAGGACCTGCGTGCCGCCCGCGATGTCGAGCGAGGTCGCGGTCTTCGCGGAGAGGATGTAGCCGGGGTTCGGGATCCCGTGCGCCGCGACGTACACCGCCGGGACGGTGAGCTGCTCCGTCTTCTTGATGTACTTGCCGTCGGACGGCAGGACGAGGGTGACCTGGCCGTTCTGCACGATGTCCGGCGTGAACACGACGAGGCCGCCGCGGGCGAGCACCGACTCGGCCTGCGCATCGTCGAGCCCGGTCACCTCGCGGAAGACGGACGGTCCGCCGACCACCTGCTGCGTGGTGCCGCCGCCGTAGGACATCTGGCCGCAGATGGTCGTCGACCCGCTGTCCGTGGCCTCGGGGCAGTCGGAGGCGGTGTCCTGGCCCGGCGTCGAGAAGGCGAGCTGCCAGTCGGTCGCGGCGCCGGGGTAGCCCACCGACTGGGTCAGCGTACTGCCGGAGATCGGCAGCACGGCGCGCAGCTTGGCAGTGATCTCAGTGGCCTGCTTCGCGCTGTTCACGCCGATCACCGCGACCTGGTTCGGCAGCAGCGCGGGCTGGTAGGCGGCGCGCGCGTCAGCCAGGCCGGTCTGGATCCACGCCCCGGCGGCCACGGCCCCGGCGACGGCGGCGAACATGGCCGCGACCGCGGGCGTGGTGCGGGCCGAGTGCCGGGCCCCGTCGCGCAGCGCGAGCCGCGGGCCGAGCGGCAGGATCCGGCCGCAGCGGGCGACCAGCCGCACGATCGCCGGCGTGCACAGGATCGCGCCGACCTCGACGATCGCGATCCCCGCGACGGTCTGCAGGCCGCCGCCGGAGTAGGAGCGCCCGCCGAACTTGTACTCCGTGATCACGCCGACGCCGACCAGCACCAGGCCGAGCACCAGCCGTCCCACGCGCACCCGGCGGGCGACCACGGCCCGGCGTCCGGTCAGGGCACTGATGATGTCGCGCTTGGCGACCGACAGTGCGGGCGCCAGCGCGGAGCACAGGCCGAGCACGACGGACAGCAGCGCGACGCCGAGGACCCGGGCGACGTCCACGTGCACGGAACCCGGCAGATGCCCGACGTAGTGCGCCATGACCGCCAGCGCGAGCGCGCCGCCGCCGAAGCCGACCGCGGCGCCGAGCACTCCGGCGATCGCGCCGAGCACGACACCGTCCGCGAGCACGATCCGACGCAGGTGGGAGGCGTCCGCCCCGACCGCGCCGAGCATCGCGTACTCGCGCTCGCGGCGCCGCGCGGAGACCGCGAAGGCGGGTCCGGCCAGCAGCACGACCTCGAGCAGCGCGACCCCGACGGCGATGGTCATCACCGCGACCTGCGCGGCGCTCGTGGACTGGACGAACTCCGGCCCGGCGTACTTGTAGTAGGGAATCTGCGACTTCGGCGGCGGGGCGAGCACGACGTCGCGCGACACCACGCGGAATCCGCCCTGGTTGAGCTGCATGACCTGGCTCCAGGACACGCCGCCGTGCTGGATCACGAACCAGCCCTGCCGGGTCTCGTTGCCCGCGGCCGGAGCGCTCGGCAGCGCGTAGACGGCGGTGTCGGTCATGGCGTTCGGCTGCTGCAGCAGCCCGACGACGGTGAACGTCGCGGCCTTGCCGTCGCTCATCGAGGCGGCCGGGATGGTGATCGTGCCGCCGACGCCGACGCCCAGGTCGCGCGCGGCCCGCGGGCTCAGGTCGACCTCGGTCGCGGTGTGCGGAACCCGGCCCGAGGCCACGTTGAAGACCCCGCCCAGCGCGGGATCGGTGAAGTCGAGCTGGTAGTACCCGGGGAAGGTGTAGCCGCTGTCTCCGTGTACGAAGATGCCGTACGACGCGTCCTCGGGCAGCAGTGTGGCGTTCGGCAGCGCGGCGCTGACGGCGGCCGTGTCGGCGAGCTTCGCGGACGACAGCACCGGCGGATTCGGCTGCGTGTTCGGATCCGCGTAATGGGCCTCGACATCGGGCTTCTGGAAGATCTCGTCGCCGAGCGTGGGGTACACGAACGCGTCGGTCCCGCCGACGACCCGCGTCAACTGCTCCTGCGAGCTCAGGTCCTGCGCGCTGTTGAGCACCGTCTCGATCGCCGTCACGCCGAGCACCGGCAGCGCCAGCATCGCGACGATCAGGGTATTGCGAGCCTTGTTGCGCAGCACCTCACGCCGCGAGATCCGCAGCGCCGCGCGCCACGACGTGGCCCAGGCCAGCGCGCTCATCGGGCCGCCTCCGCGACATCCGTGCCCACGCTGGTCGCGATGACGGCCGAGGTCGGCTGGCCGGTGCTGTCCACGATCCGGCCGTCGCGCAGGAAGATCGTGCGGTCGGCGTATGCGGCGTACCGCGGCTCGTGCGTGACCAGGATCCCGGCCGCGCCGTCGTCGCACCGCTGACGCAGCACCCTGAGCACCGCCTCAGAGGTCTGCGAGTCCAGCGCGCCGGTCGGCTCGTCCGCGAGCACCAGCCGCCGGTCCCCGATCAGCGCCCTGGCGATCGCCGTACGCTGTCGCTGGCCGCCGGACATCTCGTCCGGGAAGCGTCCGCCGAGCCCGTCGAGACCGACCTCGGCGAGCGCCGTCTCGGCCAGCCTGCGCGCCTTTCCCGCGCGCACCCCGTCCAACTCCAGCGGCAGCGCGACGTTCTCCGCCGCCGTGAGCGCCGGGATCAGGTTGTAGTCCTGGAAGACGTAGCCGATCCGGACCCGCCGCAGCTTCGCCAACTGCCGCTTCGAGAGCCCCGACAGGTGCACCCCCTCGACCACGACGTTCCCCGCGGTGGGCGAGTCGAGCCCGCCCGCGAGCGAGAGCAGCGTGGTCTTCCCGGACCCGCTCGGCCCCATCACCGCCACCAGTTCCCCCGCCGACACGTCGAGGCTCACGCCCACCAGGGCCCGCACCTCGGCCTCCCCGCTGCCGTGCACACGTGTCAGATCCCTGAGGCTGACGACCGGCCCTACCCATTCCTGCGACATACCTGCCCCTCCACGTGGTCCAGCCAGCGGATCTCCGCCTCGGCCTGGAAGATCTGCGCCTCGAGGACGAGCGACCAGGCCAGGTGCGGCCCCGTCGTCCGCAGCTTGCGCCTGGTCAAGTCCTGCAAGACGGCCTGCGCGTGGGTGCGCTGCACCTGCACGATGGCCGGAACGTCCACCCCCGGCACGGTCACCGCCAGCGCCAGCTTCATCGCGAGCTCGTCGCGCGGCCGGTCGCCGGGGGTGACCGGGCGGGCGAACCAGTCGTCGAGCTCGGCCACGCCCGAGGACGTGATCTCGTAGACGACGTGGCCCTCCGGATCCTCGCCGGTCTTCGCGACGAGCCCGTCCCGCTCCAGCCGACCGAGCGTCGTGTAGACCTGGCCGATGTTCACCGGCCAGGTCGACCCGGTCGTCTCCTCGAACGCGGCGCGCAACTGATATCCGTAGCCCGGCCGCTCCCGCAGCAACGCCAGGATCCCGTGCTTGACCGACATGGCCGCGCGCCTCCCCTCCTGCTCCTACATACGCGGTATGTATACCGAGTATGTAGCCGGAAACGCAAGCGGGGCAACGCGAAGGGCCGCGCCGGACGTACCCGGCACGGCCCTCGACGTGGCCCTTGACGTGGCCCTTGACGTGGCCCTAGTCCGAATCGCCTTACTCCGCCATCCCCACGGAGACCATCTCTCCGGTCTCCTCCGCCGCTTCCTCGTCCGCGTCGATATCCACCGTCCTAGCGCCGCCGTCCGCCGCCGCGAGCAGCTGATGTCCGGTGGCCAGCACGCCGATCGCGACGATCAGCATGCCCGCGCCGAGATAGAACGGCACGTGCACGTTGTAGTGCGCGGCGAGCTTTCCGGCCGCGTAGGGCGCGAGGCCGCCGCCGATGAAGCGCACGAAGCCGTACGCCGCCGAGGCCACCGACCGGTCCACCGGCGAGACCTGCATGACCGCCTGCGTCATCAGCGTGTTGCTGAGCCCGATGAAGGCCCCTGACACGATCACCGCGACGATCAGCACCGCCTTGTGGTCCGTCCACAGCGCGATGACGAGCAGGTCGAGCGCCATCAGGAAGAAGTTCACGTACTGCGTGCGCGCCGTGCCGAACCTGGCCTGCAACCGCGGCGCCACCAGCACCGCGAAG
>DATJIF010000018.1:0-92248 GCA_035493475.1 Actinospica sp.
CGGCCTCGCGCCCGCCGCGTACGACAACGGCACCACCCCGATCTACGGCGCGCCCGGCTGCACCACGGCGAACATCGTCTACCCGGACCTGCGGCTGACGAACGGCTGGAACAGCGCCTACAAGATCGACTACGCGAGCCCGTGCGCGCAGGACTACATCGACTCGATCGCCAACGAGTTCGCGTCCTGGGGCGTGGACTTCCTGAAGCTCGACGGTGTCGGCCCCGGCTCCAACCAGGGCGGCACTAACTACGACAACACGCCGGACGTGGCCGCCTGGTCCAGCGCGCTCAAGGCGACCGGCCGGCCGATCCAGTTCACGCTCTCCTGGTCGCTCGCGCACTCCGAGGCCTCGGTCTGGCAGCAGTACGCGAACGGCTGGCGGATCGACACGGACGTCGAGTGCTACTGCGGCACGCTCGTCACCTGGAACAACTCGGTCAAGCAGCGGTGGACCGACGTCGTCCAGTGGATCCCCGACGCGGGACCCGGGCACTGGAACAACCTCGACTCGCTCGACGTCGGCGACGGCACGATGGACGGCATCACCAACGACGAGCGCCAGAGCTACATGACGTTCTGGGCGATCGAGGCGGCCCCGCTGCTGTCCGGCGACGACCTGACGCAGCTCGACAGCTTCGGCAAGTCGCTGCTGACCAACCGCGAGGTCATCGCCGTCGACCAGGCGGGCAACCCGGCCAAGCCGGTGAGCCAGCGCACCGACCAGCAGGTCTGGTATGCGCGCAACTCCGACGGCAGCTACACGGTCGCGCTGTTCAACATGGGTTCGAGCACTGCGACGGTGACCGCGAACTGGAGCGACATCGGGATCTCCGGCGCCGCGCAGGTGCGCAACCTCTGGACGCACACCGACACCGGCACGGCGAACGGCAGCGTCAGCGCGACACTGCCGGAGCACGGTTCTGAGTTGCTGCGCATCACGCCCGTCTCCTCGGCCGCCGCGCCGAGCGTCCCGACCGGCGTGCACGGCACCGCGTCCACCGGCGACACCGTCTCGCTCGCCTGGAACGCCGCGGCGAACGCGACCGGCTACACGGTCGACGTGGACGGCAAGGCCAACGCCACCGTGACCGGCACGACCGCGCAGATCGCCGGGCTCTCGCCGAGTACCAGCCACAGCTTCACGGTCGTGGCCAAGGGCTCGCACGGCGCGACCTCGGCACCGAGCAGCGCGGTCTCGGTGACGACGACACCGGAGAGCGGACCGGCCACGTACGCGGCGGCGGCGTCCACGAACGTGCTCGGCGGCGGTGCGCAGGTCTACTCCTGCTCGGGCTGTCCCGGCGGGCAGAAGGTCGGCTACCTCGGCGGCGGCGGAACGCTCACCTACCCGGACATCACCGTGGCCGCGGCCGGGACGTATCTCATGACCGTGAGCTACGTGGACGGCGACACCGGGCGAACCTCGGTGGTCACCGTCAACGGCACCACGTTCAACCTGCCCACCGACGGCACCGGCGACAACGACTGGGGCGACGCCCAGACCGTGACCGTCCCGGTGACGCTGCAGGCGGGCACCAACACCATCGAGTTCTCCAACCCCACCAACTACTCGGCCGACATCAGCCAGATCGTCCTGTAGCAAGCAGGGCGGCGCGGGAAGTCGAGAAGGAGACGAAGCCGTGGCCGGCACCATACCCCGAATCACCGCACCGAACGCGGCTCCACCCGACTCGGCCTCCCGCGCCGCGCGGCGGTCCGCCAGCAAGAAGGCCCGCCGATCCGCATCCAACTCGCCGGTCCACCGCAAGGACTGGCGGATGGCGTGGCTGCTCATCGCCCCGGCGCTGGTCGGGTTCCTGATATTCGCCGTCTATCCGCTGCTGCGCGGCGTGTATCTCAGCTTCACCACGTTCCACGTGCTCAGCCCCGCGCAGTGGACGGGGCTGGCCAACTACCGCGAACTGATCCACGACAGTATCTTCTGGAACTCGGTCCGGGTGACGGTCTACTTCGTCGTCCTGTCCGTCGCCATCGGGATCTTCTTCTCGCTGATTACCGCGGTCGTTATGCACCGGCTCACCAAGTCCACGGTGATCCGCGGCATGGTGCTGCTGCCCTTCCTGATCTCCGGCGTCGTCGCGGGCCTCGTCTGGTCCTGGATGCTCCAGTCGCAGCTGGGCATCGTCAACATCTGGCTGCAGGACCTGACCGGGCACAACTTCCTGTTCCTCGGCTCGACCGGCTGGGCGATCCCCACCGTCGCGCTGATCAACGTGTGGAAGTCGATGGGCTACAACGCCGTGCTGCTGTTCGCCGGACTGCAGATGATCCCGACCGACGTGTACGAGGCGGCCCGGCTCGACGGCGCGGGCGAGGTGCGGATCTTCCGCCGCATCACCGTCCCGCTGCTGCGGCCGGTGCTCGCGATGGTGGTCATCCTCACCGTGATCGGCTCGTTCCAGGTCTTCGACATCGTCCAGGTGGTCACCCCGAACGGCGGGACCGCGGACGCCTCGAACGTGCTGCCGCTCTACATCTACCAGAAGGCCTTCTCCGAGTTCGACTTCGGATACGCCTCGACGATGTCCATCGCGCTCTTCGTGATGCTGCTGGCCATCACCTTCCTGCAGATGCGGATGACCCGCGCCGGCGAATCCGACCTGAGCTGAGCTGACAAGTGAGCGCCATGAGCCGTAAACCGCTGTCTTTCGGACGCCTGCTCGCCTGGGCCTACCTGCTCGGCGTCCTGTTCGTGACCATATTCCCCTTCTACTGGGTGCTGCGTACGGCGCTGTCGAACAACTACTCGCTCGACACACACCCGTCCTCGCTGTTGCCGACGGGCTTCACCTGGGGCGCGTTCGAGCGCGTGCTCGGCATCTCCAGCAACGCCGAGGCACTCGCGCAGGGCGGCTCCGGCGCGACCGTGAACCTGGGTATCTACCTGCGGAACTCGGTCATCTACGCGTCCGTGCTCACCGTGTGCGTCGTGCTCTGCTCGGCACTCGCGGCGTACGCCTTCGCCCGACTGCACTGGCGCGGGCGCAACCTGATGTTCTCGGTCTTCCTGTGCGCGCTGATGATCCCGGGCATCCTGACCCTGCTGCCGAACTTCGTGTTCGTGAAGAACCTGGGCCTGGTCAACAGCTTCGCGGGCCTGATCCTGCCGGGAGCGCTGTTCTCCGCGTTCGACATCTTCTTCCTACGGCAGTTCATGCTCGGCCTCAGCACCGAGATCGAGGAGGCCGCGATCCTCGACGGCGCCGGGCGGCTCACGGTGCTGTTCCGCATCGTGCTGCCGATGACGACCGTGCCGCTGACGACGCTGACCCTGCTCACGTTCATCAACACCTGGAACGACTACTTCTGGCCGCTGCTCGTGGCCAACAACCAGAACACCGAGCCGCTGACCCTGGGCCTCGCGCTCTTCAAGCAGGCCTCCCCGGAGACCGCCCCCGACTGGGCCGGGCTGATGGCCGCCACCGTCGTCGCGGCGCTCCCGATGCTGCTGCTGTTCATGGTCTTCGGCCGTCGCATCGTCAACTCGATCGGATTCTCGGGACTGCGATGAATGACTTGATTCTTTCTTGGCCCGGCGCGGCCCGGCAGTTCGTCGAGGCGGCGCCGGTGGGCAACGGCCGGCTCGGCGCGATGGTCTTCGGCGGCGCACGGCGTGCACGTTGGCAAATCAACGATGCGACCGTCTGGTCCGGGACGCCGAATGGTCCGGCCGACGCGCTCGCTGAACTGGTCGCGGCGGGTGCCGGGCCGGACCGGCTGGAGGAGATCCGTTCCGCGATCCGCGCCGAGGACTACCGGCGCGCCGAGGAGCTGATGCTGACGTTCGAGGGCCGCTACACGCAGGAGTACCTCGCGTTCGCGGACCTGCACATCACGCTGGCCGGGGACGACTTCGGCTACCACGGCCGCACCTTGAACCTCGACAACGGTGTCGTCAGCGAACGGCTCGAAGTCGACGGACGGACCGTGCGCCGCGCGACGTGGGCCAGTCAGCCCGCTGGCGTTATATGCATCGCGTTGGAGGTCGAGGGCGGCGTCATCGATCTCGACGTCGAGCTCACTTCGCCACTGCGGGTCGAGCGTCGTACGGCGACGACCGTGGGCGTCGAGATCCCGGTGGACGGCGCGCCGCAACACGAGCCGGACGTCGCAGAGCCCTTGCGTTACGGCGATGGCGGATTCGGCGCCGTCGCGATGTCGATCGACACCGACGGAGATGTGTCCGGCTGCTCCGTGCGTGGGGCGTCACGCGTGCTGGTCACGGTCGCGAGCTCGACGACTAACGCAGACTTCTGGTTCGGCAACGAGGCGATCGGCCGGGATGCGCACGTGGCTCGCGCTGCCGAGATCGCCGAGGCCGCAGCCGTGCAGGGAGCAGGCAGTCTCTTGGCGCAGCACGATGCCGACCTGCGCGGCGTGCTCGGCGGGACGGCCGTGACCATCGGCACGCGACGCGGCGGCACGTTCGACGTGGCCGACGACGTGCTCTCCGGCAAGGACGAACTGCTCACCGCGACCGTCATCACGCAGCTCGGACGCTACCTGCTCGCGAGCGCGTCACGTCCGGCCAGCGGTCCGCCCGCGAACCTGCAGGGCATCTGGAACGACAGTCTGCGTCCGGCGTGGTCCTCGAACTACACGATCAACATCAACCTCCAGATGAACTACTGGGGCGCGTGGCAGGCCGGTCTCGGTACGTGCGACGAGCCGCTGATCGAGCTGATCGAACGGCTGGCCGCCAACGGCGCCGCCGTCGCACACGATCTCTACGCCGCGCGCGGATGGGTCGCGCACCACAACACCGACATGTGGGGCTGGGCACTGCCGGTCGGCATGGGGCACGGCGACACGTCGTGGGCGATCTGGATGATGGGCGGAGTCTGGCTGTGCCAACACGTCTGGGAGCGCTACGAGTTCTCACAGGACACTGATTTCCTGCGCGAGCGCGGCTGGCCGCTGATGCGCGGGGCCGCAGAGTTCTGCCTCGACTGGCTGGTCGAAGGGGAGGACGGGCTGCTCGACACGATCCCGTCTACCTCGCCGGAGAACAAGTTCGTCTCCCGCTTCGGCACGCACGAGTCGCTGTCCGTCTCCACCGGCATGGACATGGCGCTGATCTGCGCCCAGTTCACCCGCACCCTCACCGCCGCCGACATCCTCGGCATCGACGACGAGACCTGCGCCGAGATCCGCCGGGCGCTTCCCCGGCTGCGTCCGCCGCGTGCCACCGCGGACGGCCGGCTGCGCGAATGGTCCGTCGACCACCGCGACGCCTTCCCGACGCACCGCCACATGTCGCACCTCGTCGCGGTGCACCCGCTGGACCAGATCGACCCGCTGGCCACGCCGGGCTTGGCGGCGGCCGCGATGGGCACGCTCGACGCGCGCGGACCCGGCGCGATGGGCTGGTCCTGGTCCTGGAAGATCGCCCTGCGCGCGCGGCTCGGCCAGGCCAGACAGGCGCGCTCGCTGCTGCTGGAGGCGACCCAGCCGTACGACGGAGACCCCGCCGTGGACGCGCCGCCGGACGGCTCGAAGTGGGGCGGCCTGCTGCCGAACCTGTTCAGCACGCACCCGCCGTTCCAGATCGACGGCAACTACGGGCTGATGGCCGGGGTGCTGGAAATGCTCGTGCAGAGCCACGGCGACCACAGCATCCGTATCCTGCCCGCGCTGCCGGAGGAGTGGCCGGACGGCTCGTGCCGCGGCATCGGCTGCCGAGGCGGGCTCGCGGTCGACGTCGTGTGGCTCGGCGGAGTGCCGGCCGAGCTCACCGTGCACCGCGTCACCGGGGACGACGACCAGCCGGTGACGGTGCGCTACGGCGGCCAGGTCCGCACGATCCGTGTTCCGCGGGGCGGCGGCGTGCGCCTCGGATCGTCCCTTCAGGAGATCTGATGCTGACCGACCTGGACGAAGCGGGCCTCTGGGAATACCGGAGCACGTATCAGGCCCCTGCCGACTTCGACGAGTTCTGGCGACGGACACTCGCCGAGGCGGCCGAGATCCCGCTCGACGTGCGGATCGTGCCCGTCGAGACCGGCCTGCGCACCATCGACGTGTACGACGTCACCTTCGCCGGGTACGCGGGCCACCCCATCCGCGCCTGGCTGCGCGTACCCCGCGTGACCAGCTTGATCGGCGAGGATGCGCTCCCCGGCGTCGTCCAGTTCCACGGCTACGGCAGCGGTCGCGGCCACGCGCTCGACGACCTGCTGTGGGCCAGCGCCGGATACGCGCACCTGCTGATGGACACGCGCGGTCAGGGCGGCGGCCACGCGGGCGGCGACACCGGCGATCCGGTCGGCTACGCGGGTCCGACTCAGCCCGGCTTCCTGACCAGGGGCCTGCAGAGCCCGGAGACGTACTACTACCGCCGGGTCTTCGTCGACGCCGTCCGCGCGGTCCAGGTGCTGCGCGAATACGAGCACGTAGACGCCTCGCGGGTCGCCGTGGCCGGTGCGAGCCAGGGCGGCGGCATCGCGCTCGCCGTCGCGGGGCTCGTGCCTGACAACGTTGCCGCGCTGCACGCCCAGGCGCCCCTCCTGTCCGACATCCAGCGCGCGACGCGGATCACCGACGCCGCGCCGTACCACGAGATCTCCACGTACCTCGCGGCGCACCGCACGTCCGCCGCGGACGTGTTCGGCACGCTCGGCTACTTCGACGGCCTCGGCTTCGCGGCCCGGGCGACGGCCCCTGCCTGGTTCTCCGCGGGACTGATGGACGGCATCTGCCCGCCCTCCACGGCTTTCGGCGCCTTCCACGCCTACGCCGGAAGAGCAAAGAACATCAACCTATGGACGTACAACGGCCATGACGCGGGCGGTCCGGAAGACCTCGCCGACGTCCTGACCGCCTTCAACACACTGCTTCAGAAGGGACTCTCCTCATGAGACGCCGCATTCTCGCGACGCTGGCGACCGCCACCGCGACCGTGCTGCTCGCCGGTGCGTGCTCCGGTGGCAGCGGCTCGTCCTCCGGCTCGGCGACAATCAACTGGTGGACCTGGGACCCGAACCAGGCGTCGGCCTATCAGCTGTGCGCCAACGCCTTCGAGAAGGCGAACCCGGGCGTCACGGTCAAGATCTCCCAGTACGACGTCAGCGACCTGTTCACCAAGCTCACGGCCGACATGGTGGCCGGAGACGCGCCCGACGCCTTCCAGGACAGCGTGCAGTACTTCCCGGGCTTCGCGAAGCAGAACCAGCTGCTCCCGCTCGACTCGTACATCGCCTCGTCGAAGTACGATCTGAGCCAGTTCTCGGTCGGCGTGAACGCGTGGAAGTACACCGACGGCAAGCAGTACGGCCTGCCGCTGGACTGGGCCGCGACCGCGCTCTACTACAACAGCGGCCTGCTGCAGAAGGCCGGGTACACCGCCAAGGACATCGACTCGCTCACCTGGAACCCGACCGACGGCGGCACCTTCCAGAAGATGATCGAGCACCTGACCGTCGACAAGAACGGCGTGCGCGGCGACCAGCCCGGCTTCAACAAGAACGACGTGGCCGTCTACGGCATGACCTCGCTCAACGCCGACGACTTCATCGGCCAGATGACGTGGGCCGACCTGACCCCGACCACCGGCTGGCAGCTCGGCAACAAGGCCGACTGGCCGACGCAGTTCAACTACGACGACCCGCGCTTCGTGCAGACGATGGACTGGATCAAGAACCTGGCCGCGGACGGCTACATCCCGCCCTTCGGCCAGTACACGCAGGCCAACGGGCAGAGCAGCGTCTCCGGCAGCGAACTGCTCGGCTCGGGCAAGGTCGCGATGACCATGGACGGCTCCTGGAGCGCGACCACGTACTACAAGCTGACCGGCATCAGCGCGAAGATCGCCCCGACGCCGATCGGCCCGGACGGCAAGCGCGCCGTGATGAGCAACTCGAACGGAAACAACATCTGGGCGGGCACGAAGAACCCGGAGGACACCTGGAAGTGGGTCTCCTACATGGGCTCGGCGGCCTGCCAGACGATGGCCGCGGAGAAGAACGGCTCGTTCTTCCCCTCCATCCCGGCCTCGATGAACGCGATGAGCGCCACGCTCGGCAAACAGGGCGTCGACCTCAGCGTGTTCACGCAGTACGAGTCGCAGGGTTCGCTCTACGGCGCGACCGCGTACGCCAACGGCTCGCAGTTGCAGTCGGTGCTCCAGCCGATGCTCGACCAGTTCTTCGACGGCTCGGCGGGCAACAGCGTCTTCGCCACCCTGCAGTCGAAGTCGGCGTCGATCCTCTCGCAGAACGACTAGCCGACCGTCAGCACTGATTCACCGACGTGCGCATCGGCCCCCCGTGCCAGGTGACCGCGTCGCCGAGGGCCGCGACCAGATCCAGGTCGCGGCCCTCGTGGTCGGCGTACACGCGGTGCAGGTTGAGCACGATGCGCTCCGAATCGGGCCACGCCGCGAACTCGCCGAGCTCGACCTCCCGCGCGGCCTCCAGCGGCTTGAGCCCGCGCGCGATCCCACGCTCGGCCACGTCCAGCACGAATCGGAAGTACCGCCGCTGCTCCTCCAGCACGCGTGCCACGTCGTCGCCGATCAGCACCGGACCATGCCCCGGCACGAGGATGCGCGGCTCGAACGCCTCCAGCCAGTCGATCGCCGCGAGCGCGCCCGGCACCGACCCCATGAACACGAGCGGCGTGACCCCGGCGAACACCAGGTCCCCGGAGTAGAGCACGGCGTCGTCCGGCAGCCAGGCGATCAGGTCGCCCGTCGTGTGCGCGGGGCCTCCCGGATGCAGCAGTTCGACGCGCCGATCCCCGACGTGAAGAGTCTGCGACGCCTCGACCGCAACATCCGGCAGCCGTCGCTCGACCGCGCCCCAGTCCGGTACCGGAGTCCACACCGGCGGGCACCATTCGATGATCGGGTCGACCCGCAGCCCCTCGCGCATGTGGGTGTGCCCGAACAGCACCGTCGTGGCCGGCAGCAGGCTGTTGCCGTACGTGTGGTCGCCGTGCTGGTGCGTGTTGACCGCCATCCGCACCGGCTTGCCCCCGACCGCCGCGTCCAGCGCGTCGAGGAACCGCCGCGTACCCTCGGCCGTCGCGCACGTGTCGATGACCAGCACACCGTCGCCGCCCACGATCGCGCCCGCGTTGTTCACCCACCACGAGCCGTCCGGCTGGACCCACGCGTAGGTGCCCGGCAGTAGTTCGTGCAGCCGGGCCGATTCCATGGACATCGTGTCTCGCACTCGCTCGGAGGGTGGTAATTCGGACTCACGCTACACGTGTTCTCTGTACACTCGCTGCGATGTTCGAGGGGGATTACGAGACGCATGTGACGATCTCCTGCGACGAGCGGGAACTCGCCGATCTGAGCGCGTGGTCCGCCGCCGGAGGCATGAAGCTCACGCACGTCGTCCTGGCCCGCGGCAGGGTCCGCTCCCAGCCGATGCTCACGCTCACGGGCTCCGGAACGCTGGCCGAGCAGCACTCCACGGTCATGCGCGTCGCAGCCGACCTGAGGCACGCAGGCTTCACCGTGACCCGCCTCAAGATCGAGGCGGCACCCTGGACCCGCGGCGTCCCCCAGACCGACGCGGAGGCCCGCGCTCTCGGCCAGAAGCTCTACTTCGAGCACCACCTCAAGCTCCTGCTCCGCTCGGCCGATGCGGCTGCGGACGCGGCCGAACTGACACACCTCGCTGAACTCGTCGAACCCCATCGCGCGCACCTCTCGTGGAACGCGCGGCGTGTGCGGGACGACGGCCGCGCCGAACGCTTCGTGACGCAACGCTGCTTCGGCGTCGGCGATCCGTCCGCCGCCAAGGCACTGGCCGACCTGCGTGCGGCGCTGGTCGCGGACGGGCGCGAGATCGTGTCGGTGGAGCGTGAATTCGTGGTCTACGACAGCGACGCGAGCCTGGATGACGGTTGGATCGTGGAGGGGGAAGGCGGCAGCCATGGCGACGACGAACGATGAGATGTGGGAGTGGCTGCGGGGGAAGGCGCGCGGGGAGACCCCGAAGACGCTGCGCACCGTGTACGAGGACGGAACAGACCAGCTGCCGATCTTCGAGCCCGCACTCGTGCACTTCCCGAACGCCTACCGCGCCGCCGACCCGCGCTTCGAGGACGACCAGCTCACGCAACGCTGGCTCAGAGCCCGTCGCGAAGCACTGGACCTCGCGCTGGCAGCCGTATCAGGCAACGAGTACGCCGAGCACCTGATGCTCCGTGGCAGCGTCCTGATGAACGGCTGGTACCCGGCCGCCGCGCGCGAACCCGGGGACCTGGACTTCGTCGTCCTCGCGCAGGACTGGGGGGTCACGGACAACCGCACCGGCATGCTCTTCAAGCAGTTGGCCCGCGACGCCGAGAATCTGTCCACCGCGACCGACGTGCACATCAACGCGTCCGGCGCCGTGAAGGACGACATCTGGACCTACGACCGCGTCCCCGGCCGCCGACTGATGCTCCCGTGGCAGGCCGACGGACTCCCCGGCGGCTGGGTGCAACTCGACTTCGTCTTCGGCGAGAAGATCCACCTAGAGCCGGAGCGCACCGAGATCGCGCTCTCCCCGGGGCGCGACCGCGTGCCGCTGCGTACCGCCTCGAAAGAACTCTCACTCGCCTGGAAGATCGTCTGGCTGCTCACGGACGCGCACCCGCAGGGCAAGGACCTCTACGACGCCGTGCTGCTCGCCGAGGACACCCCGCTGAGCTACCACGTGCTGCGTGCCGCGCTCACCGAGACCGACGAGCGCTTCCGCGGCTTCGTGATCACGGTCTCCGAACTCGCCGACCTCGATATCGACGACGGCTGGGACCACTTCCGGCGCGAATACCCGTCCATCGAGGGATCCGCCGAGGACTGGCTGCAACGGCTCTGCACCGCGCTCAAGCCGACATTCACCCTGCTCGACGGCAAGCCCGCTACGCCCTACGAGCTGGAAGCCGCCTGGCTCAGCCCGCTCGTCGCGCAGTTCGCCGAGCTGACCGACGACCGTGGCGACGAACTGCAGCGGACGCTCCTCCGGCGCAAGACACCGCTCCCCATGGCGGTCCTCTTCACGCGAGAACTGGTCGGACGCGAGCGGATGAGCGTGGCCGAAGCTATCCGCGCCGTGCTCACGACACCCGGCCGTGCCGACGAGAAGACCTCGTACGCCGAGTACTGGGCACTCGAGCGGGCGACGCGCGCCTACGGAGTCGAGATCCACAAGGCGTGGCCCGACCACCTTGCCGACGCCCCGATCCTGGCCCAGGTGAATGCCGCGTACCCGAACAACTCCACCTACGACGTCGCACTGAAGATCCTCGCGCCGCTGGCCACCGACCCGGACCCGCGCCTCTCGGACGAGCGCGTGCTCTCCGCCGTGATCAAGCAGAGCAAGGGACGGCTGCCGTTGCTGCACTACGCAATTCAGAGCGCGCGTGCCGCTGCTGCCGGTACGGTGATCGCATGAACCTCGCGAACGCCACCCTGCGCACCGAGCGCCTTGAGCTGCGACCATGGGCCGAGCAGGACATCGACGCGATCACGGCCGCATGCCAAGATCCGGAGATCCAGCGCTATGTGCCGGTCCCCGCGCCCTACTCGCGCGACGACGCCGAGACCTACGTGCGCGAGGTCGTCCCGAAGGGCCGCGAGGCGGGCACCGACATCATCTTCGGCGCCTTCGTCGCGGACACCGGCCTCCCCGTCGCCTCCATCGGCATGCACCGCATCAAGGACCTCGACGCCCCGGCCGGCGGCGTGGGCGAGATCGGCTACTGGGCCGCCCCCGCCACCCGCGGCCAGGGCTACATGACCGAAGCCGCCCGCGAAGTCTGCCGCTGGGCCTTCGACGACCTGGGCCTGGCCCGCATCGAATGGCTGGCCATCGCCGGCAACGAAGCCTCCTGGCGCGTAGTGGAGAAACTCGGCTTCGTCCGCGAGGGCACCCTCCGCTCCCACAGCATCCACCGCGGCGTCCGCCACGACATCTGGATCGGCTCCCTCCTCCGCACCGAAGCCAAGCTGGGCTGAGGTTGCGTGTTCGGCCCTACCTACGCCGCCGACACTCCGCTTCGCTCCGCGTCGGCAGCTACGTCCGGGCCGATTACTTACTACTTACCCCGCCCACCCGCCCTACTCAACCAGCCTGCGGCGGGCGGCACGCTCCCTCGTACCTCGGTCGCTCAACCGCCCACCTACGGCGCTGCGCACGGCACGCGCTGGCGGTGGCGATTCGTGGGCGGCGATCCGTGACACTGGCGACCAACAACGGAGGGCCGACAGATGCATCATCCGAACGAGCTGGTCGGGCTCTGGAGCAGCGATCCGTACGACTACGGCGTAATGGAGTCGACGGATCTGGTGCTGCTGGCGGACGGAGCGGGGTGGTCGGCGCTGCGGAACGTGGCGGGCGTGCTTCAGGTGCGGCGGCTGCGGTGGGGGTCGCCGTCGCCGGGGGTGCTCGAGCTTGCGTACAGCGTGTGCGTTTCGGGCACGTGGCGGGTTGAGGATGGTCGTGAGCTCGCCAGCGTCACGGAGTCTGAGGCGGATGACGAGCGCGTTCGGGTGCAGTACACGCTGAAGACGGATACGACCGACCTGCGGGACGGGCCGTTCGAAGCGTTGTGGCTTTCGGAGGCGGTGGACTTCGCGGCGCAGTTCGGGCTCGGTTGGCGTGAGGTGTCGGCCGCCGACGACCCGACGTACGGCCAGGGCGGCCAGGGCGGCGCCTGAGCCGGCTCAGCTCACGACGATCGTGGCGGTCCAGGTCTGGCCGTCGGGCAGCGTGCTGGTGACGGTGCTCACGCCGCGGGACTTGCCGACGATGACGCCGGGCGTCTCGTCGCGCATCGCGGTCAGCACGCCGTTGTTGCCGTATGCGAGCACTGACGTGTCGGTGATCTGGATCTCGCTCCAGCGCGCGGTCGAGGTCGCGGGGGCGGTCAGGAAGACGTTGAGGAGCTTGCCGACGCCGAGGCAGTAGGTGCCGGTGTCGGTCTGCGTGAGGCTGCCCTCGCTGTGCGGGAGACCGTCGGCGGCGGGCGGCCGGCAGTTCGGCAGCGCGGCGGGCTTCGTGGTGGCGGTGCCGGTGGCCGTCGTGGCGGAGGCGGGGGTGCAGGCGGCGAGGGCGAGCGGAGCCAGGCAGCACGCCGCCAGGGCCGTCCATCGGTGGGTTCTGATTCGTGGCGTGATCACGGTGCGGTCCTTCTGGGCGGGGGATCCGATCGGCGCGCGGGGGACGGGGAGTGGGCCCCGCCGCCGCCCACATGGCGGCGGGACCCGGTCCGTACGCCCCGGTCCGTCTTGGGTCGCGTCTGAGAACTATCGTCGGGGCCGCGGCGCCTGCCACGCACGCTCGCGGCGTTGCAGGGACGGTTACAGACGACCGAGTATGCGCCCGCCCCTGCGCCTTGCGAGCGCACGCGTCAGACACCGCGGCCTGATCCGACGCTAGTTCTCAAACACTCCCTAGTGCTGGTTCGTGGCGCTCGTGTAGAAGGTCACGCAGTTGCCCGCGCCGCCGCCGAAGTTGTTGCTCCACAGCGACTGCACCGCGTAGTACGAGCCGTTCAGCGCGATGATCGCGGACGCGCCCTGGCCGCTGGAGATCCAGGCGCACTTGTCGCCGGTCTCCGCGCCGCTCGAGTCGAGCCAGCCGTTGCCCGCCTCCGGGTCGGTGAGGGTCTCGGCGTACTCGTGGCCGCCGACGATGGTGATGCCCTCGTCGGTGGAGTTGACGCCGTTGGTCGCCGCCACGAAGCCCGCGCCGCAGCCGGAGCCCGCGTCGGTGATGTACGGCATGTTGGTGTAGGGCACGTCGGCGCCGGTGGAGTTCGGGGTCACGTCGTGCCAGGCGCAGTACTGCGTCTTGAAGCCGCTCGGGACGACGCCGTGCGGCGAGTCGACGATGATCTGGACGTTGTCGCCGGAGACGCCGAAGTGCGCGGCGGCCTTCACGGCCTCGGCGGCGAGCTGCGAGTTCGAGGGCCGGCTCGGCGCCTTGACCGAGCTGTCCAGCCAGGTGCCGCCGACCGGGTTGGACGCCGGGTGGCCGACGGCCGTGCCCGCGCCGTTGCACTGGGTCGTGCCGGTGGCGACGCCCTGGCAGTACTGGGTCTGCGAGGTGAAGAAGGTGTCGCCGCTGCCGTAGGCGTGCTGGAAGAACGACAGCTGGAGCGCGGCCTCGCCGGACGGGTCGTTGGTGACCGTGGTGCCGGTGCCCCACTGGCTGCCCCAGTAGACGAAGTAGACCGTCGGCGCGGTCACGACCGGGCCGCCGCCGTAGCTCAGGTCGCTGGCGCTGCTCGCGGCCTTGACGGCCGCGGTGTGCTCGGTGGAGCGGACCTTCATCGCGTGGGTGCCGTGCGCGGTGGCGGCCTGCGCGGGGGCCGCCGCGAGGGCCAGGCCCGCGCAGCCCGCGAGGGCGGCGCCGACCAGGGTGCGTATACGCATGCAGGTATGCCTTCCTTGATTGAAAGACGTTGTGGGTAGGAAGAGGTGGTGACCTCGCTGCCTATCGAATACGACGGACAAGATCAGGACAATGAGAACCGGGGAAAGTTCTCACCCGTCGCGGGCAATGGGATCGGCATGAATTCCGTGGCGTATGGAAAATCTCCGCGCACGGGCCGATCTTGACCTCTTCTGAACATCTTCCGTGGAAGTCGCGAACAACCGGCCCGGGAGTATGGAGGGTTTCCGGTCACCGATACCAGAGTGCGGAGAGGTGTCCGCCCCACTGCGCGAGGATCACCCCGGCGCCGAGCGCGAGGACGAGCAGCGCGTACCGCAGCCCCCGTCCGCCGACGGCGCGCGCCGCCCGGCCCGGCGCGGCGTCGGCCGCCAGCAGCCGCGGCAGCCGCGGGAGATAGGCGAGGACGTGCACGGTCATCAGCGCGGCCCAGCCGACGAAGCTCAGCTTGTGCAGGAAGACGATCTGGAAGCCGAGGATGGTCTGCGACGTGTGCTGCACGGCGAGCAGCACGCCCGTGCCGAGCACCGCGATCGTGGAGAGCACGATGAAGGGGCCGATGAGCCGCAGCAGCGGATGCGGCGGCCCTTTGCGCACATAAGGCTCGTTGCGCGTGTAATAGCGGCTGAATCGGTACACCGTGGACGCGATTTTCAGGCAAACCGGGCCGATGAGCAGAAATCCGATCGCGTAATGCCAGTAAAGCAGTCGGCCGAGTCGCAGGAGTGTGAAACCCTCGGCGGCGAACAGGACGAGCAGCACGACGCCGGTGAGCGCGGTGAGCCGTTCGTTCCCCTCGGGCCCGCCGAGCCGCTCCGGCGATTCGGCGTGGCGGCGACGGGCCGGCGGCTCGGTGCGGGGGAGAGTCATCGGTACTTCCTGACGGCGTTCGCGGGGTCGGATCGGTTCTGCGGGTTCTGCGGGTGCTGGGCCGCGGCGGCGGGCGCCAGCTTCAGGGCGAGCGCGGGGCAGGCGGCGACGGCGCGACGCGCGTGCCGGGTGGTGCCGGCGGGGATCGGGCCGGGCGCCTGGATCGGATAGCCCCACTCGTCCAGGGCCAGATGCTCCGGGAACAGCTCGGCGCACAGGCCGTGCCCGGTGCACGCGATGCGGTCGATCACGAGGCGTTGCGCGCGGCTCATCGCCAATCACCGTCCCCGATCGCGGCGGTCGGCGCCGGGAGCAGCGGCGGCGCCTGCAACGCTGCGGGGCACGGCCCGGCCGCCAGATGCCGCCGGACCTCGTGCGCGAACGTGTGCAGGGCCGACGCGGCGAGCCGGGACGCGCCGTCAGGATGCTTACACGCGCCGCGTCCGGCGAGCAGCGCGACCCGGTGCTCCAGGCGCTCGCGCGTCCCGCGGTCGCAGTGCCCGAACGCGAGCTGCGCGAAGTCCTCGGCGGCGGCCGGCAGCCCGAAGCGGCACGGCCCGCACTGCCGCGCGCTCTGCGAGGCCAGGTATTCGAGTACGCGCGCCGTCTCGGCCAGGCCGCACGACGTCGAGGGCAGCGCGGCCAGCACGCCCGCGCCCGGTGTCGCGCCGACCGCCGCGAGGCCCCGACCGCTGTATTCGAGCGCCGCGGCCTGGCCGGCCGGGAGCCACGTGCCGAAGTAGCCGCCGACCAGCACCGCCTGCACGTCATGCGCCGCGCCGCCGAGCGACACGACCTCGCGCAACGGCGTACCGTATGCGACCTCGTACACGCCCGGCCCGGGAGTCGCGCCGGAGAGGGTGACGAGCGTCGTCCCCGGGCTCTCGGCCGTGCCCCGCGAACGGAACCAGTCCGGCCCGTACCGCGCGATCAACGCGAGATGAGCGAGCGTCTCGACGTTGTCCACGAGCGTCGGCAGCCCGGCCACGCCGCGCTCGGCCGTGCGCGGCGGCGTGGTCGTCGGCCTCGCCTCGCCGCCGCCGATCCAGTTGACCAGCGCCGAAGCCTCGCTGGAGACGTAGTGGTGCGGCGGCGTGCACACCTGGACCTCGACGCTGTCGATGCCGTGCGCACGCCGCTCCGCTATCAGTTCCCTTAGATCGCGCAGCATCCGCTTCTCGGCGACGCACAGGTACGCCTCGGCGGCGCCGACCGCTTCCGCGGCGAGCGCGATCCCGTCGAGCACCAGGTGCGGCGCCAGGCGAAGCAGGGCCTTGTCCTTCGAGGCCGCGGGCTCGCTCTCCATGCCGTTCGCCACCACGACCCGCTCCGGCCGCTTCGCGCGCGCCACCGCCCGCAGCTTCGTCGCCGTCGGGAACGCCGCGCCGCCGCGCCCGGTCAGCCCGGCCCGCGCCACCGCCTCGATCAGCACATGCTTGCCGCGTGCCGCGAACGACGGCGGCGCACCGTACCGGGCCAGGTGCTCGGCCAGGTCGGCGGGCCGCCCCGTGGTCATCCAGCCGGCGAACAACCGCTCGCCGTACGGGCCCTCCGGCGGCCGCGGCGGGCCCGGATGGCGGCCGTAGCCGCGTCGTCCGGCCGTGTACGTGTCGGTCGTCATCGGCGTTCACCGGCCATGCGGCCCGGCGCGAGGCGGTACAGCCGCCAGCCGCCCGCGATCACGACCACGGCGACGCAGAGCACGTACAGCGCCTGCTGGGCGCCGAGCTTCGAGTCCGTCCCGGTCTTGGCCGCGTGGAAGACGGCGACCGGCCACGCCGCGTAGGCCAGCCAGTGCACCGCCTTCCACCGCCGCAGTCCGATCCGCAGCCGGACCGCGCTGGTCAGGGCCACGGCGAGCAGGAGGTCGAAGCCCACCGTACCGAGCGCCACCCACGGCGTTCGGTACGGTGAGACGAAGGGCACGAACGCGGACGTCCAGCCGATGGGCACGTAGCTGTCGGCGAGCGTCGTGCCGATGTGCACCGCCAGCAGTGCGAGACAGAGCACTGACAGGTTGCGGTGCAGGGCGCCGACCTCGAAGCGGCCCACCGCCGTCGGCGCGTACCGCCCCGCCCCCGCGACGCCGAGCACGACGGTCGCGGTCAGCAGGATCAGCGCGATCGACCCGGTGGCGCGCGTCGCGAACCAGAGCGGATTGCCGAGCAGCGTCGTCATGACCCGCCCGAGGTGGCGTGCGTGGTGCTCGGCGCCGCCGCGGCCGTCGTCGGCGCCTGCGTCGGGGCCTGGAGCACCGTCGTCGGCGCCGAGGTCGTCGCGGCCGCGCTGGTGCTCGCCGCGGCCGTGCTCGCCTTGGTCGCCGCGGCCGACGACGGGGCCGCGCTGGTCCGCGGTGCGACCGTCGCCTGCGTGGCCGGCACCGTGGACCGCGACGACGTGCTGCTTCCCGCGCTCTTGCCCGGCAGCGCCTGCGCGTAGCCTCCCGCCAGCACCACCGCGCCGGCCGCGGACGCCGCGGTGACCCATCCGGTCGCCGTGCGCACCCGGCGCAGTCCGCGGTCCCGCGCATCGACACGGTCGCCGGTCCCGTTCGTTCGTCGCGTCAAGGGGCCTCCTCGGTCGGTCGGGCGGGCCGCCGGTCGACGGCCCGGCCACCAGACTCACCGATCGCCGGTTCGGAATCTGCAAGGGCAATGTTCAGATCCGGTAAGGACTCGCGGCTGTGGCGAAGCTGTTGCACGGGCGTTGTTACCGTGAGTGGCGTGATATCGAACGCCCCCTCCGCCGAGCAGCCGGTACGCGTGCTCGTCGTCGAGGATGACGAGGGGATCGCGTGGCCGCTGCGCCGCGGGCTGTCGCGTTCCGGGTACGAGGTGCAGACCGTGGCCAGCGGACGCGAGGCGCTGGAGGCCGGTCCCGCCGACGTCGTGCTGCTCGACCTGGGCCTTCCCGACGTGGACGGGCTCGAGGTCTGCCGCCGGCTGCGCGCGTACAGCGACGCGGCGGTGATCGTCGTCACCGCGCGCGGCGAGGAGGGCGACCGGGTCGCGGCGCTGGACGACGGCGCCGACGACTACCTGGTCAAGCCGTTCGGTCTCGCCGAGCTGGAAGCCCGGATCCGCGCCGTGCTGCGCCGCGTGCACCCCGGCCGCACGCACTACGTCGTCGGGCGGCTGACCGTCGATCCGCGCACCCGCCGCGTCACGGTGCGGGGCGAGGAGGTGGCGCTCACGCCGAAGGAGTTCGACATCCTCGAATGCCTGGTCGCCGACCCGGGCCGGGCGATCTCGCGGCACGAGCTGCTCACCCGCGTCTGGGATGAGAACTGGTACGGCCCGACGCGCGTGCTGGACGTGCACATCGCCGCGCTGCGCCGCAAGCTCGCCGTCGACGGGCTGATCGAGACCGTCTACGGGCACGGGTTCCGGCTCGTTCCGGGCGCCGAGGCCGGGGACTAGGGGACCGGGACGTGTCACGCCGGATCGCGCTGGTGATCGTCGGACTGGTCGCCGCGCTGCTGATGCTCGCCGTCGTGCCGCTGGGCATGTCGCTCACCGCGAACGAACGCGCGTCCTTCGGTTTCTCCGTGCAGTCCGCGACCGACCAGGTCGCGTCGGAGGCGGAGGAGTACCTGGCCGACCACAAGCCGCCGAGCGCGATGTACGGCGCCCTCGACGACGCGGCGGCGCGCGGCGACTGCGCGACCGTCTACGGCCGGCCCGCGCAGATCGTGGCCGCGACCCCGTGCGGCCACGCCTCCGACCCGACCTCGGCCGCGCTCGCCGCGATGGTGCGCGACGGGGGCGGCCACGCCAGCACCCGGGACGGCGCCTGGCTGCTGTACGCCTCGCCCATCGGCGACGACGGGAACACCTCGGGGGTCGCGGTGCTGGCGCGCTCGGCGGATCCGATGAACGACCGGATCACCGTCGTCTGGACCTGGCTGGCCGGGAGCGGCCTGGCCGTGCTGCTGCTCGGCGTGGTCTTCGCGTTCCGCCTCGGCCGCTGGGTCGCCCGCCCGCTGACCGTGCTGAGCACGAGCGCCGCCCGCTTCGGCGACGGCGCCCTGGAAACGCGCGCTCAAACGACGACAGGCCCGGACGAAGTACGCGAGCTCTCGGCCGCGTTCAACCGTATGGCCGAACGCATACAGTCGCTCATCGGCAGCCACCGCGAGTGGGTCGCCGACGTCTCGCACCAGCTCCGCACCCCGCTCACCGCGCTGCGCCTGCGCGTGGACGTGCTGGCGGACGAGGCGACGGACCCCGAGACCGCCGCCGAGATGACCGGCCTGCAGGCGGAGCTCACCCGGCTCGGCGGCCTCGTGGACGGACTGCTCGCGGTCGCCCGCGCCGAGGCCAACGTCCCGCGCCCCGAGACCGTGCGCGCCGACGAGATCGCCGCCGACCGCGTCGCCGCCTGGGAACCCGTGGCCCGCGAGCGCGGCGTGGACCTCAAGGCGCTGTACCCCCGCCCGGCGCCCGCCTGGCTCGGCCCCGGCGACCTGGAGCAGATGCTCGACAACCTGATCGCCAACGCCCTCGACTCCGTCCCCGAGGGCGGCAGCGTCGAGGTCGAGGTCACGGCCGGTACCGGCACCGGTGCGACGGCCGGTGCCACGGTCCGCGTCGCCGACGACGGCCCCGGCATGACCGAACAGGCGCGCGCGAACGCCTTCCGCCGCTTCGGCCGCTCCGGCACCGGCGGCAACGGCCTCGGACTCGCCATAGTGCACCGCCTCGCCAGCGCCAACGGAGCCGACGTCACACTGCACGAGACCTCGGGCGGCGGAGGCCTGACCGTCGTGCTCCACCTCCCGGCGCCCACGCCATGAACGAACGGACCGCGATGATCGGATTCGGCCGCTCGGTCTTCCCGCTGTGGGGCGGCAAGGCGGTCATCGTGACCGCCGTGCCGCAGGCGATAAACGCCGCCCGGGAGCTGGTGCGCGCCGAGACGGCGGCGATGGACGCGGCGTGCAGCAGATTCCGCCCCGACTCCGAACTCACCCGCGTCAACGCCGCGGCCGGTGAACCCGTACAGGTCAGCGGGCTGTTCGCCGAGGTGGTCTCCGCCGCGCTCCGGGCCGCGGCGGCCACGGACGGCGACGTGGACCCCACGTGCGGCGCCGGTCTGGAGGCCATCGGCTACGACCGGGACATCGAACTCCTCTGGGAGGACGACGCGCATCCCGCCGCGCGCATCATCGTGCACGAATACATCCCCGCCCCCGGCTGGCAGACCATCGGCTGGAACCCCGGCACCAGAACCCTCCGCGTGCCCCCGGGCTGCCGCCTCGACTTCGGCGCCGTGGCCAAGGCCCTCACCGCCGACCGCGCCGCCGAATCCGTGACCCGCCGACTCGGCTGCGGCGTGCTCGTCTCGCTGGGCGGCGACATCGCCACCGCCGGGCCCGCCCCCGACCAGGGCTGGCGCATCCGCGTCACCGACGACCACCGCGCCCCCGCCGACACCCCCGGCCAGACCATCACCCTGCCCGGCGGCGCCGCACTGGCCACGTCCAGCACCACCGTCCGCCACTGGCAGGGCCAGACCGGCACCCTGCACCACGTCCTGGACCCGCGCACCGGCCGCCCCGCCCAATCCTGCTGGCGCACGGTCACCGTCACCGCCGCCACCTGCGTCGACGCCAACACCGCCGCCACCGCCGCCCTCATCCGCAGCCACGACGCCGTCCCCTGGCTGGCCGCCCAGTCCCTGCCCGCCCGCCTGGTCCGCCACGACGGCACCGTCCACACCGTCGCCGGCTGGCCCGAGGAGGAGAAGGTGCAGGCGGGGGCGTAGAGACGCCGACCGGGCAGGCGGCGGCGGGGCGGTGCTCGTACCCTGATGGATGTGGCTTCCGAAAAACCCGTACGCATGGTCACGCTCACGCTGCAGGCGGACCGCGACTATCTCGCATTGGCCAGGACCTCGGCGATGCATGTCGGGGCGCTGCTGTTCCTGCCGCTGACGCAGGTCCACGACCTCCGGCTGGCGGTGGACGAGGCGTGCAGTTCGTTCCTGCAGGCGCTGCGGCGGTCGGCGGACGGGAGCGCGGCGGGGCAGGCGGAGACGATGGAGATCTCCTACGACCGGTACCCGTCCGCGCTGCACGTCGCGGTGCGGGCGCGGGCACCGCAGGGTTGGCCGGCGCACGACGAGTTGGGCTGGGCGCTGCTCGGGAGCCTGGTGGGCGAGGTCACGGTGAGCGTCGAGGACGGCGTGGGCACCTTGACGCTGATCGAGCCGCTGCCCAGCGCGCCGTCGAAGGAACCGGCCGCCCCGCCCCCGGCATCGGTTTGAGCCAAGGACTCCCGGGCACCCGCGCGGCACGTTTCGCACCCCAAGGAGGCCTGACGATGCCGAGAGGATCCAGTCCGAAGCGGGAACGGCAGTACGAGCACATCGTGCAGAGCGAGCGGTCCCGCGGTGTCGGTACCAAGCGCGCGAAGGAGATCGCGGCGCGCACCGTCAACAAGGAGCGCGCCCGCAGCGGCGAGTCGAAGACGGCGAGCAAGGAGTCCCTGCGCGACATCTCCTCCGGCCGACGCGGCGGCCTGCGGTCCGGACACGGACCCGGCGGCCCGACGTACCGTCAGCTGTACGCGGAGGCCAAGCGCCGCAACGTGAAGGGCCGATCGCAGATGAACAAGGCGGAGTTGGAGCGCGCCCTCAGGTAGTTCCAGCAGAAGAGGCAAGCGGGCGGCCCGGCAGGATATCTCCCGCCGGGCCGCCCACCTGCGACCTCAGGCCTCTACCACCTGCCGTACCAGCGGCGCCGTCCCCCGGTCATCTCGCCGCGGCGGACGCCGAAGCCGATCAGCCAGGCGACGAACACGACGATCGCGATCAACCAGAGCACGTGGGCGGCGAAGCCGAGTCCGCCGAGCAGCAGGGCGAGCAGCAGGACGAGCAGGATGACACCCATCTCGGTCCTCCGTTTTCGTCTCGGAATGTGTGCCACGGGTTGCCGCTCGCCGGGTGCTCAAACCCGCGCCCACACCCGATCATCCGGCCGTGTGCTCCACCGCGATGATGTCTCCGCAGGTGAAGCGCACCCAACGGCGCTGGTCGAGCTCGGCGGTTCCGCGTTCCTCGGCGGTACCGCGCCGACACTGCGGGCAGCGCGCGGCACGGTCCCGCCAGGCGCGTTCGAAGGTCTCCAGGCCGACGTCGTGCACGAGCACCGTCGGATGCGTGGCGCGGAAGGGGTCGTAGGAGGCGGCGCCGTCCTGGGGCGGCCGCACCGGGCTCTGCGTCTGGTCGTTCATGATCTGCTCCGTGTCGTTGGTGCGAACGGGTGGGCGGCGAGTGCCCGTTGCTCCGCTCGATATACCGGCGTTCGTCGTCGCGGTCCGCGGATTGGGCCGAACGGGTGGTCGGCGCATCGTGCGGGGGAATCGGGATACCAGAGGGCACGTACTCCTCAGCCTGAAGGGGGCGGTCGGCGTGGGTCGGCTCATCGGCAAGCTCGACGGGTTTCAGCAGCGGCATCGCGTGCTCGCGTTCCCGATCGCGGTGTGGCGCAAGTTCAGCGACGACCAGGCGGGCAACCTGGCCGCGCTGGTCGCGTACTACGCGTTCCTGTCGACGTTTCCGTTGCTGCTGGTGCTGGTCACCGTGCTCGGGATGGTGCTTTCCGGCAGTCCGCGGCTGCAGCAGGACGTGCTGAACTCGGCGCTGACCGAGTTTCCGGTGATCGGGCAGCAGTTGCGCGCCAACGTGCACTCGCTCGGGCGCAGCGGGGCGGGGCTCGTCATCGGGCTGGTCTTCACGTTCCTCGGCGCCCGCGGCGTGGCGAACGCGATGCAGAACGCGATGAACCAGGTCTGGGAGGTGCCGCGGCACGCACGCCCCGGCTTCCCGGTCTCCTGGCTGCGCAGCTTCGCGCTGATCGCCATGATCGGCCTCGGCGTGATCGTCACGACGGTGCTGTCCGGCGTCGGCTCGTGGAGCGGGCACACCTTCCTCGGCACGTGGGGGAAGGTGCTCGGCATCGCGCTCTCGCTGCTGATCAACATCGGCCTGTTCTGGCTCGGCCTGCACGTCGCCACCGCCGCCGAGGTGACGTGGCGTCAGCTGCAGATGGGGGCCATCCTGTCCGCGATCATCTGGCAGGTGCTCCAGACCATCGGCGGCTACGTCGTCGCGCACTCGCTGCGGCACGCCTCGGCGACCTACGGCATCTTCGGCCTCGTACTCGGCCTGCTCGCCTGGTTCCACCTCCAGGCGCAGCTCACGCTCTACGCGGTGGAGGCAGATGTGGTGCGCGCCAGGAAACTCTGGCCGCGCAGCCTCTTCCCGCCCCTCAACGCACAGGACAAAGCGGCCCTGCGCTCATACGCCGAGGTCGAGCAGCGCCGCCCGGAGACCCGCGTCGAGATGCACTTCGAGGATCTGGACGGCGAGGTCAAGGAAGAACGCCAGCAGGTCGAGTAGGGACCGAGGGGCTGATCTCCACGATGGTGGCGCTGCCCGCGACGGGTGCCCGCTCGTGCATGGTGATGACGGCGCCCGAAGACAGGTGGCGCCAGTGCTCGGGCATGAGCGGTGCCAGTCTGATCGTGCCCTTGCTCCCGGGCTCTATCTCCGGTGCATGCTCGACCCAGATGCGTGCGGTGTGGAGCGCTGGTTTGGCTGCGGCCGGATCAAGGGTGAGATTCCACATGGGCCGCAGGACGCCGTCGCCCGGGACGGCCTGGCTGCGGCCGCCTGCCGAGGGCGGGAGCAGCGACAGTTCGGCGCGGATGACGCCGTTGATGCTTTCGTATCTGCGCCAGAGGCACCATCGTCGGGTGCGCTCCAGGTACATCTGGTCCGCGGCGTCGGCCAGCAGTTCCCAGAATCGTGCCGTGCCGCCGTCGAGTTCGGCCAGGACGTCGAGAGTCAGCTCCAACTCGTCGGCGTCGAGGCAGACGCGGGCCTCGGCCGCCGCGAGACCTGCCGGGGACGTGGGGTCGGCGGCGACCTCGTCGGCGGCGAGGGTGAGGATCTCGGTCACGTGCACGGCGCGAGTCTGGCATACCGGCCTTAGACCGGGATCACGGCGATGGGGACGGGGGAGTGGGCGAGCAGGCCCTCGACCACGTAGCCCGCGCCGACGGCTAGGGGGCCGCGTTTGCGGTGGGCGCCGACGACGATCAGGCGGGTCTGCGAGCACTCGTCGTTGAGGACGGGGACGGCGTTGCCGATGCGGGCGACGATCCGGGTCTCGACGTCCTGGTAGCGGGCGCGGAAGGGCTCGATGATCCGGGCGGCGTCGGCGGCCTCGTCCTCGTCGCTGTCGTCGACGGCCGACACCTCGGACAGCGCGCCGGGGCCGCCGGCCAGGCCGAGTGCGGCGGCGCCGGGCAGGCCGAGCCCGGCCATGGGCATCGGCGGCACCCAGGCGCGCACCACGTGCAGCGGGGCGCCGTAGCGGCGGGCGGCCTCGAAGGCGTATTCGATGGCTGACTCGTTCGGGTTCATGCCGACGCCGAGCACCACCGGGCCGGTCGCCTCCTCCGGTTCCGGGCCGCGCACGACGACGAGCGGGCCGTTCGCGTGCATCGCCAGCGTGCGGCTGACCGAGCCGATCAGCATGCCGACGAAGCCGCCGTGGCCGCGGGTGCCGGTCACGGTGAGCACGTCCGGGGCGCTGAGCTCGATCAGCCGGTGCACCGGGGAGTCCGGCGCGGTCTCGGTCTCCACCGCGGTCCCGGGATACGCCTCGGTGATCCGCACGGCCATGTCGGTGACGAGGCCGCTGCCCGCGCGCTGCTGGCGCGCGGCGAAGTCGGCGGGCTCGATCGGCGGCACGGCCACGTCCGGCAGATGCATCGCGTGCACCAGCAGCAGCGGCACGCCGAGCGACCGCGCCTCCCGGGCCGCCCACAGCGCGGCGTGCAGCGAACTGTCCGAGCCGTCCACCCCGGCGACGACGCGCCGGGCCGTCTGAGCATGCATTCTCGACTCCTTAACCCTGAGCCTTCGATTCTGCTGTCGGCAGAGGGGACCGGCTACCCGATCGACCGTGGGCCATGCGTATGAGGAAGATCCAAGCTCTCACCCGTTTGGCCGAGCGGCGTCGGGGAGAACAGCAGCAGATCTTCAATCGGAGCAGAACGAGAAAGGATGATCGTCCGTGGAGGGTGCCCGCCTGTTGATCCATCCCGACACCGAGGAGCCGCTCACCGCCGCGAGCATCGCCGACGCCGAGGATCAGCGCCGCGGCGTGCGGCGGAGCCTGCTGCGGTGGGCACGCAGCAGGGCGGTGTTGGCCACGATCGTGGCCGTCGTCGCGCTCGTCGTCTCGTACCACTACGGCGGCCTGCTCGGCGGTGGCAGGTACCAGGCGCTGCACGAGGCGATCGCGGTCGGTGGAGCCGTGGTCTTCCTGGTCAGCGCGGTGATCGCCGTGCGCAGCGGGACCAGCGACGTGATCGGCCTGGTGCACGTGCCCGGCCGGCTCGGCGACGCGCGGGCGGGCACCTTCCGGCTGCTGTGCCTGCTGTTCGGATACGCCGTGACGCTGCTGTGCGCGCTGAGCCTGCTGCACGTCCAGGTACAGCACCTGCTGCTCGGCGGCGTGCTGACCGGCGTGATCCTCGGTATCGCCGCGCAGCAGGTACTGGCGAACCTCTTCGCCGGGATCACGCTGCTGTTCGCCCGGCCGTTCTCCATCGGCGACGAGCTGCAGATCCGCTCCGGCGCGCTCGGCGGTCCGATCGTCGGCCGGGTCACCGGGATGACCCTCACCTACGTCAGGGTCCTCACCAAGGTCGGCCCGGTGCTGATCCCCAACGCGGCGGTGCTGGCCGCGGCGGTCGGCCCGTCCACCGACTGGACGCCGATGCAGTGACGCCGGTCCGGTGACGCCGGTGCGGCAGGGCGGGGATCAGCGGCTCTCGGCCCGGTGCGCGCGCTGCACGGCCTCGCGCGCTCGCTGCAGGGTGCGCTCGAGGCGCTCGGTGGCCTGCTCGATCCCGCGTACGTCCTGCACACTGCGCCGTTCGAGGTTCTCGGTCTCCGTGTTCTGCGCGGTCTCCGACATCGGTGAGCCCTCCTCGCTCGTTCTGTCGCGTATCGGGTAACCCGGCCTCCGCCGATTAATCCGCACCCGAACCGGTGAACGTGCCGGCGGCGTCGTCCGGGGCCAACTGGTCGCGGCGGCGCACGAGGTACGCGGTCTCGGCCGTGTTGCCCGCGAGCTCGATGGCCCGGTCGTACGCGGCGCGCGACTCCCGGCTGCGGCCGAGGCGGCGCAGCAGGTCGGCGCGGGCGGCGTGGAAGACGTGGTAGCCGTCCAGCGGGAGCCCGTCCAGCTGCGCCAGCGCGACCTCCGGGCCGTCGAGCTCCGCGACGGCGATCGCCCGGTTCAGCCGGACGATCGGGGACGGATCGAGCCGTGCGAGGTGGTCGTAGAGCGCGACGACCTGCGACCAGTCCGTGTCGCGCACGTCGCGGGCGTCGGTGTGCACGGCGTTGATCGCGGCGAGGATCTGATAGCGGCCCGGCGGCTGCCCCGAGGCGAGGCGTTCGCGGACCAGCGCGTGGCCCTCGCCGATCAGCTCGCGGTCCCAGGCCCCGCGGTCCTGCTCGTCCAGGGTGACGAGTTCGCCGCTCGCCGACACCCGCGCGGTCCGCCGCGCCTCGATCAGCAGCATCATCGCGAGCAGCCCGACGACCTCGCCGTCCTCGGGCATCAGGGCCCGTACGAGGCGGGTCAGCCGGATCGCCTCCGCGGTCAAATCCGCGCGGACCGGTCCGGTGCCCGGGCCCGACGCGAGATAGCCCTCGTTGAAGATCAGGTAGAGCACGGTGAGCACGCCGCCGATCCGGGCCGGCAGGTCCGCGCGGTCCGGCACCCGGTACGGGATCCGCGCCACCTTGATCTTCTCCTTGGCGCGGGTGATCCGGCGGCCCATCGCGGACTCCTGCACCAGGAACGCGCTGGCGATCTCGGGCACGGTCAGCCCGCCGACCATCCGCAGCGTCAGCGCGATCCGCGCCTCGACGGCGAGCGCCGGATGGCAGCAGGTGAACAGCAGCCGGAGCCGGTCGTCGTCGATGGCGCCGAGCGGCCGCGGGTCCTCGTCGGTCAGCATCAACGCCTCCCTGTGCTTCTCCTCGCGCTTGACCTCGCGCCGCAGCCGGTCGATCGCCTTGCGCTGCGCGGTGGTGGTGAGCCAGCCGCCGGGGTTCGGCGGGACGCCGTCGAGCGGCCAGCGTTCGACCGCGACCGCGAACGCCTCGGCGGCCATCTCCTCCGCGACGTCGAGGTCGCCGCAGCGCCGGGCCAGGGTCGCGACCAGCCGGGCCCACTCCTCGCGGTGGACCCGGGTGATCGTCTCGGCGACGTCGCTCACGGCTCGAGGAACGGCCGCAGTTCGACCTTCCGGTTGCAGGCCTTCGAGCCCTCGGCGGCGAGCCGCAGCGCCACGTCGAGGTCGGCCGCCTCGACGATCCAGAAGCCGACGACGTACTCCTTCGTCTCCACGAACGGCCCGTCGGTGAGCACCGGCTCGGCGCCGCGCGCGTCCACGGTCGTGGCCGTGTCGGTCACCCCGAGCCCGCCGGCGAAGACCCAGTGGCCGTCCGCCTGCAGCCGGTCGTTGAAGACGTCGATCGCCGCGCTCTCCGCGTCGGTGGCGGTCGGGTCGCCGGGCTCGTCGTAGATCACGGACATCAGGTACTGGGTCATCGGGATCGCCTCCTGTCCCGCGGCCGCCCCTCGGCCGCGTTCACCCCTGCTACGAGCGCCGCCGCCCCGATCGGACACCTCGCACCGGTGTTTCCCGAGAATAGTCCGCCGGGTGCCGCGCCGGCTCCGGGCGAACCCCGCGACCCGCCGACCGCGTGCGTTGACACCGCTCGGCCAGGTCAGCAAGCTGGACACGAGGGACGTTCCACGACGTGGGAGCAGCGATGAACGGGTGCGAGATCTCCAGCTCCGTCCGGGCGGGCCGCCGGGTGCTCAGTGTGGTCGGCGACGTCGATCTCGGGTCCGCGGAGAAGCTGGAGGCGGAGATCGCGGGCGCCGTCGAGGACCTCGATCCCGGCGCGGACCTGCTGCTCGACCTCAGCGGTGTGAGCTTCCTGGACTCCTCCGGCCTGCGCGCGCTGATCCTCGGCTCGGACGCGGTCAAGATGGCCGACGTCCGCCTCGCCTTCGTGCTGTCCCCGGCGGTCAGCCGCGTCCTGGAGGTCACCCAACTGCCCCCGGAGGCCTTCGGCATCGCCGCCCCCGACTGGTCAGCGGCCGGGTGGTGACCGGCCGGCTCCCGTGATCCAATCGGGAGAATGACCGGCTCGCTCGTCGACCTCACGCAGGACGAGACGCGGCGGCTGCGCAGGGCGCCGGAACGGCCGGGTGCCGCGATGCTGGCCACGCCCTCGGACCGGCGGGAGTTCGACGGGAACTGGGTGCTGGAGCGCAAGCTGGACGGCGTGCGCTGCCTGGCCGCCAGGGTCGGCGGGAAAATCAGTCTGCTGTCACGGTCCGGGAAGGCCTACGACGACGTCTTCCCGGAGGTGCTGGACGCGCTCGCCGGGCAGCAGTGCACTGACTTCACCGTGGACGGCGAGATCGTCGCGCTGGACGGGGACGTCACCGACTTCTCCCTGCTCCAGAAGCGGATCGGCGTCACCGACCCGGCCGAGGCGCGGGCGAGCGGCGTGGTCGTGACCTTCTTCGTGTTCGACCTGCTCCGCATCGACGGCCTCGACACGACGCGGCTGCCGCTGCTGACCCGCAAGGCCTTGCTGCACAACACGCTCAGCTTCGACGACCCGCTGCGCTACACGATCCACGAGCAGGCGTCCGGCGACGTGCGCACGCTGCTGGAAGGCGCCTGCTCGAAGGGCTGGGAGGGCCTGATCGCCAAGCGCGCCGACGCCTCCTACGTGCACCGCCGTTCGCCGACGTGGCTCAAGCTCAAGTGCACGCGCGGCCAGGAGTTCGTCGTCGGCGGCTTCACCGAACCCTCGGGCAGCCGCGTCGGTTTCGGCGCGCTGCTCCTCGGCTACTACGACGGCGACCGACTGCGCTACGCGGGCAAGGTCGGCACCGGTTGGGATACCAGGACCCTGCGAGAGCTCCGTGCCGAGCTCGAGGAGCTGGAGCAGCGCGACTCGCCGTTCGACGGCCCGGTCGGCGAACGCGCTCCGCACTGGCTGCGGCCCGAGTTCGTCGCGCAGATCGGATTCAGCGACTGGACGCGCGACGGCAGGCTCCGGCATCCGCGCTACCTCGGTCGCCTGGACGACAAGCGGGCCCGCGACGTCGTGCGGGAGGGCCCCTCCGTTTAGCGCCGGGTTCAGCGGTCATCCGAAGAACTCGAAGAGCGCTGATTCCGGAGGTGGAATCGTGGTGCACGAAACGTATGAGGCGGAAGTGGCGACCGGCGGCGCGGGCCGTCAGGTGGGCCGGCTGCTGGCCACGCTGGTCGGCGTCGCGCTCCTGGTGGTCGGCGCCTTCCTGAACTGGACGCCGGACCGCACCGGCGACGAGCTGACCGTCAAGGCCCTGGTACAGCCGAACTTCGGCGGCGAGTCCGACATCGTGCGGACCGTCGGCGGGCTGACCATCCTGATCGCCCTCGTGGCGCTCGCCGGACTGGTCGACCGGACCGGCTGGCTGACCCGGCTCGCGGGGGCGGCGGCTCTCGTCGTGTTCGTCATGTTCGCGATCCAGGCCTACCGGTTCTTCGGGCACGACTTCAACTCCGCCGTGCACGACGTGCGCGTCGGCGGGTGGCTGCTGCTCGTCGGCGGCGTCGTGCTGCTGGTCGGCGGATTCCTCGGCGCACGCGTGGTGCGGGTGCCCGCCGAGGTCGAGGACCCGGGCCACCTTGTTCGCGAAGGCATTCGACAGTAGCGTCCTGGCCGGTGGAAGAGCGTCGCCGAACGATCAGCAATCCGGTGCTCCGCGGAGCGCGGCCCGACCCGTCGATTCTCCGGGTCGAAGACGAGTACTACCTGGCCACGTCCACTTTCGAGTGGTATCCGGGCGTGCGGCTGCATCGTTCGCGCGACCTGGTGACGTGGACCTCGCTCGGCGGCGCCCTCGACGAGACGAGGCTGCTGGACCTGAGCGGGTGCCCGGACTCCGGCGGGGTCTGGGCACCCAACCTCACGTACGCCGACGAGACGTTCTTCCTCGTGTATTCGAATGTTTCGACCTACGCAGGCGGCTTCACGGACTGCCCGAACTACGTCGTGACCGCGCCGTCGATCGAGGGCCCCTGGTCGGATCCGGTGCTGCTGCACGCGCGCGGATTCGACGCCTCGTTGGTCCACGACGGGGACGAGAGTTGGCTGATCAACCTCGCCCACGACTGGCGTCCGGGACATAGCGGCTCGCTCGGCCTCGAGGCTACGCGCTTCGACCGTGCTACGTGCCGGCTGATCGGTGAGTCCGAGCGCATCGTGCTGCCGGAGAAGAGCGGCTGGATCGAGGGCCCGAACCTCTACCGCATCGGCGACTGGTACTACCTGCTGACTGCGGACGGCGGCACGGGCTACGACCACCAGGTCACCGTCGCCCGATCCCGCGACCTGCACGGACCCTACGAACGCGACCCGCACGGCCCGCTGATCACCGCGCGCGACCACCCTGACCTGCCGTTGCAGAAGGCCGGGCACGGCAGCCTCGTGCGCACGCAGATGGGGGAGTGGTACCTCGCGTATCTCGTCGCGCGTCCGCAGAGTCAGCGCGGTCCGTGCATCCTCGGCCGGGAGACGGCGCTGGCGCAGATCACGTGGACCGATGACGGCTGGCCGCGCGTGCCCACCGGCCTGCCCTCGCTGACGGTCCCCGCACCGGATCTCCCCGCCGCAGACCAAGATCCAGATCCAGATCCGGGACCGCAGTGGTCTACGTTGCGGCGTCCCGCGTCCGAGGAGTGGATCTCCTGGGCCGAAGACGCGTCGCAGTCGCACGTCCGGCTGCGTGGCGGCCGTTCCCCGGGCAGCCTCCTCGGCGCGAGCCTGGTCGCACGGCCAGCCGACTCGCCACGCTGCGGCTTCGAGGCGACGATCGACTACGCGCCGCGCGGAATCCAGCACCTCGCCGGGATCACCGCGTACTACAACAGCGAGAACTGGTACTTCCTGCACGTCACCGCCGATGACGACGGCCGCCGGGTGCTGCGCGTCGCACGCAGCGATCACGGCCGCGTGACCATCGACGAACTCGAACAACAGCCCGTCCCTGGTGAGCGGCTGCATCTCGGCCTCGACCTCGACGGCGCCGAGCTGACCTTCCGCTTCGACACCGGCGATAGCGATGACGGCTGGCAGCGGATCGGCGCAGCCTACGACGCGACCGTGCTCTCCGACGAACACGCCGTGGTCATCGACGACGGCCTGATCCGCTCGCTCGGATTCACCGGCACATTCCTCGGGCTGTGGGCCTGGGACCTGACCGGCGGCGGGCATCCGGCCGACTTCGCCGAGATCACGTACTCGGCGCGCTGACGTAGCTCGGTTCCGCGACGGCGATCCGGTACCCGCGCTTCGGCACCGTCACGACGAGACCGCCGTGCTCGCCGAGCGCCGCGCGCAGCCGTGCCACGGTCACCTCGACGATGTGGTCCGCGCCGCGCCGTCCCCACACGCGTCGCAGCAGGTCGGTGCGCGAGACGACGCGGCCGGGGGAGCGGGCCAGTTCGTGCAGCACGGCGGCGGGCTGCGCGGCGAGATTCACCACGGTCCCGCCGACGGCCACGGCGTTGCCCTGCAGTACGAGTTCGCCGAGCGCGGTAGGCATCGTCTGGCGCAGGCGGCCGGGCAACTCGTCGGTCAGGATCCTGACCAGCGACCCGAGCCGTCCGCGCTCCGGCCAGAGTGCGGGCAGCTGCTCGGTCAGGAACGGACGTGCACACAGCTCGCCGACACACGCCGCCAGCACCGGCTGAGCGAACGCCTCACGGACCCGCACACCCTCGCCGAGCGCGTCGGCCGCCTCCAGCAACGCACTCGCACCAGGTGCCGAGGTGAATGCGACGGCGTGCACCTCGCGGCGGGCGATCGCGTGCACGAGCCGGTCCACGGCGGCCGGATCCGGCGACGGACCCCAGCGGTAGATCGGCACGTCGATCACCTCGGCGCCGTGCTCGCGCAGGGACTCGATGAAGACCGCGTCGTAGCTCGCGTGCCGCTGGACCGCGATCCGCGTCCCCCGCAGTGGCCGCGCGATCAGCCAGTTCAGGATCTCCCGGCTCTCCTCGCTCGGCGACGCGAAACTCTCGCTCAGCCCGCTCGCGCGCACCGCGCCGGTCGCCTTCGGGCCGCGGGTGATCACCGACGCGAACCGGCACGACGTGCGCAGCGCGTCCTCCAGGCCCCAGCCCTGCGCCGCGTTCATCCAGCCGCGCCAGCCGATCCCCGTCGTGGCCACCACGTAGTCCAGCCGCCGGGCCAGGCAGGCCTGCGTCGCGGCGTACAGCGGGGCCTCGTCGTCGAGCTGCTCGATCCGCAGCGTCGGCGCCGACACGACCCGCGCGCCGCGCCGCTCGAGCAGCATCGTCAGCTCCTCCCGGCGCCGGTCCGCGGTGATCCCGACGACGCACCCGGCGAGCGGCGCGGAGCCGTACGGGTCCGGGGCAGCGGCGGCCGGGGCGGCATGGTGCATGGGCAGAGCATGGTCAGCGAGCGTTTCCGCGACGTTTCCCCGGTGCGACCTCCCCATCAAATACCGCCCAGGAGAACGCCTCACAACAGCCCCGCGCGCCGAGAGAGTGACGCGTTGCCACCGCGCAATCCGGCGGAGACGGTCGGGAAATCCCGTTCGGCGAGCTTCGAGGAGGAGGTCACCGCCCACCGACGAACCGGAGAATCCCGATGTCACGCTGGATCACCGACTGGAACCCCGAGGACGAGACGTTCTGGCAGGCAACAGGCAGACGCGTCGCCCTGCGCAACATGATCACGTCGATCGCCTGCGAGCACGTCGGCTTCTCGGTGTGGAGCCTGTGGTCGGTGCTCGTGCTCTTCCTCGGCCCGGCCTACCACGTGGACGCAGCGGGCAAGTTCATGCTGACCGCGATCCCCACCTTCGTCGGCTCGGTGCTGCGGCTGCCGTACAGCTACGCGGTCGTGCGCTTCGGCGGCCGCAACTGGACCATCGTCAGCGCCCTGCTGCTGCTGATCCCCACGGTCTCGGCCACGTTCCTGATCCACCCCGGCGTCTCGTACACGACGCTCGTGGTGCTGGCGGCGGTCGCGGGCGTCGGCGGCGGCAACTTCGCCTCCGCCATGACGAACATCAACGCCTACTACCCGCAGCGGCTCAAGGGCTGGGCGCTCGGCCTGAACGCGGGCGGCGGCAACATCGGCGTCGCGGTCGTGCAGCTCGTCGGCCTGCTGGTGCTCGCCACGGCCGGCAAGGACCACCCGGCCGTGCTCACCGGCGTCTACATCCCGCTGATCGTCATCGTCGCCACGGCCGCCGCGCTGACCATGGACAACCTGACCGTGGCCCGGGACAAGGGCGCGATGGCGCTGGCCGCCAGGCAGCCGCAGACCTGGACCATCTCGCTGCTCTACATCGGCACGTTCGGCTCCTTCATCGGCTTCGGATTCGCCTTCGGCCAGGTGCTGCAGGTGCAGTTCGCGCACTCCTACCCGACGCCGCTCAAGGCCGCCTACATCACCTTCCTCGGCCCGCTGATCGGCTCCCTCGTGCGCCCGATCGGCGGCCGGCTCGCGGACCGCTTCGGCGGCGGCCCGGTCAG
Organism: Actinospica sp.; assembly: GCA_035493475.1. Classification (GTDB taxonomy): domain Bacteria; phylum Actinomycetota; class Actinomycetes; order Streptomycetales; family Catenulisporaceae; genus Actinospica. The sequence continues at coordinate 33,968 of DATJIF010000018.1, forward strand.
CTTCGCCACGTTCGTGCTGATGGCCGGCGGCGCCGCGATCGTGCTCATCGCCTCCACGTCCAAGTCGCTCGGCCTGTTCATCGCCGGATTCGTGCTGCTGTTCGCCTTCAGCGGCATCGGCAACGGCTCCGTCTACAAGCTCATCCCGGTCGCCTTTCGGGACCGCCCCGACGGCCAGCGCATCTCCGGCGCCGTCATCGGCATCGCCGGAGCGGTCGGCGCGCTCGGCGGCGTGCTGGTCAACATCGCCTTCCGCGAGTCCTTCCTGACCACCAAGAACGGCAACGCGGCGTACGCGGTCTTCATCGCCTACTACGTCCTCTGCTCCGTGGTCACCTGGGCCGTCTACCTGCGCGGGGACCGCGCCGCCGCGGCCGTCGAAGCGACCGTCGAACCGGCGGTCGAAGCCGCGTAGTCCATCCTCGTCTCCCCGGCGCCGCGTGCTGTGTGTGTCCCGCCGACACAGCACGCGGCGCCGCTGTGTCCAGCCGCTCCATCGACCGCCGCGCGATCCCGGACCTACCTTCTGCCGCAATCCTCCGTACCCACGACCTCAATGGAGAGGCAGCGGCTATGGTCCTCGAATCCCCGACGATGCGCGCGGCGACGGCGGTCGGCACCGTGCTGGCCGTGCTCGTCGCGCTGGTCTACGTGCTGACCAACGCGACGCCCGCGCTCGCGAACACCTCGACGCTCACCCAGATCTCCTCCTTCGGCTCGAACCCGGGCAGCCTGCAGATGTTCGACTACGTGCCGACCTCCGTGAGCTCCGACGCGCCGCTCGTCGTCGCGATGCACGGCTGCACCCAGCAGGCCGCCGACTACTACAACGACTCCGGCTGGCCCAAGTACGCGGACGAATGGGGCTTCGACCTCGTCTTCCCGCAGCAGACCTCGAGCAACAACAGCGAGGACTGCTTCGACTGGTTCACCGCCTCCGACGACTCCCGCGGCGCCGGCGAGGCCGCGTCGATCATCCAGATGGTCGACTACATGGAGTCGCACTACTCGATCAACCCCAAGCGGATCTACGTGACCGGCCTGTCCGCGGGCGCCGGCATGACCGCCGACCTGCTCGCCGACTACCCGGACGTGTTCGCCTCCGGCTCGATCGACTCCGGCCTGCCCGCCCAGTGCGCGACCAGCTCCACCGCCGCGTACACGTGCATGGACGGCGCGGTCAGCAAGTCCGTCGCCCAGTGGGCCGCGCTGGCGACCAACTCAGACCCCGGATACACGGGTACGTGGCCCACCGTGCAGATCTGGCAGGGCACGTCCGACTACACCGTGAACACGGCCAACTCGACCGAGCTGATGGACCAGTGGACCGGAGTGTGGGGCGTCAGCCAGACACCCTCCTCGACCGAGACGCTGACCGGCGGCACCACCGAGAAGGACTACGACAACAGCCAGGGCCAACCGGTCGTCGAGACCTTCGCGATCTCCGGCATGGGCCACGGCCTCGCCGTCAACCCGGGCTCCGGCGCGGCGCAGTGCGGCACGACCGGCGCGTACTTCCTCAACTACATCTGCTCCACGTACTACACGGCGACGTATTGGGGGCTGAATACGACGTCGACCGCTTCTCCGTCGAATTCGCCGTCTACGTCCCCGTCGCCGAGTAGCTCCGGCACCTACACCGCGACCTGCTATACCGCCGACAACTACACCCAGACCGTCGACGGCCGCGCCTACCAGTCCGGCGGATACACCTTCGCCGACGGCTCGAACGACGCGATGGGACTGTGGAACCTCTACGTCTCCACCAGCCTCGAGGAGACGTCCCCGGGTTACTACGTAGTGGTGGCCAACTGCCCGTAGCCGCACTTTGTGTGGCCAACCCCCATGCCCGCGGCCACCGGTCGGGCCTAGTTTCGCCGCCATCCCCTTCAGTGTTCTTCCCAGCAGAGAGACGGTGCGATGGCGCGCTTGAACGGAAGATGGACCGGCTTGGCCGCGGCGATGCTGATGTGCGGCACGGCCGCGGCGTGTGCGAATGCCGCGGCCAGTGCCGGAGGCGGCAGCGGGGGCTCCGGCGGCGGCGGCACGGTCACCATCGGCGAGTCCACCACGCTGAGCGGATCGATCGCCTCGCTCGGGCAGACCGGACTCCAGGGCGTCCAGCTCGCCGCCGCCGACATCAACGCGAAGGGCGGCCTGCTCGGCAAGCAGGTCAAGGTGGTCAGCGCGGACGACGCGGCGACCCCGGCCACCGGCGTCTCGAACGTGCGCACCATGCTCGACGCCGATCACGCCGTCGCCATCTTCGGTCCCGTGGCCAGCTCGGTCGCCTCGGCCGAGGAGCAGGTCACCAACGCGCAGCAGATCCCGATCTTCATGCACACCTCGAACGACATCGGGCTGACCACGACCACGTTCAGCAAGTACGTCTTCCAGAACGTGCCGAACACGGTCATGGAGCCGCGCGCCGCCGCCGACTACCTCGCCTCGCAGCTCAAGGGCAAGAGCGTGAGCATCGCGACGTTCGCCCCGAACTACTCCTTCGGCCAGGACACCGTCGCCGGCTTCATCCAGGCGCTCAAGGCCGAGAACGTGCACTACACGCTGGTGAAGCAGGAATTCCCGCCGCTCGGCGCGACCGACATCAGCTCGTACCTCGCGGCCATCGAGTCCGCCCAGCCGGACTACGTGTTCAACGCCCAGTTCGGCGGTGACCTCGTCGCCTTCACCAAGCAGGCCGCCACGTACGGCCTGTTCGCCAAGACGAAGGTCATCGCGATGTACGACTACTCCGTCCTGCAGTCGCTCGGCGCCGCCGCCCCGACCGGCGCCATCGGCTTCGACCGCGCGCCGTACTGGACGAACACGTCCTCGACGATGACCGCCTTCGTGAACGAGTTCCGCGCCAAGTACGGCGACGCGCCGAGCGAGTGGGCCATCCTCGGCTACGCGGCCGTGCAGCAGTGGGCCTGGGGCGTGCAGCACGCGAACTCGTTCTCCGGCGACGCCGTCTCCGCGGCACTCGCGGGCGCCTCCCCGACCACGATCCTCGGCAGCCAGCAGATCCGCGCGTGCGACCACCAGACCGAGCTGCCCGAGTACGTCGGCACCGTCTCCGGCCAGGCCGGTTCGAGCAGCGACTCGACGCACCTGTGGGACGCGTCCGCCTTCCAGGCGCCGTTCGACCAGATCGACTACAGCTGCGCCCAGATGCAGGCCCTGCAGAAGTAATCGGAACTCATCCGTGAACACCTTCGTCACCGAAACAGTCAGCATCCTGACGAACGCCGCCATGTTGTTCGTCGTCGCGGCCGGGCTCACGCTCGTCTTCGGCGCGCTGCGGCTGATCAACATGGCGCACGGCAGCATCTTCATGGTCGGCGCGCTCGCCGTCGCGTCCCTCGCCTCCGGTCTGACCGGAGGCTGGGGGTTCGCGGTCGCGCTGCTCGCGGCCGTGGGCCTGTGCGCGGCGCTCGGCGCGGGCATCGAGGTCAGCATCCTGCGAAGGCTGCACGACCGCGAGCCGCTGGCCCAGCTGCTCGCCACGTTCGCGCTCGTCCTCGTCATCGCCGACCTCGCGCAGCGCGTGTGGGGCACGTCGGACCGCACCGTGGCCACGCCGGTCGCGGGCCGGTTCACCGTGGGCGGCGCCGTCGTGCCCGAATACGACCTCGTCGTCGTCGGCATCGCCGCGCTCGTCGCCCTCGGCCTGTGGCTGCTGCTCACCCGCACGGCCACCGGCTGGCGGGTGCGCGCGGCCGTCGAGGACCCGGAGACCCTCGCCGTGGGCGGCACCAACCTGCCGCTGCTGCGCACCGGCGTCTTCGCCCTCGGCGCCGGACTGGCCGGCCTGGCGGGCGCCGCGATCGCCCCGCTCGAGTCCGTCGGCCCCGGCCTGGACACCCAGATCATCGTCGCCGCGTTCATCGTCACCGTCGTCGGCGGCCTCGGCTCCGTGGCCGGCGCGGCCCTCGGCGCGGTCGTGATCGCCACCGTCGAGGGCCTCGGCACGCTGTGGGTCCCGTCCTACGCGTCCAGCGCCGGCTACCTCGTGATGATCCTCGTGCTGGCCGTGCGCCCCTGGGGCCTGTTCGGCACCCCGGACAGATAGCCGGACAGAGTAGACAGGAACCCAACGGAATCCCCATGACAGTCCTCGAAGAGAAGATCCCCCCGGCGACGGAGCGGACCACCCCCGCCCGCCCCGTCCGCCGGATCATCCCCCTGATAGCCCTGGCCGCCGTCCTCGCCCTGCTCGCCGCCGCGCCGTACCTGGTGACCGTCACCACGATCCTCAGCCTCGAACAGGTGGCGGCGTTCGCGGTCTTCGCGGTCGCGGCCAACCTGCTCATCGGCCAGGCCGGACTCGTATCGTTCGGCCAGGGCGTCTTCTTCGGCCTCGGCGCGTACACCGTCACACTCGGCTGGGAACACGCGGGCCTGAGCTTCTGGGAGGGCTTCGCGCTCGCCCCCGTACTCGGCGCCGCGGCCGCCGCGCTCATCGGCCTGGTCGCACTGCGCGCCCGCACGCTCTACTTCGCACTGATCACGCTCGCCTTCTCGCAACTGTTCTATCAGCTCGTCGAACAGAACACGGGCTTCACCGGCGGCGCGAACGGCGTATTCGCACCCGTAGTCCCGGCCTGGATGCTCAGCCCCGTGGACGGCTACCTCACGCTGCTGGCCATCGCCGTAGCCGCACTCGCCGTGCTGCGCTGGCTCTACAAATCCAACTTCGGCCTGCTCCTGCGCGCCAGCCGCGAGAACCGCGCCCGCGTGCAGGCGCTCGGCACGAACGTCTACCGCCTGTACCTGCTCGCGTTCACCGTCTCAGGGGCCTTCTGCTCGCTCGCCGGAGCCATGTTCGTGGTCTACAACCAGGGCTCGAACGCGGAACTCTTCGACTGGACGACGTCCGGCCAGGCCGTGCTGATGAGCGTGATCGGCGGCATGTACACCTTCGCCGGCCCGGTCGTCGGCGCGTTCGTCTACCAGTTCGGCCACGACTGGCTCGTCCGCTTCGTGTCGGACTGGCAGCTCGTACTGGGCGGCGTGCTGCTGCTCGTAGTCCTACTCCGCCCCGACGGCCTGGCGGGCGCCCTTCGCCTCTCCAGTCTCCGCAACCGCACCCGAGGCCGCCGATGACCACCCCCCTGCTCACCATCAGAGGCCTGACCCGCGACTTCGGCGGCTTCCGTGCCGTGGACGGCGTGGACCTCGACGTGGCCCCCGGCGCGATCCACTCCGTCATCGGCCCCAACGGCGCCGGGAAGAGCACCCTGTTCTCCCTCATCACCGGCGAACGGCGGCCGAGCGCGGGCAGCGTGCACTTCGCCGGGCACGACCTCACCGGCCGCGCCCCGCACGCCGTCACCCGCGCCGGCCTGGCCAAAGCCTTCCAGACCACGAGCATCTTCCCGAGGCTCACCGTACGCGAATCCGTCTGCGCCGCCCTCCTGGCCCGCAACCGCCAGTCCAGACTCCTCCGCTCCCGCACGGGCCCGGCCGTCCGCACCGAAGCCGAGACCATCTGCGCGTCCCTGGGCCTGGCCGACCACATCGACCTCCCCGGCTCCGTCCTCTCCCACGGCGACCAGCGCGCCCTGGAAGTCGCCCTGGCCCTCGCCACCGCCCCGAGGCTGCTGCTCCTCGACGAGCCGACCGCCGGCATGTCCCCCTTCGAAACCCGCCGCGTCGTCGACCAGATCACCGGCCTGGCCAAGGAACGCGGCCTCACCGTCCTGTTCTCCGAGCACGACCTCGACACCGTCTTCGCCATCTCCGACGAGGTGACCGTGATGCACCAGGGCCGCGTCCTGGCCCACGGCCCCGCCGCCGAAGTCCGCGCCGACGACGAGGTCATGGCCGTCTACCTGGGAAGCGAGCCCACGCCGTGACACTCGATGACGAAGCGGTGCTCAAACTCCACGAGATCGACACGTACTACGGCGCCAGCCACATCCTCCAGGGCCTCTCCCTCAAGGTAGGACCGCGCGAAGCCGTAGCCCTCCTAGGCCGCAACGGCGCAGGCAAGACCACCACGATGCGCAGCGTCCTAGGCCTCACCCCACCCCGCCGCGGCAGCATCCAGCTGTCCGGCAACGAGATCAGCCGCACCAAAACCCACCGCATAGCCCGCGAAGGAGTCGCCTTCGTAGCCAGCGGCCGCCGCGTCTTCGGCACCCTCACCGTGGCCCAGAACCTGGAACTAGCCGCCCGCACCCTAGGCAGCCGCAACGATAACTCGCACCGCACCACAGAAGACGTCCTGGCCATCTTCCCCAAACTCAAAGAACTCGCCACCCGCCGCGCCGGCTACCTCTCCGGCGGCGAACAGCAGATGCTCAAGCTAGCCCGTGCCCTCCTAGGCAACCCCCGCCTACTCCTCCTAGACGAGCCCACCGAAGGCCTGTCCCCGGCAGTGGTCTCCGACCTAGGCCGCTGGCTAGACCGCCTCCGCGAAGAAGGAATCAGCATCCTGCTCACCGAACAGAACGCCCTCTTCGCCCTAGCCCACGTAGACCGCGGCTACGTCATGCTCAAGGGCCGCATCACGCACGAGGCACCAGCGGAGGAACTGAGGTCAAGCGAGGAGGTGCGTACGGCGTTGGGGGTGGGGTGATCCGGGTGGCTTGCGGTTGACGTTCGCCCCTACCTCCGCCGCCGCCACTGCGCTCGTTCCTCGCTCCGTGGCGGCGGCTACGTCCGGGGCGATTACTTACCCCGCCCACCCGCCCTACTCAACCGAGCCCTACAGTCGCTGCGCTCCTTCGGGAGCCTGCGGCGGGCGGCACGCTCCCTCGTACCTCGGTCGCTCAACCGCCCACCTACGGCGCTCGAGCCTGGTTGCGTTCGTGGGAAGGCTGGGGCAACGGGCAACGAACCCGGGAATGAGGAGCGCTACTCGCTAGCGTCGCTGACCTTGCTCTTCGCTCGGACGAGTAGGGCGCGGACCTCGTCGCGTGAGGTCCACTCCTGCTTGGCCTGGGATCGGGCCACCTCGCGGCGCATGGCGTCTGCCACGTCTACGACGTCTGCGGATACGATCTGCACGCGGACGGTGTTCCCGCGAAGCCAGGACAGCTTCATCCTCGCGCCCTGGCCGGTGGTGACTGTGGCGACGCGGGATTGTCTGTCGACGCTGGCCACGGTCGCCAGCCAGAAGGTCGAGTTCACCTTCTCGATGATCGCGAGGTCGCCGACTGCGGCCCGCGGCGGGGTGAACGGCTTCGGCCTTGATTCCCGGTAGGCCTTCGCGGCGGCCTTGTCCGCCGCTGCGTGCGGCCGGCGCTTGACCTCGTCGTTGATCGCGAGCGCGAGTAGGCATGCGCCGAGTACGAAGGAGGGCACACCCATCAGCGGGACGCCCTTCGCCAGGAACACGATGCCGGCTACCACCCCCGCGATCCCGTAGCTGAAGGACCTGATCGTGCGGTTGGACATGGTTACGAAGCTCCCTGATGTCGCGTCGGCGGAACCGGCCGAGCCCGTACACGATTTCACAGCGGGCTCCACAGAAGTGAATGTTCTCATGATGGTCCGACAGGTAAACCCGGGTACGACTCCTCAACCACGGCGATGCGGTTGGATTGAGTGCATGACGTTGCTGCCCACGACTCTGACTGTGCGGCCGACCGCGACCGCTCCGGCGCTGACTCTCCGCCCCTGGCAGGACACGGACATCCCCGCACTCGTCGCCGCGTATCGCGACGAGGCGATTCGGCGTTGGCTCACGCGTCCCATCAGCAGCGAGGACGATGCCCGTGCCTGGTTCGCCGACCTGAACGCGGGGTGGGCAAACGTCACGCGCCTGAGCTGGGCCGTCGAAGAGGAGGGAACGGTCGTCGGCCACATGGCGATCAAGGCGGCCAATCCGCCGGTGACGCTCGCGACAGGCGTGGGCTACTGGACGACGCGCGAAGCCCGCGGACGAGGCATCGCCCCACGCTGCGTCGATGCCGCGACGGAATGGCTGTTCAGCGGCCAGGAATTCCTGCCCGCCGACGAAGTCGAACTCCTGCACACGGTCGGCAACGTAGGCTCATGCCGCGTCGCGCAGAAGTGCGGCTACGTCCTCGACGCTGTGATCCCGCCCCTGCCGCCGAAGTTCCCGCATGAAGGGCATCGGCATCTGCGCAGGCGTCCCGTCTAGGCCGACCAGCGACCACCGGCCACCTCCAGCCAACCGCGTCCTTTGACACTCCCTCAGAGGCGGCTTACGTTGGGCGTGGCGTTAGTTCAATGTCGAACTTTCTGGGGAGCCGCCGTGAGTACCCATCCCTATGGCGAGCATGCTGCCGTGCTGCCGCCGGGCGATCCTGAGCGTAATGACGGGTTGGCGGTCGAGCGGGGTACGCGGCTGGAGCTGTATCGGTCGATGCAGCGGATGCGGCAGTTTGAGAAGCGGGCTTATGACCTGTTTCTGCGGCAGTTGGTTAAGGGGACCAGTCATCTGTCGTTGGGGATGGAGGCGGTGGCTGCCGGGGTCGGGGCGGCGCTGCGGGGGGATGACTACACCTTTGCCACGTATCGGGGGCATGCGCATACGTTGGCGCGGGGGGTGGGGATGGGGGCGGTGCTGGCCGAGTTGCTCGGGCGGGGGAACGGGTTGATGGGCGGCAAGGGCGGCTCGATGCATCTGACGAGCGTTGCGCACGGGATGATGGGGTCGTACGCGATCATCGGGGCGCATCTTACGATCGCGAACGGGGCGGCGTGGTCCGCGCAGTATCGGGGGTCGGAGCAGGTCGCGGTGTGTTTCTTCGGCGACGGCACGACCAACATCGGTGCGTTTCACGAGGCGCTGAACTATGCGGCCGTGTTCAAGCTGCCGGTCGTGTTCGTGTGCGAGAACAACCTCTATATGGAGTACACGTCGATCGGCGATATCACGGCCGTTCCGCTCCCGGCTGCTGACCGGGCCGCCGCGTATGGACTGGAGCCGCAGCGTATTGACGGCAACGACGCGGATGAGTGCCACGTCACGGCGTTGCGGGCGTTGGCGCGGGCGCGGGCGGGGGAGGGGCCTTCGCTCATCGAGGCCGTCACGTATCGGCATGGCGGCCACTCGCGCGCGGATCCCGGCAAGTATCGGCCGCAGCGGGAGGTCGAGGCGTGGCTCGCGTACGACCCGATCACCGTGTACCGCGATCGGCTGGCTCGGCTCGGCGTCGAGGCGGACGAGCTCGACGCGATCGACAAGCAGGTGGCCGAGGAGGTCGAGGACGCGACGGAGCAGGCGATCTCCGGTCCCACTCCCGATCCGGCCAGCGCGTACACCGAACTGTGGGCTGACGGGAGTTCGGCATGGCGGAACTGACCTACCGGGACGCGGTCGCGCGCGGCATCGCTCAGGAGATGGCCCGGGACGAGCGCGTCGTGCTGATCGGCGAGGACGTGGCGGGCGCGGGCGGGGTGTTCAAAACCACCGTCGGGCTCCTCGAGCGTTTCGGGCCACGGCGCGTCGTCGACACTCCGATCAGTGAGCAGGCCATCCTCGGGGCGGTGATGGGCGCCGCGATGACCGGGCTGCGACCGATCGCCGAGATCATGTTCGGCGACTTCTTCGCAGTGTGCTGGGACATCATCGCCAACCAGATCGCCAAGACGCGGTACATGACGGACGGCCAGGTCTCGCTTCCGCTGGTGATCAAGACGGGCAACGGGGCCGGGCTACGGTTCGGCGCCCAGCATTCGCAGGCGGTCGAGAACTGGGCGATGGCGATCCCGGGACTCAAGGTCGTCGTGCCGTCCACGCCGCGTGACGTGGTCGGGCTGATGGCGGCCGCCGTGCGCTCGGACGACCCGGTGCTGGTGTTCGAGGCGAAGGGGCTGTACCCGACGAAGGGCGACGTCGAGGACGGCGAGATCGTCGATGCGCTCGGCACGGCGCGCATCGTACGTCAGGGCCGTGATGCCACGATCCTCGCGCTGGGCTTGATGGTCCCGCGCGCGCTCACGGCGGCGGAGCACCTGGCCGCGCGGGGGATCGACGCCGAGGTCATCGATGTCAGGTCCCTGATGCCGCTCGACGCGCGCACGATCCTGGAGTCCGTGGCGAAGACCGGTCGGCTGTTCACGGTGGAGGAGAATCCGCGCGTGCTCGGCTGGGGAGCGGAGATCGCCTCGATCGTCGCGGAAGAAGGCTTCTGGGGCCTGGACGGACCGATTCAGCGCATCACGACGCCGCACATCCCGCTTCCGTCCGCCGACAGTCTGGAGGATCTGGTCCTGCCCTCGGCGGACGTGGTCGCGGCGACTGTGGAGAAGGCGTTGCAGGCGTCCAGGCGTAGTGACGGTGGCGGCAGCAGTCGAACAGGGGAAGTTGAAGAAGATCAGTTGGCGGCCATGGTCGGAGCGATCGCGCATACGTTGCTGCGGGGCGTCCGGCTGCAGTGTCCGGCTACTGATATCGAGGTCACGTCCGGTGAGCACGCGGTCGTGATCAGGGATGCGCACAACCTCACGTGCGAGGCGATCGTTCGGCGGTTGGCGGTTCTGGATGGAGGGGTGGGGAGTTCGACCACTGTGATCGGGATTGACGGGCTTGTCAATGCACTGATCACGTCGGACGGTGTCAGGCTGTCGGCGGCCGCTGACGCGCGGCTTGATCTGGCGGCCCTGGCCAAGTTGGTGACCTAGCCGAATTAGTCCACGGCCAGCGACTGCGTGCCGAGGACGATGGCCAGGGCGAGGCGGTCGGCGTCCTCGGTGCCGGGTTCGGCGGTGTAGACGGAGATGCGCAGGTCGTCGAGGGCCACGAGCAGGCTGTCGCAGTCCAGGGTGATGCGGCCGACGTCCGGGTGGTCGACGACCTTGCGCTTCGAGGGGTCGGGGAGCGGGGGCGGGGCGTCGGAGTCCCAGAGTTCGGCGAAGCGCGGGCTTCGTTCGGTGAGCTCGGCGATGAGGCGGCGCAGCGCTAGGTCGGCGGGGTAGCGCGACGCGGTGAGGCGCAGGTCGGCGACCAGGCGGGCCTCGTGCTCGGCCTGTTCCTGCTCGCTGTGGACCACGCGGGTGCCGGGGCCGAGGAGGTTGCGCCAGACGGCGTTACGCTCGATGCCGCGCCAGGTGGACGTGTCGCCCATGAGCGCGTCGAACGGGGCGTTGGCGAGCACGAGCGTCCAGGTGGCGTCGTAGACCACGACCGGGGTGTTCGCCAGCCGGTCGAGCAGCCGCTGCACGCTCGGGGTCACCCGCGAGGGGACGACGTCGCGGCCGGGGGCGGCGTGGCCGGCGAGCTGGTAGAGCAGGTCACGCTCGTTGTCCGCGAGCCGCAGCGCGTGCGCGAGAGCCTCCACCACCTGCGCGGACGGTGCGGTCGCGCGGCCCTGTTCGAGGCGGGTCAGGTAGTCGGCCGAGATCCCGGCGAGCGCGGCCAGCTCCTCGCGGCGTAATCCGGTGGCCCGACGGCGCTGACCAGGCGGGATTCCGACGGCGGCCGGTGCGACGCGGTCACGCCAGCGGCGCAGGGTGCGGCCGAACTCCCAGGACTCCATGCCTCAAGTCTGCGCCGTGCCGCGACCGTTGTCCTGGTCCTGGCATTCCTAGGAAAAGCGGACGACTGCCTGGCCCGGGACGGACGGCCCAGGCTGGGAGCATGACTACGACACTGATCACCGGGGCCAACCGAGGCCTCGGCAGGGAATCCGCCGCCCAGCTCATCGCCGCCGGGCACACCGTCTACATCGGCGCCCGGGACGAGGCGCGCGGCCGGGCCGTGGCCGAGGAGCTCGGCGCGGGTGCGCGGTTCGTGCAGCTCGACGTGACCGACGACGCGTCCGTCGCCGCCGCCTTCGCGCAGATCGAGGCGGACGGCGGGCTCGACGTGCTCGTCAACAACGCCGGGATCGCCTTGCTCGCGCTCAACGGACCCGAGGCGCTGCGGGTGTTCGACACGAACGCCGTCGGGATCATCCGGGTGACGGAGGCCGCGCTGCCGCTGCTGAAGCGGTCCGCGAACCCGGTCGTCGTGAACGTGTCGAGCGCGCTCGGCTCGTTCACCGCCAACCACGACCCCGCGCGGCCCGCGTCGCAGGTCTCGGCGATCGTCTACGGCTCCAGCAAGGCGGCCGTCTCGATGATCACCGTGCAGTACGCGCGCGCCGTGCCCGAGGTGAAGTTCAACGCGGTCGAGCCGGGCTACACGGCGACCGAGCTCGGCGGCTCCGTCACCGGCGGCCGACCGGTCGAGGTCAGCGCGCGCAACATCGTGCGGATGGCCGTGATCGGCGCGGACGGTCCGACCGGCACGTTCCAGGAGGACGACGCCGAGCTGGGCTGGTGACGGAGGCCGGGTGATTGAATGGTCTGGTTCGCTCGGAGGTCGCTCCGCGTGAACCAGACCACTGCCATGAGAACGGGACCGGGGACGGACGATGCAGCTCACTGCGACGCAGGTCTTCCATCACCGCTGGTCGGCGGCGTTGGCTGCGCAGGACGCGGCGGCGTTGCGCGGGCTCTACCGTGACGACGCGGTTCAGCTGTCCGTCGGCACGGGGCGGACGCTGGTCGGTGCGGAGGCGATCGCGGCCGGGTACGCGGAGGTGTTCGGCGTCGTCGGCGGGATCACGACGACCGGCGTCGAGAGCTTCACCGACCTCGGCACCGCGTACGTCGCGGAGTCCCGGCAGACCAGCGGCTTCGCGCAGGCGCTGGCGTACGACGTGTTCGCGCTGCACGACGGTCGGGCGCGGTACCACGTCAGCGGCTCGATCACGCCGCGGACGGCGACCGCGCTGCCCGCCGAGTCCGCTACGCCCGGCCAGGTGTTCTACCGGCGGATGTGGGAGGCGAAGCGCACCCGGAACGCGGCGGCGATCGCGGGCATGCTCACCCCGGACGCCGTGCAGGCCACGGTCCGCGGCGTGCTGCGCGGCGGCCCGGCGATCGTGCAGGGCGAACAGCGGGCGTGGCAGTACAACGCGGACCGCCGTCTCAGGGGGCTGTCGGCGTTCGTGGAGGGGCCGAACGTGCTCGCGGCGGAGGGCGTCGTGAACGTCACCCTGCTCGAGACGCCGTTCGACATGGAGTTCTACGAGGTCTGGCTGCTGCGCGACGACGGCCCGGCCGCGCTGAACGTATCAGGGCTGATCAACCCGCGCCCGGAGGAGCTCAAACAGCGGCTGCAGCGGATCGGCGCGCAGCAGGCCCAGGCCGTGCAGACCGTCGCCTATGGGATCGCCAGGACGATCGGGCCGTGGCGCTGGTAGGGGGGATGAGAACCCGGAAGATCCGTCTGAACCGCTCGGGACCGCGCGCCGTGCTGGCCGGTACAAGGGAAATCGGACACCGTTCGGGCACGGTGGGTCGTGCCCGAGCGCTGTTCGAGGAGAGGGAACTCGCATGGCGCACAGACGGAGCTACCCGATCGCGGCCCTCGCGTTCACCGCGGGGCTCGTGTTCGCCGCGACCGCCTCGGCGTCGGCCGGGCAGACACCGGTCGACACGCACTTCGCCCCGCTCGCCTCGACCGTACCGGCGAACGGGGACGTCAATCCGTACGGTGTCGCGGTGGTGCCGGCCTCGGTCGGCGCGCTCCACCGCGGCAGCGTCCTCGTCAGCAACTTCAACGACTCCGCGAACGCGCAGGGCACCGGGACGACCATCGTCCAGGTCTCGCCGACCGGCAAGGTCACCACGTTCGCACAGCTCGACGCGAAGCACCTGCCGGGGGCCTGCCCCGGCGGCGTCGGCCTGACCACGGCGCTGGCGGTGCTGCGGTCCGGCTGGGTCGTGGTCGGCTCGCTGCCGACCGCGGACGGCAGTTCGGCGACCGCGCAGGCCGGTTGCCTGATCGTGCTCGACAGCCACGGCAAGGCCCGGGAGACCTTGACGGGCTACGGCATCAACGGACCCTGGGACATGACCGCCGCGGACTACGGCGATCACGCGCAGCTGTTCGTCAGCAACGTGCTCAACGGCACCGTGGCCGCGAACGGCGCGACCGTGGACCGCGGCACCGTGCTGCGGATCGACCTCGCGATCCCGTACGGCCACGCGCCGTACCGGGTGCGCTCCACCGTGATCGGTTCGGGATTCCCCGAGCGCACCGATCCGGCGGCGCTGGTCGTCGGCCCGACCGGCGTGGGGCTGGCCGGCAACGGCACGCTCTACGTCGCGGACACCGCGGGCAACCGCGTCGCCGCGATCCCGGACGCGACCGGACGGCACGGCAGCGACGGCACCGGCAGCACCCTGACGTCGGGCGGCGCGCTGAACGGTCCGCTCGGTCTGATCATCGGTCCGCACGGTACGGTCCTGACCGTCAATGGAGGGGACGGGCTGCTCGTCGCGACGGCGGCGAACGGCAAGCAGGTCCAGACCGTGCAGCTCGACTCGCAGAACTCGCCTCCGGGGGCGGGCGCGCTGTTCGGCCTGGCGCACAAGCCCGGCACCGCCGACGACCTCTACTTCGTCGACGACAACGCCAACACGCTCAACATCCTGAACTGAGCACTGACCCAAGCACTGCTGCACACGATTGCAGCCGGTCCACCCGACCCGCCATCCCGTGCTCCCTGCGCCTGATTGACAGAGATCGCGCCGCTCACTAGCGTCGAAAATGCTCGGTTGAGCAATCGATTGCAGCGCTGCGTGGGTACGGAGGGCTTGAATGGCGGTCGGGTGGATCGGCACGGGGCGGATGGGCGCGGCGATGGCCCGGCGGCTCGCGGCGGCCGACGTCGAACTGGTCGTCTGGAACCGGACGCGCGCCAAGGCGGAGGCCCTGCGCGCGGCCGGGAACGTGACGGTCGCCGAACGGATCGCCGATCTCGCCGCGTGTGAGGTCGTGTTCACCACCGTGGCCGGTTCGGCGGACCTCGAACAGGTGGTCATGGGGCCGGACGGGCTGCTCTCCCGGGACGACGCGGCTCCGGCGGTCGTCGTGGACGCCTCGACGGTGTCCGCCGAGGCCTCGGCCGCGGTGCGGGAGGCCGCGGCGGCGCGGGGTACGGCGTTCCTCGCGGCCCCGGTCAGCGGCAACGCCAAGGTGGTCGCGTCCGGGCGGCTCGGCTTCGTCGTCTCAGGGCCCGAAGACGCGTTCCGGCGGGTCGAACCGCTGCTCGAGGCCATCGCCGGTTCGGTCACGTACGTCGGCGACGGCGACTCCGCGCGGCTGGTGAAGATCTGCCACAACCTCTTCCTCGGCGTCGTCACGCAGTCCCTCGCCGAGATCCTGGTGCTCGCCGAGAAGGGCGGCATCTCCCGCGCCGCGCTGCTCGACTTCATGAATCACAGCGTGCTCGGCTCCGCCTTCACGCAGTACAAGACCCCTGCGTTGGTCAAGCTGGACTACACGCCCACCTTCACCCCCGTGCTGCTGCGCAAGGACTTCGATCTCGGACTCGACGCGGCGCACGACCTGGACGTGCCGATGCCGGTCGCCGCGCTCGTGCAGCAGCTCGTCCAGGCCACCATCAGCGGCGGCCGCGGCGCCGAGGACTTCGCCGTGCTGCTCGACCGGCAGGCGGCCAGCGCGGGCCTGGTGCTCAAGCCGGAGGACGCAGAGGTCGACGACGGACTGACCTAGCCAGAAAGGGCCCACGAGATGCCTGCTCCCGCGCTCATCCCCGCACCCGGCAGCACGGCCGTCGACTTCGAGGAACGCGTCGACTTCGCCCGGCTGCGCGCCTACCGCCTCGGCCGCGCCCGCGCCGCCCTCGACCGCTCCGAGCTCGGCGCGCTGCTCGTGTTCGACGTCAACGACATCAGATATCTGACGGCGACGATGATCGGCGAGTGGGCCCGCGACAAGATGGCCCGCTACGCGCTGCTGGCCCGCGGCGCCGAACCGGTCGTCTGGGACTTCGGCTCCGCCGCCCGGCACCACCAGTTGCACGCGCCGTGGCTGCGTCCGGAGAACTCGCGCGCCGGGATGCTCGGCCTGCGCGGCTCCGTCGCTCCCGAGGCAGGGCTCTTCGACCGCGCCGCCCAGGAGATCAAGGGGCTCCTGGAGGACGCGGGCGTGGCCGGCCTGCCGCTCGGGATCGACGTGGCCGAACCGCCGATGGTCTTCGCGTTGCAGCGGCTCGGCATCGACGTGCGCGACGGC
Organism: Actinospica sp.; assembly: GCA_035493475.1. Lineage (GTDB taxonomy): Bacteria > Actinomycetota > Actinomycetes > Streptomycetales > Catenulisporaceae > Actinospica. The sequence goes on from DATJIF010000018.1 coordinate 49,980, forward strand.
CAGCAGGTCATGCTCGACGCGCGCGAGATCAAGTCGGCGGACGAGATCATGCTGCTGTCCACGGCCGCCGCGATGGTGGACGGCACGTATCAGACCATTGTCGAGGCGCTCAAGCCCGGCATCCGGGAGAACGAGGTCGTCGCGCTCGCCAACAAGCGGCTCTACGAACTCGGCTCGGACGACGTCGAGGCCATCAACGCGGTCTCCGGCGAGCGGTGCAGCCCGCATCCGCACAACTTCACCGACCGGATCATCCGGCCCGGCGACCAGGTGTACTTCGACATCATCCAGTCCTTCAACGGCTACCGGACCTGCTACTACCGCACCTTCGCCGTCGGCAGGTCCACGCCCGCGCAGCGCGACGCCTACCTGCGCGCCCGCGAATGGATCGACGCCGCGATCGCCGCCGTGAAGCCGGGCGTGGGCACGGACGAGATCGCCCGGCTCTGGCCGAAGGCGCCGGACTTCGGGTTCGCCGACGAGATGGCCGCCTTCGGTCTCCAGTTCGGCCACGGCCTCGGCCTCGCGCTGCACGAGCGGCCGATCATCAGCAGGCTGAATTCACTGGAGCATCCGGTCGAACTCAAGGCCGGCATGGTCTTCGCGCTGGAGACGTACTGCCCGGCCGCGGACGGCTACTCGGCCGCGCGGATCGAGGAAGAGGTCGTACTCACCGAGGACGGTCCGCGGGTGATAACCCTCTTCCCCGCCGAAGAGCTCTTCGTGGCGAATCGGTACTAAAATGAACAATATGGATCATGAAGCCGCGCTCAAGCTCGCTCCCACCCAGCTGCTGATCGGCGGCGCCCTGCGCGACGCGTCCGACGGCTCGTCGATGGACGTCTACGATCCGGCGACGGCCGAGGTCATCGCGCAGGTGGCCTCCGGCAGCGTCGAGGACGGCCTGAGCGCGGTCGAGGCGGCGGCCGCCGCCGGACCGGCGTGGGCCGCGACCCCGCCCCGGCAGCGCGGTGAGGTGCTGCGCCGCGCGTTCGAGCTGATGACCGAGCGCGCCGAGGCGCTGGCCCTGCTGATGGTGCTGGAGAACGGCAAGGCGCTGCGGGACGCGCGCGGCGAGGCGGCGTACGCGGCCGAGTTCTTCCGCTGGTACGCCGAGGAGGCCGTGCGCGGCTTCGGCGAGTTCGGCACGGCCCCGTCCGGCGCCAACCGGATCCTGGTGACCCGGCAGCCGGTCGGCGTGTGCGTGCTGGTCACGCCGTGGAACTTCCCCGCCGCGATGGCCACCCGGAAGATGGGGCCCGCGCTGGCCGCCGGCTGCTCGATGGTGCTCAAGCCCGCCAGCGACACGCCGCTGACCGCCCTCGCGATCGGCGCGCTGCTGGAGGAGGCGGGCCTGCCCCCGGGCGTCGTCAACGTGGTCCCGTCGCGCAAGTCCGGCGCCGTCGTCTCCGCGATGCTGCACAACCCGCGCGTGCGCAAGCTGTCCTTCACCGGCAGCACGGAGGTCGGGCGCACGCTGCTGCACGAGGCCGCCGACACGATCGTGAACACGTCGATGGAGCTCGGCGGCAATGCCCCGTTCCTGGTCTTCGGGGACGCCGACATCGACGCCGCCGTTCAGGGCGCGATGATCGCCAAGATGCGCAACGGCGGCGAGGCGTGCACGGCCGCGAACCGCTTCTACGTGCACCGCAGTGTCGCCGACGAGTTCTCGCGCGGTCTGGCCGAGGCGATGGGCCGCCTGGTGGTCGGGCCGGGCAGCGATCCGACCACCGAGCTCGGCCCGCTGGTCAACCCGGCCGCCGTCGACAAGGTCGAGGAACTGGTCACCGGCGCCCTGGACGACGGCGCGCGGGCCCTGATCGGCGCCGGACGCCCGGACCGCCGCGGCTGGTACTACGAGCCGACCGTGCTCACCGACGTGCAGCGGACGAACCCGATCCTCGGCGAGGAGGTGTTCGGGCCCGTCGCCCCCATCGTCGTGTTCGATGACGACGAGGAGGCCATCACCGCCGCCAACGACACCGAGTTCGGTCTCGTCTCCTACCTCTACACCGGCGACCTCGCCCGCGGCCTGCGCGTGGCCGAAGCCCTCGAGGCCGGGATGATCGGCCTGAACCGGGGCCTGGTCAGCGATCCGGCGGCCCCGTTCGGCGGTGTCAAGCAGAGCGGGATCGGCCGCGAGGGCGGGCACGAGGGAATGCTCGAATACCTGGAGTCGAAGTACATCGCCGTGCAGTGGTGACGCAGTGCTGAGCGGCTCAGGCCTTTGATCCGGTGAGCAGCCGTTCGCGGTCGAAGAGGCGTGCCACGAACCGGCCCGCCGCGATGTCGACCAGTAGCAGCGCCGCGCCGAGGACGACCGCGAGCCTCGGCGTGGGCGCCAGGACGCCGAAGCCGATCAGCGACGTGATCGCCAGCGGCGGCAGGCTGATCAGGGTGCTGAGCTGCTGGGCGACGCGCACGTCGTTGGCGCGGGTCGAGATCGCGATCCCGGCCCAGATCGACCACGCGGCGAGCAGGGGAGTGAACAGCACCTGCGCGAGGATGCGGCCGGTCTGGAAGATGTCGTCGGCCACATTCGGGTGCGCGAACAGCCCGACGCACGCGAGGAAGATCCCGTACATGGCGTACGAGATGACCAGCGTCGGGATGTAGGCGGCCAGCGCCTTGCCGAGCAGCAGTTCCTCCCGGCGCAACGGCGTGGTCAGCACCGGTTCGAGCGTGCCCTGCTCGCGTTCGCCGACGATCGTGTACGAGGAGACGACCGCGGGCACCAGCGCCGGGATCAGCGTGAGATAGAGCAGCGACACCCCGATCCCGGCGTCAAGCTTCTGCGACGCGGCGTCGGCCGGGAGCGAGAAGATGGTCACGATCGGCGCGATCATGAACAGGATCGGCGTGATCGCCATGGTCGAGGCGATGAACCGGTTGCGCCGGTAGTCCCGGATCTCCTTGCCCACGACGGCCCGGATACGGGTGACATTGAGGTTCAGGTTCGAAGTCTTCATCGCTGCTCGGCCTCCACATCGGAGTCGATCATCTGGAGGTATACGTCCTCGAGGGAGTGCCGGGTCGGGGTGAGGGCGAGCAGGTCCGCCCCGGCCGCCAGCACGGCGCGGGCGGCTGCGGGTGCCGCGACGTCCGGATCGGTGACGGCCAGGACGTACGTGCCGTCCTCGGCGCGGCTCCAGCTCTCGCAGCCGGGCAGTCCGGCCAGCACGTGCTCCGGATCCGCCAGCGGCGACCGCGTGCGCAGCTCGATGCTCTTGCTGAACAGCCGGTCACGCAGCTCGTCCGGCCGGCCGATCGTGCGCAGCGTCGTGTTCAGGATGCCGACGCGGTCGCACAGCCGCTCGGCCTCGGCCAGCCGGTGCGTGGTGAGGAAGATCGTCACGCCGCGCTTGCGCAGTGCGTCGATCAGCTCGTGCACCTCGCGTGCCGCCACCGGATCCAGGCCCGAGGTCGGCTCGTCGAGGAAGAGGACCTGAGGGTCGGTCAGCAGCGCGCGGGCCAGGCCGACGCGCTGCCGCAGGCCCTTCGAGAGCGAGCGGCACAGGTCGTCCGCCCGGTTCTCGAGCCCGACTGACTTGAGTGCGCGCCCGATCCGCTCGCTCCGGTCGGTCAGCTCGTAGAGGCCCGCGAAGTACGCGAGGTTCTCGGCCACGCTCAGCCGCAGGTAGAGCCCCGGCGCCTCAGGCATCACGGCGATCCGGCTGCGGATCGCGACCCCGTTGTCCGGGCCGAGCGGCAGCCCGGCGACGCTGGCCGTGCCGGAGCTCGGGGCGATCAGGGTGCCGAGGGTCCGCACGGTGGTGGTCTTGCCCGCGCCGTTCGGCCCGAGGAAGCCGAAGACCTCGCCGTAGTCGACGGTGAAGGACACGTCGGAGAAGGCCGTGCGTTCCCCGAAGCGCTTGGTCAGCCGCTCGACGACCAGCGCGGGTCCGGTGCTGCGTTCCGCGTTCACGCTTAAAGTGATATCATTTTGCTATAGGCCGGTCAACGGTCGCCGAGCTGCGCGGCCACCCAGTCGGCGGTCTTGAAGCGGTGCAGCGCGGCCACGTTCATGCAGCCGTGGTTGCCGTTCTCCAGCAGCAGGAACGACGTCGGCCCGGCTGCCTCGGAGACCAGCCGCTCGGCGTCCTGCCAGGGGAAGAGCCGGTCCCGCTTGCCCGCCACGACCAGCAGCGGGCAGCGGATGGACGACGCGTGGCCGTCGAGGCCGAGGGTGCGCGCGTACGCCCGGGCCTGGACGGCGTTCGGCAGATGCGAGCGGCTCTGGAAGGCCTCGCGGGTCAGCGCGGGCAGCTCCTCCCAGCAGGCGCCGAGGTTGTACGGCCCGGCCAGCGCGACGCACGCCTTGACGCGCGCGTCACCGGCGGCGACACGTGGCGCGTAGTATCCGCCGAGGCTGATGCCCCACACCGCGATCCGCTGCGGGTCCACGCCCTCGATCCGGGACACGGCGTCGATGACCGCGCCGCCCGGCTTCTCCCAGTCGGCCCGGATCGGCAGGTCGTACTCGGCCTCGCCCTGACCCGGCCCGTCCACGCTGAACGTGCCCACGCCGCGCTCCAGGAACAGCGCTTCGGTGGTCCGGAACTCCTCCTTCGTCGAGTCCAGGCCGGGAATCATCACCACCAGCGGGTGCGGGCCCGGTCCGGTTGTCGGCAGCCGCAGCACGCCGACGAGCCGCGCGCCGTCGTATGGGATCTCCACGCGGCGGCCCGGCGGATCGAGATACGGCAGCGCTCTGTCGAGGCACTGGACGGCCTCGGCGTGCGCGGCCCGCATCCGCGCCGGATACCGCACGAACATGAACTTGGCGAAGTGGTAGTAGACCGCCGCCTGCGCGAAATGCTGCCCGGCCGAGCGCAGCCGCCCCTCGGCCTCGGCCTCCTCCGCGAGCGACCGGTGTTCGGCCCCCACCGCACTCCACGCGTCGCACCAGTCCGCCCAGCGCTCGAGGCCGCGCGTGATGCGTTCGAAGTCTGATACCGCGACGCCGTTGGTGGTGAAGCGCGGCGCCCAGTTCGCGATGGCCGAGGCGACGAGGTCGTCCATGCTGCCTCCAGATCAGTGGACTCCGAGGTAAAGCCATGCGATCTCCGAGCTCTCCCGCAGGTCGGCGCCGCTGCCCTCCAGCCGCACGTGGCCGCTCTCCACGACGACGGCATGCGTGGCCAGCGACAGCCCCGCGCGCACGTTCTGCTCGACGAGGAGCACGGTCCGGCCCGACTCCCACATCGTGCGCACCTGCCGCAGCACGAGTCGCAGAGTCTTGGGATCGAGGCCCATCGACGGCTCGTCCAGCACGACGAGTCTGGGTTCGAGCATCAGACATCTGGCGAACTCGACGAGCCGCTGCTGGCCGCCGGACAGCGACCCGGCCTTGTCGTGCGCACGCTCGTGCACGATCGGGAAGAGCTCCGTCACCCGCTTCAGCCGCCGTCCGGCCTCGGCCCGATCGCGGATCAGATACCCGCCGAGCTCCACGTTCTCCCGCACGGTCATGCCCGGGAACAGGGTGTGGTTCTGCGCGACCTGGACGATGCCGAGCCGGAGGATCTGCCGAGGCGTGCGCCCCGCGATGTCCTCGCCGCCGAAGAATACCGATCCGCGTCGCGGCTGCAGCTGACCGCTGACCACGCGCAGAATCGTCGACTTGCCCGCGCCGTTCGGCCCGACGACGCAGGTCACGCTGCCCGCCGGAACGCTGATCGACAGGTCGCGGAGCACGTCGCTGCCGCCGTAGCCCGCGTACACGCCGCGCAGTTCGAGCAGCCCGTCCGTCGTCGCCGTCACCGCGCGGCCTCCTCGGACTCGGATTCAGACCCGTCCTCGTCGAGAGCGCCGCCCAGATACGCGTCGAGCACGCGCGGATCGTTGCGCACCTGCTCGGGCTCGCCGTGAGCGATGCTGGTCCCTCGTTCCATCACCCACACGACGTCGCACAGGCCCATGACGAACTCCATGTTGTGCTCGACCACGAGGAACGTCACGCCGCGCTGGTTCAGCTCCCTGATCCGCTCGCCGATCTGCGTGATCAGCAGAGGATTGATTCCACCGGCCGGTTCGTCGAGCAGCACGAGGCGCGGATCCTGCGCGAGCACCATCGCCAACTCGACGAGCTTGCGCTGACCGTACGAGAGCGTCCCGGCCGGCACGCGCGCCATGTCCGCCAGCCCGACGAAGTCCAGCAGGTCCATGCAGCGCGCTTCGCCGTACAGCTCACCCCGCCGGGCACGCGGCACCCCCGCACGTCCGACCTGCAAGTTCTCCATCAGCGTGAGCCGCGAGAAGACGCGCGTGAGCTGGAAGGTCCGGCCGATCCCGAGCGAGGCGATCCGTCCGGGCGGCGCGTTCGTGACCTCCTGCCCGCCTAACAGAACACTGCCGGCGTCGGCCCGCTCGTAACCCGTGATGACGTTGAACATGGTCGTCTTGCCGGACCCGTTCGGCCCGATCAGACCCGCGATCGAACCCTCCTCGACCAGAAACGAGCAGTCGTCGATCGCCCGCAGCCCGCCGAAGCTCTTGCTGACGCCGCGCACCTCCAGCAGCGCCGTCATCGCGACCTCACCCGCTGGTAGAGCTGCTCGACCGACGGCACGATGCCCTGCGGCAGGAATCCGATCACGATCAGGAACAGCGCGCCGAACAGGATCAGCGACAGCCCGGCCGCCGTGAACTGCTGCGTCAGATACTGCTGGAAGGGTTCGAGCAGCAGCGCCCCGATCACCGGCCCGCTGACCGTGCCGAGCCCGCCGAGGAACGCCATCAGCGCGACCGTCAGATCGAAGATCGCCTCGAACGCGAACGGCGGATAGACGCTGCCGAGGTAGTACGCGTAGATGGCGCCGCACATCCCCGTGAGCACGCCGTTCAGCACGAACGCGGCGAGTTTCACCCGACCCGTGCGCACGCCGAGCCCGCGCGCCCGATCCTCGTCGTCCCGGATCGCGAGGAGCTTCAGCCCGAAGTGCGAGCGGCGCACGGCCCACGAGACGGCGATCGCGATCACGGCAGCGGCGAGCGCGGCGAAATAGAAGTAGTCGTTGTACGTCGCGGCGAGCCAGGGCGGAAGCGGCAACTGCATCCCCGCCGAACCGTTCGTGACCGACTGCAGGTTGTAGGCGAGCAGCTGGAAGATGAAGAAGATCGCGATCGTGATGACGACGAACGTGTGCCGCCGTGTCCGCAGCGCCAACCAGCCGACCGGAATCGCCACGACGCCCGCGAACAGCCCCGCGACCGGCACCCACGCGAATATCCCGACGCCGCCGGAGAGGTTCAGATGGTTCGTGACGTTCGCGATGAAGTACGCACCGCTGCCGTAGAACACCGCGTTCCCCAGCGCCATGTAGCCGCTGTAGCCGGAGAACAGGTTCCAGGCTGACGCGGCGGCGACGTAGAGCACCGTGAAGAAGGCGATCGACGTGGTCGCCGGATTGCTGAAGACGAACGGAAACCCGATCGCGCAGACGAGGGCGAGAGGTATGGCGACGCGTCGGGCAGTTTTCACTGAGCACGCACCGCCCGCTGCCCGAACAGCCCCGTCGGCCGGAACAGGAGTACCAGTACCAGGACCGCGAAGAACATCGTGCTCGCCCACACCGGCGACCACAGCACCGCCGTCACGTCCTCGATGACCAGCGCCAGGATCGCCGCGACCAGCGCTCCGCCGATGCTCCCGAGCCCGCCCAGCACGACGATGACCAGCAGCCGCGAGATCAGGTCGTAGCCGGAGTCGGGATTGAAGGTGTTCGTCGCGCCGTAGACCATGCCGCCCGCCGCCGTGGCCGCCGCGCCGATCCCGAACGTGATCGCCGAGACGCGGTCGATATCGATCCCGACGAGCTGCGCGCCCGCGCGGTTCTGCATCGCCGCCCTGATGCTGTGGCCCGTCCGCGTGCGATAGACGAACAGGTATAGCGCGCCGATGAGAGCCACCGCGAGCACGAATCCGAACACGTAGATGTACGGCAGGTAGAAGCCCAGCACGTGCAGCGATCTGTTGACGTACCAGGCGTTCAGGCTGCGCAGATCCGCCGAGTAGACCTGCGTGAGCACGCCCTCGATGATGATCGCCACCGCGAACGTGGCCAGGATCGAGAGGGCGGTGCGGTCGCGCGGCGCCAGCCTCCTGATGACCCCCGCTTCGATCACCACCCCGATCAGGAACATGACCGGGATGGTGATCAGCAGCCCGACGAACGGGTCGATGCCCGCGTGCACCTGGAGCGTGTAGCTGAGGTAGGCGGCGAGGACCACCAGGATCCCCTGCGCGATGTTGATGATCTCCATGACGCCGAAGATCAGCGTCAATCCCGCCGCCATCAGCGCGTACACGCCGCCGGTCAGCACGCCGTCGACGACCGCCCGCGCGAGTTCGGTGCCCACCGGCCGCTCCTCTCCGCTACCAGGCGGGCTTCGGGTAGATGATCGGCGACGTCGCCGGGGCGACCGGCTCCAGCACGTCCGCCGAGTTCGGCTGGAACGGAACCAGCGCGCCGTTCTGCCACTGGAAGATGTAGGCGAAAGCCTTGACGTTCTGCCCGGTCGAATCGAACGCGACCGGACCCTGAACCGTGGTGAAGGTGCCCTTGTGCAGCTCCGCGATCAGTTGCGTCTGATTCAGGTTGCCGTCCGCCGTGACCGCCTGAGCCGTCACCTCGCCGACCGAATACGCCTCGGCCACGTCCGCACTGATGTCCTGCGCGTTGCCGCCGTAGGCCTTCAGATACGCCGCGACCATGGCCGCGTTGCCCGTGGCGCTCGATGTCGGATACCACTCGTTCGGGACCATGATGCCCTGCGTGTGGTTCGCGCCGACGTTCTGGATGAACTGCGAACCCTGATCCGGACCGGCCGTCGCGATCAGGGCCTTGGGGTTGTAGTTCTGCTGCACGAACTGCTTGATGAACGCGGTGACGTCCGGCAGCAGCGTGCCGACGAGCACGATGTCGGCCTTCGCGCCGATGATGCCGGTCGCGATCGGGCCGTAGTCGGTGGTCTCCGAGGGGTACGTCTGGTTGTAGACCGTGCGCACCCCGGCCTTCTCCAGGATCCCGCGCGCGATCTGCAGTTGCGGCGCGGTGAACGGGTCGTCCTCCGTGGCGTACGCGGCCGTCGCCGGGCGGGTCGAAGCGGGCATCGCGGCGATCCACTTCGCGAAGCTGACCAGGTTGTTCGCCACCGGAAGACTCACGTCGAACACGTTGTGCAGGCCGCGGGTGAAGACCGCGGGACCGCCGCCGGCGCCTTCCACGAACGCGTACCCGTAGCGCGCGACGACCTGCGAGGAGGCCTCCGTCAGCGAGGTGGAGAAGGGGCCGAACACGAGATCCACGTGGTCCACGCTGATCAGCTTCTGGTAGTTGGTGGCCACCTGCACCGGGCTGCTCGCGTCGTTGACGATGTCGAGCTTCACCTGACGGCCCAGCAGGCCGCCCGAGGCGTTGACCTGCTTCGCCCAGAGCTCGTAGCCCTGCTGGAAGGCCTGGCCGTCGGCCGAGAAGTCGCCGGTGAGCGAGAGCGAGACGCCGATCGTGATCGGCCCCTTCGCCGTGCCGCCGCCCCCGCCTCCGGAGGAGCTGCACGCGCCGCAGAACCCGGCCAGCGCGAGAGCCGTCGTTGTTGCCGTCAGGGCGCTTGTCACACTTCTTCGTGCCACCAAGCCCCGCTCATCTCCCTCCGTTCTAGGGTCTAGCAATCGATTGCATCGGTCGCAGTGTCGCGAGCCGGAGTAGGTGCGTCAAGGGCGCGCGACGCAGTCGTGGCGTGCGCTCGACGCAACCGCAATCGATTGCGGCACAGCAGGGTCTGAGTCGCCGCAGCCCGCCGTACAATGCGCTTGTGCGACGACCGACCCTGCGTGACGTGGCCGAGGAAGCCGGGGTGCACGCGGCCACCGTGTCGCGGGCCCTGAACCCGGCGACCCGGCATCTGGTGAGCCCGGAGACGGTGCAGCGCGTGGACCGGGTGGCCGCCGCGCTCGGCTACCGGGTCAACCCGGTCGCGCGCAGCCTGAAGACCGCGCGCTCGGCCAGCATCGGCCTGATCGTGCCCGACCTGATGAACCCGCTGTTCCCGCCGATCGTGCGCGGCGTCGAGGACGTGCTGCTGCCGATCGGCTACCACGCCTGGATCGTGAACACGGACAACGACCCCGCGCGCGAGGCTGCCACCGTCGAGGCGATGCGCGGCCGCAACGTCGAAGGCTTCGTATTCGCCACCGCGCGCCTCGAACACCCGCTGATCGAACAACTCGACGCCGCCGACGTGCCCCTCGTCCTGGTCAACCGGCGCAGCGGCCGCCCGGACATCCCGTCCGTCACCCCCGACGACGTGTCAGGCGTGGCCATGGCCATGAGCCACCTCGTCGAACTCGGCCACCGGAAGATCGCCCACCTGGCAGGCCCGCAAGACCTCTCCACCGGCGTCACCCGCCTGCGCGCCTACCGCCAGTCCCTGGAGGACCACGGCCTAGCCCCCGCCCCCGAACGGATCGCCACCTGCAAGGAATGGTCCCAGCCCGCAGGCGCCGAGGCCACGGCCCGCCTCCTCGACTCCGGCGCGGAGTTCACCGCCATCCTCGCGGGCAACGACCTCCTGGCCCTGGGCGCCTACGATGCCCTCGCGCAACGTGGACTGGCCTGCCCCGCCGACGTCAGCATCGTGGGCTTCAACGACATCCCCTTCATCGACCGCGTCAGCCCGCCGCTGACCAGCGTGCGCATCCCGCAGTACGACATCGGCGCCGAGGCCGCCCGGCTCCTGCTGGAGGAGCTGCGTGACCCCGGTCGGCACCCCCGCTCGATCATCCTCCCGCTCAAGCTCTGCGTACGCGGCTCGACCGCCGCGCCCCGGCCGTAGCGTCAGCCGATGTATGGTCAGAGCGTGAGCGAAGCCGTGCCAGGATCCGAGACGCCCCCCGCCGCGTCCCCGCCCCGCGAGCGTCCGACGATGAAGGAGGTCGCCGCGCTCGCCGGGGTGAGCCTGAAGACCGTCTCCCGCGTGGTCAACGAGGTGCCGACGGTCGACCCGGCCCTGGTCGCCAAGGTGCACGTGGCGATGGACCGCCTAGGCTTCCGCCCCAACCTCGCCGCCAGCAACCTGCGCCGCGGCGACGGCCGCACGCACACCGTCGGCCTGCTGGTCGAGGACGTCGCCAACCCCTTCTCGGCGGCCGTGCACCGCGCCGTCGAGGACTACGCGGCCGAACGCGGCGTGTTCGTGCTGAGCTCCAGCCTCGACGAGGACCCCGAACGCGAACGCCGCATGGTCCGCGCCCTGATCGCCCGCCGCGTCGACGGCCTGATCATCGTCCCGGCCAGCACCGACCACCGCTACCTGGTCGCCGAACAGGAAGCGGGCACGGCCGTGGTATTCGTCGACCGCCTCCCCACCCCCCTGATCGGCGACGCCGTGGTCACCGACAACCGCGAAGCCGCCAAGGCGGCAGTCGAGCACCTCATCGCCGCGGGCCACCGTCGCATCGCCTACCTGGGCGACGAGGAATCCCTGATGACCGCCCGCGACCGCTACGCCGGCTACCGCGACGCCATGCAAGCAGCCGAGTCAAAGGGCTGCGTCATCACCCCGGCCCACGTAGTCCACGGCCTGCGCACCCCAAAGGCCGCCGACCAAGCCGTAACCGCCATGCTCACCGAGCCCCACCACGTTGGCACCGCCGCCCCCACCGCCCTGTTCACCAGCCAGAACCTGGTAACCATCGGCGCCGTGGAAGCCCTCCACCGCCTGAACCTCCACCACCAGGTAGCCGTCGTGGGCTTCGACGACTTCCCCCTGGCCCAACTCCTGGATCCCGGCGTCACGGTCCTGGCCCAGCAGCCCGCGAAGATCGGCCGCCTGGCCGCCGAACTCCTCTTCGCCCGCTTGGCCGCCAACCACACCCCCGCCGCCGTCCACGTCATCCCCAGCCTCCTCATCCCCCGAGGCTCCGGCGAAATCCCCGCCCCGAGCTGAGGCATTGGGAGGGTACATGGAGCTCGAACTGAAGATCGTGAATCCACCGACGATCTCAGACATCGTGATGCGGTGCGCGTCCGATGACTTCGACATCCAGGACCGGGAAGGACGAACCGGTCGCGGCTTCACCAACCTCAAGCGCCTGCTGGGCCGCCCGACCGACTTCGCCTTCGTCGTCGACCGACTTGCCCGAACCATCCCGGCAGACCACGCCGTAGCCGCGTGTGACGAAGGCGCCTGGCCACTCGTCGGCGCCATCGCCCTCAAGCTAGCCGTCCCCGCAGTACTAGTTCGGCGCTCCCCGAAGACCTACTTCGTCTCCTACGGTGACGACCCAACGGTCGGCGACGGACGACTCGCAGGCGAACGGCTAGCACCACACACCCCCGTCCATCTGATCGACGACCTGGTCTACGCCGGCCAAACCCTCCGCTCAGCCCGCGACGCGCTAGGCCTAGTCGGTCTAGACGCGAAGACCGCCTCCGCGATCCTGTGGACCTTCCGTGCCGACGCAGCGAGCGACGAACTCGCCGCAGCCGGCATAACCGAGATCAGTTGCCTGATCCACCAACGTCTGCTTCCCCGCTAGATCGATGACGAGGGCAGGTCGACTTGCGCTTGACGACCGGCCCTACCTACGTCGCCGGCACTGCGCTCGTTCCTCGCTCCGTGCCGGCAACTACGTCCGGGCACCCGCCCACCCGCCCTAGCCTTCGGCCCGCTACCTACGCTCCCTCGTACCTCGGTCGCTGCGTCCGCGCCCCTGCGGCGCCGCTTGTCTACTTGCGTCCATCTGGTCTGACTGAACGTCAAGGTCAAAAACGCCTCCGGCGGGCCGGCTCGGACAGCACCCAACAACACCGCCCGGCTGCGGTTTGGTCTGTGGGTGGGGGTGGGGTTCGGTTGGGGTGCTCTCCTCGCCTGGCACCGAAGGCGACCAGGAACCCGCCGGGGCCGCAAACAGCGACGGCTCCCGCTGGTGTAAATATCCGCTTCGCCGTTTGCACCCCCGACAGAACCCTGGTAACCGGGCTACGCCTGCCAGGCGAGGAGAGCTCTGAACGTCGGGGGATTTTCTGCCGCAGCGCTCGGCCTGAGTCCTTGTCGGCGCGGCGGGCAATGTGAAATTCCCCATCGCCATCTGCGGTTCCCGGTGGGACCAAGAAAGCGCTTGCCGGGTTTCTGGGGCTTGGGACATCATCGGGAGCCGCTGAGGGAGGCGGGTGGATGGTGGACGTGGCGGCGGGTGACGGTTCGGCTGCCGGTGATGGGGAGGTCGTGGATCCGCGCTGGGGGTGGGGGGCGCTTTCGCCGGCGGGGATGCGGGGGCTGGTTGGTGAGCGGTGGCGGTTGTTGGCGTTGCTGGGGAGTGGTGGGACGTGGACGGTGGCGGGGGTCGTGTTGGCGGCGGCCGCGCAGGTTGTGGGGACGATCGGGACGGCGGTGACTACGGGGTGGTTGGTCGCGGCGGCTACTTCGGCGCGGCGGGTGGGGGAGGTGGTTCCGGCGCTGGTGGCCACGGTGGGGGTGGTGATCGGGGTGCAGGTCGCGGCGCTTGTCGGGCGGTCGTGCGAGGTGGTGGCGGCGCGGCGGGTGGACGGGGCGCTTCGGGCGCGGGTGCGGGATATCGCTTTGGCGCCTGCGGGGATCGCGCATTTGGAGGATCCGTCGTTTCGGGCGGACGTGGAGCGGGCCTGCGATCTCGGGCTCGGATGGCGTACGCGGTCGCCTGGCAACGCGGCGATCGGGCAGGTCACGCAGATCGCGAGCCTTGTCAGTGGGCTGAGTGCGGCGGTCGTGCTCGGGCTGCGGTTTCCGCTGCTGGCGGTCGGGTTGACCGTTGCGTCGCTGTTCCTGCGCACGTTGGCGCGGCGGCAGTGGATGTGGCTCAGCAACATGGAGGAGCTGCGGGCGTCCGACACGCGTAAGGCGCAGTACTTCGCTCGACTCGCGCACGAGGCGGCGCCGGCGAAGGAGGTCCGGCTGTTCGGGCTGGCGGACTGGGTGCTCGACCGGATGCATCAGGCTTACGTGACGGCGCGGACTCCGGCGTGGGCGGCGCGTGCCTCGGTGCTCGGGCGGCAGGGGATCACGATCACGGTCTCAAGCCTCTGTGGTGCCGCGATGGTGTGGGTGCTCGGTGATTCGGGCCTGGCTGCCGGCACGGTCGCGCGGTGCGTCTCGGCGGCGTTCGCGGTGACGGGGCTGGCGTTCATGGGGCAGGAATCGTTCGACATCGACTACGGGATCGTCACGGTGCGGGCGTTGGATCGGATCCTTGCGCGGGGGGAGATGGCGGCTGCGGCGGCACCTGCGATTGAGGGGTTGATTAATGGGTTGATTAAGGGATTTGAGACGGCGGGGGCGCCGTTGGTGCGGTTCGAGGGGGTCTCGTTCAGGTATCCGGGGGCCGATCAGGCGGTGGTCGATGGGCTGACGCTGGAGATTCGGCCTGGTGAGACGCTCGCGATCGTGGGGGTCAACGGTGCCGGGAAGACGACGCTGATGAAGTTGCTCGCGGGGTTGTATCAGCCCACTGTGGGACGGATCACGGTGGACGGCGTCGATCTGCGCGAGCTGGACATCGAGGCGTGGCGCGGGCGGATGACGGCTCTGTTCCAGGACTTCGTGCACTACGGGACGTCGGTCGCCGACAACGTTGCGCTGTCAGCGCCTGAGTTCGTCGGCGACGTCGTGGGGATTGAGGACGCGATCTCGGCTGCGGGGGCTGAGGAGATGGTGGCGGCGCTTCCGGACGGCGTGCGGACCACGTTGTGGAAGGGCGGTACCGGGGCCGTCGATCTGTCGGGTGGGCAGTGGCAGAAGCTTGCGATCGCCCGCGCGCTGTTCGCGGTCGCGCACGGGCGGCGGCTGCTGGTGCTCGACGAGCCGACGGCGCATCTGGACGTCGAGGCCGAGCAGGAGTTCAACGAGCGGGTGACCGCGCATGCCGGGGGCGCGTCCGTGGTGATCATCTCGCATCGGCTGTCGAACGTGCGCGGCGCGGATCGGATCGTCGTGCTCGACGGCGGGCGGATTGCGGAGTCCGGTGATCACGACGCGCTGATGGAGCTCGACGGCAGCTACGCGCGGCTGTTCCGGTTGCAGGCGGCGCGGTTCGCGGAGGCGGCGGAGTGAGGGAGGTGGGGGGAGTGGGCGGAGTGAGGGGAGTGGGAAAGATGCGTGCGACTCTGCGGACTCTGCGACATCTGCTTGCGCTCTCGTGGCGGGTGGATCGCAAGGTCACGGCCGTCACGTGGCTGCTCAGGGTTCTGGTCGCAGTCACGCCTAGCGCGGTCGGGCTCGCGCAGCGCTGGGTCGTCGATGACGCGGGGCAGTTGCAGAACCTGCAGCTGGTTCCGGCTATCGTCCTCGGCGCGCTGGCCTGCATGATGCTGACCATCGGCGGCCGGATGCAGGGCAACCTCCGGGCCGGGCTGGTCAGCAAGATGGAGGTGGAGCTGACGCGCGAGGTCATGGCCGACGTCGCGTCCGTGCCCGGAATCGAGCATCTGGAGCGCGCCGACTACCTCAATCGCGTGTTCCTGGCGGTGAAGGGGACGGGCGCGCTGGCCGGGTACGCGTGGTCGATCGTCGAGGGGGCGACGGCATTCATCAGTCTCGCGCTGAGCGGCGTGTTGCTCGCCGAAGTGGATCCGCTGCTGCTCGGCCTCGTGGCCACGACGCTTCCGGTGCTGTACGTCGGCAACCTCGCGCAGGTGTGGGCACGTGCCGCGCATGAGGCCGATGCCGAGATCACGCGGCTCGAACTGCATCTGCACGATCTGTGCCTGAACCCGAGCGCCGCGAAGGAGGTGCGCATCGCCCGATCAGGGGCCGAACTCAGTCGCCGCGCCTCCGACTTGTGGGATGAGGCGACGCGTACGCAGCAGCGTGCGCAGGTTCGTGGGGCGGCAGTGCAGGCGGCGGGCTGGCTGCTGTACGTGGCCGGACTCGGCGGCGCCCTGGCTCTCGTCGCGCATCGGGTTCTGAGCGGTCAGGCGGGTATCGGCGCACTTGTCATGGTGCTGACGCTGGCTGCGCAGTTGCGGCTGCAGCTCTCCATGCTTCAGGCCAGCACCGAACGCGTCGGCGAGGCAGGCCAGGTTGCCGAGTACTACGCCTGGCTACGTCAGTATGCTGCGTCCGCCGAGGCCGCCAACGCCGACGGCCAGGCGCCACCGCCACGTCTGGCCACGGGCATCACGCTCGACGATGTCGCCTTCACGTATCCCGGCACGTCGGCGACCGTGCTGCACTCGATCACCGCGCACTTCCCGCCGGGCAGCGTCGTCGGGCTCGTCGGCGTGAACGGAGCGGGGAAGACGACGCTGGTCAAGCTGCTGACGGGCTTGTATCAGCCCACGTCCGGCGAGATTCGGGTTGACGGGACCAGCTTGGGAGACATCGCGCCGCGTGCGTGGGCGGCGGCGTCCTGCGGCGTGTTCCAGGACTTCGCGAAGTTCGAGCTTCCGACGTATCAGACCATTGGCGTCGGGGACCTGCCGCGGATCGAGGACCGTGCCGCCGTCGAGGGTGCTGTGGCGAGGGCCGGTGCTGAGCGTACGGTCGCGAGCCTCGCTGACGGACTCGATACGCAGTTGGGCACGGTGTTCGGGGGCGCCGAGCTCTCGCATGGGCAGTGGCAGCGGCTCGCGCTGGCCCGTGGCGAGATGCG
Organism: Actinospica sp.; assembly: GCA_035493475.1. Taxonomy (GTDB): domain Bacteria; phylum Actinomycetota; class Actinomycetes; order Streptomycetales; family Catenulisporaceae; genus Actinospica. Next base: position 66,613 of record DATJIF010000018.1, read on the forward strand.
GACGGCGCCGCTGCTGCTCGTGCTCGACGAACCGACGGCCGCGCTCGATCCGCAGGCCGAGCACGAGCTCTTCGAGACCTTCGCCCGGCAGGCGCGCGAGGCCGGGGCGGCGACCGGCGCCGTGACCGTGCTCGTCTCGCACTGCTTCTCGACGGTCACCATGGCCGATCAGGTGCTCGTCCTCGCCGACGGCACGATCCTGGAGACCGGCACGCATGCGGAACTGATGGCTTCCGGCGGGCGGTATGCGCAGCTCTACGCCGCTCAGGCCGCGGCGTATATCTGAGAGCGAGGCCAGGCGAGGATAGGAAGGCGCGGGTCAGTTGTCTGTCGAGACGTTCGTCGCCAGCTGACGGAGGAGCAGCTTCGTGTCGTCGAACTGCTCGGGCGTCAGGCCCATCGCCTTGGTGATCACGCCCGGGATGTGGGCGGCGCGCCGGCGCATGGTGTCACCCGCCTCGGTCAGGCTGACCTGCACGGTCCGCTCGTCCTCGGGGAGGCGCTCGCGCTTGACGAGGTCGGCGGACTCGAGGCGCTTGATCAGGGGAGTGAGGGTGCCGTAGTCGAGCTGGAGGGCGGCACCGATGTCCTTGATCGGCACGGTGCCGTGCTCCCAGAGCACCAGCATCACCAGGTACTGCGGGTAGGTGAGCCCCAGCTCGTCCAGCAGCGGGCGGTACCGGGTCGTCACCGCGCGCGAGGCCGCGTAGAGCGCGAAGCACAGCATGTCGTCCAGGCCCATGGGGAATTCGGTCTGCTCTGCCCTCGTCATGAGCCCATCCTAGACCACCGCACGATTAACTTTGGTGCCGATGACTTGTGCACAAGGTAATCGTGGGATAGGTTTCTTCTCAGGCGGAGCCCGATGGGTTCCCTGATCTGAGGAGTAGTGTCATGACCAGCGAGAACATGCAGAATGCCGGTGCGTACACCCCCGTCGCCCCGGTGCTCGAGGCGGCTGCGGCTGAGTTCGCGGCGGCGACTGCTGAGCCGCCGTTCCTGTTCGAGATCGCGCCGGCGGAGGGGCGCAAGGCGGTGGACGAGGTGCAGTCGGGCTCGGCCGCCAAGCCCGCCGTGGACGAGGAGTGGGTCACCGTGCCGGGTGGGCCGACCGGTTCGGTGCGGGCGCGCGTGGTGCGGCCTGCGGGTGCGACCGGGGTGCTGCCCGTCGTCATCTACATCCACGGCGCCGGCTGGGTGTTCGGGAACGCGCACACGCATGACCGGCTGGTTCGCGAGTTGGCGGTGGGCGTCGGTGCCGCGGTCGTGTTCCCCGAGTACTCGCTCTCGCCCGAGGCCCGCTACCCGGTCGCCATCGAGCAGAATTACGCCGTCGCGCGCTGGGTCGTCGCGGAGGGGGCAAGCCGGGATCTCGACGCGTCGCGCATCGCGGTCGCAGGTGACTCGGTCGGCGGGAACATGACCGCCGCGTTGACGCTGATGGCCAAGTCGCGCGGTGACGTGCCGCTGCGTGCGCAGGTGCTGTTCTACCCGGTCACCGACGCGTCGTTCGACACCGGCTCGTACCAGCAGTTCGCCGAGGGCTACTTCCTGCGCCGCGACGGCATGCAGTGGTTCTGGGACCAGTACACGACCGACCCCGCCCAGCGCGCCGAGATCACCGCGAGTCCGCTGCGGGCCACGATCGAGCAGCTCAGCGGGCTGCCGCAGGCTCTGGTGATCACGGGGGAGGCGGACGTGCTGCGCGACGAGGGCGAGGCGTACGCGAACAAGCTGCGCCAGGCGGGCGTGCCGGTCACCGCGACCCGCTACCAGGGCATCATCCACGACTTCGTGATGCTCAACGCCCTGCGCGGGACGCACGCGGCCGAGGCGGCGATCAGCCAGGCGGTCGGCTTCCTGCGCGGCGCGCTCCTCGGCTGAGTCGCTGAGGCGCCGCGGAATAGGTGCTCCGGGGACGGCGTTCGCGGTATAGTTGAATCGTCAACAACCGCGAAAGGGTGAGTACCGTGCAGTTCGGGATCTTCACGGTGGGCGACGTCACGCCCGATCCGACCACCGGACGGACGCCGACGGAGCACGAGCGGATCAAGGCGATGGTCGCGATCGCGCAGAAGGCCGAGGAGGTCGGCCTGGACGTCTTCGCGACCGGCGAGCACCACAATCCGCCGTTCGTGCCGTCTTCGCCGACGACGATGCTGGGCTGGATCGCGGCGCGTACCGAGAAGCTGATCCTCTCGACGGCCACCACCCTGATCACCACGAACGACCCGGTGAAGATCGCCGAGGACTTCGCGATGCTGCAGCACCTGGCCGAGGGCCGGGTGGACCTGATGATGGGTCGCGGGAACACCGGCCCGGTATATCCGTGGTTCGGCAAGGACATCCGCGACGGGATCACCCTCGCTGTCGAGAACTACGCGCTGCTGCACCGACTGTGGCGTGAGGACGTGGTGGATTGGGAGGGGAAGCACCGTACGCCGCTGCGGGGCTTTACCTCTACGCCGCGTCCGCTGGACGGGATCCCGCCGTTCGTGTGGCACGGTTCGATTCGTTCGCCGGAGATCGCTGAGCAGGCTGCGTATTACGGTGACGGGTTCTTCGCGAACAATATCTTCTGGCCGAAGGAGCACTTCCAGAAGCTGATCGGGCTCTATCGTCGCCGTTACGCGCACTACGGTCACGGCACGGAGGAGCAGGCGATCGTCGGGCTCGGCGGCCAGGTGTTCATGCGCGAGAAGTCGCAGGACGCCGTGCGCGAGTTCCGGCCGTACTTCGACAACGCACCGGTATACGGGCACGGACCTTCGCTGGAGGAATTCACCCGCGAGACGCCGCTGACGGTCGGCACGCCCGACCAGGTCATCGAGAAGACGCTCTCGTTCCGCGACTCCTTCGGCGACTACCAGCGGCAGCTCTTCCTGGTGGACCACGCCGGTCTGCCGCTGAAGACGGTGCTGGAGCAGATCGATTTGCTCGGCGAGAAGGTCGTGCCGGTGCTGCGCGAGGAGTTCGCCAAGAACCGCCCCGCGAACGTGCCGGACGCCCCGACGCACGCTTCGCTGCTGGCGTCCGCGAAGTAAGTGCCGACAGGAACATCAGTAAGAGCTCAGGGAGAGGGTGTACGAGGATGGATGCGGTGAGGCTGGTCGTCGTCTCGGCGGGCCTGCGTCAGCCTTCGAGTACGCGGCTGCTGGCCGACCGGCTCGCCGCTGCGGCCGAACGTGAACTGCGGCAGCGGGGCCGGGAGGTGGACGTGCGGGTGCTGGAGCTGCGCGACCACGCCGTCGACATCGCCAACAATCTGGTCACCGGTATCCCGAACTCCGCGCTCGGCGACGCGCTCAAGGCGGTCGAGACGGCGGACGGCCTGATCGTCGTCTCGCCGATCTTCTCCGCGTCGTACAGCGGGCTGTTCAAGTCGTTCTTCGACCTGATCGACCCGGCGGCGCTGACCGGCACGCCGGTGGTGATCGCGGCAACCGGCGGCAGCGCGCGGCACTCGCTCGCCCTGGAGCACGCGCTGCGGCCGCTGTTCAGCTACCTGCACGCCACGGTCGCGCCGACCGCCGTGTACGCCGCGACGGAGGACTGGGGCGGCGAGGCGGCCGAGTTCGTCGGCCGGATCGACCGCGCGGCCGGGGAGTTGGCGGCGCTGCTCGCGATCCGCGAACCGAGGCCGCAGGACCCTGACGCCGAGGACGGCGATGACGTCATCCCCTTCGAACAACTGCTCGCGGGTTGATGCGAAAAGCTGCTTAACCAAATACGGCGCACATGGCCCGGGACGGAGTGGGAATTCCCCTCCGTCCCGGGTTCACGTTCGCGGGTGTACGGTCGTGACCTGCCCGACAACGCTGTCTTCTCCGCTGGGTGATCGTACCGACGCGTAGCGAATACCCTCAACGCTGAATGTGCATGGCTGAGCCGTTGCCTCTGCTTTACTCGGGCTTGGCGACGCGTTCGCCATTCTTCGTTTTATGCCACGACTCATTCCGAAGCTCGCTCTCGCGGTCACCGCCGCTGCGGGCCTTGGCGCGATACCCGCGCTCAGCACCGTGGCGACGGCCGCTACCCCGACCGCGTCGCCCGCCGTGCACACCGCCGCCGACTCGGCGAGCTGGGCGCACAGCGACGCGGTCCGCAACCGCGCCAGGTCGCACAAGACCGGCGCCACGGCCGACGCGACGCCGTCGGGCTACGGTCCGTCGAGCATCCAGTCCGCGTACAAGCTGCCCTCGTCCAGCGCGGGCAGCGGCGAGACCGTCGCCATCGTCGACGCGTACAACGACCCGACCGCCGCCGCGGACCTCGCCGTCTACCGCGGCCAGTACGGACTCTCGGCCTGCACCGTGGCCGGCGGCTGCCTGAAGATCGTCAGCCAGACCGGTTCCACGACGAGCCTGCCGAAGACGAACGCGAGCTGGGCCACCGAGGAGTCGCTCGACCTCGACATGGTCAGCGCGACCTGCCCGAACTGCCACATCATCCTGGTCGAGGCCTCCAGCGCCTCCTCGGCGAATCTGGGCACTGCGGTGAACGAGGCCGCGAAGCTGGGCGCGAACGCGATCTCCAACAGCTACGGCGGCAACGAGTCCAGCAAGGACGCCACCTACGACACCAAGTACTACGACCACCCGGGCATCGCGATCACCGCCTCCACCGGTGACAGCGGCTACGGCGTCGAGTACCCGGCCGCGAGCCCCTTCGTGACGGCGGTCGGCGGCACCTCGCTGAGTACGTCCTCGAACTCGCGCGGCTGGACCGAGACCGCGTGGTCCGGCGCGGGCGCGGGCTGCTCGTCGAACGAGGCGCGGCCCAGCTACCAGGCGGGCGCCGGGACCGGCTGCGCCGAGCGCGCCGTGGCGGACGTCTCCGCGATCGCCGACCCGAACACCGGCGTCGCCGTGTACGACTCGACCCCGTCGCAGGGATACTCCGGCTGGCAGGTGTACGGCGGCACGTCGGTCGCCTCCCCGATCATCGCGAGCGTCTACGCGCTGGCGGGCAACACGTCCTCGGTCGACAACGCGTCCCTCGCCTACGCCCACACCGGCTCGCTCAACGACGTCACCTCCGGCAACGACGGAAGCTGCTCCGTCAGCCAACTGTGCACGGCGCGCACCGGCTGGGACGGCCCGACCGGCCTCGGCACGCCGAACGGCGTCGGGGCCTTCTGATCCACCTCGAAGGGGAGTGCGCGTAGTCCGGTCGGTCTACCCACCCGACCGGGCTACCTCCCCGCAACACGGCAGCGGCACGGCGGAAGCCCACACTCCGCCGTGCCGCTGCGCTTTTCCGTCTGGTCAGCGGGCCGAGCGCCGCCGCCGCGCGAGCAGCGTGCCGCCGAGGACCAGGCCCGCACCGGCGGCGAGCCAGGGGGTGAGCTCGACTCCGGTCGCCGCGAGGACCGGCTTGCCGTTCGGGCCGATGATCTCGCCCGCCGCGTTCACCGTGCCGAGGACCGTGCCGCCGCTGCCGACCACGGTCGATCCGGGCGGCGGCGAGGCGACCGCGGCGCAGTCCGACCAGAACACCTTGTGCTTGGCGCTGCCGTGCTCGCCCTCGAAGGTCCAGTCCAGCTTGTAGTGCCCGACGGGCAGCGACATCACCGAGGTCTGCCCGGCGCCGTTGTGCAGGGTGAGCGTGCCGCTGGACGCCTGGGCGTGGCCGGTCGGCGCCTCCTGGTCGATGGTCCAGCTGACCTTCTGGATCGTGTCGAAGTTGAAGGCGTCGAGGTAGAACTGGCACACATGCGGCTCGTTGCGCTGGTCGATGAAGAAGGTGCCGACGGCGTGCACCTTGACGTCGCCGTTGTCGCCGGGTGCCGACTTCGCGGCCGCTGCGGACGCGGCGGGCGCGGCGCTGGAGAGGAATCCGAACAGCAGCGTGACCGTCGCCGTTGACAGCAGGGCGGCGCGGTACGGCGAGCGGCGGGCGGTGCGGGACAAGGGCATGACTATCACCTTTTCCGGAGAACACGACAGACTGCCGCGTACGTCCCCGAATCGCCTGATGTCGATGCCTTGATGTCACCGGTTCGGCCCTGATTGATCATCAGAGTTCATGCCTTTGTAGCAATAGTCATATTCATCGCCGCAGCGCCTGCTTCAGGGCGCCGCGGAACGCCCGAACGGCCGGATGCCGGGCCGCGCCCGCGCGGACGCCGGTCATCAGCCTGCGGTGCGGCCGGCCGGGCAGCCGGGAGACGCGCATGTCGTGGTCGCCGTCGGTGTCCAGCAGCAGCCCGGGCAGCAGGGCGACGGCGTGGCCGGTCTCCACGAGGTGGATCTGCAGCAGCAGGTCCGGGCTGGCGAAGCGGATGTCCGGCTCGAAACCGGCGGCGCGGCACAGGGTGCGGGCCCAGTGCCCGGCCGGGATGTCGGCCGGGTCCAGGGCCCAGGGCGCGTCGGCGAGTTCGAGCAGCCGGACGGGCGCGTCGTCCGCGCCGCCGCGCGCGTGCGGACCGTGCGTCGGCGAGGCGAGCAGGAGTTCGTCGAGCGCGAGCAGTTGCGTGTGGACGCCCTCGACCTGCGGCTGCGGCAGGCCCGGGTATTCCTCGCCCAGCACGACGTCGAATTCGTGCGCGAGCAGCCCCGCGAAGGCCGGGCCCGCCTCGGCGTGCGTGATCTCGACGCGGAGCCCGGGGTGCTGGTCGGCGAGCAGCGTGAGCGCCTCCGGGACGAGGGCCAGCAGCACGGACTGGAACGAGGCCACCCGCAGCGTGCCGCCGACCTCGGTCAGCGACGCGCGCAGATCCGCCTCGGCGAGTTCGAGCCGCTCCAGGATGACCTCGGTGTGCGCGACGAGGATGCGTGCCTGCGCGGTCAGCCGCACGCCGCGCCCGGCCGGTTCGAGCAGCGTCACGCCGGTCTCCGCCTCGAGCTGGCCGAGCTGCTGGGAGATCGCGGACGGGCTGTAGGCCAGGGCCTCGGCGACGGCCTTGAGCGTGCCGCGCCGGTCGAGTTCGCGCAGCAGGCGCAGGCGGTGCACGTCCAGCATCCCCGGCCCCTTTCTGATTCGTCAGTTTTCCTCACCAGTATCGCTCGGAAAGCTTCGCTGGACGAATCAGTGCAGGTGCCGGAGCCTGGACGCATGCGCTCCCCGACCCCGGCCCGACCGGCCTCCCTCGCCGGCCCGGCCACCCTGATGGTGCTCGGCTCCTGCACGTCGCTGCAGATCGGCGCCGCGCTGGCCACGCGGCTGTTCCCGGCCACCGGCGCGTCGGGGGCCACGCTGCTGCGGCTCGGCATCGCGGCGGCCGCGCTGCTCGCCGGCACCCGGCCGGGCATCCGCGCCTGGACGCGGGCGCAGTGGCGCGCCGTGATCCTGTTCGGGGTCAGCCTCGCGGGGATGAACGGGTTCTTCTACGCGGCGATCGCGCGGATCCCGCTGGGCATCGCCGTGACCATCGAGTTCCTCGGCCCGCTCACCCTCGCCGCCGTGCTCTCCCGCCGTCCCCGCGACCTCGGCTGGGTGCTGCTGGCCCTGGGCGGCGTCGTCACGCTCGGGCTGACCGGCGAGGGCTCCTCGGGGCACTCGCTCGACATCGCGGGGGTCGTCTTCGTCCTCGTCGCCGCGGTCTTCTGGGCGCTGTACATCCTGGCCGGGGCACGCGCGAGCGCCGAGGTTCCGGGGCGCGGCGCGCTCGCCGTCGCGATGACCATCGCGGCCCTCGTCCTGACGCCCGGCGGTGTGCGCGGCGCTGAGCACATCGCCGACCGGCCCGGACTGCTGCTCGTGGCCCTCGGCACGGCGCTGATGGCCTCGGTCGTGCCCTACTCGCTGGAATTCGCGGCCCTGCGCCGGATTCCGCGCCGGGCCTTCGGGATCCTGCTGAGCCTGGAACCGGCCGTGGCCACGCTCGCGGGCTGGCTCGTCCTCGGCCAGCGTGTCGGGCTGCTCGCCCTCGCCGCGATCGTCGCCGTGGTCGCCGCCAGCGTCGGTTCGACGCTGACCGCGGCTCAGCGCTCGTGACCGGAGCCGGCCGGGCGCAGGAAGTCCTCGGGCTTGAGGTGGCGCAGTTCGCGGCGCATCGTGCGCGGCGTGGCGAGCGGGGCGACCAGCAGCACCGGGGCCGTGGCCGTGCTGACGACCTTTCGGCGCACCGTGCCCCGCGCGTACGCGGCGATCGAGCGGCGCGGACCGGCACCGAGCACGAGCAGGTCGCTCGACCGGTCGGCCAGCGCGTTCAGCGCGTACGCGGCGGGCGCGCGCACCACGAGCTTCTCCACGTGCAGATCCGCCGGGACCGCGCCGAGCGCCTGCGCGATCGCCGCGTCCAGCCGCTGCTCGGCCTGCCGCTCCCAGACCGGCAGCATCGACGGCGTGGGCGCCCGGCGATATACCGCCTCGCCGCCCGGCGGCTCCCAGGCGTGCACCGCGACCAACAGGTGCCCGCTGCGCCGCGCCTCGTACACGGCCCGGCGCAGCGCGGCCCCGCTGCTCGCCGAGCCCGTCACTCCGACCACCACGCGGGCGGTCCTGACCTCGGGGGATAGTTCGGTGGTGTCCATGTCTTCCAGTATTCGAGAGCGCGGTGTCCACCGAAAGTGGCGCCATTGCCCTTGTGCCACAAAATCCTGCCAGGTACCGTGAGGGCATGCTCAAGACCGTCGCGGCGCTCGTGATGGAGGGCACCGCCGCCTTCGAACTCGGTGTGGTGTGCGAGGTTTTCGGCATCGACCGCACCGAGGACGGCGTGCCGCCCTTCGACTTCCGGGTCTGCGGCGAACACCCCGGCAGGGCCCTGAGGTCCACCGGCTTCCAGATCGTGCCGACCCGCGGCCTCGACGCCGCGGCGGACGCCGACCTGCTCGTCGTGCCCGCGGTGGGCGACTCGCCGACCGTCTTCCCGCCCGCGATCCTGGACACGCTGCGTGCCGCCGCCGCGCGCGGGGCCACGCTGCTGACCGTCTGCTCCGGCGCGTTCCTGCTGGCGGAGGCCGGACTGCTCGACGGCCTGCGCTGCACCCTGCACTGGCGGCACACCGCGGCGTTCGCCGACCGCTACCCGGACACGAAGGTCGACCGCGACGTCCTGTTCGTCGACGAGGGGACCGTGATCACCAGCGCGGGCACCGCCGCCGGGATCGACGCCTGCCTGCACCTCGTCCGGCGCGAACTCGGCTCCGCCGTCGCCAACGCCATCGCCCGCCGCATGATCGTCCCGCCGCAGCGCGACGGCGGCCAGCGCCAGTTCATCGACCTCCCGGTCCCCGAGACCGAGTGCGACAGCCTGCAGCCGGTGCTCGACTGGATGATCGACAACCTCGCCGCCGACTTCAACACCGCCCAACTCGCCCGCCGCGCCCGCATGTCCGAACGCACCTTCGCCCGCCGCTTCGTCGCCGAGACCGGCACCACCCCGCTGCGCTGGCTCACCCTCCAGCGCGTGCTCCACGCCCGCCGCCTGCTCGAGGACACGCCCCTCGGCATGGACGAGATCGCCCACGCCTGCGGCCTGGGCTCCGGCGCCCTCCTGCGCCACCACTTCCGCCGCGCCGTCGGCGTCACCCCCGCCGACTACCGCAGATCCTTCAGCTGCCCCGAATCCGTCTAGCCCGAGAGGACCCGCTTGGTAACCGCGCCGGAGCCGGATTGCTGGCTCCACCCCGACATCGAAGTCCGCGCGTCGTCGATCGAGGGCAGGGGACTCTTCGCCACGCGCCACATCGCCGCCGGAACCGTCGTCTCCCGAGTCGGCGGACGGCTCGTCTCAGGAGCCGAACTCGCCGCCGTCTTCGCCGCGGCCGCGCAGGATCCCGGGCATCCGTACATTGACACGATCACCGTGGGCGACGACGTCCACCTGGTCCTCCCGCCACGCCGCCCCAACGGCTACGGCAACCACAGCTGCGACCCGAACGCGTGGTGGATCGACGCGTACACGCAGGCCGCCCGCCGCGACATCACGGTGGGAGAGGAGCTGACGAACGACTACGCCACGTCCACCGGCATCGCCGAATTCCGCATGGACTGCGCGTGCGGATCAGCGCTCTGCCGAGGCGAGGTCACCGGGCTCGACTGGCAGCGCGCCGAGCTCCAGCGGCGGTACGGCGACCACTGGACTCCGGGTCTGCTCGATCTGATCAGGCGGGATCGCTGACCTCTGCGACCGTCGCTGTGGGGACCGTGACGTACTGGCGCAGGCTGAGGTCGCGGAAGGTGACGGGGCCGCGGGGGCCGGGGACGCGGTCGATGTTGATGCCTGTCTCGGGCAGGCGAAGCAGCTTGAAGCCGTCCAGCAGGCGGGTCGGGCAGTTCCAGAACGCGCCGGAGCCGCCGTAGGCGTCGAGGAAGGCGCGGGCGACGGCGGGGTCCTCGGTGGCGACGGCGGCGGCGAGGCCCGAGGTCTCGTCGTTGGCGATGCGGGCGGCTTCGGCGGGGCCGTCCACGGCGTCGATGGTGACGGTGGCGGCGCGGTCGGAGTCCAGGGCCCACTCGAAGCCGCGTGGGTGGTCGTGCGGGGGAAGGGAGGCGGCGATCCCGAGGCGTGACAGTACGCTGAGGATGCCGGGCAGCAGCTCGTCGTGCAGGGAACGGTCGAGCAGCAGAAGGTTGAGACGGTTGCAGACGCCGAGGCGGTCCAGGCTCTCCTCGACCATCCGCTGCGCCAGTTCCGCGCTCGCACCCGGCGCGATGTAGAGCACGCCGCCGCCGTCCGCGTGGGCCAGCGTGCGCACGCCGTGCTGCGCGGCCTCGCGGGCCAGGTCGCGGGTGCTCTCGCCGCTGCCGCGCAGGATGACCAGGGGGACGAGTTCGGGCACTGCGACGAGCGCGTACGCGGCCGAGCGGTCCTCGACCGGGATGAGCTGGATCGCGTCCGCATCCAGGCCCGCGGCGGCGAGCGCGGGGGCGACGACCTGGTCCATCAGCGCCTGGCTGGAGCGCAGCGCGGCGGAGCCGGTGCGCAGCACGCCGCCGTTGCGCGACTTGAGCAGCTGCGAGGCGATGTCCACGGTCACGTTCGGCCGGGCCTCGAAGTTCGCGCCGATCACGCCGACCGGACGCCGCCGCTCCAGCAGCGTCAGCCCGTCCGGCCGCTGCTCGACGACCCGGTCGCGCGGCCCGTCCGGCACGTCGGCCAGCGCGGTGAGCTGCGCGGCCATCGCGTCCAGCCGCTCGGCGGTCAGCGTGAGCCGGTCCTGCAGCGCCTCGGACATCCCGCTCTCCCGCGCGGCGGCGAGGTCGGCCTCGTTCGCCGCGATCAGCGCCGGAACCGCCGACCGCACCCGCTCGGCCATCCCGCGCAGCGCGGCGTCGATCGCCGACTCGGGCGCGTTCACCAGCGACGCGGCACCCCGGGCGGCCCGCTCGGCGCACGCGCGGACCGTGCTGAGCACGGCGGAGGCAGTGGCGGTACTCAATGTCAGGGCCTTTCCGGGGCGGCGTTCGAGGCTGTCAGCGTACGCCAGCCGCGTCGAGCAGCGTGGCCACCGTCCCCGTGGCGAGACCGGCCATGTCGTCGGCGCGGATCCCGGCTCGGGCGCTGGCCCCGTCGAAGACCAGGATCAGCTGCCGGCCGACGTACTCGGGGTCGGCCGCCCCGCCGCGCTCGGCCTCGCGCCGGAAGAACAGCTCAAGATCCCGCTTCACCCGGCCCGCTACGCGGCTCGCCGGGTGCTCGGGGTCCTTGAGCTCGACCTGCATCGCCAGGTACGGGCAGCCGCGGTACTCCGCCGTCCGCGCCTGCTCCTCCAGACGAGTGAACACGTGCAGGATCCGGTCACGCGGCGGCTCGGACTCGTCGTCCGCGGGCATCAGCTGCGCGCCCGTCACCGCCGCGCGCCGCTCCAGGCTCGCGGCCAGCAGTTCGTCCTTGCTGGGGAACAACTGGTACATCGAGCGCTTCGACACCCCGGCCGCCTTGCACAGCGCCTCGACCCCGATGCCGACCCCGTCCCGGTACGCGAGGTCGGCGGCCGCGTCCAGCAGTCGTTCCCGGGTGTTCGGCCCGCTCTCAGTACTCATGATGCCCGTAGCCTACTTCGTGCCCTGCTGCGCGAGCTGCGGGTACATCTGCTCGATCGGGCCGGACAGCGCCGCCTTCGCCCACTCGGACGTGCCGTCTACCAGCACCTCGAACGCGCCGGCCTCGATCCCGTCCAGCGCCTTCGCGGCGACCAGGCCCGGCTGCACCTTGTCGGCGTCGATGCTGGTGGTCAGGTCGGTGTCGACGTAGCCGACGTGCAGGCCGGTCACGGTGATGCCGCGCGGCTGCAGCGTCACCCGCAGCGAGTTCGTCTGCGACCAGAACGCCGCCTTCGACGCGCTGTACGTCTTGCCCTCCGCGAACCAGGACAGCGCCGAGTGCACGTTCAGGATGTGGCCGCCGCCGTTCGCCTCGATGACCGGCACCAGCGCCCGGGTCACCCACAGCGGCCCGAAGAAGTTCGTCTCGAAGTCGCGCCGCGCCTCGTCCTCGGTGGACGTCAGGTAGTCGGCGCGCGAGGAGGTCCCGGCGTTGTTGATCAGGATCGTGACGTCCGGGGCGAGCTGCGCCAGCGCGGCCGCGGCGCGCGGATCGCTGGCCTCGAACGGCAGTCCGATCGCGTCCGGGTGGGTCACGGCCGCCGCGTCCCGGGCGGTCGCGTAGACCTTCCGGGCGCCGCGCGCGTAGAGCTGCTCGACCAGTTCCTTGCCGATGCCCCTGCTGCCGCCGGTCACCAGCGCCACGGAGTCCTTGATGGTGGTCATGATGGTCGCCTCTCGTCCGGAGAAAACCGATCGGTTTCTCGCTTGCTCCCACCGTAAACCGATCGGTTTCCAGAATCAAGCCGGGACGCCGCCTCACTAGACTGGATCCGTGCGTAGAGAACTCGACCCGCGATGAGCGTGCTGGTGATCGGCGAGGTGCTCGTCGACCTGATCTGGCGCACCGACGACACCGAGCGGATCACGCCGTACCCGGGCGGCAGTCCGGCGAACGTGGCCCTCGGACTGCGGCGGCTCGGCGTGCCGGCCACGCTCTGCACCTGCTGGGGCGACGATCCGGCCGGGCGGCTGATCGAGGCGCACCTGCAGCGCGCGGGGCTGGACGTGCAGCGGGTGCGCAGCGCCTCGAACCGCACGACGATCGCGCTGGCCTACGTCGATCCGGCCAGCGGCGGCGCGACCTACGAGTTCCTGCCCGCCTGGGATCCGGGACCGATCGACATCGCCGAGGACGTCACGCTGCTGCACACCGGTTCGCTCGCCGGCGTCATCGGGCCGGGCGCCGACCGCGTGCAGGAGGCGTGTCGGCACGTGCGCGCCAAGTCGGGCGGCACTGTGGCGATCGACCTCAACGTGCGCCCGGCCGCGCTGCCGAGGCCGGACGCGTACCGGGCCGCCGCCGACCAGCTCGTCGGCTACGCCCACGTGGTCAAAGCGAGTGACGAGGACCTCGAATGGCTTTATCCGGGCCTTGATCCGGTGGACACGGCGCGGGCGCTGCTGAATCTCGGGCCGCGGCTGGCCATCGTCACGCACGGGTCGCGCGGCGCCACGGCCGTGACCGCGCGGCACCGGGTCGAGGCCGCGGCGCCGGTCGTCGAGGTGGTGGACAGCATCGGCGCCGGGGACGCGTTCCAGGCCGCGCTGCTCGACGCGCTCCTCGGCTACGGCCGCGTGCCGGGAGGGGCGGTGCGAATCCCGGAGACGCCCGAGGAGCTGCGCGAGCTGCTGGAGTACTGCGTGATCGCGGGCGCCCTGGCCTGCACGCGGGCCGGCGCGGAACCGCCGACCCGCGAGGAGATCAAGGCACTTTACTCGGCCACGCCGGCCTCGAAGGCCGGGTAGTACGCGTCCGCCTGGCCGGTCGCGGTCGGGTGGTAGGACTCGGTCGTGTCCAGGATGTTGAAGGAGTGCAGCCACGCGCTGCTGTCGCAGATCTCGTGGCCGGAGAAGTACGGGCGGATGTCGACGTAGCTGAAGTTGCTGTACTTCGCGACCTCGGTGGAGATCACGCTGTCCAGCGTGTCCGCGCCGCCGTCGATCGCCGACCGGCTGTCGGTGCTCAGGCCCACGCAGCCGCTCGACTCGTTGATGTCGTAGAACTCGGGGTAGCCCATGACCACGACGTGCGCGTTCGGGGCGTCGGCCTGGATCTCGCTGTAGAGGGTGTCGAGATCGCCCGGCAGGGTCGTCTCGGCCTCGGACTCGGCGTTGGACACGGCGGACTCGCAGGAGCTGGTCCCGTCGAGGATGCACGTCTCCATGACGCTGCTGAAGCCGACGTCGTTGCCGCCGACGGTGAGCGAGACCAGCGTTGTCGAGGAGTTCAGGCCGGACAGCTGGCTGGACTCCACGGTCGAGGTGGTCGCGCCGGAACAGGCGTTGTCGGTGAACGACGAGGGCGCGTTCGCGTCGTCCCACAGGTAGGGGTACGCGTTGGTGCTGATGTCGCAGCTGCCGCTGGCGCTGGTGTAGCTGCCGGCTCCGACGCCGGACGAGTAGGAGTCGCCGAGGGCGACGTACTCGGCGCTGGAGGCGTGGGCAGCCCCTCCAGTGCCGAGCGCGATCGCGGCGGCGGTTCCGGTCGTGGCGGCGATGCTGAGGCTCCGCCGGATGAATGTGGGCATCAAGGTGGGTTCCTCCCTGGTGAATACTTCTTACTCACTAGTAACCAGGGTTCTGTCCCACCACAAGTACAATGCTCAACCTTTACTGGAACGAACAGCGAAGAGCGAGTTCGGGTCCTGCGTCACCAGCGGTCCGGGCCGGTAGGAGACGTACGCGGCGCCGTCGAGGCCGAGCGCGTCCGCGGCGGCCTGCAGGGAGGCGGCGCTGGTCGAGTCGCCCCAGTGCCCGGTCGTGACGCGCTGGTTCACGGTGTCCAGGGCCGCGACGGTCTCCGCGGTCGTGAAGTTGCAGTGACCCTGCCGCGACACGTATGCCTGCCGCAGCAGCGCGCCGGACCCGGCCTGCTCCACCTTCTGCGCGAACGCCGACTCCTGCTCGACCGGGACCAGCTGGTCCGAGGTGGTGTGGATGTCCAGCATCGGCACCGTGATCCGGCCGGTGTTGGTCGAACTGTGCTCCATCGACGCCAGCGAACCGGACTCCGGCGCGAGGCTCTCGCCGCGGTCGAGAGTCGCGAGGTCAGTACGCAGATTCAGTCCGGCCGCCCGGTAGAGCGCCGCGACCTGCTGCGAGTGCGTGGACCGGCTGAGCAGTGCGGCGTAGTTCACGCCCACGTTCCAACCGCTGTCGCCGCCCGCGGCCTGCTCGATGTAGTAGCGGCCGAACTCGATGAAGGCCAGCTGGCCGCCGGTCGTCATCCACTCCTCTTCCTGCGCCTCCTGGCCCGCGTAGTCGTGCGGCGCCGGAGCGGTCTCGCCCGCGGCCCAGTCGGTCTCGTTGAGCAGCGCGCCGACGAGGGCGATGCGAGCCTTGCCCGCGGCCGTCGACTGCGCGGCGGTGATCGCGTTGGACAGCGCCGTCGCGGCCGTGGTGCCGTCGGTGGGGGAGGCGTAATCACGGATCTGCACACCGGACGCGCCCGGGATCAGCTTCGTGATCGCGTACTCGGCATTGAGCTGGTAGTTGTTCAGATCGACGCCGCCGGCGACCAGGCCGCACATGTCCAGGGCCGCATCCACGCGCCCGTTGCCGTCCTCGGCGATCTGGCTGTTGATGAGCCCGCCCATCGACTCGCCCATCGCGATGACCCGATGCGGCCGGCCGCCGAGCAGCTGCTCCACGGCGGCGAGCGTGGCGAACTGGTCGCTCTCGGCGGTGTCCAGGGCCCACCAGGAGCCGCTGGGATCGTAGGAGGAGCCCGCCAGTGCGTAGCCCTGGTCGAGCAGCGCGGTCTGGCTCGCGGCGCTCGGGGAGTCGGCGGCGGTGGTCGGGCCGAAGCCGTGGCTGAACAGGATCAGCGAGCCGTTCCAGTGCGCGGGCACGTCGGCGATCCAGGTCGAGCCGTCCGCGATCGTCCCGGTGTAGTGCCCGGGGGCGACGGACGCCGCGTCGGCGGAGGACGCGGGGAGCACGGCGGTGAGCAGGAGGCTGGTACACGCTGCGGCGGTGAGCACCGGCATGCGACGTTGCATGGCGAGACGCCTTTCTGCGAGCTGGTGATGCGGTGCAATCTAGGGCTGTTTTTTGATGGCAGTCAAGTAGCTGCCGAATGTTGCTGTCCTCCGGCAGGGCTGCGTTACGGTGGGCCGGTGACAGCGACCCCGGCCCCCGCCCAACCCCCCGTGCGCGTGCTCGTGGTGGAGGACGACGAGGGGATCGCCTGGCCGCTGCGCCGCGGCCTGACCCGGTCCGGCTACCACGTGCAGACCGTCGCGACCGGCGGCGAGGCCCTGAAGGCGGCGCCCGCCGACGTCGTGCTGCTCGACCTCGGCCTGCCGGACATGGACGGCCTCGAGGTCTGCCGCCGGCTGCGCGAGCACTCCGACGCGGCCGTCATCGTGGTGACCGCGCGGGACGGCGAGGTGGACCGCGTCGTGGCGCTGGACGACGGCGCGGACGACTACCTCGTCAAGCCCTTCGGCCTCGATGAGCTGCAGGCCAGGATCCGCGCCGTGCTGCGTCGCGTGCGCCCCTCGGCGCCCCGCTACGTGATCGGCGTGCTGGCCGTCGACCCCCGCGCCCGGCAGGCATGGGTGCACGGCGCCGAGGTCCCGCTCACGCCCAAGGAGTTCGACATCCTCGAATGCCTGGTCGCCGAGCCGGGGCGGGCGATCTCCCGGCACACGCTGATCACCCGCGTGTGGGACGAGAACTGGTACGGCCCGACCCGGGTGCTGGACGTGCACATCGCCGCGCTGCGCCGCAAGTTGGCGGTAGACGGACTGATAGAGACGCTGTACGGCCACGGCTTCCGGCTGGTCCCCGCCGCGGCGGTCAAGGCGACCCCCGGGGAGTAGCCGTGTCACGTCGCATCGCGCTGGTCACGGTCGGCCTGGTCGTCGCACTGCTGCTGCTCGCCGTGGTGCCGCTCGGCTTCTCGCTGACCTCGAACGAACGCTCCGACTTCGAGTACGGAGTCATGTCCGAAGCAGACCAGCTGGCCGCCCGCGCTGAGGAGTACCTCGCCGACCACGACCCGCGCACCGCCATGGACGACGCCCTCGGCAAAGCCGCAACCCGAGGGGACTGCGCCGCCGTCTACGCCAAGGACCTCCACGTGGTCGCAGTCACCCAATGCACCAAAGCAGCCGACAAGACCGGCGCAGAACTAGCCGCCCAGATCCAAGCCGGAGCCGACCAAGCCAGCGCCCGAGACGGCGAGTGGCTACTCGTCGCGGTCCCCGTCGGCGACGATGGAAACGCTGCCGGAGTCGCAATCCTCGCGCGCAATGCGGACCCGATGAACGACCGGATCACCGCAGTCTGGGCATGGCTCGCCGCCACAGACCTGGCAGTACTGGCAGCAGGCGTGCTCTTCGCCCTCTGGCTAGGCCGCTGGGTGGCGAGACCCCTAACCGTCCTGGGCGCCAGCGCGGCCCACTTCGGCGACGGCGCCCTGGAAACCCGCGCCCCAACGACAACAGGCCCAAACGAAGTACGCGAGCTATCCGCGGCATTCAACCGCATGGCCGAACGCATACAGTCCCTGGTGGGCAGCCACCGCGAATGGGTAGCCGACGTCTCCCACCAACTCCGCACCCCGCTCACCGCACTGCGCCTACGCGTAGACGTCCTAGCCGAAGACGCCGACGCCGAGTCCGCCGAAGAACTGGCCGGACTCCAACTCGAACTAGCCCGCCTGGGAAGCCTCGTAGACGGCCTGCTCACCGTAGCCCGCGCCGAGACCTCCGTCCCCCGCCCCGAAACCGTACGCGCCGACGAGATCGCCACCGACCGCGTAGCCGCCTGGGACCCCGTAGCCCGGGAACGCGGCGTGAAACTGGAAGCGCACTGCCCCTACCCAGCCCGCGCATGGCTGGGCCCCGGCGACCTGGAACAGATGCTGGACAACCTGATCGCCAACGCCCTAGACGCCGTCCCCGAAGGCGGCGGCATAGAAATCACCGCGACCGCCACCGACGAGCACATCGAGATGCGCGTCGTCGACAACGGCCCCGGCATGTCCGCCCAAGCCCGAGCGAACGCCTTCCGCCGCTTCGGCCAATCCAGCACCGGCGGCAACGGCCTGGGCCTAGCCATCGTCCACCGCATAGCCGCAGCCAACGCCGCCGAAGTCACCCTCCACGAAACCCCCGCCGGCGGCCTGACCGCCATCCTCCGCCTCCCCACGTCCCGCACCGAGAGGCAGACGGCAGCTAGCTGACGGTCAGTCCGGACAGGGCGCAGGCGGCGCCGATCGCGGCGGAGATCAAGAGGGCGGAGACGACGCCGCGTCGGGCCAGGAAGAGCCAGATCGCGGCGGCTGCCAGGAGGGGGTACTGCCAGCCGTGGCTTAGGGCGAGGGCTAGGGGGATGGCTGAGCCTGCGATGGCGCCGATCACGGCGGGGCCGGCGCCGGTCAGGAATGCTTGGACTCTTGCGTTGGCGCGCAGGGTGGCGAAGTAGCGTGCGCCGAAGAGGATGAAGAGGAATGAGGGGGCGAATGCTACGAGTACCGCAAGTAGTCCGCCTGCATAGCCTGAGGCGGCGTAGCCGATCACGGCTACGGTGAGTACGACGGGGCCGGGGGTGATCTGGCCTAGGGCTACGGCGTCCAGGAAGCGGGCGTCGGTCATCCAGTGGTACGTGTGGACGGCGTCGTGTTGCATCAGGGGGATGATGACGAATCCGCCGCCGTATGACAGTGCGCCCACCTTGAGGGCCTCCCAGGCGAGTGCGCCCAGACCGCCTGCGGTGACTGTGGAGACGGCCAGGGGGAGGACGCTGGCCAGGGTGGGGGTCGTGCGGGAGTGGGAGCGGACTGCGATCTCCAGGGCGCCGCATGCGATCAGGACCAGGACCAGGTACGGGCCGATGAGGGCTGCGGCGGCGGCGCCTACTGCGGCGTAGGCGATCCAGCGGGTGCGGGCTGGGTGCGAGACCTTGTTGTTCTGGATTCGCTTCCAGCTTGCGGGGGCTAGTCCCCATGCGGCGTGGACGGCTACGGCTGGGACTGCGGCGCCGGCGCCGGCTGCTAGGCCGAGTACGAACTTGGGCGGGTGGGCGGCCAGGAAGAGGGTGCTCAAGGCCAGGATCATGAGGAGGCCGGGGAAGATGAAGCAGAAGCCTGCTAGTACTGCTCCGGCGGGGCCTCGTAGCCGTCGGCCGCACCAGATTGCCAGCTGGGTCGAGGCGGGGCCGGGCAGCAGGTTGCAGGCGGCGATGGCGTCCTCGAACTCGTCTGCCGCGATCCAGTCGCGCTGCTGGACGCACAGCTTTCGGAGCAGCGAGATGTGCGTGGGGGGACCGCCGAAGCCGATGACGCCCATGCGGGTCCATTCGCGGGCGATCGTGCTGAGCGGGACGTGCTCTGTCTCTGATGCGGTCGTCACGTTGTCGTGCTCGCTTCGGGTTCGCTCGCGTGTGATGCTGCGCGCCCGGCGAGCGCTGCCGCAGCGATCGTAACGAGTGCGCCGAGCATCAGTGCGGCGGCCTCCCCGGGTTGCAGGACGTGCACCTGGGTGCCGAGGGTGGCGGCGGCTACCGGGACACCCAATTGGCTGGCTGCTAGTACGCCGAAGGGGATTGGCTGGCCGGTGAGGCGCATGAGGGCGTGTGCTGTGGCGGCCGCCGCGCCGAGTAGTACGCCGAGGAGGATGAAGCTGGGGCGGTGGCCTAGTTGGCGCAGGTTGAGTTCGGCGCCTAGCCAGACGAAGAACAGGGGGCTGAAGAAACCGTCGGTGATGGCGAAGAGCTGCCGTGCCAGGCGGCGCGGCTCGCCGACCGCCGCGACCGCCAGTCCCAGGGAGAAGCCGGCGAGCATGATGGAGACGTGCGTCGCGACGGCCAGGGCTGCCAGTCCGAACAGGGCGGCGAGGCTGAAGCGCAGTTCGAGCGCGAACTTTCGGTCCTCGGAGACCTCGTGTACGCGGTGGCGCACGCCTGAGTTCTCGATCCAGCGGAAGAGAAGGAAGAGGACTGTGGCGCTCGCGATGACCGCGAGTGCGCCGAGGGCTGCTCGGCCTGCGTGGGCCGGGTCTACGGCGAGCGGGACGGCGACGATGCAGAGTGTGTCCGCGATGGCTACCTGAGGCAGCAGGTCGAGTACTTCCGGGCCGGTCAGGTTGAGGGAGTCGATCATCGGCAGGACCAGGGCGGCGGACGAGGAGGCGATCAGGACCGCGTACATGGCGGTGTGGCCGGTGTGGAACAAGCGTGCGAGGGCGAAAGCCGGGAGCACGGAGATCGCGGCTACCGCGACGGCTCGGGCTGCTCCGGTGCGCAGGCCCTTGGCCAGGCGGGGGTCGCGGATGGGCACGTGTGAGCCGGCCACGAACATCACCAGCGCGAAGCCGATGTCCGCCAGGAAGGAGAACGTCGGGTCACTCGGGTGCAGGAACCCGGCGAGCGTCGGCCCGAGCAGCACGCCCGCGGCCAGCTCGCCGACGACCATCGGCACCCGCCAGTGCTGCGGCAGCGCCAGCAGCGGCCCGAGCAGCCCGACCAGCACGACGACGGCGAGGGTTCCGAAGGTCATGCGCTGATTCTCGCGCCTGAGCGTCCTCCCGGCACCCGAAAGGCCGATCGTCCGTGCGCGACCGGGCCCAAGGACCCTGTCGTGGTCGGGGCGCTCGACAGAGGATGGATCACATGACGACGACTCATCCGGCCCCGCTGGAACGCCGTGAACTGGATCTCATCGACGCCTACTGGCGCGCGGCCAACTATCTGTCCGTCGGCCAGATCTACCTGCTGGACAACCCGCTGCTGCGCGAACCGCTGGCCCCCGAGCACGTCAAGCCCCGGCTGCTGGGGCACTGGGGCACCACACCGGGACTGAATCTGATCTACGCGCACCTCAACCGGCAGATCAGGGCGCGTGATGTGAACGCGATCTACATCGCCGGTCCTGGGCACGGCGGTCCCGGGCTGGTCGCGAACACGTACCTCGAGGGGACCTACAGCGAGTTCTACCCCGGTATCGGACGGGACGAGGCCGGGCTTCGGAAGCTGTTCCGGCAGTTCTCGTTCCCCGGGGGCATTCCGAGCCATGTCGCGCCGGAGACGCCCGGGTCGATCCACGAGGGCGGTGAGCTCGGTTACGCGCTCTCGCACGCGTACGGTGCCGCCTACGACAACCCCGACCTCGTGGTCGCCTGCGTGATCGGCGACGGGGAGGCGGAGACCGGTCCGCTGGCCGCCTCGTGGCACTCGAACAAGTTCCTCGACCCGGCGCGCGACGGAGCGGTGCTGCCGATCCTCCAGCTGAACGGCTTCAAGATCGCGAACCCGACGGTGCTCGCCCGCATCCCGCGCGAGGAGCTCGACGATCTGATCATCGGCTACGGGTACCGGCCGATCACCGTCGAGATCACCGACCCCGACGACCACGACGCGGCGCACCAGGCGATGGCCGCCGCGCTCGAGGACGCCTTCCAGGACATCGCCGCGATCCAGCGGGTGGCCCGGGAGAACCCCGACGTGGTCGAGCGCCCGCGCTGGCCGATGATCGTCTTCCGCTCGCCGAAGGGCTGGACCGGGCCGAAGGAGGTGGACGGCAAGCGCACGGAGGGCAACTGGCGCTCGCACCAGGTCCCGCTGTCCGGGCTGCACGACAACCCGGCTCATCTCACCCAGTTGGAGGAATGGCTGCGTTCGTATCGGCCGAACGAGCTGTTCGACGAGCACGGCGCGCTGGTCTCGGAGCTCGCCGAACTCGCTCCGAAGGGGGAGCGGCGGATGGGCGCGAACCCGCACGCGAACGGCGGCCTGCTGCTGCGCGAACTGGAGATGCCGGACTTCCGCGACTACGCCGTGGACATCAAGGAGCACGGCGTGGTGACCGCCGAGGCCACCCGCGTGCTCGGCGGCTTCCTGCGCGACGTGATGAGCAGCAACGAGGAGCACAAGAACTTCCGGCTCGTGGGTCCGGACGAGACCGCCTCGAACCGGCTCGGCGACGTGCTGGAGGCCACGGGGCGCACCTGGCTCGCCGAGACAGAGCCCGACGACGACGCCGATCTCGCGGTCGACGGCCGGGTGATGGAGATCCTGTCCGAGCACACCTGCCAGGGCTGGCTCGAGGGCTACCTGCTGACGGGTCGGCACGGCTTCTTCTCCTGCTACGAGGCGTTCATCCACATCGTCGACTCGATGTTCAACCAGCACGCCAAGTGGCTGCGCACCACCAAGCGCATCCCGTGGCGGCGCCCGATCGCCTCGCTCAACTACCTGCTGACCTCGCACGTGTGGCGGCAGGACCACAACGGCTTCTCGCATCAGGACCCCGGCTTCATCGACCACGTGGTGAACAAGAAGGCCGACGTGATCCGCGTCTACCTGCCGCCGGACGCCAACACGCTGCTCTCGGTCGCGGACCACTGCCTGCGCAGCAAGCACTACGTGAACGTCATCGTGGCCGGGAAGCAGCCCGCGCTGTCCTGGCTCTCGATGGACGAGGCGGTCGCGCACTGCACGCGCGGCATCGGCATCTGGGACTTCGCCTCGACCGACGAGGGCGCCGAACCCGACCTCGTCATGGTGTGCGCGGGCGACGTCCCGACGCTGGAGACCATGGCCGCCACCGCGATCCTGCGGCAGCACTTCCCCGACCTGAAGATCCGCGTCGTCAACGTCGTGGACCTGATGCGGCTGCAGCCCGACACCGAGCACCCGCACGGCCTCGGCGACCACGAGTTCGACGCGCTGTTCACCACGGACAAGCCGGTCATCTTCGCGTACCACGGCTATCCCTGGCTGATCCACCGGCTGACCTACCGCCGCACCAACCACGACAACATCCATGTGCGCGGCTACAAGGAGGAGGGCACCACGACCACGCCCTTCGACATGGTCATGATGAACGACCTCGACCGCTTCCACCTCGTCATCGACGCCATCGACCGCGTCCCCACCCTGCACGAGCGCGGCGCGCACCTGCGCCAGGAGATGATCGACACCCGGCTGGCCGCCCGCGCCTACACCCGCGAGCACGGCGACGACGTGCCCGAGATCCGCGACTGGGTCTGGCCCCTGGGCTAGCCCGGAGACGAGCGAAGGGGCCCGCGGCGTCCGTGCAGATCCTGCAGACGCCGCGGGCCCCTTCGTCTCGGCTCAGCGCTCGCGGCGCGCTGCGCGCAGCTTCAGGCCGATCGGCGAGTTCACCACCTTGCGGCTGGTCTTGAGCTTCGTGCCCGGCACGGCGGCCAGGCTCCACCGCTGCGCGATCGTCGCCACCATGAGCACCGACTCGATCGTCGCGTACTGGTCGCCGATGCACTTGCGCGCGCCGGTGCCAAACGGGATGTAGCCGCGCGCGTGCATGCACGCCGCGCGCTCCGGCTCCCAGCGGTCGGGATCGAACTCCCGCGGGGTCTCATGTGAGGCGGGCGCGCGGTTGACGATGTACGGGCTGTAGAGCACGTCGGTCCCGGCCGGCACCTGGTAGCCGCCGAGCTCGGCGTCCGCGGTCGTGCGCCGGGTGAACAGCCACGTGGGACTGTAGAAGCGCAGCACCTCGGAGACGAGCCGGTTGACGAGTGCGAGCCGCGGCACGTCGTCGTATCCCGCCGGACGGCCGCCGAGCACCTCGTCCACCTCGGCGTGCAGCTTCGCCTCCAACTCAGGCTGCCTGCTCAGCTCGTACAGCGCCCAGGAGACCGTCTGCGCCGTCGTCTCCGTGCCCGCGACCATCATGAACGAGACCTGGTCGACGAGCTCCGGGTCCGAGAACCGGTCGCCCGCGCCGTCCTCGTCCTTCGCCGCCAGCAACGCCTCCAGCAGGTCCCCGTGCGACGCCGAATCGCCCTCCGCCCGGCGCTCGCGGATCAGCCGGAGCGTGGTCTCCCGCAGCCGCGCGACAGACCGCTGATAGTGGCCGTAACCCGGTGTCAGCCGCGCGATCGGCCCCGGCAGCGCGATGTCGATGGCGACGCCGCGGGTCAACTCCAGCGAGTCGGCCGTGATCTCGCGCAGCGACTCCTCGGAGACCGAGCTGGAGAAGATCGTGGCCGTCAGGACCCGGCCGGTGACGGTCATCATCTCCTGCACGACGTCGAGTTCCGCCCCGTCCCGCCAGTGCGCGACGGCCTTGGCGATCTGCTCGCTCATGATGTCGCCGTGCCGGGACAGCCGGCCCTTGGTGAACGAGGGCTGCATCAGCCGCCGCAGCCTGCGGTGCTTCACGTACGGCGCCAGGCCCATCGCCGTCGGCAGCAGCTTGCGCGAGGCCTCGAAGAACGGACCGCCCTTGTCGTACACGTCGTCGGCGATCAGCACCTGGTGGGTCAGCGTCGGGTCGCAGACCACGATCATCTTCTTGTTGGCCAGCTTGAGGGTCAGCAGGCCGCCGTGCGCGGAGAGCGAGTCCAGAAACCTCAGCGGGTCGCGGGCCAGCCGGGGCAGATGGCCCAGCAGCGGCACGGCCCCCGGGGCGACGGGTATCGCGGCGCTCTCAGACATATCAGGCCTTTCATGCTCGAAGCGGCTCGGGTGGTCGGAAAAGGGAGCGTCACCGACCGTGTACCCCGTGCCGGGTGGCGGTAGTCGCAATGGTCACACGGATCACGGCAGCCCGCTGATTCCCTCGCGTGTCGCTGCCGCGAAGGTGCGTGGGCGGCGTATAGATTCAGCAAAGCTTTGGTGCCCCGCCGCAGGGGGAGCGCACACTGAACGCGCCGCTGCTTTTCCGGTTCAGCTGAGGTCTGATATAACGTCAGACCTGTCCGGAGAGTCAGCCTGATCAGTAGCCGAACAGCGAACAAGGTGGCCCAGTGCTTTGTCAAACGCCTGCCACGGTGGGGCCGTACGCGGCACCGCCTGTTCGGTCTCCCGGCCGCGACGCTCTCCGCGGGCCGCGCCCGTGACTTCTCCCCGTCCCCGTCGGTCACCGACACCGCCCACGACCAGACCAAGGTTCTGCGAATGATACGCAAGCGACCGTCACCTGGTGGCTCGCAAGCCGGTACACCCGTTGTCTACAGTGCCCTGATACCCGCCTTCCTGACCGCGGCGGTCGCGGTCACCGCGCTGCTGCTGGCCAACGCGCACGCGAAGAAGGAGGTCGCCGCGGTCGGTTTGGTCGCGGTCGTCGCCGTCGGCCTGACCTGCGCCGAGATAGGCCGCCGCGGCCGCGCCATCCAGCAGTTGCGGCGCAGCCAGGGCGCCACCGAGCAGGAGCTGGTGCGCCGCCTGGCCCTGCAGGAGGCCGAGACCAGCCGGCTCGCCGTCGAGGTGCTGCCCGCCGCGATCGACCGGCTGCACCACGGCGACTCGCTCGACGAGGTGCTCGTCGCCGACCAGTCCCCGGCCCTCGGCGCCGCGTTCGTCAAGGCGCACGAGGACGTGGTCCGCTCCGTCCTCGAGGCGGTCAAGGCGGAGGAGGACCTGCGCGACTCCGCCCAGCGCGCCTTCGTCAACGTCGCCCGCCGGGTCCAGGCCATCGTGCACCAGCAGTTCCAGGACCTGCGCGAGATGGAGGAGCGGCACGGCGGCAGCCCCGAGGTGTTCGACGACCTGCTCCGGCTCGACCACGGCACCGCGCTGATCGGCCGGCTCGCCGACTCGCTCGCCGTGCTCGGCGGCTCGCGCCCCGGCCGCCAGTGGCAGGCCCCCGTGCCGCTGTTCAACGTGCTGCGCGGCGCGATGTCCCGGATCACCGACTTCCAGCGCG